>JBFMFU010000099.1:0-13981 GCA_040751985.1 Thermodesulfobacteriota bacterium | reverse complement strand
CAGATCGCCGGCCAGGGCGGCCAGGACCCGGGCCGCGGCCGCGGCACCGCCCCCGGCCAGGGCGGCCAGGGGTATGGCCCCGGCCAGCCCCAGGCCCAACAGGGCCGACAGGCCCCAGGGTCCGGGCAGCATCATGCGGCTGAACTCGAACATGGCCAGGCCGGCCACCAGGGCCAGCAGGACGGCCAGCACCCACAGGGGGGCCAGGGCCACGGCCACCGCCGCGATCAGGGCCATGGGCAGGCCGCTGGCCGCCCGCAAAGCCAGGCCGCTCATGGGGCGGCGGGCGGCGGGCTCGTCGCTCAAGACGGCCCTCCGGCCAACTGCTCGTCGGTCTGGCCGAAGCGCCGCTGGCGCTGGGCAAAGGCCTTGAGGGCCTTGGCCAGCTCGGCCTCCCGGAAGTCGGGCCAGTGGATGTCGGTGAAGTAGAACTCGGCGTAGGCTAGTTGCCAGAGCAGGAAGTTGCTCACCCTGATCTCGCCGCTGGTGCGGATCAGGAGGTCCAACTCGGGCAGGTCGTGGGTGTAAAGCTCCGCGGCCAGGGCCGCCTCGTCGATGCGCTCGGGCTTCAGCTCCCCGGCCGCCGCCCGCCGGGCCAGGCGCTGGGCGGCGCGGGCGATCTCCTGGCGGCCGCCGTAGCTCAGGGCCAGGGTCAGCACCATGCCCTGGCCGTCTTTGGTGGCGGCCATGGTCTGGGCCAAGAGCTTCTGGGTGGCCTTGGGCAGGCGCTCTAGGTTGCCGATGGCGTTCAGGCGGATGCCCCGGTCGATCATCTCCTGGCGCTCGGCTTTGAGAAAGCGCCCCAGCAGGCGCATGAGGGCCTGCACCTCGGCCTTGGGCCGGGCCCAGTTCTCTTCGCTGAAGGCGTACAGGGTCAGGGCGACGATGCCCAGCCTCCGGCAGGAGCGCACCACCACCCGCACGCTCTCGGCGCCCTCCTCGTGGCCGCGCACCCGGCTCCAGCCGTGGGCCTTGGCCCAGCGGCCGTTGCCGTCCATGATCACCGCCAGGTGGCGGGGCAGGGCGCTCCGGTCCAGGCGGTCCAGGGGGGAGGTGGTTTTAACCTTGGTGGCCATAATTAGACTTTACAAGAGACGAGGCGCCTTGGCTCGTCATAAGACGCCGGCGCCTCCGGCGGCGGACCGGGGCGCTGGGCGGCGGGGTCGCGGCTGGGCAGCAGCCTAGCCCGGATATTCCATGAGGGCCGGGCGTCCGGCTTCGCCAGCCCCCGCCAGACGGCGTTGCCGGCTGCGCTCGGGCCTCGACGTAGCTTTGGCTACGCCTGCGGCCCTCGCTTGCCAGACGCCTTGTCTGTCGGCGGCTGGCTGTGCCGGGACTGAATACAAACTGTACCCGGATAACGTCGATGCCTTTTTCATGCCGGTCCATAAAGACTGTTTCGTTGTTTAATGCCACCCAGCCCTCATGAAATATCCGGCCTAGAATTCCATGATCTCCTTTTCCTTGGCGGCCAGCAGCTCGTCCACCTTGGCCACGAACTGGTCGGTGATCTTCTGGATCTCGTCCCGGCCGCGGTGGGCGTCGTCCTCGGATATCTCGCCCTCCTTCTTGAACTCCTTCAAGAGGTCGTTGGCGTCGCGGCGGGCGTTACGCACCGCCACCTTGGTTTCCTCGGCCATCTTGCGCACCACCTTGACCAGGTCCCGGCGGCGCTCCTCGGTCAGGGGCGGCACCGCGATGCGCACCACCCGGCCGTCGTTGTTGGGGGTCAGGCCCAGGTCGCTCTTGAGGATGGCCTTCTCGATGGCCTCGCAGCTCTTGGGGTCCCAGGGCTGAATAAGAAGCAGGCGCGGCTCGGGCACCGACAGGCTGGCCATCTGGTTCAGCGGCGTGGGCGCGCCGTAGTAGTCGGCCCGCACCCCATCCAGCAGCGACACCGTGGCCCGCCCGGTGCGCACCCGGTTGAAGTCCCGTCCCAGGGCCTCGACGGCCTTTTCCATCAGCCCCTTGGCTTCGCTCTTGGCGTCCTCGATCATGGCTACACCTCCACCCGTGAGCCCACCTCTTGTCCGGTCAGCACCCGCCTGATATTGCCCGGCGTGAGCAGATTGAAGATGATCACCGGCAGCTGGTTGTCCCGGGCCAGGCTGATGGCGGTGGCGTCCATCACCTTGAGATGGCCGGCCAGCACCTGGTCGTAGGTGACCCGGGTCAGCTTCTTGGCCGCGGGGTTGGTTAGGGGATCGTCGTCGTAGATGCCGTCCACCCGGGTGGCCTTGAGCAGGGCGGCGGCGCCGATCTCCTCGGCCCGCAGGGCGGCGGCGGTGTCGGTGCTGAAGTAGGGGCTGCCGGTGCCGGCGGCGAAGATGAGCAGGCGGCCCTTTTCCAGGTGGCGCAGGGCCCGGCGGCGGATGTAGGGCTCGGCCACCTGGGGCATGTTGATGGCGCTCATCACCCGGGTGGGCACCCCGCGCGACTCCAGGGCGTCCTGCAGGGCCAGGGAGTTGATCACCGTGGCCAGCATGCCCATGTAGTCGGCCTGCACCCGGTCCATGCCCTTGGCGCTCTGGCTGACGCCGCGGAAGATGTTGCCGCCGCCCAGCACCAGGCCCAGCTGCACGCCCAACTGGTGCGCGTCCATGAGCTCGGCGGCCACGTAGGTCAGCACCTCGGGCTGGATGCCGAAAGAGGCCTGGCCCATCAAGGCCTCGCCGGAGACCTTGAGCAACACCCGTTTATAGGCCGGGGCCTCCCCCACGGCAACCTCCCCTGCTCAGGGGCCTAGCTCTCCTCGCCCAGCACGAAGCGGGCGAAGCGGCGGATCTGCACGTTTTCGCCGGTCTTGGCCCTCAGCTCGTTGACCAGGTCCTCGATGGTCCGGTCAGGGTCCTTTACAAAAGCCTGGCTCAGCAGGCAGCTCTCGGTCACGAACTTTTTCAGCTTGCCCTCGATGATCTTGTCCACCAGCTTCTCGGGCTTGCCCTGCTCCAGGGCCTGGCCCCGGTAGACCTCGCGCTCGCGCTCCAATACGTCCGCCGGCAGGCCCTCGGCGCTGACGCACAGGGGGTTGGAGGCGGCGATGTGCATGGCCAGGTCCTTGGTGAAGACGCTGAACTCCTCGGTCTTGGCCGTGAAGTCCGTCTCGCAGTTCACCTCCACTAGCACGCCCAGCTTGCCGCCGGCATGGATGTAGCTGCCCACCTGGCCTTCGCTGGCCACGCGGCCGGCCCGCTTGGCGGCTACGGACAGGCCCTTCTGGCGCAGCCAGTCCACCGCCTTTTCCATGTCGCCGGCGCACTCGGCCAGGGCCTTTTTGCAGTCCATCATGCCGGCGTTGGTTTTGTCCCTAAGTTCCTTGACCATGGCCGCGGAGATGCTCATGGTGTCTCTCCTTATCTGGGGCCGGGGTCCGGGCCGCGGGCGGCCGCAGACCCCGAAGCTGGTTTGGTTGGCAAAAGGCGGACCCGGCCCGGGGCTAGTCCTGGTCGGCGGCGCCCTTGCGGATCACCACCACCTCCGGACCCTGTTGCTCCTCGGCGCGGCCCACGGTCAGCTCGGGCATGTCCGCAGGCATCTGCACCTCCTGGGCCTCCGGCCGCACCCCGCGCTGCTCGCGCAGGGCCAGGCCCTCGTTGGCCGCGTCGGCCACGGCGCCAGTGACCAGGCGGATGGAGCGGATGGCGTCGTCGTTGCCCGGGATCAGGTAGTCGATGCCCTCGGGGTCGCAGTTGGTGTCCACGATGGCCACCACCGGGATCCCCAGGCGTTGGGCCTCGCTGACCGCGATCTTTTCCTTCTTGATGTCCACCACGAACACCGCCGCGGGCAGGCGGCTCAGCTCCTTGATGCCGCCCAGGTTGCGCTGCAGCTTGGCCAGCTCCCGCTGCAGGCTCATGGCCTCCTTCTTGGGGTAGCTGTTGATGCTCTCGTCGGCCACGATGCCTTCCAGCCACTTGTAGCGCTCGATGGAGCGCTTGATGGTCTGGAAGTTGGTGAGCATGCCGCCCAGCCAGCGGTGGTTGACATAGTACATGCCGCAGCGCTGGCTCTCTTCGAGGATTATGTCGGCGGCCTGGCGCTTGGTGCCCACGAAGAGCACGTCGCCGCCCTTGGCCACGGCCTGCACCACGAAATCGTAGGCCTTGCGGAAGTAGTTTACGGTCTGCTGTAGGTCAACGATGTGAATGCCGTTGCGGGCCCCGAAGATGTACGGCTTCATCTTGGGGTTCCAGCGTCCGGTTTGGTGGCCGAAGTGCACTCCGGCCTCCAAGAGCTGACGCATGGTCACGTAAGCCACGTCTGTCCTCCGGTCTTGGTTTTGCCTCCGCCCCCCTCAGGCCGGGCGGGCCCACCGGCCCTGATCGAGCCGGCACCGGGCCCCCCGTCAGGGGGCGTGTGTAATTTTTAACCGCAGAAGAATATCATAGCCCCTGCCGGCCCGCAAGGCCGCGATCTAAGGCTATTAGGAACGGTAGTCAGCATTTAGGGCCACGTAGTCCGCGGTCAGGTCGCTGGTGAGCAGCCAGTACTCACCCTCGCCCAGGCCCAGGTCCAGGTGCACCTCGTAGCGCGGCCCCTTCATGGCCGCCGCCGCCCGTTTTTCGGCCTCGGGCCCGGCCCAGGAGGCCCCCCGGGCCACCACCGCCCCGCCGATGGTCAGGGTGGTCAGGCCGGGCTGGAACTCCAGGCCGCCCCGGGCCGCCTCGGCCCCGGCCGCGCAGAGGATGCGGCCCCAGTTGGGGTCGCCGCCGGTGAAGGCGGTCTTGACCAGGGGCGACAGGCCCACCGCGTAGCAGAAGGCCCGGGCCTGGTCGTGGTCCGCCGCGCCGGTCAGGCGCACCCGCACCAGGTGCGAGGCCCCCTCGCCGTCGGCCACGATCATGGCCGCCAGCTCCTGGCACACCGCGGTCACTGCCCCGGCCAGCCAGGCCAGCTCCGGGTCGCCCCGGTCCAGCTCCGGGTTGCCGGCCTGGCCGCTGGCCAACAGCAGCACCGTGTCGTTGGTGGAGGTGTCGCCGTCCACGGTGATGCGGTGGAACGACAGCTCCACCGCCTCCTTGAGCACCGCGCCCAGGGCGGCCGGGGTGGCCGCGGCGTCGGTGAGCAGGAAGCAGAGCATGGTGGCCATGTCCGGCCGGATCATGCCCGCGCCCTTGGCCAGGCCCAGCACCGTCACCGAGCGGCCGCCGATCACCGCCTCGCGGCGGGCCATCTTCTGGAAGGCGTCGGTGGTCATCATGGCCGCGCCGGCCGCGGCCAGGCCCTCGGGTTTCAGGCTGCGGGCCAGCTTGGGGAGCACCTTGTTCACCTTGTCCGCGTCCAGCAGCTGGCCGATGACGCCGGTGGAGCAGGGCAGCACCTGCGCCGCCCGGCAGCCCAGGGCCTGGGCCGCGGCCTGGCAGGTGCTCTGGCAGGCGGCCACCCCGGCCGCGCCGGTGGCGGCGTTGGCCCCGCCGCTGTTGGCCAGGATGGCCCGGGCCTTGCCCGTGGTCAGGTGCTCGCGGCACACGGTCACCGGGGCGGCCTGCAGGCGGTTGGTGGTGAACACCCCGGCCGCCGGCACCGGCCGCACCGCGGCGATCAAGCCCAGGTCCCGGCGGCCGTCCTTGCGCAGGCCGCAGGCCGCCGCCGCGCCCATAAAGCCGGGCACCAGCGGGTTGACCGCCGGCGCTGTCTTCAGCGGTGCGCTGCCCAGCTCGGGTAGCTGATCCATGCCTTAAATCCTCCCAACCGGGCCTGTACACGTTGACCGGCCGGGACGCCCCGGCCGCTGGTTGCAGATATACCATCCCCCGGAGGCGGCGAACAGTCTAGAATTTAGATATGGCCGGCCCGCGCCGGCCGCCCGCGGAGAGGGGGAGAGATGACCGCGCCGGACAAGCAGACCGCGGGGGCGGGCTTCGACGCCCTGCTGCCCGCAGACATGGCCCTCAAGGCCGAGGAGACCGGGGTGGCCAAGGCCGCCCTGGGTTGGCGCAACACCCTGGCCCTGGGAGTGCTGGGCGGGGCCTTCATCGCCCTGGGCGGGGTGTTCTGCAGCACCGCCCTGGCCGGCGCCGGCCAGATGGCCTGGGGCCCAGCCCGGCTGCTGGGCGGCCTGGCCTTCAGCCTGGGCCTGATCCTGGTGGTGGTGGCCGGGGCCGAGCTGTTCACCGGCAACAACCTCATCGTCATGGCCTGGGCCAGCGGCCGGGTGAGCAGCCGGCGCCTGCTGAGCAACTGGGTCTTGGTCTATTTGGGCAACTTCCTGGGCGCCCTGGCCATCGCGGCCCTGGTGTTTGTTAGCGGCCAATACGCCTTTGGGGGCGGCGGGGTGGGGCGGGTGCTGCTGGGCGCGGCCGCGGCCAAGTGCGCCTATGGCTGGGGCCAGGCCCTGGCCCTGGGCGTGTTGTGCAACGCCTTGGTTTGCTTGGCCATTTGGCTGTGCTACAGCGCCCGGACCACCGCCGACAAGGTGCTGTCCATCATCCTCCCCATCAGCGCCTTCGTGGCTGCCGGCTTTGAGCACTGCATCGCCAACATGTACTTCGTGCCCCTGGCCCTGTTCATCAAGGCCGGCGCGCCGGCGGAGTTCTGGCAAGGGCTGGGCGCGGGCCCGGAGGCCTACGCCGCCCTGAGCTGGGGCCGTTTTCTTTGGGGGAACCTCTTGCCCGTGACCCTGGGCAACATCCTGGGCGGCTCGGGCATGGTGGGGCTGGTCTACTGGTTCATCTACATCCGCAAGCGGCCGGCCTGAGCTACTTGCGGCCGCAGCACTTCTTGTACTTCTTGCCGCTGCCGCAGGGGCAGGGATCGTTGCGGCCCACCTTCTGGCCCTGGCGATGCTGGGGCTCGGGCGCGGCCGCCTCGCCGCCGGAGTAGGCCAGGGCCGGGTCCTCCTCGGGGGCCAGGGCGGCCACGTCGGCCTCGGAGGCGATCTGCACCCGCATCAGGCCCCCGATGGTCTCGCTCTTGATGCGCTCGACCATGTCGGAGAACATCTCATAACCCTCGCGCTGGTACTCGCGCAGGGGGTCCTTCTGGCCGTAGCCGCGCAGGCCGATGCCTTCCTTGAGGTAGTCCATGTTCAGCAGGTGGTCCTTCCACAGGCTGTCCACCCGCTCCAGGAGAATCCAGCGCTCCAGCTGCAGCATGGTGTCCTGGCCGTAGAGGTCGAACTTGCCCTGGTAGTGGGTCTGCACCTGCTGCAGGGCCGTGTCTACCAAGCCCTGGGCGGTCCAGCCCTCGGGGTCGCCCAGGGCAAAGCGCAGGCCGAAGGTGGTGGCCAGGGCGTCGGCCAGGGCCTTGTGGTCCCACTCGCTGGCCGGGGTGTTCTCGTCGGCGTAGGAGAGGACCACCTGGGAGACCAGCTCCTCCATCATGTCCAGCACCGACTCGTGGACCCCCTCGCCGCTGAGGGCCATGCGCCGCTGGGCGTAGATCACCTCGCGCTGCTTGTTGAGCACGTCGTCGTATTCGAGTAGCTGCTTGCGGATTTCGAAGTTGCGCCCCTCCACCTTGCGCTGGGCGTTCTCGATGGCCTTGCTGATCAGGTTGTGCTCGATGGGCTCGCCCTCCTGCATGCCCAGCTTGCCCATCACGCCCTTGATGCGGTCGCTGCCGAACAGGCGTAGCAGGTCGTCCTCCAGGGACAGGAAGAAGCGGCTGGAGCCGGGGTCGCCCTGGCGGCCGGAGCGGCCCCGCAGTTGGTTGTCTATGCGGCGGCTCTCGTGGCGCTCGGTGCCCAGGATGTGCAGCCCGCCCAGGGCCAGCACCTCCTCGCGCTCGGCCCCGCACTGCTGGCGGTACTTGACCAGGGCCGCGGCGTACTCCTGGGGCTGGCTCTCGGGGTCGGCCTGGCTCTTGGCCATGAACTCGGGGTTGCCGCCCAGCACGATGTCGGTGCCGCGGCCGGCCATGTTGGTGGAGATGGTCACCTGGCCCTTGCGGCCGGCCTGGGCCACGATCTCGGCCTCGCGGGCATGCTGCTTGGCGTTGAGCACCGTGTGTGGGATGCCCAGGCGCTTGAGGCGGGCGGCCAGCATCTCGGACTTTTCCACGCTCACCGTGCCCACCAGCACCGGCTGGCCTTTGGTGTGTAGCTGGCGTATCTCCTGCACCGCCGCCTCGAACTTTTCTTTTTCGGTACGGTAGACCGAGTCCGGGTGGTCGGCGCGGATCATGGGCATGTGCGTGGGCACCACCATCACGTCCAGCTTGTAGATCTTGTTGAACTCCTCGGCCTCGGTGTCGGCGGTGCCGGTCATGCCCGCCAGCTTGTCGTACATGCGGAAGTAGTTCTGGAAGGTGATGGTGGCCAGGGTCTGGTTCTCGCTCTTGACCTTGATCTTCTCCTTGGCCTCCAGGGCCTGGTGCAGGCCCTCGGAGTAGCGCCGGCCGGGCATCAGGCGGCCGGTGAACTCGTCTACGATGACCACCTCGCCGTCCTGGACGATGTAGTCCACGTCGCGCTTGAACAGGGTGTGGGCCTTGAGGGCCTGGGTGATGTGGTGCAGCAGCTCCATGTAGCGCGGGTCATAGAGGTTGTCCACGTGCAGCAGCTTTTCGCAGCGGGACACGCCCTCGTCGGTGAGAGAGGCGGTGCGGCTCTTCTCGTCCACCGTGTAGTGCGCTTCTTTTTGCAGGCGGGGGATGATGCGGTCCACCTGCACGTAGAGCTGGGTGGATTTTTCGGCCTGGCCGGAGATGATCAGCGGGGTGCGCGCCTCGTCGATGAGGATGGAGTCCACCTCGTCCACGATGGCGTAGTTGAACTCCCGCTGCACCATCTGCTCCAGCTCGAAGTTCATGTTGTCGCGCAGGTAGTCGAAGCCGAACTCGTTGTTGGTGCCGTAGGTCACGTCGGCCCGGTAGGCCTGCTGGCGCTCCTGGTCGCTGAGCCCGTGCACGATGCAGCCAACGCTCAAGCCCAGGAACTTGTAGATGGCGCCCATCCACTGGGCGTCGCGGCGGGCCAGGTAGTCGTTGACCGTCACCACGTGCACGCCGCGGCCGGACAGGGCGTTCAGGTACACCGGCAGGGTGGCGGCCAGGGTCTTGCCCTCGCCGGTCTTCATCTCGGCGATCTTGCCCTCGTGCAGCACCGCCCCGCCGATGACCTGCACGTCGTAGGGGCGCTGGCCGATGGTGCGCCGGGCCGCCTCGCGCACCGCGGCGAAGGCCTCGGGCAGGAGCTGATCCAGGGTCTCGCCGGCGGCCAGGCGCTCTTTGAAGGCCGGGGTCAGGGCGGCCAGCTCGGCGTTGCTGCGCCCCTCCATGGCCGGCTCCTGGGCGTTGACGGCCTCCACCAGCGGCTGCAGGCGCCTGAGCTCGCGCTCGTGCTTGCTGCCCACGATTTTGGTGATGAGTTTAAACATGACCCTTATTGTGGTGCATCGCGCTCAAAAATCAACACCCGCCGGACGGGACGCGGGCAAACCCCCGGCGGGCCGGGTTGCTCCAGCCTGCCGCGCGCCCAGGCACGGGGGATCAATCCAGGATGTAGTAGAGCGGATTGGTGGGCACCCCGGAGAGCAGCACCTCGTAGTGCAGATGGGGGCCCGTGGAGCGGCCGGTGTTGCCCACGGCGGCGATGATCTGGCCCCGTTTAACCTTGTCGCCCACCTTGACCTTGAAGCGGTGCAGGTGGGCGTAGCGGGTGACGATGCCGTGGCCGTGGTTGATGGCCATCATCAGCCCGAAGCCGCCCTCGCGGCCGGCGAAGGTCACCACCCCGTCGGCCGGGGCCTTGATGGGCGTGCCCACCCGCGTGGAGATGTCGATGCCGGCGTGGAAGCTGGGCTTGCCCGTAAAGGGCGAGACGCGCCGGCCGAAGCCGGAGGTCACCCAGCCGTGGGTGGGCCAGATGGAGGGGGTGGCGGCCAGGATGGAGCGGCGCTCCACCAAAAAGCGGGCCAGGTGGCGCTGCACCTGCAGCTCGGCCTCGCTCTCGGCGCCCAGGCGGTCCAGGTCCCGCTGCAGCATCTGCAGGCGGCGCTCGCCGCTGGTGGTGGACAGCCGGATGCCCGGGCCGCTGGCCGCGCCCTCGCGGCCGCCCACGCCGAAGGCGTCGTCTTTGGGGGCGATGGGCTTGAGGTTGGCCATGGCCCGCAGGCGCCGGTTGAACTCCTTGAGGCTGGCCATCTGGCCCTTGAGCTCTTCCAGGCGCTGGGCAAAGGCCTGTATCTGGGCCTGCTGGCGCTGGCCCTGGTTGAGGTGGGCCCTGAGCACCGGCAGCTCGCAGGACACGTCCTGATATCGGCTGAACCAGTAGCCGGCCAGGCCCAGGGCGCCTAACAGCACGCCCAGGACCAGGGGCACCAGGAAACGAGGGAAGGACAGCCGCTTTACTTGCCCGCTGCCCTCCTCTGGGAAAATCAGGATAGTAAGCTTCTTGGCCATTGCAAACCTAACTTGATGGCCGAGGCCGAGCTAACGATAACGATTCCCAGCGAGGGGAGACGCGGTTGATGGGGGCAGAAATATCATGAACGCCACCCCCGAGTCAACCTTATGGTTTCGGGTAGGATATATTTAAATTAACATAGAGAATGCAAATAGTTACCATTAGCCAGGGCCGCTGATGGACATGCCCCCCACCAGCAGGGAGGGGGCTCCGGAGCGCCCGAAGAACCTGAGATCGCTGCCCACCGCTTGTACCGCCTGGAACAGCTCCAGCACCTGTCCGGCCATGGCGATGGACTTCACGGGCCGGGAGATGCGGCCGTTTTCCACCAGGTGGCCGGCGGCGCCGAAGCTGAACTGGCCGCTGACCGGGTCGGCGGTGTGCCCGCCCATGATCTCGCTGATCACCAGGCCCCGGGTCAGGCCGGCGGTAAGCTCCTCCGGGCTCTGGCTGCCGGGGGCCAGATACAGGTTGCTGAAGCCCACCCCGGGCGGGGTCTTGAGCGAGGCGCGCATGGCGTTGCCGGTGCTGGCCCGGCCGGCCCGGGCCCCCCACAGGCGGTCGTAGATGAAGCCCTGGAGCGTGCCGCCCTCCACCAGCACCGTGCGCTGCTGGGGGGTGCCTTCGTCGTCCAGGGCCGCGGTGCCCAGGCCGCGGGGGTAGAGGCCGTCGTCGATGATGCTCACCAGGGGGCTCACCACTGGCTGGCCCTGGCGGCCGGCCAGTAGCGAGCGGCCCTTGAGCAGGTTGTCGCCTCTCAGTGACTCGGCCAGCAGCTCCAAAAACTGCACCGCCACCGAGTTCTCCAGCAGCACGTCGTAGCGGCCATCGGCCACCGGCCGGGCCCCCAGGAAGGCCGCCGCCTTGCGCCCGGCGGCCGCGCCCAGGGCCGGGATGTCCAGCTCGGCCAGGAAGCGGGCGCTGTGCCCCTCCCAGCCCATCTCCTGCTCGTGGTCCTGGCTGGCCATGGCCACCGCCCCTGCCGCGGCCTGGGTGCCCTGGTGGCGGAAATCCAGGCCGCCGGAGGTGCACAGATGGAGGGTGCTCATTGCCGAAGAGAACTCGGCCGGCTGCACGTGCACCACCCGCGGGTCCGCAGCCAGGGCCGCGGCGGCCAACTCCCGGGCCCGGCTCAGCTTGGCCTCCACCGGCTCCTGGGCCAGGGCCGGGTCGTAGACCTCCACCGCGGGTAGCCGGCCGGCCGGGCCGGCCAGGCTCAGGGCCGGCTCCGGGTCGCTGGCCGCGGCCGAGGCCAGGGCCTGGCCCACGGCCTCGCTCAGGGCCGCCTCGTCCCCGCCCATGACATAGGAGAAGCCCAGACGGCCGTCCTTGATTACCCTCAGGGCCAGGCCCAGGCTCTGGTTCTGCTGAAACTTGTCCAGCTCCTGGCCGCGCACCCCGATGGAGATGCTCTGGCTAAAGAGGGCCATCACCTCCCACTCAGCGCAGGTGGCGCTGGCCAGCTTGGCCTGGGCCAGCTCCAGGGCGCGGCTCAGCTCCACGGTCACAACTCCAGCAGCATGGCGATCTCGTCGCAGTCCGGGAACTTTACGCAGCTCAGGCAGTCGGACCATATCTTGTTGGGCAGGCGGCTCTTGTCCACCTGGGCGAAGCCGAAGCGGGCGAAGAACTCCGGCACGTAGGTCAGGGCGAAGACCTTGCCAAAGCCCAGGGTCACCGCCTCGGAGCAGCAGGCCTCCACCAGGCGCTGGCCCCAGCCCTGGCCCTTGCGCTCGGGCAAGACGGCCAGGGAGCGCACCTCGCACAGGTCCTCCCAGCACAGGTGCAGGGCGCAGGTGCCCACCAGCACGCCCTGGTCGTCCTCGGCCACCACGAAGTCCCGCAGCAGCTCGTAGAGCTCGGTGAGGGGCCGGGCCAAGAGCAGGCCCTCCTGGCCGTAGCGCGCCAGCAGGCCGTGGATGAAGCGCACGTCCTGTACCCGGGCCTTGCGGATCATTCCAGCCTCCCAAAAAAATGCGTGGGCTATTCTAGCGCGGCCGGGCGGGTTGGTCAAAGCAGGGCCGCGCGGCGGGCCGGGCCGGGCCTAGGGGATCTCCTTGACCAGCCTGAAGCCCAGGGTGGTGTACTTGGAGGCGGGGTGGGCGAAGTTGCGGTTGGCCGAACGCAGCATCAAAGGGCCGCCGAACCAGGAGCCGCCCCGGCGCACCCGCCAGGTGCCCTCGACCGGGCCCAGGGGATCGCTGACCGGTCCCTGGGGGTAGTTCCCCAGCCAGTCGGCCACCCACTCCCAGAGGTTGCCGTTCATGTCGTACAGGCCCCAGGCGTTGGGCGGGAAGCTCTTGACCGGGGCCGGCGAGGCCGACTCCAGACCCCGGCGCTCGTAATAGCGCGCGCAGTCGTTGCGCTGGGCCGGGTTGTTGGCGTACATGGCGTTCTGGCAGGAGATGCCCTCGCCCCAGGGGTAGGCGGTCTGGCTGCCGGCCCGAGCGGCGTACTCCCACTCGGCCTCGCTGGGCAGGCGATAGCGGCCCAGGCCCTTTCGGTTGAGCAGCTCCAGGAAGCGCTGCACCTGGTGATAGGAGACCTGCGCCACCGGCAGGTTGTCCGCGCCCCGGTGCATGCCCATGAAGCCGCGGCCCATCACCGCCCGCCACTGGCCCAGGGTCAGCTCGGTGGCCTGCATGTAAAAGGGCCGGCTAATGGTGACCTTGTGCAGGGTCTCGCTGGGCTGGAAGCCGGGTTCGCTGGGCGGGGCGCCCATCATGAAGCTGCCGGGTTGGATCAGGACGAACTCCATGCCCAGGGCGTTAGTCACCCGCGGGGTCGGGCTCTGGTTCTCGGCGGCCGCCGCGCCCAGGGCCAGGGCCGCCAGCATCGCCACTGCCAGGCAGAGCCAGGTTTTGCCGAATGCTTTCATGGATCGCCTCACCTCAGAGCCGGGGTTGCCTCGCCAGGGGGCCCCGCAGGGCCTAGGAACAATGGTGACACAGCGCCCCAGGGCTGACAACCCCGGCCGTCCGGCTTCGCCAGCCGCCGGCATACTGCGTTGCTGGCTTCGCTCGCGCCTGGATGTAGGTTTGCCTACACCTGCGGCGCTCGCTCGCCCCGGCGAGCCGCCGGCGGCAAAGCGGGTCGAGAGGCCGCCTGCCTTCGCCGGCCATCAATGCTCCCGCCCAAGGACCTTGGCGGCCCAAGCCTTGGGCCGCCTTGTCTGCCGGCGGCTGGCTGTGCCGGGCCAGAGTGCAAGTCGCACCCGGCTAATAGCAGAGATTTTTTTAACCGCCGCGGAAATAAAGCTTAAGGAACAGTACTACCCGGCTTCCATGAAATGTACGGGCCTAATCCTGGCGGGTGACGTAGGCGGGCAGCTTTTGCTGCAGGCGCAAGCGGCTGGCCACGCCCTGGGCCGCGTCCATCTCGTGGTAGCTGCCCACCCGCACCCGGTAGCGCCGGCCCACCCCCTGCACGTCGCTGGGCTGCATGTAGGCCGGCAGGCCGCTGTCCTGCAGGCGGCGCACCAGGTGCAGGGCCTGGTCGCGATCCTGGTAGGAGGCCACCTGCACCGTGAAGCGGCGGCCGGCCGGGGCCAGGGCCTTGGCCGCCGGCGGGGCGGGCTGGGGGCTCTTGGCGGCCGGGGCCGCGGGCCGGGGCGCGGGCGTGGGTTTGGTCTCGGCG
>JBFMFU010000098.1:0-4689 GCA_040751985.1 Thermodesulfobacteriota bacterium | reverse complement strand
GGACAACGGGCCCGTCTTGCCGGACAACGGGCCCGTCTTGCCGGACAACGGGCCCGATAGCTCCAACCCGCAAAACCCGCAACGATACGCACCCTCAGGATTTACTTTTCCGCATTGTGAACAGCGCCTCATGACAAGGGCCACCTTTATTTACCGGGATAGGATGAAAGTTTAATAAGCACCCCCATTACGGCAAAGCCCACCAGGAGAGAGCTACCGCCATAGCTTACCAAAGGCAGGGTTATTCCCGTAAGTGGCAGCAGTCCGACATTGCCGCCGATGATTATCAGCGCCTGAATGGCGAGCATCGCCACCAGCCCGCCCGCGAGCAGTGAACGATAGGCGTCAGGCTGCCTGGCGGCCGCGGCCAGGCCCCGCCACACGATCAGGGCGTAAAATCCCAATACGGCAAGGCCGCCCGCAAGGCCCAGCTCTTCGCAGACCACCACGAAGCTGAAGTCGGACTGCACCACCGGTATTTTGGCGCTGAAACCCTGACCCAGCCCCATGCCCAGCAGACCGCCAGAGGCCACGGACCAGTGGGCCCGGCTAAGAACCTCTGAGTAGGCAAAGGGTGCGAGCCACATGTCAAGGCGGGTTCGTACCATGGAAGGCCAACCCGCCTGGTAAGCCACCGCGGCCACCGCAGCAACAGCGCCCAGGGCTGCCAGAGCCCACCAGCCCCGCCCCCCGCCCATGTAGAACGTGACCACCATGAGCAGGGTAAGCAAAAGAGTGGGGCCCAGGTCACCCTGGAAAAAAATGGGCAGCAGGCAAAAACCCACCGTGGCCAGGAATGGACCCAGCACCTGGACCCTGGCCATGTGCGCGGTCCTGTCCCCTGGCGTTGACTTCAGGTAGGCTCTCCGCTCCGCGAAATAGCCGGCGGCGAAGAGCACCACCAGTATCTTGGCGATCTCCACGGTCTGCAGGGTCAGAGGGCCCAGGGGAATCCAGAGGCGGCGCCCGTTGATCTCTCGGCCGAACAGGCCGGTGGCCAGAATGAGCAGCACGGCCAACAGGGCGTAGAAATAGCGGCGCCTGGCCAGGCGGGCCAAAAGCGATGGCCGGGTGAGCCAGGCCGCGGCCACCATAACCGCCAGGCCCGCGAGTATGAAACCGGCCTGCCTGCCCGCCATACCGGCCAGATGCGCCTGCCGCCTGGCCGCAGCGACCTCCGGAGAAAGCCGCACCAGCAGTATGAGGCCCAGGCCGCTCAGCATGAACACCGCGGCCAGAATCAGAGGATCGTGCCCCGGCGCCGCCCAACGCAAGGCCACGGCGCTCAGGCAAAAGCAGGCCAGCACGGCCCCTCCCAGGGCCAACCAGGCCTGCCGGCTCCCTTGCTGGTCGGCCGCGAACAAGCTCCCCAGGGGGCCGGCCTCGGGTAGGCGGTTCTGCTGGGCCAGGATGGCTAAAACCAGGGCCAGCCCCAGGGCCACGCAGAGGATGGCCACGAATAGAATCGCCAAGGGGCGGGGTCTGATACCCTGGTCAGCCATAAACCCTTCTTCCAGACGGCGATCAGTTGGCTTGCACAGGCGCCTCCGCCTGGTGAAAGGAATCCTCAGGCGCCTCCTCCACCAGGATCAGGCTGATATTGTCCGGTCCGCCGCGCGCCAGGGCCATTTCTTCCAGCATTGCGGCCCTGTTTTGCAAGTCCGTCCCGGGGCAGGCAAGGACGGCTGTGATCTCGGCGTCGCTAAGCACCTTGTCCAGCCCATCTGTGCACAACAGCAGAAGGTCATCCGGCATCAGATCCAGGGTAAAAATGTCTGGCTGGCTGCGGCCCTCGCTGCCCAGAGCCCGGGAGAGCACGTTGCGGTAGGGGCTGTCTTCGGCCTGCTCGGCGCTGATCCGCCCCATGTCCATGGCGTCCTGAATCAGGGTGTGGTCCCTGGTGAGCTGCTCCAGGCTTCCCTGGCGCAGCCTGTACAGACGGCTGTCTCCCACATGGCCCACAGCCGCCCGGCCGTATCTTAGCCAGACAACGGTGGCTGTCGTACCCATGGTTTGACCCGCGGCCCGTTGCCGCGAAAAAGACACGATGTCATCATGGGAGGCATGCAGGGCCTGTTCCAGCACCTGGGCCATGCCATCGAGGTCCAACGTTTTGCTGGCCCGCTCCACCTCGCGCCGGACCCGCTCCACGGCTATGCCGCTGGCCTCTGCCCCGAAATCGTGGCCGCCCATGCCGTCGGCCACCATGAACAGCCCCAACGCCGGCAGGGCCAGCACCGCATCCTCGTTGCGCTCCCTGACCAAACCGGTGTGGGTTCTCACCGCGAATTTCATCTGTTGCTCCGTTCTGCAATGGTGATGCGGCAGCCAGACTGCGGCCCCCCAAGAAAGAGAACATCGCCCAGCGTCAAGGCGGCTGGGTCCCGCCCCAAGCGGCGCCCCTGCAGCCAGGTGCCGTTGGCGCTGCCAAGGTCCTGAACAAAAAGCCTGCCCCCCTTCACGAAGATCCGGCAGTGCCTGCGCGAGACCCTGGGGTCGTCGGGGCGCAGCCTTGCCTGCTCATCGCGGCCCACCAACATCTCGCCACCTGACAGGCTCGCTGGACGAGGGGCCCGGCTGGGCTCCTCCAGGATGAAGCGCCATCCAACCGCAGTCTCTTGAATCTCCCCGGCGGCGTATGATCGCAGCCGCCTGCCTTGGGCAAAAAAGAACACCGCCGCCCCCACCAGCAGCAGTGAGTAGAGGTAGCTCAGGCCGGCCAGCAGCCGTTCCTGCAGCGCCAGCATGGGCAGGCTTTGCACCTTGATCCACCAGGCCGCAACCAAAGCCAGCAGGAGCAAGAATTTCCATTTCCGCAAATGGGTGCTTTTTGCCTCCGCCGTCTTGGAGCCCAACCGCCTCAAGGGTTCTCCTCGCCCCCCCCTTTGGGATCATGCCCCTGGTCGGTCTTCTTGCGTGGCTTCTCATCCTTGGCCTTGGTCAGGTCATCCGGGGCGGCCGGGGCGGCGGCTGGCAGGCCACCGGACAGGGCCCGCTCCAGCGTGCGGTTGACCCACTCCCGGCCCTGCTTGCCCTTGGCGGCCAGGCTCTCCAGCGCCGCCTTGGTGCGGGCCGCCAGCCTCTCCTTGCGCAGGACCTCGACCCTGGCCCCGATAGGGCCGGGTAGGGATGCGCCTCGGCGGGGTTCCCTGAATTCCCCCTCGAAATCCATGGCCAGCAGCACGGCCTGGGCGCAGGACGGGCAGCCCTCCAGGTGCTGCCGCAATTCAGGGGACAAATCCCCGCCCTGCTCAACAAGCTGGAGCAGGACCTCCTCTCTGCGTGGGCAGTCGCCCCGTTGAGCCTCACGAAAGTAGGCATCCATGAGGGGCAACCCGCGCCTCAGCCTGTCAAGCTCCCCCCGGCAGCCGGGGCATGACTCCAGGTGAGCGCGCTCATCGTCTGTGGGCCCTCTGCCCTCGGCCAGGGCCAGCAGGTCTATCTGGTCGCAGGTGTTCATGTGCTCAGGCTTCCCTCAGGCCCTCGGCGAGACCGGGCTGCCGGAGAACGTAGTCCAGGCAGCGCCTGACCTGGGCGGATATGGTGCCCACCGGGCTTCCCAAGATTTTCGAGAGCTCCTGGTAGCTGGCGATGATCCCCAGCCGCAGGCGGAAGTATTGGGGCAAAACCCGCCGGCAGTAGTCGGGCAGGCTGAGCAGGGCCGCGCCCACCTTGGCCAGCAGGTCCCTGTCCATGACCTGCGCCTCCGGGTCTGGGTTAGGGGAGGCCAGTTCCAGGACCGGCGAGTCGTCGTCTTCCCCCTGGGGCGCATCCAGGCGGGGCCCATCTGGGATGCGCTTTTTGAAGCTGTCCAGAATCTTGTTCACCGCCACCCGGCGTATGTAGCCCCGAAAGGCGGCCGGCTGCCTCACCTGTCGCATGCCCTTTTCCAGAAGGTGCAGCACGATGGCCTGGGCCAAATCCTCAGGGCTTTCCCGCGGGCCCCAGCGGGGCCAGCGGGCCACGGAGAGCACGTAGTTGTAGACGTACTCCCAGGCCGATTCATCGCCGGCCGCGCACATCTCGTAAAGCTCTTGGTTGCTTATGTTGTCAGAGGAAAAATTAATCATGGCATTGACGGCCCCCTTATAAAAAATTGACGAAAAACCAGGTTCGGTTTATGCAAAAAATTTTCGGCCGGTCGGCTACGCCGACCGGCAAGAGCAAGGGGTAAAGGGGTAAAGGGTCAAGGGGTAAAAATCCTGGCGACACGAAAGCCTAAGAAGTTGATGCGGTTCGTAGGGCTGAACCAGTAGCGGATCGCAGAGCGCAGGGCCCTGGGATTGCTGTCCCAGGACCCGCCGCGGACCACCCGGCCGCTCCCGGACGACGGCCCCTGGGGATCGCCGGTTGGGGAAGATGAATAGTAATCCTTCCCGTACCAGTCGCTCACCCACTCCCACACATTCCCGTGCATGTCGTACAACCCCCAGGCGTTCGCCTTCTTCCGGGCCACAGGCTGGGGCCTCCCGCCTGAATTGCCCCCGTACCAGCCATAATCCCCAAGCGCAGACTCGCTGTCCCCAAAACTGTACCGGGTCCCGCTGCCTGCTCGGCACGCATACTCCCACTCCCCCTCCGTAGGCAACCGGTAGGTGCCGGCCCTCAGCCCCTCCTCCTTATTCAACCTGCGGGTAAACTCAACCGCTTCCTCCCAACTCACACTCTCAACGGGGAGACTCTCATCAC
>JBFMFU010000097.1:0-39261 GCA_040751985.1 Thermodesulfobacteriota bacterium | reverse complement strand
GTGGTCCTGGCATTCTGATGAGGGTTGCTCATGCGGCTCTCCCAGTTTGGATCCGGTGATCTCTTCAACCACCAGTCTCCAAAACTGGAACCGTGTGAACAACCTCTTTAGCATTTACACCTAGGCGGGTTTTTTGCCCCGTGCGGTCAGGCAAACACTTGCCCTCCTACCTGGTTATGGGTTAAGGTGGGCCAGGAAAAACCGCTCTAATATCAGGCCAAAGGTGACACTTGATGGAGCTCACGGTTCGTAAGGAAGATATGGTCAAGGGCCTGGGCAAGTCCCAGTCCGTGGTGGAGCGCCGCACCTCCATGCCCATCCTGTCCAACGTGCTCTTGGAGGCGGAGGGCGATCGCCTCATCGTGGCGGCCACCGACCTGGAGACCAGTTTCAAGGGGGAGTGCGCGGCCCGGGTGAGCAAACCGGGCAAGGTGACGGTCCCGGCCCGCAAGCTTTACGAGATCGTAAAAGAGCTGCCGGCCGACGAGATCTATCTAAAAGAGAAAAGCAATAATTTCCTGCACCTGTCCGCAGGGCGCGCCAGCTTCGATCTGGTGGGGCTCTCGGCCGAGGACTTCCCCAACCTGCCCAAGGTGGCGGGCATGTCCCAGCTCAGCCTGGGCGGCCCGGTCCTGGCCGAGATGATCGAAAAGACCATCTTCTCCATCTCCCAGGAGGACACCCGCTACAACTTGGCCGGCCTGTTCGTGCAGCAGCGCAAGAGCGACGACAAGTTCTACCTGCGCTTCGTCTCCACCGACGGCCACCGCCTGAGCCTGGTGGACCGCAGCTTCGAGGGCATGGAGGACCTGTCCCTGGGCAACGGGGTGATCATCCCGCGCAAGGGCGTGGCCGAGATGCGCAAGATGGCCGAGGAGTCCGAGGAGCTGCGCCTGGGCCTCAGCCAGTCCTACGCCACCCTGACCCAGGACCAATCCAAGCTGATCCTGCGCATCCAGGAGGGCTCCTTCCCGGACTACGAGGTGGTCATCCCCAAGGTCATCAAGAAATCGGTGGTGGCCAACCGCCAGGCCTTTGCCGACGTGCTGCGCCGGGTGGCCATCCTGGCCACGGACCGCTTCCAGGGCGTGAAGCTGGACTTCAAGGAAGGCCTCTTGGAGGTGATCAGCCAGAACCCGGACCTGGGCGAGGCCCGCGAGGCCCTGGAGGTGGACTACGACGGCGACGCCCTGTCCGTGGGCTTCAACGCCCGCTACTTCATGGAGCTGTGCGCGGCCATGCGCTCCGAGGAGGTCACCCTGGGCTTCGTGGACGAGCAGCACCCCTGCCTGATCAAGGGCGAGGCCGACGAGGGCTTCATCTCGGTGATCATGCCCATGCGGCTGTAGGGCCGGCGATAAAAGAGCAGCGCAGCGGGGCTCCCAACGGGGCTCCGCTTTTTTTATGGGGGGCCGGTATAATGCTTGAAGCAATGGCACTGCTTTTGGCTGCGGCGGCTTTTTTGGCGCTGGCCTTGCTGGCGCTGGTTTTTTATATCGCCGCGCCCGGCTTGTTCGGGGCCGTTGTCGCAGTCTGGTGCGTGGTGGGTCTGCTGCTCAACCGCTGGGCCTTGGCCCCGGCCCGGGAGAAAGGCAGCTCTGTTAACCTATAGGTTTGGTCCCTGGTGGGCTGTTGGGCTTGGCCCGCAGGCGTAATCTGCGGGGCGGTGCTGCGGTGGGGCCGGCGCGGCAGTGCATACTCCGGGCCCGAGGAGATCGGCAGTGAGTGGTGAGCACGTCTGCCCCTGGTGGCTGGCCTACACCTTCGACAACCCCCTGCGCCGGCTGGTGCACAACCCGGCCAAGATGTTCGGGCCCTACCTCGGCCCCGGCGGCAAGGCCGCGGACATCGGCTGCGGCCTGGGCTACTTCTCCCTGGGCCTGGCCCGGCTGGTGGGCCGCGGCGGCCGGGTCTACAGCCTGGACCTGCAGGAGCGCATGCTGGCCGCGGTGCGGCGCCGCAGCCGCCGGGCCGGCCTGGACGGGCGCATAGTGACCCGGCAGGCGCAGAAGGACAGCCTGGCCGCCGCGGACCTGGCTGGCCAGCTGGACCTGGTGCTGACCTTCTGGATGATGCACGAGGTGCCGGACCAGGGCCGGCTGCTGCACCAGGTGCGGGAGCTGCTGCGCGACGGCGGGCATCTGTTTATTGCCGAGCCCAAGATGCACGTGACCGCTCAGGAATTCGAAGAGACCCTGGCCCTGGCCCAGGAGCAGGGCCTGTCCTTGGTGGCCCGGCCCGCGGTGGCCATGTCACGGGCCGCGGTGCTGGTCAAGGGCGGGGACAGGTAGCCAAGGGCGGATAAGCGGCGGCAAGGGCTTGGGGCCGCGCGGATCGATTCAACGGCCGCGGATCCCTGGCCGTTGTTTTCAACCAAAAGGCGTTTTGGTTGAAAAGCGCGGCTGGGCCCCTATGGTGTAATAGAGCGAGCCGAGGCTCTACAAATCGCGCCCGTAAAAATAGAGAAGGCCCGCTGGAAACGCAGGGGGCCTCGGCTCCCGGGCGCCTACACGCAACACCTCCCGTCAGCGGGCCTTCTGAATCCAGGATGGCCGTTCCCTAACCACTAAGTCAAAGCGTACCGCCGGCCTACTTCAGCTTGGCCCAGGGCTGGGCCTTGAGGGTCCATATGGAGCGGGGGTAGCGCTCGGTCAGCACCTCCAAGAGCTCCTTGAGGTGGCGGCGGTCCTGGCTGGCCAGGAAGCGGTTGATGCCGCGCAGGAAGACCGCCTCGGGCGCGGCGAAGCTGCTGGGGTACTGGTCCAGCACACGCTGGCCCAGGCGCTGGGCCTGGTCCCAGTCGCGGTCGTACATGGCCGCCGCGGTGAGGCCCAGCAGGGTCCAGGGGATCAGCTCCCCCGGCGGCAGAAAGCCCAGCTCCCGCCGGTGCAGCCGCTCCTGGGCGTCCAGCAGCAGGAAATAGGGCGTGAAGCGCAGGTGCATGCGCTCGGCCAGGGGCTGGTCGTCAAAGGCCAGGCGCAGGGGCACCACCTCGCGGTTGAAGAAGGCCGCCAGCTCCGGATCTGGATACGTCACGGCATCCATGTGCGCGCAGCCGGTTCAGCCGGGCTTGTGGAAGCTCAACAGGATCCGCAGCCCCTCACCACGGGCCCGCGCCAGGGCCGCATTCCAATCCGTCTCCCAGGCCACATTGCTGTTCATGTCATTCCTCCCACTCAAGTGGCTGTTAATAATTCTGAGGCCAGGGCGCGGTACAGAAAAGAGTTTTTATTGCCGGCGGGCATAAGCAGGGCCGCCCCGCCCAAGGTCGGCGAAAACGGCCCTTGCTGACCGGGCGCGGCGGCCCGGGTTGTCCCTGGAATGGTTTAGACGGCCCTCCTTTGCTGGCCCTACTCGTGCAGGGTGCGCTTGCGGGGCGTGGAGGCCGGGCGCAGCACCTTGAGCGCCTCCACCGAGGTCTTGTAGGCCCCGGCCACGCGCAGGCCGTCCAGGACCAGGGCCAGGATCAGGGCCACGGCCTGCACGGAGTTCACGTCGGCCAGGGTGAACTCCCAAGGCTCGGCGGTGTACAGGCGCAGCACGCCCAGGGGCCGGCCGCGCAGGACCAGGGGCACGCTCAGGATGGAGGCGATGCCCTCGCGCCTGGCCTCCTCGGGGTACTGCAGCCGGGGGTCGTCGCGCACGTCGAAGATGGCCACCGGCCCCTCCTTGAGAGAGTCGGCGATGGACTTGCTGGCGCTGAGGGGGCCCTTGCTCAGGTAGGACTGGCTCAGCCCCTCGGAGGCGGCCATCTCCAGTTGGCGGGTGCGACGGTTGAGCAGCATCAGGGCGCAGCCTTTAAGCCCCATCTTGGCCTGGAGCTGGGCCACGGTGAGTTGGGCCACCCTGACCAGCTTATCGGCGGAGCTGATCAGGTCGCAGATTTCGCCCAGGGTCTGGTAGGTGATCTCGTGCGGCTTGGTGCGCCGGGTCTTGCGTGCCATGCTCATCCTCCTTGCCAGGGGTTGGGGCCAGTTCATGCGGCCGGTCGACTGCCTGCGGCGGCGGAGATGAAGGGTCGCGGCACCGGGCGTTCAAAAGGAGCGCTCAAGGGGCGCGGGCGGGGCGGGTGCGGGATGAGGCCGGAACACCGAGGGCGGATCAGGGCAGGATGACCTAGCGGCCAGGGGAGAAAAGGCGTCCGGCAGTGTGCGGCGTCCCCACCTGGTGCTGTACTTATAGTTCAATTATCAGGCAATAGGGCGGGCGGGGTCAACGGCCTTCGCCAGCCGTCTTTACCGCGGCCGCGCAATCTACTAACATGGCCCCGAGAGCAGGCGCGGTACTCAGTCAGGAGCAGCTATGGCCCAGAGCAAACCCGCGGTGTGCCCCCACGATTGCCCGGACACCTGCGGCTGGCTGGTGCAGGTGGAGGGCGGCCGGGTGGTGTCGGTCAAGGGCGATCCGGACCACCCCTTCACCCAGGGCTTCCTCTGCGCCAAGGCCGGGCACTACCCAACGCGGGTGCACTCGCCCCAGCGCCTGACCAAGCCCCTGCTGCGCGACGGGGACAAGGGCAGCGGCCGCTTCAAGGAGATAACCTGGGACCGGGCCCTGGACCTGCTGCAGCAGCGCCTAGAGGAGGCGGCCGAGCGCTACGGGGCCGAGTCCATCCTGCCCTACTTCTACGCCGGGCACATGGGCCTGGTGCACCGCAACGCGGGCACGGCCCTGTTCCACAAGCTGGGCGCCAGCCGCATGCTGCCCACCATCTGCGCCAGCACGGCCGGCGCCGGCTTTTCCCTGAGCCTGGGCGCCGGGCCCAGCACCGACGTGGAGTCGGCGGTGCACGCGGACCTGATCATCATCTGGGGCGCCAACACCCTGACCACCAATTTGCACGCCTGGCCCTTCTTCCAGGAGGCCCGCAAGAAGAAGGGCGCGCGCATCGTGGTCATCGACCCCTACCTGAACGCCACCGCCCAGCGCGCCGACGCCTTTCTCATGCTCAAGCCGGGCAGCGACGCGGCCCTGGCCCTGAGCCTGATGCAGGTGCTGGTGGAAGAGGACCGCCTGGACCACAGGTTCATCAAGCGCCACACCCTGGGCTTCGACCAGCTCCTGCCCCGCCTGGCCGACTACCGGCCGGAAAAGGCGCAGAGGATCACCGGCGTGCCCGCCGCCCAGGTCCGCGAGCTGGCCCGTGACTACGCCCAGGCCAAGGCCCCCTTCATCCGCACCGGCTGCGGCCCGGCCCGCCAGCTCAAGGGCGGCATGGCCATGCGCACCATCGCCCTGCTGCCGGCCCTGGTGGGGGCCTTCCGCAAGAAGGGCGCCGGCATCCAGCGCAGCACCACCAGCAACACCGTCTGCGACCTGAGACGCCTCACCCGGCCGGACCTGGCGCCGGCCGGGGTGCGCGCGGTGAACATGGTGCAGCTGGGCGACGCCCTGGCCGGCCGCCTGGAGGGCCCGCCCATCAAGCTCTTGCACGTGTACCTCTGCAACCCGGCCTCGGTGGCCCCGGACTCGTCCCTGGTGCAGGCCGGCCTGGCCCGGGAGGACCTGTTCGTATCGGTGCAGGAGATGTTCCTCACCGAGACCGCCCGCCTGGCCGACCTGGTGCTGCCCAGCACCTCCTGCCTGGAGATGACCGACCTCTACGCCGGCTACGGCCACTACTACCTGCAGATGGCCCGGCCGGTGATCCCGGCCGTGGGCCAGTGCCGCTCCATACTCTCGGTGTTCCAGGAGCTGGCCAGTCGCCTGGGCTTTGGCGAGGAGGTGTTCAGCGCCGGCGAGGAGACGATCATCCGCTGGCTGCTGGACAGCGGCTCGCCGTATCTAGAAGGCATCAGCTTCGGTGACCTGGCCGGCTGCCGGCCCCTGCGGGTCAAGGCCCCGGCCAACCCCTATCAACACGGCTTTGCCACGCCCTCGGGCAAGGTGGAGTTCTACAGCCAGGCCATGGCCGACCTGGGCCTGGACCCTCTGCCCGACGGCGCGCCCAGCCTGGACCCCGACGGCCTGGGCCGCTACCGGTTGCAGCTCATCACCCCGCCCAAGCGCGAGTTCCTTAACTCCAGCTTCAACGACGTGCCCGAGCTGGTGGACAAGGCCGGGCCGGCCACGCTCCTCATGAACCCGGCCGACGCCGAGGCCCGGGGCATCGTCAATGGCGACCTGGTGCGGGTGTTCAACGACCGCGGCCAGTGCCTGCTGGTGGCCCAGGTGGAAAACCAGACCCTGCCCGGCGTCTGCGTGGCCGAGGGCCTGTACTGGGGCGACCACACCCCCGGCGGCCAGGGCATCAACCACCTGACCAGCCAGCGCCTGGCCGATGTGGGCGGCTCCAACGCCTTCCACTGCAACCTGGTGGAGGCCGAGCCCGTGCCCGAGGCAGCCTGAGGCGCGGGCAGGGATGAACCTCGCCCTGCTAAGTGGTCCTCAAAAAAATGTCTTGATGTAAGGGAGGGGGTTCTCCCCTCCCTTCTTTGTCGGGGCAAAAAAACAGGCGGGGACAAACCCCGCCTCTACACTGCCCAGTCAAGCATAGTGGTCATCGCGAGGCGCGGCGCAGAAAGAGGTGGTGAAGGAAGGGGTTCGCTCGCGCCGCAGCCCTGGCGATCCTCCCTTTCCTGCGGTGCTTCACACCGGGCAATTCTTCTGGCGCGCGGGGCCCGCGTGAACCGCTTGTCGCCTGCGGCGACCCGGACAATGAATTGTCCGGGTCACCCAAGAAGAACCACATTGCCAGGCCGCCCGCACAAGCCGGGTGTCTTTGCCAGGCGCGGCCCCTGGCCGCGGCCGAGCAATCTCTGCCTTGGCATGGCCCGCGCCAAAAAGCACGAGCGCGGATGGACCCCGCTCCCACACTGCCCAAGCAAGCATGGCCGTCATGGGAGGCGCGGCCGAGGGGGTGCACGTGTCCCTGGAGCTGGGCGCGGGCGAGTTCTCGGCCGCCAGCCTGGCCTCCTGCCAGGAGATGGCCCGGCGGCTGCAGGCGCCGGTGATCATGACGAGCCAGAACCGCCAGGAGGACAAGGACCGCCTGCGCGCCGAGCACGACTACCGCCTCAACCTGCGGGCCGAGATCGAGGTGCGCCAGCGCAACGAAAAGATGGACCACCTGATCATGCACCAGTGGCAGCGGCTGCTGGAGATACAGCAGTTGCAGTTGGACCGGATGCAGGCCGTGGCCGCCCAGAAATAGGGCCGCGGCGGCAAAGGCTTGCCTCTCCCGCCGGGACTAGTCCAAGATAACCATGAGGTACCCATGGTTAGCATGCGCGCCCCGCAATAGGGGCCGCCCGGGAAAACCCTGTAAGGAGAGATCCCCCATGCCCAGGCCGTCTTTGCCGCTGATCCTGCTGTCCCTGCTCCTGCCCGCCTTGCTGCTGGCCACGCCGGCCGGTGCGGCCAAACCATCCTATCCAGAGGTGGTCTTCATCCTGGACGCCTCGGGCAGCATGTGGGGCCAGGCCGGCGGCCAGGCCAAGATCAAGGCCGCCAAGGAGGTGATGGCCAAGGCCGTGCCGGCCCTGCCGGCCGAGGTGCGCCTGGGCCTGGTGGCCTACGGCCACCGCAAGAAGGGCGACTGCGCCGACGTGGAGGTCCTGGTGCCTGCGGGCAGCATGGACCGCGCCGGCCTGCTCAAGAAGGTGCAGGCCCTGTCTCCCAAGGGCAAAACCCCCATGGCCGCCTCCATCAAGCAGGTGGCCGAATCATTGAAGAGCAAAGAGAACGAGACCACCATCGTGCTGGTCAGCGACGGCATCGAGACCTGCCACGACGACCCCTGCGGCGTGGTCAAGGCCCTCAAGGCCGCGGGCATCAAGTTCGTGCTGCACGTGGTGGGCTTTGACGTGGACGCTCGTGGCAAGGCCCAGCTCACCTGCCTGGCCCAGGCCGGCGGCGGCCAGTTCTTCAGCGCCGGCGACGCGGCCGGGCTCTTGGCCGCCTTGGAGGCGGTGAAAAAGGAGGTGGCGGTCAAGGTGGCCCAGGCCAAGACCACCCAGACCAAGGCCGCCACCCGCCTGGGCAAGCTCCAGATCAGCCTGCCGGCCAGCGCCCAGAAGGCCCTGGCCGGGGTGAAGATCTTCCGCGTGCAGGACAACAAGCTGCTCAAGCAGACCAAGCAGGTGGCTGGCACCCATCCCCTGCTGGCCGGCCAATACAAGGTGGTGCTGGAGTTCGCCAACCCCAACTACCGCAAGCCCGACGACGCCCTGCTGGGCCAGTACGAGGTCAAGGGCGGCCAGACCACCCAGGTGGCCCTGGGCGCAGTGGTCATCAACCTGGCCCAGGAGCTGCGCGGCCCGGTGGAGGGGGTGAGCCTGGTCAACCAGGCCACGGGCGCCGCCTTCCTCACCCACATCTCGCCGGACAACGACTACTACCTGTTCACGCCCCGGGCCCTGCCCCCGGGCGTCTACAGCCTGCGCTTCCACTACAGCCGCAGCCCCGCGCCCACCCTGGTGGCCAAGGACCTGAAGGTGAGCGCCGGCCAGGAGACCGTGGCCACCCTGGACTCGGGCGTGTCCCTGAAAAAGGCGCCGGGGGTGATGGGCTGGAACCTGAACCCCAGCGGCGGCGACAAGCCGGTGTTGCAGGTGCGGCGGCGCACGGACAACGACTACCCCTTGTGGAAGGCCTTTGCCCTGCCGCCGGGCAAGTATGACCTCTACGTCTTGCAGAAGGGCATGACCGAGCCCCTGCCCGTGGGCGAGGGCCTGGAGGTGCAAAAGGGCCGCACCGTGATCTTTGACTCCGGGCTGTAGGAGGCCGCCATGAACATCATCGCGAGGACGTGTTTGGCCGCGGCCCTGAGCCTGCTGTTGTGCGCCCCGGCCCTGGCCCAGGAGCGCTGCCTGCGGGTGCAGTTGGACGGGACCATCAAGCTCCGGCCCAAGAACCCGGCCGCCACTCAGGGCCAGCCGGGCAACGCCATGGTCTCCTGCCGCACCAACGCCAAGTTTCACATCGAGATGATCTTCCCGGAAAAGGGCGGCCCGCTGCGCAGCCAGAAGAACTGGGTGGTCATCACCGGCTTCTCCTGCCCCCCCGACGCCCCCGGCGCCGGGTGCCGCCAGGAGGCCCACGCCGACGCCTTCTATCCCCGCGTCTTCAGCCTGCAGGCCACGGCCCGGCCGGAGGGGCCCTTCAACTACGAGGTGGAGTTCCGCCTGACCCAGCTGCCGCCGGCCAGCCCCCTGACCATAACCATCCAGTGCCAGGGCGCGCCGGCCGACGTCAGCGACTACGGCGCCAACTACCGCCAGCTCATGCTGCCCTGGCACCTGAACAAGATGGTGCTCAACTCGCGGCTGAACAAGAATCAGCCCAAGCACCATCCGCTCATGGACCTGCCGCCCTTCTTGACCGCGGACGTGCAGTGGGAGGAGCTGGCCACCCTGGTGCCCTGCGCCAATTTCCAATATTAGGCGCGGGGCGGGGGTTAGCCCCGTCCGTGTCTTTTAGCGCAGGCCGTGCCGGGGCAGAGATTGCTTGGTAGCGGCCGGGCCGCTCTTGGCAACGACATCTTTTTTATGCGGGCGGCCCGGCAATATGGTTTTTCTGGGGTGGCCCGGATAATTCATTGTCCGGGTCGCCGCAGGCGACAAGCGGTTCACGCGGGCCCCTCGCGCCTGGTCGTCCCCCCTCCCTCTGGCCTTGCCTGGCCCCAGCCGGTATATTGGGCCCAAGCCATCATAGCATCGCCTCTCGCGCCCCGGAGTGCCCGCATGACCGACCCCGGCATGAAATGCTCGCGCTGCCAGGCCCCGGCCCGGCACCGCTTCCCGGCCCACAACGCCCGCTTCTGCGACCCCTGCCTGGAGCGGTTCGTGGAGCGGCAGGTGGAGCGGGCCATCAAGCAGTTTTCCATGCTGGAGCCGGGGCAGAGGGTGCTGGTGGCCGTCAGCGGGGGCAAGGACTCCCTGGCGGCCTGGCGCATCCTGCGCCGGCTGGGCTACGCGGCCGAGGGGGTACACGTGTCCCTGGAGCTGGGCGCGGGCGAGTTCTCGGCCGCCAGCCTGGCCTCCTGCCAAGAGATGGCCCGGCGGCTGGAGGCCCCGCTGCACCTGTTCCGCATGGCCGAGCTGACCGGCCTCACGGTGGAGGAGGTGGCCTGGGCCAACAAGCGCTCCTTCTGCTCGGTCTGCGGCACCCTCAAGCGCTACTACCTGAACAAGCTGGCCCTGGACCTGGGCTATCCGGTGCTGGCCACCGGCCACCACCTGGACGACGAGGCCGGCCGGCTGCTGGGCAACCTGATCCACCGGCACCAGGAGTTCCTGGACAGCCAGTGGCCGGTGCTGGAGGGGGCGCCGGGCGGCTTCGCCAAGAAGATAAAGCCCCTGTGCCGGCTGGCCGGCCGGGAGATCAAGGCCTACGCCAAGGTGCACGACCTGCCCATCGCCGGCGGCCACTGCCCCCGGGCCAAGGGCGCCACCCTGCCCTATTACCAGGAGGCAGTGCAGCTCTTGGAAGAGCGCATGCCCGGCACCACCCGCGCCCTGTACCTGGGCTTTCTGGAGGACAAGGCCGGCCCGCCGCCGCCCCCCAGCCTGCAGGCCGCCTGCTCGGTGTGCGGGGCGCCCACCTGGGCCGAAGTCTGCACCACCTGCCGCTTTCTGCAGCGGGCCCGCGAAAAGAAGGAGCAGAGGGCCGGTGAAGCTCCTGCGTCCGGTTAGCTTCGACCCCGCGGCCGACCTGGCGGCCATCGCCGAGTTCGCCCGGCGCTGGCGCAGCCTGTTTAGGCCGGCCCAGGTGAGCTACACCCCGGACCACTTCCGGGCCGAGCTGGAAGAGCTGGGCCGGGCCCAGGAGATCCGCCTGTATCTGGTCACCCGGCCGGGTCGTCCCATTGCCCTGGCCATCATCGCCGGCCTCACGCAGGACGATCTGCTGGAGCTGTTGGCCCTGGCGCCGTTGGAGGGCAGCGCCGAGGTGCGGCCCTGGCTCGCGAGCCCGGCCCAGCGCCGGGCGCTCATGGACCAGGCCCCGGCCGAGCCCTCGGGCCGCGGGGTGTACGCCTTTGCCCTGGGCCGTCCGTCCGGCATGGCCCTCATAGACCTGGAGCCCGAGGGCCTGGTGCTGGCCCTGACCCGCTGGGGCGGCCGCAATGTGCTCGACGCCGAGCCGCTCATTGCCCAGCGCCTGGCCCTGCTGAGCCGCGAGATACGGCGCCTGGCCCGGCCGCGGGAATGAGCCGCGACTAGCCGCCGGTGATGATGCCGGGTTCGCGGCCCAGCGGCCGCGGGCTGAGGGAAAACCAGAAGAACAGAATGCCGATGCCGCCGATGAGTATCAGCAGCAGCACGGACATCAAGAGCAGGCGGCTCATGCGCGAGTCGATGGGCCCGGTGGGGGTGTACCAGCCCATCCTGGCGAACAGGCGCATGAGTAGCCAACTGACCACCACCACGCCCACCAGGCCCATGCCGATGAGGCCCACGTAGGTCACCAGTTGGGAGAAGATGTCCATGGCATCCTCTCCCAGGCCCTGGTACGGCAAGGTGGTGCGTGCAGGCATGGCCCCTCTTCGGCAAGATGGTCCTTTTGATTATGGCACAGGGCGCGGGCGCGGTGAAAGGCGGGGCCGGCAAGCTAGGCCGGTTGCAGGGCTGCCTCCAGGTCGTAGTCGTGGGCGGCGGTGATGCGGCAGGTGGCCACAGAGCCCGGCGCGGCCGAGCCCTCGGTGATGATCACCTGGCCGTCCACCTCCGGGGCCTGGCGCTCTAAGCGGCCCCACCATAAGAGCTCGCTCTCCGGGTGCGGGCCCAGCACCAGAAGGGGCAGCTCGCGCCCCACCAGCCCGGCCAGCTTCTCCCGGCTGATGCTCTGCTGCAGGGCCATGATTTCTTCGCGGCGCTCCTGGGCCAGCCCTGGCGGCGGCGCGGGCAGGCGGGCGCTGCGGGTGCCGGGCTCGGGGCTGAAGGCGAACACGCCCAGGTGGTCCAAGCGCGTCTCCCGCACGAACTCCACCAGCTCTGCGAACTCATCCGGCCCCTCGCCGGGGTGGCCCACCAGCAGCGTGGTGCGCAGCACCGCTCCCGGCGCCAGGGCGCGCACCTGGGCGATGAGGGCGCGCAGCGCGGCCCCGCTGCGCCGCCGGCGCATGGCCTGGAGCACCGGGTCAGCGATGTGCTGCAGGGGCAGGTCGAAGTAGGGCAGCACCGTGGGTGCGGCGGCCATTACTTGGATCAGGCGCTGGTCCAAATAGTCCGGGTGCAGGTACAGGGCCCGCAGCCAGGCGACGCCCTCCACCGCGGACAGCGCCGCCAGCAGCGCGGCCAGGTCCGGGCCGCCTCGGTCCTGGCCGTAGCAGGTCAGGTCCTGGGCCACCAGGTTCAGCTCGCGCACCCCGGCTGCGGCCAGGCGCTGGGCCTCGGCCACCACGTCGTCCAGGGGCCGGGAGCGCAGGCGGCCGCGGATGGCCGGGATGGTGCAGAAGGCGCAGTGGTGCGGGCAGCCGTCGGCCACCCGCAGGTAGGCCCAACCCGGCCCGGTGGACAGGGCTCGGGGGTGCTGGGCCCCGAAGATGCCCTGGGCCGGGCCGATGGCCAGGCGTCCGGCTGGCGGGGACGAAATATGCTCCAGTAGCCTATTCAGCTCGCCAGGCGAAATGAAAATGTCAACTTCCGGCAGGCTGGAGGCCAACTTTTTGCCATAGCGTCCCACTAAGCAGCCCACAACAGCCAGGGTCTGGCCTGGCTGCTTGGTCAGGGCCAGCTCCAGGGCCGCGTCCAGGGCCTCGTTCACCGCCGGCTCGATGAAGCCGCAGGTGTTCACGATGAGCAGTCGGGCGGCGGCCGGGTCTGGCTCCGGTTGCCAGCCGGCGGCCATGAGCAGGCCGGCCAGGTGCTCGCCCTCCACCAAGTTCTTGGCGCAGCCCAGGTTAACCAGATGAAAGTGCTGATCTTTCAGGGCAGCCATCCCTTCACGAGGTGCAGGTCGATCTGGCGGCACATCCACAGGCCGTAAGCCACGGTGGCCAGGCCCAGGCCCGCCCGCAGCCAGGCCGGCGCGGGCCGGAAGGCCGGCTGCTGGTCGTCGGCCTGCCAGCCGCGGCCGCCGCGCAAGAGGCTCACCGCGGCGAAGAACACATAGCACTCCAGGGCAAAGGGCGCAAAACCCAGGTAGCCGGCCAGGGGCATGGCAAACAGGCGCGGCTGGGACAAGTACGGGATATCATAGGCCCAACGGGCGATGGCCAGCCAGTTCCAGGACTCCCAGAACAGCCCGCAGATCAGCCCGGCCAGGAGCAGGCGCAGCAGGGGCGAGAGGTCGCCCTGCTCCCAGGAGCGCATCAGGCTCTTGGCGCCAAAGCGGTGATTAAGGGGCTCCAGCAGGAAAACCACCGCGCCCCAGACCAGGGGAAAGAACAGCCGCGGCCAGAGCAGGGGCAGGGCCAGGCCCAGCACCCCCAGGCCCAGGAACCAGGGGTACCAGGCGCGCGTGGCCGGGATGGGTCGCACCCGACCGCCCCAGCGCAGGCCATAGACGCTCAGCACCTCATAAGTCTCGAAAACCCCCGGCAGGACCGTGGCATAGGCCACGAAGGCCCCAGGCCAGCGCAGCCAGAGCTCTTGCGGCACCCCGAAGTAGTGCCAGTTATTGAGGCGCAGGTTGACCATCTCCCAGGCAAACCAAAAGCCGGCGCTGGCCAGGCAGAGAACCCAGAACGAGGCCCGGCGGTTGACGATCAGGCTGTCGCCCGTGCGGGCCTGCACCAGGGCGTCGGCCAGCAGGATGTAGCTCCACCAGGCGATCTGGTAGAACCACAGGCGCACCCCGGCCACCCCGGCCGCCGCGGCCCAGACCCCCAGGCCCAGGGCCACTAGCCCCAGCCAACCGTGCCAGGTTCGTGGGCTGATCAGGCGCATAAGCTAATTTTACCTGCGTGCACAAGCCTTTGGCAACGCAGCTAGTCTAGGGATGGCGGCTCCGAGGCCATGGGGATGCCCTGGGCCTCCATCCAGGCCTTAAGGTCAGCCAGGGCCCGGCGGGTGTAGGCTGCGCCCCGCTGGCGCTTGGGCACCCGGCCGGCCAGGGCCGGCAGCAGGCCGAAGTTTACGTTGCTGGGCTGGAAGTCCTTGGTCTCGCGATTCATCAGATGCCCCAGCAGGCCGCCCAGGGCGGTGGTGGCCGGGGGCGGGACCACGGGCAGATCGCGCTGTATATTCGCGGCGTTGAGCCCGCAGAAGAGGCCCGAGGCCGCGCTCTCCACATACCCCTCCACGCCCGAGAGCTGGCCGGCCACCAGGATGTGCGGCGCGGCCTTCAGGCGCAGATCCGGCCGCAGCACCTTGGGCGCCTCGATAAAGGTGTTGCGGTGGATGGAGCCCAGGCGCACGAACTCGGCCTTGGCAAGGGCCGGGATCAGGCGGAAGACCTGCTCCTGGGCCGGGTAGCTCAGCTTGGTCTGGAAGCCCACCAGGTTCAGCAGCCGGCCCTGGGCGTCCTCCTTGCGCAGCTGCACCACGGCAAAAGGCCGCCGGCCGGTGGCCGGGTCGCTGAGCCCCACCGGCTTCATGGGCCCGAACAGCAGCGTCTTGTCGCCCCGGGCGGCCATGACCTCGATGGGCAGGCAGCCCTCGAAGAAGCGCGGCGACTCGAAGTCCCGGAGCGGCACCTGCTCGGCAGACATCAGGGCCGCGTAAAAGACCGCGTATTCTTCGGCGGTGAGCGGGCAGTTCAGGTAGTCGCCCTGGCCCGGCTCGCCGTAGCGGTCGCCCCAGAAGGCATGGGCCAGGTCCACGGACTCGGCCGTGACGATGGGGGCGATGGCGTCGTAGAAGTGCAGGTGGCCGCTGCCGGTGATCGCGGCCAGGTCCGCGGCCAGGGCCTGGCTGGTCAGGGGCCCGGTGGCCAGGATGGTCAGACCCTGCCTGGGCAAAACGTCCACCCGCTCGGTTTTGCGCGTGATGAGCGGATGGGAGCTGACGGCCTGGTCCAGGAAGGCGGCGAAGGCCTGGCGGTCCACGGCCAGGGCCCGGCCCGCGCCCACCCGGGTGGCGGCCGCGGCCTGCATCACGATGGAGCCCAGCATGGCCATCTCCACCTTTAACAGGCCCACGGCGCTGGTGGGCTCGGCCGAGCGCAGGGAGTTGGAGCAGACCAGCTCGCCCAACAGAGGCGAGGAGTGGGCCGGGGTGAACTGGGCCGGCTTCATTTCCACCAGCTCCACGGCCAGGCCGCGCCAGGCCAGCTGCAAGGCCGCCTCGCAGCCGGCCAGGCCCCCGCCGATTATGCGCACCCGCTCGTCCATGGCCGCATGCTACCACCCCCGGCCGGCCCTGGCCAGGCGTAGGAGGCCGCAACCCTATGCACACGCCCGGGAAAAGGACATAAAATCAATAAAATCAAAGAGCTAAGCTGGGGAAAACCGTGCTGGGCCCTAAAGTCTTTACAGGCCGCAAGCCCTGGATATACAATGACCTAGTTCCCTTGTAAAAGCGCTGGCCGCAGGAGGGGGTGCGTGTCCCAGTCCCTTGGCGCCCTGAATCGCATCCTGGAGAGGTTCAACGCCCTCCTGGCCAGGGACAACACGCCCAACCGCCAGGGCCGGGCCCTGATCGCGGCCCTGGGCGGAGAGCTGGGGGCCGTTTCCGGGGCCCTGTGCGCCTGGACCAAGAAGGGCCGTCTGTCCCTGTGCGCCACCTGGGCCCTGCCCCCCCAGATCGCCCGCCGCCTGCGCAGCCTGGCCCAGCAGCCGCTGCCGCCGCTCAGCGAAAAGATAGCCCGCCTGGGCCAGCAGGTGCTTTCGCCCAGGCGCCAGGCCTCGTGCGGCTGGCCGGCCCTGGAGGGGATGCTGGCCGAGCTGACCGGGGAAAGGCGCCTGGCGGTATGGGCCCTGCCGCGGGCCCGGGGCTGCGGCCTGGCCCTCTTGTGCCTGGCCCGGCCCCCCCGCTGGGAAGCGGGCCTGGCCGCGGCCGCGGCCCAGATGCTGGCCCTGGCCCTGGAAAACGCCCTGCTCAGAAGCCAGACCCTGTACATGAGCGACGACTACGCCCGCATCTTCCAGAACTCACGGGACATGATCTATCTGTCTTCGCGCGAGGGCCGCTGGGTGGACGTGAACCAGGCCGGGGTGGACATGCTGGGCTACGACTCCCGCGAGCAGCTCCTGGCCGTGCCCGACAGCGCCCAGGCCGCCTACCTGAACCCGGCCGACCGCAAGGGGTTCCAGGCCGCCATCGAGAAGGACGGCTTTGTGCAGGACTACGAAGTCACCTTCAAGCGGCGCGACGGCACGCCCATCGAGGTGGCCATAACCAGCCAGGTTCGCAAGCGAAACGGCGTGGTGGTGGGCTACGAGGGCATCATCAAGGACATCACCGAGCGCAAAAGGGCCCAGGCCCGGGTAGAACAGGAGCGCCGCCTGGTGGCCTCCATCCTGGAGGTGGTGCCCGCGGCCATCTTCGTGGTGGACCGGGAGCACAAGGTGATGCACTGGAACCGGGCCTGCGAGGAGCTGACCGGCTGGCAGCGCCAGGACATCCTGGGCACGGACCAGGTATGGAAGGTCTTCAACCGGCCCCAGGGCGTGTCCCTGGCCGACCTGGTGGTGGCCGACGACCCGGCCCGCCTGCGCGAGGTCTACGGCCCGGAGGGACTGCGGCGCTCGCCCCTGGCCGAGGACGCCTGGGAGGCCGAAAACTACTTCACCAACCTGGGCGGCCGGCCCAAGTGGCTGTTCTTCTCGGCCGCGGCCCTGCGCGGGGCCGACGGCCAGATCACCGGCGCGGTGGAGGCCATCCTGGACACCACGGACCTCAAGGAGCTGCAGCGCCAGGTGGCCGAGAGCGAGGCCCTGTACCGCACCCTGGTGGAGTCCAACCGCGAGGGCATCGCCCTGCACGACTACGAGCGCTTCGTCTTCGCCAACCAGGCCTTTTTGGAGATGTTCGGCCTGGACCGGCTGGAGGCGGCCGGCGGCGACTACCTGAAGCTCTTGGCCGAAGAGAGCCGGCGGCCCTATCTGGAATGGCTGCGGGGTGCGGAGTCCGGCCAGGCCAGCGCCGGGGTCTTCGAGGGCCAAGGCCTGCGCGGCGCGGGCGGGTTCGACCTGGAGCTGACCGCCACGCCCTGCCCCTTTCGGGGCTCCAGCGCCCTACTCTTCACCACCAGGGACGTCACCCTGCGCAAGTCCATGGAAGAGCAGCTCATCCGCTCCGAGCGCCTGGCCGCCACCGGCAAGCTGGCCTTTGACATCGCCCACGAGGTGAACAATCCCCTGGGCGGCATCCTGACCTACGCCCACCTCATGGGCGAGGACCTGGGCCCGGAGAGCGAACAGGCCGAGACGGTGCAGAAGATCATCAAGCTGGCCAACCGCTGCAAGATCATCGTGCGGGGGCTGTTGGACTTCGCCCGCCAGGACACCCCGGAGAAGGAGCCCCTGGACATCAACTGGACGCTCACCGAGGTGCTCTCCCTCATGGAGGGGCACCTGATACTCAAGAACGTGCAGGTGGTCAAGGAGCTGGACCCCCGCCTGCCCGAGTTCTGGGGCCACCGCTCCAAGCTGGAGCAGGTGTTCCTGAACCTGGTGATCAACGCGGCCGAGGCCATGCAGGGCCGGGGCACCCTGAACCTCTCCACCCGCTGGGACCCCGAGGCCGCCGAGATACGGGTGCGCTTCGCCGACTCGGGCCCTGGGGTGCCGGCCGAGGTGGCCAGCCGCATCTTCGAGCCCTTCTTCACCACCAAGCCCCGCGGACGGGGCACCGGCTTGGGCCTGGCCATCAGCCACGGCATCATCACCCAGCACGGCGGCCGGGTGGAGCTGGACTCCCGGCCCGGCGAGGGCGCGGTGTTCACCATCCATCTGCCGGCCAGCGGCGTCCTCAACGAGGTCCAGAGTTTCACGTGAAACAGGCGGGGCCGGCCCGGACCCCAGGTGCACGCAAAAGGGGCCGTCGTTTCACGTGAAACGGCGGCCCCGGCGCAGCCACTCTTGATAACTGGCTATAATCCTTGACTCTTTAATGCCGGGCAACCGATACTCCCGGACCGCCAGGCCCAGGGCCCGGGCCTGGTCCTGGTCACGCAGGCCCCGGGGCAGCAGCACCACCCCGCCCAATGCCAGGTAGGGCCGGGCCAGGGCCAAGGACTCGGCCAGGCCGGCCACGGCCCGCAGGGTCACGGTGTCAAAGCGCTCGCTCAGGAGGTCCACGCCCGCCCGGCCCTGCACGGCCCGCACCCGGCCGGCCAGACCCAGGAGGCGTACGGCCTGCTTCTGGAAGGAGACCTTCTTGGCCCGGCCCTCCAAGAGCGTCACCTGCAGCTCCGGCCGGGCCAGGGCCAGCACCAGGCCCGGAAACCCGGCTCCGGAGCCGATGTCAAGCAAAGTACTTCCCTCGACCAAGGGCAGGAGGGACAGGGAATCGAGCAGTAAATCCAGGTAGATAGCCTCGGGGTCCGCGTGGCCGGTGAGGCGGTGCACCGCCGACCAGCGGAGCAGCTCGGCGCTGAGTAGCTCCCAGCCGGTATAGAGCGCCGGGGGCAGCCGGCCGCCGGCCAGGGCCTCGGCCTGGGCCCGGTCCACGCTACTTGCCCACGCAGAAGTTGGCGAACACGGCCTCGATGACCTCCTCGGGTGCGCCCTGGCCGTCCACCTCGCCCAGGCGGGCCAGGGCCTCGGCCAGGTCCACGGCCACCAGCTCGGGCTGGGGGTCGGCTGCTTGCAATCCGGTTAGCGCCCGCTGCGCCGCCTCCCTGGCCGCGGCCAAGGCCTGGGCCTGGCGGGCGCTGGCCACGGCCTCGCCCGGTCCGGGCTCGGGCTGGCCGCCTGTGAGGGCCGCGGCCACGCTGGCGGCCAGTCCCTCCAGCCCCTGGCCGTACTTGGCGCTGACGCTGAGCCGGGGCCCGGCCGCGCGCAGCTCCTCCGGCCCCCAGGCCGCGGGCAGGTCGGCCTTGTTCAGGGCCAGCACCCTGGGCAGGGGCCGGGTCAGCTCCAGCACCTCGCGGTCTTCGTCATTAATTGGCTGGGAGGCGTCCAGCACCACCAGGGCCAGGTCCGCCGCCGCCAGGCGCTGGCGGGCCGCGGCCATGCCCAGGCGCTCCAGGTCGCCCGCGGCCAGGCCCAGGCCGGCGGTGTCAGTGAGCCGGCAGACCACGCCCCCCAGGATGGCCGCCTCCTCGATGCTGTCGCGGGTGGTGTGGGCCAGCTCGGTGACGATGGCCCGGTTCTGGCCCAACAGGGCGTTGAACAGGCTGGACTTGCCCACGTTGGGCCGGCCGCAGATGACCACCAACGCCCCCTCGCGCCAGACGCGGCCCCGCTGGCGGGCCTCCACCAGGCGGGCCAGGGGCTGCACGGCCTCATCGCGCAGGCGCGCGACCAGTTGGGGCCCGGCGATCTCGGCCACCTCCTCGGGGAAGTCGATGGCCGCCTCCACGGCCGCGGCCGCCTCGGTGAGGGCCGCGCGCACCGGCGCCAGCTCGCGGGCCAGGCCGCCGGCCAGGCCGGCCAGGGCCAGGCGGGCCTCCACCTGGCTGTGGGCCGAGACCAACTGGGCCACGGCCTCGGCCTGGCTCAGGTCCAGACGGCCGCCCAGGAAGGCGCGCAGGGTGAACTCGCCCGGGCGGGCCAGGCGGCAGCCCGCGGCCAGGGCCGCGGCCAGGGCCGCCCGCAGCACGGCCGGCCCGCCGTGGCACTGCATCTCCACCACCTCCTGGGTGGTGTAGGAGCGCGGGGCGGCGAAGCGCACGGCCAGCACCTGGTCGAGGGCCTGGCCGCTGGCCGGGTCCAAGAGCCGGCCCAGCACCATCTGCCGCTCGGGAAGTTGGGCCGGATCCAGCCTGGGGTCGGCCGGGGCAAAGAGCCGGCCGGCCACCGCGCTGGCCTGGGGCCCGGAGATGCGCAGGATGCCGATGCCGCCGGGCCCGGCCGGGGTGGCCAGGGCGGCGATGGTGTCGCCATCGTAAAAGGCGCCGGCGCTCATGCCCGCCGCCAGAGGGCGGTCAACAGACCCGCGCCCATGAGCACCCCGCCGCCCAGGCGGCCCAGCAGGCGCCCGGCGCCGGGCCGGCGCAGCAGGCGGGCCAGGCTGCCGGCGGCCTGCGCGTAGAGCAGCGCGTTGGCCGTGGCCAGGATCACGAAGGTGGAGCCCAGCAAGAGAAACTGCGGCCACACGGGACGCTCGAGGTTCACGAACTGGGGCAGGAAGGCCACGAAGAAGATGATGCTCTTGGGGTTGAGGGCGGTGACCAGATAGGCCCGGCCCAGCATGGCCCGGCCCGAGGGCGCCCGGCCGGCCAGGACCGCCTCCAGGCCCACGCCCCGTTGCCACATGCGCAGGCCCAGGTACACCAGGTAGGCCGCGCCGGCCCACTTGAGCAGGCTGAAGGCCGCGGCCGAGGCGGCCAAGAGGGCCCCCAGGCCGGCCAGGGACAGGCTGAGCGCGGTGAGGTCCCCCAGGCCCACGCCCGGAGCGGTGTAGAGGGCCGAGCGCCGGCCCTGGCTCAGGGCATAGCTGACCACCAGCATCACCGTGGGCCCTGGGCTGAGCAGCACCAGGGCCGTTGCCGCCACAAAGGCCCCGTATATCTCCCAGCTCATGGCCCCTCCCTTGACCCGCCGCGCGCGGGCGCAGCGAATTTATACTAGTAATTTATGCTAGTTACCCGCGTCGCCCACCTTGACCACTCACGCAGACTCCCCAAATCCTATCCCCAGCCCCGCCCGCCTGTCCAGGGCCGGGCGGGCGAATAAAAAGGGCCCGGCCAAGCGGCCGAGCCCCGTCTCGCTTTTGATCGCCGCCGGCTAGCGCGGGCTGATGACCACCTTCTTCAGCTCGCCGCGGCCGCGGGAGGCGGTGCTGATGCCCCGCTCGCTCCTTAGCACCAGGTGCACCACCCGCCGCTCCTGGGCGTTGAGGGGGCCGATGCTCACCGGCTTGTGATTCTGGCGGGCCTTGTCGGCCATGCGCCGGGCGGTCTCCTCCAGGTACTGGCGGCGGCGGCGGCGGTAGCCGCCCGCGTCCACGTAGACCCGCACCGCGCGGCCCCAGCGGTGGCTGACGATGCGCGTGGCCAGGTACTGCAGGGCGTCCAGGGTCTGGCCCCGGCGGCCGATGAGCATGCCGCTCTCGCCGCCGGTGACCTCCAGCTCCAGGCCCTGCTCGCCGCTGGCCGCGCTGACCGCGGCTTGGTCGTCCAAAGACTGCACCAGGCGGCTGAGCACCTGCTGGGCAAAGGCCAGGACCTCGGGGTCCTCTTCCAGGCGGGGCCGGCCCTCGCCGCTGGCCTCGGCGAACTCCTCGTCCTCGGGCTCCTCGTCCTCCTCGGGGGCCGGGGCCGGGGCAGAGGTCGCGGATTCAGCCGGGGCCGCGGGCTTGGCGGGCGCCGGGGCCGGTGCCGGGCGTTGGGCCGGCGGCGGCGTAGGCGCGGGACGGGCGGCGCGGGACGGGGCCGGCTTCTGGCCCTCGGTGACCAGGGCCACCATCTCGGCCACCTCCTCGGCGGCGCTCTTGCCCTGGGGCCGCACCCGCACCACGGCGGCCTTCTTGCCCAGCAGGCCGAAGATGCCGTCGGAGCCGGCGCTGACCACCTCCACCTCCAACTGGCCCAAGGAAAGGCCGAAGTGCTCCTGGGCCCTTTGCAGGGCCTCCTCGGTGGTCTTGCCGCTGAATTCCTTGGCTTCCATAAGTAGCTACTTCTTGCTGCGGTTGGTCAGGTACTGCTGGCCGATGGAGAAGATGTTGTTGACCAGCCAGTAGAGCACCAGACCCGCCGGGAAGTTGATGAACATCACGGTGAACACCACCGGCATCAGCATCATCATCTTGGCCTGGGTGGGGTCGCCGGTGGTGGGGGTCATCTTCTGCTGAATGAACATGGAGGCGCCCATCAAGAGCGTCAGCACCGGCAGGCCGTCGCCCACGTAGGGGATTTGGAAGCCGATGGGCAGGCGGTCGGGCACGGACAGGTCGTTGATCCACAGGAAGAAGGGCGCGTGCCTGAGCTCGATGGCGCTGCCCAGCACCTTGTAGAAGGCGATGAACACCGGGATCTGCACGACCATGGGCAGGCAGCCGCCGGCCGGGTTGACCTTGTAGGTCTTATACAGCTGCATGATCTCCTGGTTCATGCGCTGCTTGTCGTTCTTGTAGCGCTCGCGGATCTTGGCCACGTGGGGCTGCAGCTTCTGCATCTCCTTCATGGACTTGTAGGACTTCTTGGTCAGGGGCCAGAAGATCAGCTTGGTCAGGAGGGTCACCAGGATGATGGCCAGGCCGTAGTTGCCGATGAAGGAGTCGCAGAAGTTCAGGGCCGCCAGCATGGGCTTGGCGATGATGTCGAACCAGCCGAAGTCCACGGCCCGGGCCAGGTCGTGACCCAGGGGCTCCAGCACCTTGAGGTCCTTGGGCCCGTAGAAGACCAGGTAGTTCAGCTCGGCGGCGTGCCCCGCCTCCAGGGACAGGGCCGAGTCCACCAGGCTGGCGTACATCATGGGGCTTATCTCGTTGCCCTTGACGTAGCGCTTGATGGGCGCGCTACCGGCCGGGTCCAGGGGCACCAGGGCGCCCATGAAGTAGGGGATGGACAGGGCCATGAACTTGATGGCCCCGCCATCGGAGGGCTTCTTATTCAGGTCGCTGCCGTCCTCTTCGAAGTACTTGCCGTCGCGGATGTACTGCATGCCGGTGAAGGCGTAGCTGGCGGAGTCGGCCCGATTCTTGTCCTCGGTCAGGTTCAGGGCCGGCTGCAGCTCCAGCTTGCGGCCGCTGTTGTTGGTCAGGCGCACCTGCAGGTTCCAGGCGTAGGAGCCCGCCGAGAAGGTGTAGATTTTCTCGATGCGCACGCCCTGATACACGGCGCTGAAGGTCAGGGCCTGGCGGCCGCTGGTCAGGTTCAAGGACTCGGCCGAGGGCGCGAAGGCCAGGGTCTCGGCCTGGGGGCCCAGTTGGGGCAGGCTCAGGCTCAGGGCCAGGTGCTCGGGCTTCTTCAGGTCCAGCACCGCGAAGTGGCCGCCCTTCTTGCCGGGGCGGTTGTAGTAGTCCTTGAGCACCACCTTCTGCAGGGCGCCGCCGGTGGTGTTGAAGGTGGCAATGAACAGGGGCGTGGTCACCGTCACCGGGCGGCCGGCCGGGGCGGCCGGGGCGGCGGCCTTTGGCTGGGTGGCCGGGGCGGCGGGGGCAGTGGCAGTCTTGGCCTCGCCGCCAGGGGCGGGCTTGGTGCGCGCGTCCTTCTGGGCCGGGGCCGCGGGCTTGGGGGCCTGGGTCTGGGGCTGCTGCTGCTTGTCGCCGAACAAGAGGACCCAGCCGAACATCAGGCCCACGCTCAGGGCCAGGGCCAGCAACATTCTTTTCTGATCCATGCCTCTATCCTCGGGCTGGGCCCGGCCTCAGGCCGGGTCGTAGCCCCCGGGGTGGTAGGGGTGGCAGCGGGCCAGCCGCTTGAGGGACTTGGCCGCGCCCCGCCACAGGCCGTACTTGGCCAGGGCGTCCAGGGCGTACTCAGAGCAAGAGGGGGTGAAGCGGCACTGGCCGCCCAGCGCACCCGAGAGGGTGAGCTGGTAGGCCCGCACCAGAAGACGGGCGGCCTTGACCGCCGGGCTCAGGCGCCGGGGCTGAGGGAGCGCCACAGCCGCCACAGCTCCCGGGCCGCCTGCCGGCCGTTCAGCTCCGTGGCGCCCGGCTTGGCGATCACCACCAGGTCCAAGCCCGGCGGCAGATGGGGCCCCGCGGTGCGGAAGGCCTCCCGCACCAGGCGCTTGAGGCGGTTGCGCCCCACGGCGCCGGCCACGCGCCGGGTCACCGTGATGCCCAGCCGGCTGTCCGTCAGGCCGTTGGCTCGCCAGAGCACCACAAAGTGCCGGCAGCCGGCCCGACGGGCCTGTGCGCTCATGCTGAGGAACTGGGATCGCTTGGTCAGGCGCGCCGCTGGGGGAAAAGACTGGGCCCGGTCCGGCATTGGCCCCCGAGGGCCTCACACCGCCAGCCGCTTGCGGCCCTTGGCCCGGCGACGGCGGAGCACCGCCCGGCCGCCCCGGGTGCGGCTGCGCACCAGGAAGCCGTGGGTGCGGTAACGCTTGGTGTTGCTGGGTTGGAAGGTTCGTTTCATGCTCGACCACCTTAATCCAAAAATATGCGAGTCAGGGCTCGGCCCCGGCCCCAAGCAAGGGGGCGGCGGCCGGGCGCGGATGGGCGCACCCTCCACTCGGCGTGGTCCTCGTCTGGCCAACGCCCACAGCGGGCGGCCCTTGAAGGCACAAAGTTAATCACAACGCCCGGTTGTTGTCAAATGCCCGGCAAGGGGCGGCCCAGGGGCCCCGCAGCGGGCCATGGGGCACAAGTGACCAAAATTTTAATCAAAAAGACTTGCTAGCGCCTCAGGGCTCTGGTAACCTGCTGCTGAATAAGCTTACACCTGTCCCCAGCCAGTAACTATGAGGTAGCACTGATGTTCCTGGACCCCTTGCTCGGCCTGGTGAGCAACGACATGGCCATTGACCTGGGCACGGCCAACACCCTGGTCTATGTCAAGGGCAAGGGCATCGTCTTGAGCGAGCCCAGCGTGGTGGCGGTGCGCCGCGACGCCCGCGGGGGCAACCGGGTGCTGGCGGTGGGCAAGGAGGCCAAGATGATGCTGGGGCGCACCCCGGGCAACATCCAGGCCATCCGTCCCATGAAGGATGGGGTGATCGCCGACTTCGAGGTCACCGAGGCCATGCTCAGGCACTTCATCCGCAAGGTCCACGCCCGCCGCACTCTGATCCGCCCCCGCATCATCATCAGCGTGCCCAGCGGCATCACCCAGGTGGAGAAGCGCGCCGTGCGCGAGAGCGCCGAGAGCGCCGGGGCCCGCGAGGTGTACCTGGTGGAGGAGCCCATGGCCGCGGCCATCGGCGCCGGCCTGCCCATCACCGAGCCCACCAGCAACATGGTGGTGGACATCGGCGGCGGCACCACCGAGGTGGCGGTCATCTCCCTGGCCGGCGTGGTCTACTCCAAGAGCGTGCGCGTGGGCGGCGACAAGATGGACGAGGCCATCCTGCAGTACATCAAGCGCAAGCACAACCTGCTCATCGGCGAGCGCACCGCGGAGATGATCAAGACCACCATCGGCAACGCCCACCCCGCCCCGCCGGGCAAATACGGCGACAGCTTCAAGGAGAGCATCGAGGTCAAGGGCCGCGACCTGATCACCGGCATCCCCAAGACCCTGACCCTCACCTCCGAGGAGGTGCGCCACGCCATCACCGAGCAGGTGGACACCATCGTGGAGACGGTGAAGATCGCCCTGGAGCAGACCCCGCCGGAGCTGGCCGCGGACATCGTGGACAACGGCATCGTGCTCACCGGCGGCGGGGCGCTCTTGCGCGAGCTGGACACCCTGTTGGCCAAGGAGACCGGCCTGCCCATCACCATCACCGAAGACCCCCTGTCCACGGTGGTGCTGGGCTCGGGCAAGGCCCTGGACAATCTGGACCTCCTCAAGGAGGTCATGATTAAGTAGCCGCCTATGCGCCCCGGCGCGCGAGCGGTGTTCCCCTGACAGCCGGCCTCAACCGTCAGCAAGGCGCCGTGGGATCTTTCCGCAACTACCGCTTCCCCTTCATCGTGGGAGTCTTCCTGTTGGTGGCGCTGGCCTTTTTCTCCTACCGGGCCAGCCACGGACCCATGACCCAGCCCGCCGGCCGCTGGTTCCTGGAGGTCATCGGCCCCATGCAGCGGGCGGTCACCTCCCTGAGCGACTGGACCAACTCCATCTGGCGGCGCTACTTCGCCCTGCTGCAGGCGGCCGAGGACAACGAGCGGCTGCGCAGGCAGGTGGCCCAGCTCAACCAGCGGTTGGTGGACCTGGAGGAGCTGAAGCAGACCAACCAGCGGCTTAAGGAACTGCTGAATTTCAAGAAGACCATCACCTACCCCATCGTGGCCGCCGAGGTGGTGGGCAACGACCCCTCCAGCCACTTCCGCACCGTGATCGTGGACAAGGGCTCGGCGGCCGGGGTGCAGGCCCTGATGCCGGTGGTCTGCGCCCAGGGCGTGGTGGGGCGGGTGGTCTGGACCAGCCCCCACTACGCCAAGCTGCTGCTACTCATCGACCCCAACAGCGCCGTGGACGTGCTGGTGCAGCGCAGCCGGGCGCGGGGCATCGTGGAGGGCCACTCCGGCGGCCGGCTGAACCTCAAGTACGTGATCCACACCGAGGAGGTGGCCGTGGGCGACCGGGTCATTACCTCCGGGGCGGCCGGGGTGTTTCCCAAGGGCGTCCTGGTGGGCATCGTCAGCTCGGTCAAGAAAGAGAAGGCCGGCGCCTTCCAGCAGATCCTGGTCAAGCCGGCGGTGGACTTCGACCGTCTGGAGGAGGTGCTGGTGATCCTGCACCGCCGCCAGTTGGATTGAGGCCGGCGGCAGAGGCAAGCCCCAGAGAGGCGAGCCAGGTGTGAGACGCGACTACAACAGATGGCCCCGGGCCCTAGCCACCCTGGTGCTGGGCGTGTTCATGGTGGTGCTGGGCACTACCGCCTTCACCTGGTGGTCGCTGGGCCCCTTGCGGCTGGAGCCCATCACCGCGTTGGTGGTGGCCGCCGGCTACCGCCTGCCCCTGATCATGGGCTTCGTGGTGGTCTGGGCCCTGGCCTATTTGGTGGACCTGGTCAGCGGCGGGCTGATGGGGTCGACGGTGGTGTCCTATTCGGTGGTCTACGTGGCCTGCACCCTGGGCCAGCGCAAGCTGCAGATCGACTCCTGGCCCTTCCAGATGCTGGCCGTGGGCCTGATGAGCATCCTGCACCACCTGCTGGTGCTGGGCGGGCTGTACCTCACCCGCCAGGGGTACGCCGACGCGACCCACCCGGCCCTCTTGCTGGGCGCCCAGGCCCTTCTCAATGCCCTGACCGCGCCGATCTTCCTGGGCCTGTTGGAGGGGCTCAGCGCCGTGTTCGCCCGCTTTTGGCCCGAGCAGCGCAAGGTGGTGCCATGAACCTGAACCGGCCGCCCATGCCCAAGCGCGTGCTGGGCCGCAGCGGCGGCATGGAGCCCAGCGCCAGCCCGCCCACCCGCCGCGCCCTCTTGACGGCCACGGTGGTGGTGGCCGTGGCCTTCCTGATCCTGCTGGGCCGCCTGTGGCAGCTGCAGCTCTTGCAGGGCGAGCACTACCGCAAGCTTTCTGAGACCAACCGCATCCGCCTGGTGGACCTGCCGCCCAGCCGGGGGCTGATCTTCGACGCCAAGGGACGCCTGCTGGCCGACAACCGGCCGGCCTTCACCCTGGCGGTGGTGCCCGAGGACGTGGCCGACTGGAAGGTGCTCACCCGGCGGCTGCACTCCCTGGTGGGCATCACCCCCGAGGAGATCAGAAAGGCCCGCGAGGGGGCCGAGGGCCAGCCGCCCTTCAAGCCCATCCGCCTGCGCAGCCACCTGAACCGCCACGAGCTGGCCCTGCTGGAGACCTTCCGCTACGAGCTGCCCGGGGTGCGGGTGATGGTGCACTACGGCCGGGCCTACCTGGCCCCGCAGTACACGGCCCACGTCATCGGCTACCTGGGCGAGATAAACCAGCAGGAGCTGGCCGCGGCCAGCCGCGCCCGCTACCGCATGGGCGACTACGTGGGCCGCTACGGCCTGGAAAAGAGCCGCGAGTCGGTGCTGCACGGCCGCCGCGGGGCCCGCCAGGTGGAAGTGGACGCCATGGGCCGCGAGATCAAGGTGCTCAACGAGGTGGAGGCCACCCGCGGCCTGGACCTGACCCTGTCGTTGGACCTGGACCTGCAAAAGGCGGCGGCTGAGGCCATGGCCGGCCGGGTGGGGGCGGTGGTGGCCCTCAACCCCCAGAACGGCCAGGTCTACGTCCTCTATTCCAGCCCGGTGTTCGACCAGAACGCCTTCGTCTCGGGCATGACCGCCGAGCAGTGGAAGGTCCTGGTGAGCGACCCCCTGCACCCGCTCAAGGACCGGGCCATCAGCGGCCTGTATCCGCCCGGCTCCACCTACAAGATCGTCACCGCCAGCGCCGGCCTGGGTGAAAAGGTCATCAACACCTCCACCACCTTCTTCTGCGGCGGCGAGATTCCCTTCGGCCGGCGCACCTACAAGTGCTGGGCCATCAAGAAGGGCGGCCACGGCGCCACCGAAATCCACAAGGCCATCCGCGAGTCCTGCGACATCTTCTTCTACAAGACCGGCCTGCGCCTGGGCGTGGACCGCCTGGCCAAGTGGGCCCACGCCTTCGGCCTGGGCCGCCCCTCGGGCATCAGCCTGCCCCACGAATCGCCGGGCCTGGTGCCCACCTCGGAGTGGAAGAAGAAGCGCTACCGGGAACCCTGGCAGGACGGCGAGACCCTGTCGCTGGCCATCGGCCAGAGCTTCACCCTGGTCACGCCCCTGCAGATGGCGCGCATGGTCTCGGTGATCGCCAACGGCGGCCGCCTGATCACCCCCACCCTGGTCAAGGCGGTGACCAAGCCGGGCGGCAAGCCGGTGCCCGAGCCGGCGCCGGTGATCAGCCGGGCCACCATCCCCCGCGAGGTGCGCGACGTGGTGCACGCCGGCCTGGTGGCGGTGGTCAACGAGCCCCACGGCACCGCCAGCCGCGCCCGCCTGAAGGACATCACGGTGGCGGGCAAGACCGGCACCGCCCAGGTGGTGAACCTGCAGTTCGAGAAGCTCTTCGGCAAGGAAGAGAACGTGCCCTGGAAGTACCGCTCCCACGCCCTGTTCGTGGCCTACGCCCCGGCCGAGGACCCGCGCATCGCGGTGGCGGTGGTGGTGGAGCACGGCGGCCACGGCGGCTCGGACGCGGCCCCGGTGGCCGCGGCGGTGCTGCGGGCCTACTTCGGCCTGCCGCCGGTGCCCATCAAGCTGGGTCCCCAGGGCCCGGACGCCCCGCAGCTGCGGGTGCCGGCGCCGCCCCAGCCCGGCGCGGGAGGCGCTCTATGATAGACCGCCGCCTGGTGACCAACTTCGACTGGCTGCTCTTGATGCTGGTGCTGGCCGTGGGGGCCTGCGGGGTGATCAACCTCTACTCGGCGGCCAGCTCCTTCAGCGGCGGGGGCACGCCGGTGTACCTCAAGCAGATCTACTGGTTCGGCCTGGGGCTGTTGGTGATGCTGGCCGTGGCCATGGTGGGGGTGCAGCGCCTGAGCAGCATCGCCTTCCCCCTGTACGCCCTGGTGGTGCTGATGCTCATCGCGGTGCTGCTCTGGGGCCGGGTCATCGGCGGCTCCCAGCGCTGGCTGGCCCTAGGGCCCATCGTCTTGCAGCCCTCGGAGCTGGCCCGGCTGGCGGTGATCCTGGTGCTGGCCCAGTATTTCCAGCGCCGGGACCAGAACCAGCCCTACCGGCTCTACCAGCTCGTCCTGCCCCTGGGCCTGGCCCTGCTGCCGGCGCTACTGATCCTCAAGGAGCCGGACCTGGGCACCGCCCTGCTGGTGCTGCTGGTGGCCGCCAGCCTGATCCTGGTCAACGGGGTGCGCCTGCCCAGCCTGGCCGTGGCCGGCATCAGCCTGCTGCTGGCCCTGCCCGTGGCCTGGCACTTCCTCAAGGACTACCAGAAGCGGCGCATCTTCTCGTTCCTGGACCCGGAGAGCGACCCCCTGGGTGCGGCCTACCACCTGATCCAGTCCAAGATCGCGGTGGGCTCGGGCGGGTTCGTGGGCAAGGGCTTCCTCTCCGGCACCCAGAGCCAGCTGCACTTTCTGCCCGAGCAGCACACGGACTTCGCCTTCTCGGTGCTGGCCGAAGAGTGGGGCTTCTTGGGCGGCCTGTTGGTGATAAGCCTGCTGGCGGCCGTGGTTTACCGGGGCCTGGCCGCGGCCTACCGGGCCAAGGACCGCCAGGGGCTGTTGGTGGTGGCCGGGGCCACGGCCATGATCTTCTGGCCGACGGTGATAAACGTGGGCATGGTGGTGGGGCTTTTCCCGGTGGTGGGCATACCGCTGCCCTTTGTAAGTTATGGCGGCTCCAGCCTAATCACCACGTTGGCCGCGGTGGGGCTGATCCAGGCCGTGACCATGCGCCGCTTCGTGTTCCACCGGCCCTGAAGGACGATTCAGGACGGGCGGGGGGCTGAACATATGGCTTCTCTTGATAAATTTTTGTTACAGCCGGCCGTAACCCGTCGTTTTTAGTTGCGGCCCTGGCCGCTGCCGTGCTAGTGAAAAAAAAGGCCCCGTATTTAGCGACATAGACCGGCGGAGCCTGAAAAGCTGAGGCACCGGCCGCCCTTGGGGGGCGGGCGGCGGTGATTGCCGTCCGCGTACCAAGGAGGTGAGGCTTGGGCAGGAAGCACTACGACAGCCAGATCAATTTCTATCTGGGCAAGGGGAGCGCCATTCAGGGCGAGATGCGCTTCAGCGGCCAGGCACGGCTGGACGGCGAGTTCAAGGGCCGTATCAACGGCCAGGGCACCCTCCTGGTGGGTCCGGACGCCGCGGTGGAGGCCACCATCAGCGCCACCACGGTGATCATCAGCGGCTGGGTGGTGGGCGACGTCACCGCCGGCGAGCGCATCGAGCTGAAAAAGCCCGGCCAGCTCAAGGGCGATGTGTCGGCCCCGCTGGTGGTTATGGAGGAGGGGGTGCTGTTCCAGGGCCACTGCCATATGGCCCTCAGCGACGGGGACGAGCGCACCTCCAAGATAAAGCTGCTCTCCAGCGGCCCGGCCTAGCCGCGGCCGGCCCCTCAGAATCAAAAAAAGCTTTGACACTAGTAGAGAAATATTGTACAAGTGCCAAGCTTGTGTCTTTGGTAACAGGTGGCGGTGGCCAGCCCTGTCCGTCAGCCAGTTGCCGTAACTCAAGCTTCTTTCAGGCAATTTCGACCGACCGCCCATGCGCACAACCCCAGGGGGAGGCCGCCGAGCGCCCCCGAGTTTTGTGGGAGCGAGAGGTTCATGGTCAGCATTGACATCAATGCCTCCTTGTTCTGGCAGATCGCCAACTTTCTGGTCCTGCTGGTGGCCCTGAACTACCTTCTGTATAAGCCCATCCGCGGCATCATCCGCCAGCGGGCGGAGAAGGTGGCCCAGCTCTCCAGCGACATCACCTCCTCCCAGGAGGGGGTGAAGGCCCGCGAAAAGGAGATGGCCACCGAGCTGGCCGAGGCCCGCTCCGACGGCGCCGTGGTCCGCGAGGAGATGAAGGCCGAGGGCCACCAGAAGGAGCGGGAGATCATCGAGGCGGCCAGCAAGGAAATGGAAGCGGCCGTGGCCAAGGTGCGGGACCAGATCACCGCCGAGATCGGCCAGGCGCGCGACCAGCTCAAGGGCCAGGTCCAGTCCTTCGGGGTGGAGCTGGCCCAAAAAATTTTGGGGAGGACGATCCAGTGATTTCCGGCAAGGCGATCCGGCGGCTGCTCCCCCTGTTGGGCACGCTCGCCCTTCTGCTCTTGGCCAGCGCGGCCGGGGCCGCCGAGGCCGCGGGCCACGGGCCCAGCAGCGAGCAGTGGTGGAACCTGCTCTACCGCACCCTGAACTTCGCGGTGCTGGTGGCGGTGTTGATCGTGGTGCTGCGCAAGCCCCTCAAGACCGGCCTGGGCGCGCGGGTGGAGCAGATCAAGAGCGAGCTGGAGGAGCTGGAGGCCAAGCGCGAGGAGGCCCGGCGCGAGTACGCCCTCATGGAGCAGCGCCTGGCCCACGCGGCCCAGGAGCGCGAGGAGATACTCAAGGAGTTCCGGGCCCTGGGCGAAAAGGAGATGGCCAAGATCATCGCCTCGGCCCAGGAGACCGCCGCCCGCATCAAGGAGCAGGCCAGCTTCACCATCGAGCAGGAGACGGCCCGGGCCAAGGCCGACCTGCGGCGCGAGGTGGCCGAGATGAGCGCCAGCGTGGCCGAGGACCTGCTCAAGCAGAAAATAACGTCCGAGGACCAGACTCGCCTGGTGGATGAGTATCTGGACAAGGTATCCCGGGAGGTACAGTGACCAGCCTTATTGTCGCCAAGCGCTACGCCCGCGCCCTGCTGGAGATAGGCAAGCAGGACGGCAAGCTGGACCAGTACGGCCAGGAGCTGGCCGCCCTGGCCGGTCTACTGGCCGCCTCGCCCGAGCTGGAGCAGGTGCTGGCCAACCCGGCCATCGAGTTCGGCGAGCGCAGCAAGCTGCTGGGCGTTTTCCTGGACAAGCTGGGGCTCAGCCCCATGGTAGTCAACTTCTTCCGCCTTCTCATGGACCGTGGCCGCATCGCCGCGGCCAAGGACATCAGCGCGGTCTACGGCCGCCTGCTGGACCAGGAGAAGGGCATCACCCGGGCCGAGGTGGTCTCGGCGGCGCCGCTGAGCGATCAAGAGGTGGCGCGCATCAAGGACGTGCTGGCCAAGATGGCCGGCAGCGAGGTGGTGGTGGAATTGAAAGAGGATGCCAGCCTGATCGGAGGCGTGCGGGCCCGCATCGGCGACCTGGTGCTGGACGGCAGCCTCAGGAGTCAGCTGGAGGCTTTAAAGGATTCTTTGAGAAGGGGTGATTACGCCTAATGCAGATCAGAGCCGAAGAGATAAGCCAGGTAATCCGTGAGCAGATCAAGGATTACGACAAGAAGGTAGAGGTCAGCGAGACCGGGACGGTCCTGAGCGTTGGCGACGGAATCGCCCGTGTCTACGGCGTGGAAAAGGCCATGGCCGGCGAACTCTTAGAGTTCCCCCACGGCATCCTGGGCATGGTGCTCAACCTCGAAGAGGACAACGTCGGCGTGGCCATCATGGGCGACGTGGAGCACATCAAGGAGGGCGACCCGGTCAAGCGCACCGGCCGCATCGCCGACGTGCCCGTGGGCGACCCGGTCATCGGCCGGGTCATCGACCCGGTGGGCAACCCCCTGGACGGCAAGGGCCCCATCAAGACCGACGAGCGCGGCCGCATCGAGGTGGTGGCGCCCGGCGTGGTGGCCCGCAAGTCCGTGCACGAGCCGATGTACACCGGCCTCAAGGCCATCGACGCCATGACCCCGGTGGGCCGCGGCCAGCGCGAGCTGGTGATCGGCGACCGCCAGATCGGCAAGACCGCCATCCTGGTGGACGCCATCATCAACCAGAAGGGCCAGGACGTTAAGTGCATCTACGTGGCGGTGGGCCAGAAGAAGTCCACCGTGGCCCAGGTCATCGACACCCTGACCCGCCACGGCGCCATGGACTACACCTGCGTGGTCAGCGCCTGCGCCTCGGACCCAGCCACCCTGCAGTACATCGCGCCCTACTCCGGCTGCACCATCGGCGAGTACTACCGCGACCGCGGCAAGCACGCCCTGATCTGCTACGACGACCTGAGCAAGCAGGCGGTGGCCTACCGCCAGATTTCGCTGCTCCTGCGCCGTCCGCCGGGACGCGAGGCCTACCCGGGCGACATCTTCTACAACCACTCGCGCCTGTTGGAGCGGGCGGCCAAGCTAAGCGACGACCTGGGCGCCGGCAGCCTCACGGCCCTGCCGGTGATCGAGACCCAGGCCGGCGACGTCTCTGCCTACATCCCCACCAACGTGATCTCCATCACCGACGGCCAGATCTACCTGGAGCCGGGCCTGTTCTACTCCGGCGTGCGCCCGGCCATCAACGTGGGCCTGTCGGTGAGCCGCGTGGGCGGCGCCGCCCAGGTTAAGGCCATGAAGCAGGTGGCCGGCACCCTGCGGCTGGACCTGGCCCAGTTCCGCGAGCTGGAGGCCTTCGCCCAGTTCGGCAGCGACCTGGACAAGGCCACCCAGCAGCAGCTCAACCGCGGCTTCCGCCTGGTGGAGGTGCTCAAGCAGCCCCAGTACCAGCCGCTGCCCATGGCCAAGCAGGTGACGATCCTCTACGCCGGCACCCGCGGCTTCCTGGACAAGTACGAGGTGGGCGTGCTGGGTGACTACGAGAAGCAGCTCTACGACTTCATCGAGACTAAGCATCCGGACGTCTTCGCCGACCTGGAGGCCAAGAAGGCCATCGACGACGACCTGGACGCCAAGATGAAGGCGGCCCTCACCGCCTTCGACGGCGTGTTCGGCGCCCAGCGCTAGAGAAGGGCGGTCATGGCGGCACTGCGCGACATCCAAAACAAGATCTCGGCGGTTAAGAAGACCCGCCAGATCACCCGGGCCATGAACATGGTGGCCGCGGCTAGGCTGCGCCAGGTGCAGGAGCGCACCGAGCGCTTCCGGCCCTACGCCGATAAGTTCGCCGAGGTGCTAGGCAGCCTCAGCGAGGGCATGGACCCCGAGGCCCATCCCCTGCTGGCCCAGCCGGAGAGCGTGCAGCGGGTGGGGCTGATCCTGATCACCGCCGACCGCGGGCTCTGCGGCTCGTTCAACATGAACCTGATCCTCAAGGGCCAGCAGTTCCTCACCGAGAAGAAGGGGGCCGGGCAGGAGACGGCCATGTTCGCGGTGGGCCGCAAGGGCGTGGAATACTTTCGCCGGCGCAAGGTGGAGTTCGCCCAGGCCCTGCCCGGGGTGATGAACGTGGTGGACTTCGACCTGGCCACCCAGGTGGCCCGCCTGGGGCTCAACGCCTTTCTGGCCGGCGAGGTGCAAGAGGTCTACATGATCTACTCGCGCTTCGCCTCCATGGCCGCCCAGGTGCCCACCCTGGAGAAGCTGCTGCCCATCTCGCCCCAGCCCTCCGAGGCCGGGGAAGAGACCGGGCCCCAGCTGGAGTACATCACCGAGCCCTCGGCCCAGGAGATATTGGTGGATCTCTTGCCGCGCTACCTCAACGTGCGGGTGTACAGCGGCCTGTTGGAGACCTCCACCAGCGAGAACGCGGCCCGCATGACGGCCATGGACAACGCCACCAAGAACTGCAAGGAGATGATCGAGAACCTGACCCTGGCCTTCAACAAGGCCCGCCAGGCCGCGATCACCACCGAGTTGATGGACATCGTGGGCGGCGCCGAGGCCCTCAAGGCCAGTTAGGCTAACGTAAAAAACTAACGCTTCGTTCCCATAGGAGGCCGGTTGGTCATGGATATAGTCAACGTAGGAAGGGTGACCCAGGTCATCGGACCGGTGGTGGACGTGGAGTTTCCCGATGGCAAGCTGCCGGAGATTCTCACCGCCCTGCTGATAACCAACACGGGCATCAACGACAAAGAGGACAACCTGGTGGTCGAGGTGGCCCAGCACCTGGGCGACAACGTGGTGCGCACCATCGCCATGGACGTTACCGAGGGCCTGCAGCGCGACCTGCCGGTCAAGAACACCGGCAAGCCCATCCAGATGCCGGTGGGCGACGTGATCCTGGGCCGGGTGCTCAACGTGGTGGGCCGGCCGGTGGACGGCCTGGGCCCGGTGGACGCCAAGGAGTTCTACCCCATCCACCGCCCCGCCCCCTCCCTGGTGGACCAGGACACCACGGTCAACGTGCTGGAGACCGGCGTCAAGGTCATCGACCTGTTGGTGCCCTTCCCCCGCGGCGGCAAGATGGGCATGTTCGGCGGCGCCGGCGTGGGCAAGACCGTGGTCATGATGGAGATGATCCACAACATCGCCATGCAGCACGGCGGCATCAGCGTGTTCGCCGGCGTGGGCGAGCGCACCCGCGAGGGCAACGACCTCTACCACGAGATGAAGGACAGCGGCGTCATCGACAAGGCCGCCCTGATCTATGGCCAGATGACCGAGCCGCCCGGAGCCCGCGCCCGCGTGGCCCTGTCGGCCCTGACCGCGGCCGAGTACTACCGCGACGAGCAGGGCCAGGACGTGCTCCTGTTCATCGACAACATCTTCCGCTTCACCCAGGCCGGATCGGAGGTCTCGGCCCTGTTGGGCCGCATGCCTTCGGCCGTGGGCTACCAGCCCACCCTGGGCACCGACCTGGGCGAGCTGCAAGAGCGCATCACCTCCACCACCAAGGGCTCCATCACCTCGGTGCAGTGCGTGTACGTGCCCGCCGACGACCTGACCGACCCGGCGCCGGCCACCACCTTCGCCCACCTGGACGGAACCGTGGTGCTCTCCCGCCAGATCGTGGAGCTGGGCATCTACCCGGCGGTGGACCCCCTGGACAGCACCAGCCGCATCCTGGACCCCAACTACCTGGGCGAGGAGCACTACCGGACCGCCCGCCAGGTGCAGATGATCCTGCAGAAGTACAAGGACCTGCAGGACATCATCGCCATCCTGGGCATGGACGAGCTAGGCGAGCAGGACAAGCTCACCGTGGCCCGGGCCCGGCGCATCCAGCGCTTCCTCTCCCAGCCCTTCCACGTGGCCGAGACCTTCACCGGCAAATCCGGCAAGTACGTGAAGCTGGAGGACACCATCCGGGCCTTCAAGGAGATCGTGGAGGGCAAGCACGACGACCTGCCCGAGCAGGCCTTCTACATGGTGGGAGGCATCGAGGAGGCCGTCGAGCGCGCCCGGCAGCTGGCCGAGGCCTAATCTAGGGAGGGGGTTTCCTACCCATGGCCAAACAGATACTCCTGGAAGTTGTCACCCCGGACAAGCTGCTCTTGTCCAAGGAAGTGGACGTGGTGGTGGCCACCAGCGTGGACGGCGAGTTCGGCGTGCTGGCCGGACACGTCCCCTTCCTGGCCTCCCTGGCTATCGGCGAGATGCACTACAAGACCGGCAACCAGACCGACTACGCGGCCATCGCCGGCGGCTTCGCCGAGGTGACCGGAGAGAAGGTGACCATCCTGGCCGAGGCCGCCGAGCTGGCCCGGGAGATCGACGTGGACCGCGCCAAGCGCGCCCGCGAGCGGGCCGAGCAGCGCATGACCAAGGCCCAGGCCGAGCAACTGGACTACGTGCGGGCCGAGGCCGCCCTCAAGCGGGCCATGCTGCGCCTGAAGGTGGCCGGCCGCGCCCAGGGCCTCTAGCCCGCCGCTACCAACTACCCACACGCGGCCGCCCCCTCCGGGGCGGCCGCTTTTTTGCGGGGCGGGTGGACTTACCAGCCGCTGCCGGCCAATGCTATACTAAAAAGCAGCTTTTTAGCCATGGCGGCAAGGGTCTGGAAGATGCCAACCATCGCGGAAATAAAACAAACGCTCTTGCGTGAAAAAGACCGGCTGCGCCGGGATTTCAACGTGGGCGCCCTCGGCGTGTTCGGCTCCTGCGCCCGAGGCGAGGCCGGACAGAGCAGCGATATAGATGTGCTGGTGGAGTTCGTGGCGCCCATCGGCCTGATCAAGTTCATGGAGTTGGAAGACCACCTCGGCGACTTGCTGGGGGCCAAGGTGGACCTGGTGAGTAAAAAGGCGCTCAAGCCGGCCATCGGCAGGCAGATCCTGACCGAAGTCGTCCAGATATGAAGCGCGTTCTTACGGATTACGCCGCCGATCTCTTCGAGGCCGTGAGCGATATAACGGAGTTTGTCTCCGGCCTGACCTACGAGCAATTCGCCGCGGACAAGAAAACCGTTAATGCGGTGATCCGTAGCCTGGAGGTGCTCGGCGAGGCGGCTAAGAAAATGCCCGAGGAGGTCAAGGCCAGGCACCCCGACATCCCTTGGAAGCAGATGGCCGGGATGAGGGATAAGCTGATCCATGAGTACCACGGCGTGGACAACGAGATCGTTTGGACTGTAGCGACCAGGGAATTGCCCGCGCTCAGGCAGGCCATTGAGCGCCTGCGCGATGAGTTGAATCCGTAGCGCCCCGGCGGCCGGCCGAGGCCCTAAACCCACAGAGGATGGCTGACATGCAAAACTACCCGCCCGGCGCCTACGCCCCCCCGCCCGCCCCGGTTTATCGGCCGGCCAAGGTGGGCACCGCCACCGTGCTGCTCTACCTCTCCATGGCCCTGGGCCTGCTGCGCGGCTTCTGGGAGTGGCCGGCCAACAAGGAGATGGGGCTGTTGGTCTATCTCATCGTGGCCGTGGTGCTGGCGGTGTTCGTGCTGTTCGTCTACCTGGCCGGCCGGGGCGCGAACTGGGCGCGCATCGTGCTCCTGGTGCTGTTCTTGATCGGCCTGCCCTTTGCCCTGATGTCCCTGCCCCACAAGCTGACCGTGCACCCCATCCCGGCCCTGGTGGAGATAGGCCAGATCGGCTTGCAGGTCATCGCCTTTGCGCTGCTGTTCAGCCCCGGCGTCAACGCATGGTACCGGGCTATGAAGCCCAGGCGGAGATAGGCGGGGGGCAAGTTAAAGACAAAGCAAGGCCGGCCGCCCCGACAGGGGCGGCCGAGGTTTTTAGGCCTGGGCCGACAGGCAGAGAGTAAAAAGTGGAGCCTGGGCCGCCGGCGTGAAAAAGGGGCCTGGGAGTATGGCCACCCGCTGACTATGCTTCTCGTTTGCTTGGTTCCTCAAATTGTTATTTGATAGCCTGCTCCAATGTTTTTCTTAATTGTGATCACGCCATCTTTTCTCGTTGTAAGAACGAAACGTCTCTGAGGTCCGCCATTCCAAAGAACACCGCGGGCATGGGAACTGTAATCTTGTTCTTGTGTATCGTATATGATTTCCTTGTCAGATATAAGCACAATGTCAGGACGGCAATACTTAAAAACATCAGCACAATAGCCGGTCGTTCTCCCATGATGGGAAGCGATAAAGATGTTTGTTCTTGCCAAATAGCCGCGAAACGATTCATGTTTTAGCAGTTCAATCCACCCCGCCGTTTCGAGGTCACCGGGCAAAATTATGCCCATACCGTCATAGATAATAAACGAGACAAGGCTCAGGTTGTTAGTGTCCACAAATATTGGGTAGGAATTGTAAAAAACCTGGAAGTCAATGTTGGGGAATGCTGGTGGATTGGTAGCTTGATAGACGTATTTTCGATGAATTTCAATAGCGGCTTGCATTGAGGTAGTTAATGGTCCAGATTGAAGCTTTATATCCGCGAGTTGCTCCGGCGTAAGCGATTGGTTTCTGTAGAATAGTGTAACTGGAAGTTTCGCAAGAACATTTGGCAGATCGCTTATGTGATCTTGGTCGAAATTCTGGATTATGAGGTGTTCAATGCCTGAGCATCCATGTTCCGGCAAATAGACAGAAGGACGAAAGCCTGTTTGTTGATTGTGCCCGCAATCGAAAAGCATGGTATTGCCGTTGTCAGCGATTAGATATGCACAGAACCCATGAGATACGTCGAATATCTGGAGAACCATTTTATTCCTCCCCCCTTGCTGTACGCGACTTTTCGATACCCCAAGTTGCCTGAGCAATGTCCTCAATTTTCGTGATGAACTTGTCGACATTCAATCCGGCGACAAACGCCAGTGCCATAAAGCCGAGTTCGGTTGAATGGCTCCTCGGCTCCGCCTCCAGTAGTAGAAGACCAGCTTTTAAAAACAGGAAGCTGACCGCGCCACAAATATGACTAACTAGGGTCTGTCGACATTAATAATGATTTGGAGTAAAGTTGCATAAAGGGAGGTCTTTATGCAGCGACGCCATGCACTGAGGGACGATCAGTGGGACAAGATCAGAGACGCCCTACCTGGGAAG
>JBFMFU010000096.1:0-152611 GCA_040751985.1 Thermodesulfobacteriota bacterium | reverse complement strand
AGGCCCTGGCAACCGTTCGGGTTATGATGGGAAGTGCGTGACGGCCCACGCTACACTACGGGCTCAAACCCAAGGGGCGGACGGCCTGTCACGCACTGATACATGCTTCCCTTCTAACATACAAGGGCGGGTTAGCGAAGCGTAACCCGCCGCGTCGGGATTCCTTCTTAACTACAGTGGTGCTTATTTGGGGGAATGGGGCACATCAGGGAACAGCCGATTGTCCGGAGAGGGTGAAACACGGAAGGCGGGTTACGCTTCGCTAACCCGCCCTACGGCCCTACGGCCCTAAGCCCGAGCACTTGGCCCGAGGCCGCGACTTGTCCCGGGCGTAATAAAAATCCGTCAACAGGCGCCCCCTCCCGGGGCCGCCACCTCCTTCCTTACCCAACTCTTCCCTTCCTAACCGCCCTTCCCCTCGCCCTCCCCCCGATTGACTCCACCCATCTCATGGATCATCATTTATTTAGGCACCTTAGACGCCGAGTCCTGCCAGTGAGACTTTCTAGCGCGCACCTTCACTGGTTGGGGAGGAAGCCCATGTCGGCCTTGAAGTCCGTGAGCAAGTACGAGCGCCAGATACTCCCGGCCTTCCGGAGCAAGATCAACGCCGCCGAGTCCACCGAGGACGTGAAAAAGGAGTTCCACCGCTGGGCCAAGGAGCTGGTGCTGGCCGCGGCGGGCGGGGACCTGAAGATCTATCCCGAGGACCTCGTCTATGACCCGGAGGGCCCGCCGCACTTTCTGGTGAGCCCGGAGCTGCACGGACAGAGCAGGTTCGCGGCGCTGTGGAAGACCCACGATCTGCCTCGGGCCCTGCAAGACCTGGCCGCGCTGGCCACCCGCCGCTACGCGCACCTGGAAAAGAACCCGGACAAGACCGAGGCCACCATGCACAAGAGCGGCCGCGGCCGGGGCCGGCCGTCGCGGGTGTAAAAAGACAAGGCGCCTCCTCGCGGAGGCGCCTTACCCTCTCTCCCCGACTCTTTTCTTAAATCGCCCCGATCAGCCTGGCGATCACCAACCGCTGTATCTCGCTGGTGCCCTCGCCGATAGTCAGCAGCTTCTGGTCGCGGTAGAACCGCTCCACGTCGTACTCCTTCATCAGGCCGTAGCCGCCGTGGAGCTGCACGGCCTCGCTGACCACCCGCCCCATGACCTCCGAGGCATAGAGCTTGGCCATGGCCGCCAGCTTGGAGAAGTTCTGGTGCTTATCCCGCAGCCAGCAGGCCTTGTACAACACCAGGCGCGCGGCCTCGATTTCTAGCGCCATGTCCGCCAGCTTGAAGGCGTTGATCTGGAACTTGCTGATGGGCTGGCCGAACTGCACCCGCTCCTTGGCGTAGCGTAGGGCCAGCTCGTAGGCCCCCTGCGCGCCGCCCACGCCCATGGCGCCGATGGACAGCCGGCCGGCGTCCAGGGTCTCCAGCATCTGGTGGAAGCCCTTGCCCCGTCCGCCCAGCAGGTTGTCCTTGGGCACCCGGCAGTCGTCGAAGTACAGCTCGGAGGTGTTGGAGGCGCGCCACATGAGCTTGCCGTGCATGGGCCGGGCCTCGAAGCCCTTGGTGCCGTGCTCCACCAGGACGCAGGACAGCTCGTCGCGGCCGTCGCCGCGCTTGCCGCTCTTGCACATCACGGTCACGCCCAGGCTATTGGGCGCGCTGGCGTTGGTGATGAATATCTTGGAGCCGTTGAGCACCCACTGGTCGCCGTCCAGCACGGCGGTGGTGGAGCTGTTGCCGGCGTCGGAGCCGGCGCCCGGCTCGGTGAGCCCGAAGCCCCACAGCTTTTCGCCGGTGCAGAGCTTGGGCAGGTACTTTTTCTTCTGCTCCTCACTGCCGAAGTAGTACAGGGGGCCGATGCCCAGGGAGTTGCCCGCGGCGATGGTGGCGGCGTGGGAGCCGTCGATGCGGGCCAGCTCCTCCACGGCGATGATGTAGGACACGTAGTCCATGCCCTGGCCGCCATAGGCCTCGTCCACCACCATGCCGAACAGGCCCAGCTCGCCCATGGCCCGGCAGGTGTCCAGGGAGAACTCCTCTTTGTCGTCCAGCTCCCGGGCAACCGGCGCGATCTCCTTCTCGGCGAAGTCGCGCACCGTCTTGCGCAGGATCTCCTGCTCCATGGATAGCTCGAAGTCCATCCTTGCCTCCCCGCTGGCTGGTTAAGGCATTCTCAATCTAGAAAATCGCGGCCCGGAGCGTCAAGACGTCCCCGGACCGCACCGAGGCCGAGTTTTCGGCGGGGGCCCCGCGGCCCCCGCGCCAGCGTCTAGTCCTCCTTGGGCACCCAGCAGATATCCAGGATGGTGTGGGTGGGGTTCTTGGTGCGGAACTGAGCCTTGACCGGCATGCCGGTCACCGGCTTGCCGCGCAGCAGGTAGCCCTTGAAGATGGTGTCCACGCCCTTTATCTCCACGTCGATCTGCCAGTAGGGGGCTTTCATCTCGATGCCGATGCCGGTGTAGTCCAGCATGGTGTAGGCGTAGATCTTGCCCTCGCTGGGCACCTGCACCCACTCCATGCGCGCGTAGCAGTCCGGGCAGTCGGCCCGTGGCGGCAGCCAGGTGGACTTCTGGGGGCAGTCCGGGTTCACGCACTTGGTGGCCAGCAGCTTGCCCTCGGTCAGGCCCTTGAAGAAGGGCGTGAGCAGGCCGTAGGTGTGGTGATGGGTTATGGAGCGGGGGAAGTTCACCACCCAGAATTTGTCGGACTGATCGAACAGGTCGCTGGGGGTGCCGATGAATTCCGTGGTCAGGGGACCTTCGAATGGTTGCGCCATGATTCCCTCCTCCTTTCCTACCAGGCCTTGCGCAGAATGCCGCAGGTGACATGGGAGCCCACGCCGGCGTGGCTGATCCACAGGCCCTGCTTGGCGTTCGGCACCTGCAGGTTCTCGTAGTCGGCGGGCTTCTCTTTGCCGGCCCGCTTCCACCACTTCTCTTGGCCGTGGAACTGGTCGTACTTGCCCTGCAGCTGCCAGAGCACCTCGGCGCCCTGCCAGATGCCGGTGGCGCCCACTGCGTGCATGGTGCCTAAGAGGCCGCCGGAGAGGTTGCTGGGGCACTTGCCGCCGAAGTAGGCGTCGCCGCTCTCGATGTAGTCCGGCTCCTGGCCATAGGGCCGCAGGCCGATGTCGCCGTAGGTCTGCACGTCGCTGATGGTGAAGGCGTCGTGCAGCTCCACCAAGTCCAGCTCCTCCAGGGGGTCCTTGATGCCGGCCATGCGGTAGGCCAGGTAGGCCGCGAAGCGGGCAGCCAGGAAGGATTCGAAGCCAGGCCAGCGGCCAGATTCGGCCAGCAGCTTGTCGTACTGGCCCGGCAACTCGTTGGGCAGCAGGGGTATCTCCATGGGACGGCGGTCGGCCACGCGCAGGGTGTGGGTGCCGCCGGCCATGAACAGCTCGCAGGGCGTGTCGCTGAGCTTGTAGGCCATCTCCTCGTTGCACAAAAGCACCGCGGCCGCGCCGGCGGTCATGGCGCAGCACTCCAGGAAGCGCAGGGGATAGGCGCTCATGCGCGAGGCCAGCACCTCCTCTACGGTGTGGCGGCCGGGCTGCTGGGCGTTGGGGTTAGACACCGCGTAGCCGCGGTTCTTCACCGCGATCTTGGCCCGGGTCACCTCGCTCAGGTTGTACTGCTCAGCGAAGCGGTTGGCCATGGGAGCGTAATAGGAGGAGTAGATGCGGCCCATGCGGGTCTCGAAGTCCTTGCAGGCGGCGGTGGAGATGTAGAAGTTGCCGGTGCGGGTGTCCACCTCGTCCATGCGCTCCCAGCCGGCCACCAGCACGCAGTCGGCGTAGCCGCTGGCAATGGCCATGGCGCCGTTTAAGACCGCCGCGCCGCCGGTGGCGCCGCCGGTCTTGATGCCGTTGTTCCACAGGGGGTCCAGGCCCAGGTAGTCGTGGATCTTGGCCTCGCAGAGCAGCTGGTCCTGGAAGTGGTCGGCGAACTCGCCGTAGGCGCAGTACTGGATGGAGTTTTTGATATCCCGGGGGGACATCTTCAGGTCGTTGTCCTCCAGCATCATCTTGTAGGCCATCATCACCAGCTCTTCCAGCTTGTACTCCGGGAAGTACTTGCGGAAGGGGCTGCAGCCGCCGGCTACCATAAACACGCGGCGCGACCACTTGGGCACGCGCAGATTGCCTTTGCCGAACGTAATCATAGGCTCTTCCCTCCAACGCTTGAGTTAGACCGGAGCCGCCTCCGCGCGCGGCCGGCCTGGGGCTCCGCTCACATGGTGCCCACCCAGAGCACCACCGCCAGTTCCTGGCCGGGGTTGGTGACCAACTGGCGCTCGGGGTCGGACCAGACGTGGGCGGCGTCGCCCGGGACCATCCTTATAACCTTGTCGCCGTGCACCAGCTCCAGGGAGCCCTGCAGCAGGCACAGCACCTCTTGCACGTTCTTGACGCCCTTGCGCACCGGGATGGCCTTGCCCGGCTCGATGAACAACAGGGCGCTGTCTATGGTGGTGCGCTCGTCGGGCGGACAGAAACGGCGGGTGGCAAAGCCGGTGTGGGGCAGGTCCACCTCCTCCCACTCACTCTTCTGGATCAGAAACACGCCCTCGGAGTTCTTCAACTGGTTGAGCAGCTCGCCGGCGTCCAGCTCCAGGGCCGCGCTGATGTTCATCAGGCTGGTCAGGGAGGGCGACTTGACGCTGTTCTCCACCTGGCTCAGGAAGCCTTCGGACACGCCGGCCTTCTCGGCCACCGCCTTGAGGGTGAGCTTTTTTTCTTTGCGAAGGCGACGCAGCAGGGTTCCCAGGTTCACGCTTTGGGCCCTCTCACTGGGTAGGACGGGCTAGGCAGTGCTTGGTTAATATTTGCTATAGGTCAATATTTATAGGCCTGTCAAGACAATTCTCCGGCACCCGCTCCGCGGGTCCAAGCCGAGACCAAAGAGTTTTTTATTGTGATTTATGCAAGTTGTCATGGTAGCCCTGCAAAACCATCTTTTGTCCAGCCCGCCTAAGGCCCCGGAAAGATCTGCCCTTGGCCCCAATGCATAAATTTTTCTCAGCACCCAGGGGAGTTGCCTATTTTTTTCACTGCCCGCAGGCCGACTTGGCGAACAGCCTGGTAATTTTTCAAGTGGCAACTAATTGTTTTGACAACTTTTTTATGATTTAGCCCCACTCCGCTTCAGGCTTGGCACGCTCCCTGCTCTCTAGGGGGGCGTTCGGAGACGCACCTTTCCGAAAAAGAGAGACCAGAAGCAACCCAGACCACGGATTACTTAGGAGAGCGACCATGAAAAAGGTTTTGGTGATTTTGGCGAGCCTGGCCCTGCTGGGCGTGTTTGCCGGCGGCGCCTACGCCCGTCCCTGGGGCGGCGGCCCGGGCTGGGGCTACGGTCCCGGCTACCAGCAGCTGAGCAAGGAAGATTACGCCAAGCTGGTGGAGAAGCGGGCGGCCTTCCTGAAGGAGACCATGCCCCTGCGTCAGCAGCTGGCCACCAAGGGCATCGAGCTGAAGACCCTGTGGGCCCAGCCCAACCCGGATCAGGCCAAGATCCAGGCCCTGACCAACGAGCTGATCGACCTGCGCGCCCAGCTGGCCAAGAAGGCCGCTGACGCCGGTCTGGCCGGCTACGGCCGCGGCTTCGGGCGCGGCTACGGCATGGGCTTCGGCGGCCGCGGCGGCTACGGCCCAGGCTACCACATGGGCTCCGGCCCCGGTGGCCCTGGCGGCGGCTACGGCGGCTACGGCCCTGGCGCCTGCTGGCGCTAACCGTCCACCCTCGGTTACAATCAGGGTCTGGGCCTAGCCTCCCGGGCCCTGATTGTTTTTTAACTGTGAGCGCATGACTAAAAACCGCAAAACCTCCGAGCCCCGCACCGCTCTGACCAGCGTGGTATTGCTGGTGGGGGTGTTGCTGCTGATCCTGGGGGTGCTGGCGGTCACCACCGTGCGCAACGTGCAGAGCACCCGCCAATTGATGCTGGGCGCCCTCACCACCCAGGGCGAGCTAGTGGTGCGCACCCTGGAGGGCGTCACCCGCGCCGGCCTGCGCCACCAGATATGGGGCCTGCTGCGCATGCAGAGCCTGGTGGAGGAGACCCTGCGCCAGCCCAACCTGCGCTCCCTAGTCGTTATGGCCCCCCGAGGCGAGGTGCTGGCCGCCGGAGTGTCCGAACCCAACGTGGCCACCGTGGAAAAGGCGGCCCTGGAAGGGCTGCCCCCGGAGGTCATGGCCCAGGTGCAGCACCGCCTGCCGGTGACCGTGCACCTGAAAAAAGAAGTAGTGGTGGGGCGGCCCTTTGAGCCCCTGGCCGTGATCCGCCGCGGCCCCCGCCCCCTGCCCTCTTGGGCCCGCCCGCCCCAGCCGGGCGAACCGCTGCCGCCTCCGCCCGGCAGTCGATCGGGCTCGGGCATGGGCCGCGGTATGGGCCGGGATATGGAGCGGCACCACATGGAGATGATGGGCTGGCTGGACAAGGACGCGCCGCCGGGTTACGTGTTGGTGCGCCTCTCCACCGCCTCCTTCCGCAAGGCCCAGGCCCGGGTCATCGGCACCTCCCTGCTGCTGGCCTTCTTGGTGTTTTTGGCCGCGGCCCTGATGGCCGGCGCCATGTTCTTCTACGCCCGCCGGCGCCAGAGCGAGCTGCTGCGCCTGCGCCAAGAGGTGGACCAGAGCCGCCACCTGGCCGCAGTGGGCCGCCTGGCCGGCTCGGTGGCCCACGAGGTGCGCAACCCACTGTCGGCCCTGCGCGGCTTAGTGCAGTACCTGGGCAAGGGCGCCGCGCCCGGTTCCCGCCAGGAGGAGTGCGCCCGCACCGCGGTCAGCGAGGTGGACCGCCTGGAGCGGGTGGTCTCGGGCCTACTGGACTATACCCGCAACCGCGAACCCCGCCTGGTGACCATGGACCTGGGCGAGAGCCTCAAGGCCACCCTGGCCCTGCTGGCCGACGAGCCCCGCGCCCAGGGCGTGGAGCTGAAGGCCGAGCTGCCCCCCGGCCTGCCCCTGGTGCTGGCCGACCCGGACCAGGTGCGCCAGATCGTGATGAATCTCCTGCTCAACGCCTTGGAGGCCAACAACGGCCAGGGCCGCATCCTGCTGCGCACCTCCAGCCAGGAGGGATGGCTGCGGCTGGAGGTGGCCGACCAGGGGCCCGGCCTGCCCCCCGGCGACCCGGATCAGCTCTTCGACCCCTTCTTCAGCACCAAGGATCGCGGCACCGGCCTGGGCCTGGCCATCGCCCGCCGCCTGGCCCACGGCCTGGGCGGCGAGCTGAGCGCGGCCAACGGGCCGGCCGGCGGCGCGGTGTTCACCCTCAGCCTGCCCGTCAGTGAGGCTTAGTCATGCAGCAGCGGCCAGTGATCATGGTAGTGGACGACGAGGCAGCGCATCGCCTGATGCTGCGGGCCCACCTGGAGGACAGCGGCTATGCTGTGCTGGAGGCCGGCGACGGCCAGGCCGCCTTGGACCTGGTGCAGGCCGAGCCGGTGGACCTGGTGCTGATGGACTTGGTGATGCCCCGCCTGGGCGGCCTTGAGGCCCGGGTGCGCCTCACGGCCGACAACCCCCACCGGCCGGTTTTAATGATGACCGCCTACGGCAGCATCGACAGCGCGGTCAAAGCCCTGCAGGCCGGGGCCGAGGACTACCTGACCAAGCCGCTGGAGATGGGCGAGGTGCTCATCAAGGTCCAGCGGCAGCTGGAGGCCGCCCGCCTGGCCCGCAAGGTGGAGGTGCAGGCCGAGCGCCTGGGCGAGCGCTTCGACTTCTCGGCCCTGATCGGCGACAGCCCGCCCATGCGGCGCCTCAAGGAGACCCTGGCCCTGGTGGCCCCGGCCCAGGCCACGGTGCTGATCACCGGCGAGAGCGGCACCGGCAAGGAGGTGGCCGCTCAGATCATCCACCAGCACTCGCCGCGCGCCGCCGGGCCCCTGGTCAAGGTCAACTGCGCGGCCCTGCCCGAGAGTCTTTTAGAGAGCGAGCTGTTCGGCCACGAGAAGGGCGCCTTCACCGGCGCCACCAACCGCCGCGAGGGCCGCCTGGCCGCGGCCGACGGCGGCTCCCTGTTCCTGGACGAGGTGGCCGAAATGACCCCCTCCACCCAGGCCAAGCTCCTGCGCGCCCTGCAAGAGGGCGAATACTCACCCGTGGGCTCGGACCGCACCTTCCACTCCGACGTGCGGGTCATCGCCGCCACCAACCGCGACCTGACCCAGGCCGTGTCCGAGGGCGACTTCCGCGAGGACCTCTACTACCGCCTGAACGTGGTGAACCTGGCCATGCCCGCCCTACGCGAGCGCGGCGAGGACATCCTGCTGTTGGCCGAGCACTTCCTGGTCAAGTTCAACCGCGACAATCAGCGCCAGCTCAAGGGCTTCAGCCCCGAGGCCCGGGGCAAGCTGCTGGCCTATGCCTGGCCGGGCAACGTGCGCGAACTGATCAACGCCGTGGAGCGGGCGGTGATATTGGCCGCCGGTCCGCGCCTGGAGGCCGAGGACCTGCCCCTGGGCCTGGTGTCCCCCTCCCCGGCCGGGGAGGATGCCCTGCGCGCAGGCATGACCATCCACCAGGCCGAGCACCTGCTCATAGTCAAGACCCTGGAGGCTACCGGCGGCAACCGCACCCGCGCCGCGGAGCTGTTGGGCATAACCCGCAAAACCCTGCAAAACAAAATCAAGGAATACGGCCTGCCGCCTGCCTGAGCCGGCCGCGCCCCTCGGCCGGCACCTTGTAATAAAGGCTAAAATCACATCGAGTAGTAGGATTTGCTATCATCGCGAAAATTTGTGTATACTGGTATATAACCGCGCTGTTGGGGTCCGCTTTCAGCACGGCGACCTGAGGAGTGTGATGGCTGCTAGTCATCCGGGAGACTACTATGGCCACACCTCTGCGCGTGCTGTTTATCGGTCTGACACCTGCCTTGAGCCGACAGGTTCGCAGCCAACTGCGCAAGGCTGACTACGAACCCCAGGTCCAGACCGCCGCCGACGAAGCCCAGCTTTTCAAACGCCTGCAAAAGCCCGTCGAGCTGATCATCAGCGAGCAGAAGGACCACGCCTTCGGGGCCCAGGACGTGTTGCGCGCCCTGCGCAACCAAGGCCTGTTCCTGCCCCTGATCGTGCTCACCGCCGAGCCCAGCCAGGAAGAGGCGGCCGAGTGTCTGCGCGAAGGGGCCCTGGACTACCTGGGCCGGGAGCAGCTGCCGCGCCTGGGCGCGGCCGTGTCCAGCGCCCTCAACCTGGGCCAGGCCCGCCAGGGCATGCTGGCCGACAGCCAGGCGCGCTACCGCACTCTGGTGGAGAGCATGAACGAAGGCGTGCTCACGATAGACAAGAACGAAGTCGTCACCTTCGTCAATCCGGCCTTCTGCCGCCTGGTGGGCTATCCGGCCGAGGCCTTGTTGGGCCGTCAGGTTCGGGAGCTGGTGGTGGCCGAGGACAGGGAGAAGCTGAAGGCCGAACTTAAAGCGCGGCGCCAGGGCAAGTCCTCCACTTATGAGCTGCGCCTGCTGTCCAAGAGGGGCCAGGAGCTGGTGGTGCAGATCTCCGGGGCGCCGGTGCTGGATCACAAGGGCCGCTACCAAGGAGCCATTGCGGTCTTCGCCGACCTCACTGACTTGCGCCGGGCCCAGGCGGGCGTGCGCAAGGCAGCCGAGGAGTGGCGCCAGAGCTTCGACGCCATCGACGAGATGATGCTGGTCCTGGCCCCGGACATGCGCGTGCGGCGCTGCAACCTTACGGTGGCCAAGACTGTGGGCCAACCCATCAAGAAAATACTGGGGCAGTACTGCTACCGGCTGCTGCACGGGCTCAACCAGCCCTGCCCGGGCTGCCCTCACGATCAGGTCTACCAGACCGGAAAGCCGGCCGAGGTGGAGACCGAGCTGGCCAAGCTGGGACGCACCGCGTCCGTGTCCATCTCGCCCATCAAGAACTCCCAGGGCCAGGTGACCGCCACGGTACACATCATCCGAGACATCAGCGAAAAGCGCTCCCAGGAGCAGGAGACGCTGCGGCTGACCAAGGCCCTGGTGGAGAGCTTCCAGGCCACCACCCTGGCCCTGACCAGCATGGTGGAGAGCCGCGACCCCTATACCTCCGGCCACACCCAAGGCGTGGCCGAGCTGGTGGGCAAGGTGGGCCGGACCCTGAAGATGACCGAGGACGATCTGCAGGGGCTCCGAGTCTGCGCCCTGCTGCACGACATCGGCAAGGGCTCCATTCCCCTGGACATCCTCAACAAGCCCGGCAAGCTCAGCGTGCACGAGATGGGCATCATACGCGAGCACCCCTCCACGGCCTATCAGATTCTCAAAAACATCTCCTTCCCCTGGCCGGTGGCCGATGTGGTCTGGCAGCACCACGAGCGCCTGGACGGCTCGGGCTACCCCCGAGGCCTCAAGGCGGACCAGATACACCCCTGGGCCATGCTGTTGGCGGTCTGCGACGTAGTGGAGGCCATGACCAGCCACCGCCCCTACCGCCCCACCCTGACCATGCAGGAGGCCTTCCGCACCATTAAGGACGGTGCGGGCAAGCTCTTCGACTCGGACATGGTCACGGCGGTTATCAGCGTGCTGGGTCTGGACCACCGCCGGCTGCTGGTGGTGGACGACGACGCGGGGGTGCTGGGGGCGCTCACCGCCTACCTGGAGCGCCAGGGGCTGCAGGTGGAGGGCTACAGCGACCCGGCCCAGGCCGTGGCCGCCTTCCAGGAGAACCCCACCCCGGTGGTGCTCACCGATCTGAAGATGCCCGGACTCAGCGGCCTGGACGTGCTGCAGGCGGTAAAGACCCGCCACCCCGAGACCGAGGTAATCGTGGTCTCGGGTCACGGCGACAAGGCCGCGGTGGTGGCGGCCATGCGCACCGGCGCCTCTGATTTTCTGGAAAAGCCGGTAAAGATGAGCGAGCTGTCCGACGCAGTGCAGCGGGCCCGCAAGCGCTACAGCGGCGAGGCCCAGACCGGGAGCGACTAGGCCCCCGGCGGCCGGCCCTCAACCGAACAGATCCATCTGGTGGCTCCGCGGCTTGGGCAACGGGGCCGCTTCTTTTTCCAGCCACTGGGTGGTGATCTCGGCCAGGAAGGGCGATGGCCCCGGCCGGCGGTACTTGCCGAACAGGGTGCGCCGGCTGCAGCGGCTCAGGAAAAGCTGGCTGCGAGCCCGGGTCATGCCTACATAGAGCAGGCGCCGCTCCTCCTCCGGGTCGGCCGGCGCCCCCTGGGGCGGCCGGTAGGGCAACAACCCCTCCTCCAGGCCTACAATGAAAACCGCCTCGAACTCCAGGCCCTTGGCCGCGTGCAGCGACAAAAGGTTCACCCGCTGGGCCTTGAAGTCCAGGGGGTCGGTCTCGGCCAGGGGCTCACTGGCCGCTACCTGGTAGGGCACGCCCAGCCGGCCCAGGGCCTCTACTAGGGGCGGGGCCTGGGCGTGCAGGCGGTAGAGCACGGCGATGTCCCGCGGGCCCAGCTCGCCGCCCGGCTCGCCCTGCTCCACCTGGCGCGAGTCCAGGCCGCCGGTCAGCTCCACGATGCGCCGCGCCACCCAGGCCGCCTCGGCCTGGGGCGAGCCCAGCTCCACCATCACCGGCGTGGGGCCCTCGGCCCGCTGGGCCGCCAGCTGCGGCCGGCCCGGGTCCGGCTGGCCGGCCATGAGCCCCTGGGCCGCGGCCAGCACCGGTCCGCGGTTGCGGTAGTTGCGGCCCAGGGCCATTTCCAGCGCGCCGGGGAAGTCGCGCGCAAAGTTCAGGAAGCCGGACCGATCCGCGCCCCGGAAGCCGTAGATGGCCTGGTCCGGGTCGCCGATGGCCGCCAGCGAGGCCCCGCCGGCCACCAGGGCCTTTAAGAGCGCCACCTGGGCCGGGTTGCTGTCCTGGTACTCATCCACCAACACGTGGGCGAAGCGGCCGGCCCAGTCTGCGGCCAGGACTTGGTCCTGGGCCAGGGCCAGCACCGCACCCCGCACCAGGTCGTCCAGGTCCCAGGCCGCCTGCTTCTGCAGGGCCTTCTGATAGCTCCGCCACAGGGGGGCCAGCTCCGGCGCGGGCTCGGCCTCCACCCGCTGCTTGAGCCGGGTCAGGGCCAGGTCCAGATCGCCGGGCCGCCAGCCAGCCTCCCTGGCCAGGCGGGCGATGATGGCCTCGCGCTGGACCGGCTCCAGCAATACCGGTGGCTCGCCCAGGGCCTGGGTGAGCACCTCGCGGCCCAGGGAGTGGAAGGTGGCCACCCTGACCCCGGCCGCGGCCGTCTTCTGCTCGGCCAGGCGCTGGGCCAGCTCGGCGGCGGCCTTGCGCGTGAAGGTGATCATGAGCATACGCGCCGGGTCCGCGCCCTCCGCCAGCAGCCCCACCGCCCGCTGCACCAGCACCCTGGTCTTGCCCGCGCCCGGACCGGCCCGCAGCAAGAGCGGCGCGCCCCGGTGGCCCACCGCGGCCCGCTGCTCGTCGTTGAGCCCGTCCGTGGCCGGGTCCAGGGGCGTGAGCAGGGGCTCGGCCGCCTCTTTCTTCTTGCGCGTCTTGGCCGCGGCCTTCTTGGGTGCCCGGCGCTCATGCTTCAGCTCCCAGAACAGCCCCTGGCCCTTGATCTGGCGGCGCTCGGCGGCCTCGAACAGGCGCACCACCCCGAACTCGCCGTCGTAGCCGCCCTCCAGGCGCACCTGGCCGGCGCGCATGCGGCGCAGGCCCTCGGCCAAGAGCGGGCCGCCCACCTTGGCCAGCTCCGCTAGGGGCGCCTCGCGCAGGACGAACAGGTCCGGGCCCAGGCGGCCGCGCAGCTCGGCCAGCGCCTCCTGCACGCCCTTGCTGCCCGGCCCCTGCTGCATGACCTCGGCCAGGACCTCCTCCAGAGGCACCAGGGACTCGAAGCTGCGCGCCTCCGGCGGCCGGAAGCCGGCCGGCCGGTCGGCCAGCTCCTCCACCCGGTTGAGCACCCCCACGGTCAGGGGCTTGCCGCAGCGGGGGCAGAGGCCACCGTGAGCCGCGGTCTCGGCCGGGGTCAGGCGCATCCTGCACTTGCGGTGGCCGTCCAGGTGGTACTTACCCTCGTCCGGGAAGAACTCCAGGGTGCCGGCCAGGCCCTTGGCCTCCGGCCCGCTCAGGGCCTGGGCGATGGAGGCGTAGTCCGGCGCGCAAGTGAACAGGTTGGCCTCCCGGGCCAGCTTGGCCGGGCTGTGGGCGTCGGAGTTGCTTACCAGCAGGAAGCGGTCCAGGGCCGACAGCCGCCAGTTCATGGCCGGGTCCGAGCTCAGGCCGGTCTCCAGGGCGTGTACGTGCCCGCTGAGGTCGTCGAAGCACTCCTCCACCGCGTCGAAGCCGCTCTTGGAACCGAACAGGCTGAACCAGGGGGTCCAGACGTGGGCCGGGATGAAGATGACGCTGGGCTCCACCTCCAGGCACAGCTCCAACAGGTCGCGGGTGTCCAGGCCCAGGATGGGCCGGCCGTCGCTGGTGATGTTGCCCAGCTTGCCCAAGCGCTGGTTGAGGCGATAGGCGGCGGCGAAGTCCGGCAGCAGGATCAGGCTGTGCACCTTGCGGGTGCAGCCGTCGCGTTTGTAAATGGTGCTTATCTCGCCCGAGAGCAAAAAGCGCACCGGCCGCTGGCAGGGCCCTGGCACCTGCTCGGCCACGGACGCGGTCAGGGAGGGCTTCAGCTCATAGGCCCCGCCCTTGTTGGGCTTGAGCTTCTCGTCCAGCTCGGCCAGCCAGGCCGGGTGGGTGCAGTCGCCGGTGCCCACCAGGTCCAGGCCCTTGAGCTGGGCCGCCAGCCACAACTGCTCCGGGGCCAGGTTCTTGGCCGTGGCCCGGGAGTAGCGGGAGTGGATGTGCAGATCAGCGATGATCATGGCTTAACAAACTAACCCTTCGGCCGCCGCAAGGCAAGAGGCAGCATGGCGCTGCGCCCCCTTGTGACCCAGAGCCCCGGATGCTAGTATTTGCCCAGCAAGGTCCGCACATCCCCGCGTACGCGGCGGCCGCCCTGGGAGTCAAGACATGCCCGACGAACCTCTCTGGACCCGCTGTCTGCACCTGCCGGCCGGCACCTGCCCCGAGCTGGCCCGCCTGGGCCTGGCCCTGGACGGTCAGAGCTCGCGCCGGCCCGAGCTGAACCAGGACCTGGCCTTGCAGCAACTGGGCCTGACCTGCCTGGAATGCCGCTTCAGGCCCCCGGACAAGGAGCAGGCGTGAACGACCTCCCCCTGCCGCGCGCCAAGCCTAACGCCCGCATCTTGGTGGTGGAGGACGACCCGGATTCGGCCCAGCTTTTCGCCACCCTCATGCGGGCCGAGGGATACGACCCGGTGCTGGCCGAGAGCGGCGAGGCGGCCCTGGAGCGCCTGGCCCAGGGCGGCTTTGACCTGGTGCTACTGGACCTGCTGCTGCCGGGCATGAGCGGCTGGCAGCTCCTGGAGCACATTAAGCTGGACGCCAAGCTGCGCTACGTGCCGGTGGTGGTGCTCTCGGCCCTGGCCGACAAGGCCAGCGCCATGAAGTCCCTGGACCTGGGCGCCGAGGACTACCTGACCAAGCCGGTGGACGTGGAGCGCCTGCTCAGCCGGGTGCGGGTGATGCTCAGGATCCGCACCCTGTACGAGGACCTGATCAACGAGCGCTTCAGCCGCCAGCAGGCCCAGCGCACCCTGGAGATGCGCCGCTACCTGGCGCGGGTCATGGGCGGCTCGGCCCAGGTGCAGGCCCTGGCCGACGTGCTGGACAACGTGGTCTCCACCGACACCACGGTGCTCTTGGAGGGCGAGTCCGGCACCGGCAAGGGGCTCTTGGCCGAGGCCATCCACCGCTACTCCAAGCGCTCCGACGGGCCCTTCGTGGTGGTCAACTGCTCGGCCTACCCCGAGACGCTGCTCTCCTCCGAGCTGTTCGGCCACGAGAGGGGGGCCTTCACCGGCGCCATCCGCCGCAAGCCCGGCCGCTTCGAGCTGGCCGAAGGCGGCACCATCTTCCTGGACGAGGTGGCCGAAATAAGCCCCCTGACCCAGCTGGCCCTGCTGCGGGTCATTCAGGACCGTCAGTTCGAGCGGGTGGGCGGCGAAAAGACCATAACCGCGGACGTGCGCCTGGTGGCGGCTACCAACAAGCGCCTGGCCAGGCTGGTGGAGCAGGGCCGCTTCCGCGAGGACCTGTTCTACCGCCTCAACGTGGTGCGCCTGGAGGTGCCGCCCCTGCGCCAGCGCGCCGAGGACATCCCCTTCCTAACCAACTACTTCCTGCGCTCCCAGACCGAGAAACTGGGCAAGGCCATCTACGGCCTGGACCGGGCCACCCTGAGCCGCTTCATGTCCTACGCCTGGCCGGGCAACGTGCGCGAGCTGCGCAATGTGGTGGAGCACGCGGCCCTGATGTGCCGCGGGGACGTGGTGGGCCTTGAGCATCTGCCCCCCAGCCTGCTCTCCGAGGAGGCCGACGCCCAGGCGGTCCTCAAGCCCGGCCGCCTATGGGACCAAGAGCGGCAGATCGTGACCCAGGCCCTGGAACAGGCGGGCTGGAACAAGTATCAGGCCGCCAAGAAGCTGGGCATCGCCCGCAGCACCCTCTACGGCAAGATCAAGAAGTTCGGCCTGGAGCCGCCCGAGGGCGTGGAGCAGGAGACTCATTAACAAGTCCTTCTGCGACCGCTACAGCCGCCACGAGGCAGACAAATAATGCGGCGACCGCCAAGCGATCTGAATTTTCTCGATGATTCAGGAGGAACTTATGAAAAAGGTATTTTGCCTTGGGACCCTATTAGTTACTTTATTACTTCTGGCGGGTCACTCATTTTCAAGCGACGCGAAGGCCCCTCAAAAACCTCAATCAATCACTGGTGAGTTGGCCACAATAGGTTTTTTTGGTTACACAAAACATGGATTCGATTTTTCCGTAACCCGTGTGATTCAGGGATTCCAATTTACTTTGAAAGAGCATCCTGGCAAGGTCTTTCGCTATTACTCAAAGACACCTGATGAAATGGTTAATATGAAAGTCATGTACAAGGATACTAATGGACAGTGGGCTATTAAAGATTCCAAAGGCAAGAAAGTGGGGGCTACATATGTTCCCGACCCTAAAGGACATCTGAAGGTTTTATCTTTCAAGTGGTTAAAATAGGGAGCCGATCATCCGCTCGCACGAGGTTTGCTGCGCTGACTTCTTTCTTTGCGAAACAGCGGGGCGGGGTTTATCCCCGCCCTGCTGTTTATGGCGCAAAATAACGGGCGGGGATAAACCACGCCCCAACATTTTTATCCATTTTTAAAGCTATAGTGGTCGTTGCCAGGCGCCTGGCCGGGGCGGCCCGGGGCAGCAGGAAGGCCGCTCCCGCCGCGCCGTGGCAATCCTCCTTTTCCCGATGGCTCGCTGCAAAAAAATGGATGTTGGGTCTCGGAGCTAAGGCCCCTCAACCCAACCTGCGCATTCTGAAGACTTCCTTTTTTACAAATTGCTTTTTAATGCGGACCGATCCTAAAAAACCGGCGCGTCGCTCAGGCGCGGCGGGCGGTCCTCGGGCAGGGCCACCTGGAACACGTTGAGGCTCAGGGCCACCAGGCAGTAGTAGCCCAGGACGCCCACCAGGTCCACCAGCGCCGTCTCGCCCAGCAGGTCCCGGCAGCGGGCGTAGATCTCATCGGACACGAACCCCTGGCCCACGGCCTGGCTGCAGAAGTCGTACACCGCGGCCTCGTCCTGGCGGGCGAAGACCGGCGGTTGGCGCTGGTTGATGGCCTGGATCAGCTCCGAGTCTAGGCCGGCCTGCCGGGCGAAGGGCTCGTGCAGGGTCCACTCGGTCTGGCAGTTCCAGCGGCGGGCGTTGATCAGAATGGCCAGCTCGCTCAGGCGGGGCGGCAGGCTGCTGTGCAGGCGCACCTGGGCCCCCAGGCGCTGGGCCCGCGAGGCCAGTTCCGGCGAGCGCAGCCAGACGTTGAAGGGCCCCTGGGGGCTGCCCCGCTCGGCCACGATGTCCTGCCATATCTGGCGCTGCTCGGGGCTCATCTGCTCCGGCGCGATCCGGGCCATGCGTTCCATGTCTGCTCCTGGTTGTCCGGCGCCCGCCCTTAGCCTACTTGTCCTTGTCCTTGTCCTTGTCCTTGGCCTTGGCCATGGCCTTGGCCAGCTCGCGCAGGCGCTCCAGCTCCTGCTCGGCCAGGTAGTTCACCGAGCCCCGCGGGTAGTTGCCCTGCTTATTGCGCGCGCCGGCCGGCTGGCCGGTGAATATCTCCAGGGCCTGGTCCACGGTCTCCACCGCGCGCACCGTGAACTTGCCCTGGGCCGCGGCGGCCACGATGTCCGGGTGCAGCATCAGGTTCTTGATGTTGGCCTGGGGAATGACCACGCCCTGGTTGCCGGTGAGGCCGCGCTCGGCGCAGAGGCGGAAGAAGCCCTCGATCTTCAGGTTCACCCCGCCGATGGCCTGGGCGCGGCCCTGCTGGTCCATGCTGCCGGTGATGGCCAGGTCCTGCCGCAGGGGCAGGCCCGACAACCGCGACATGAGGGCCAGCACCTCGGCCAGGCTGGCCGAGTCACCGTCGATCATGCCGTAGCTCTGCTCAAAGACCAGGCTGGCGGTGAGGGTCAGGGGCCCCTTGCGCGCAAAGCGGTCGCGCAGGAAGCCGGCGATGATTAAGACGCCCTTGTTGTGGAAGGGGCCGGAGAGGTCGGCCTCGCGGTCGATGGTGGTCACGCCGTCCTTGCCCAGGCCCACGCTGGCGGATATGCGGCTGGCCTTGCCGAAGGCGTAGTCGCCCAGGTCGTAGACGGCCAGGCCGTTGACCTGGCCCGCCTGGCTGCCCTCAGTGGCCACGTTGATGAAGCCGCGGGTGATGGCCTCGCGCATGCGCTCCTCGATCATGGAGGAGCGGCGGCGGCGCTGGTCGATGGCCTGCTGCACGTCGTGGCCTGTTATGTCGCCGGCCCCGCGGTGCTTGGCCACGAAGCTGCTCTCCTTGACCAGGTCCTCCAGGTCGGCCAGGCGCAGGGTGAGGCGCTCGCGGTCGCCGGCTATCTCCGCCGCCCGCTCGATGAGCCGCGCCACGGCCGTGCGGTGCAGGGGCAGCAATTGGTGCTTGCGGTTCAGGCTGCACAGGTGGCTGATGAAGTCAGCCACCTCCTGCCCGCCCCAGTCCATGTGCTCGGACATCTCGGCCCGCACCTTGAACAGCTTGGGGAACTGGTGGTCGTACTCGTAGAGCAGGTGGTAGAGGTAGGTCTCGCCCACCAGTATCACCTTGAGGTCCAGGGGGATGGGCTGGGGCCGCAGGGTGCGGGTGATCATGAATCCCATCTGCTCCATGGGGTCCTCCATGAGCAGCTTGCGGTTCTTGAGCGCGCGCTTGAGCGCCTCCCAGGGCAGCCACAGGCGCAGCAGCTCCATCATGGGCAGCACCAGGTAGCCGCCATTGGCCCGGTGCAGGGCGCCGGGCTTGAGCAGGGTGAAGTCCGTGACCAGGGCCCCGAACTGGGCCTGGCGCTCGATGCGGCCGAAGACGTTGGGGAAGGTAGGGTTGCTCTCCACCACCACCGGCGCGCCCTTGGCCTCGGAGTTATCCACGAAGACGTTGACCTGATACTCCTTGAAATCCGGCTCCTCCATGGGCATGGGGAAGGGAAGCTGGGGGGCCTCCTTTTTCTTGAAGCGCTGGTAGCGCTCCACCACGTCCTGCTGCACCTGCTCCAGATAGGCCAGCACGTCCTTGTGCTCGGTGTACTTCTCGGTCAGCTCGCGCACGGCCTGGCTCACCGCCTCGCGCACCAGCTCGTGGTCCAGCTCCTTGAGCGATTGGTTAAGCTCCTTCTCCAGGGCGGTCACCGCCCGCAGAGCCTCGGTGACCTTGGCCTGGATCACGTCGCTGCGCTTGCGCAGCCCCTCGCGCTGCTCCTCGCTCATCTCCCGGAGCTGGGCCTCGGGCAAGGGCTCGCCGTCCTCGCCGGCCGGGGCCACCATGATGCCGGTGGGTTCGAAGCGCAGCACATAGCCCTGCTCCCGGGCCTGGGAATCCAGCTCGCTGAATATCTCGCTGCGCTTGTGCTTGAAGTCGGTGGCCAGGGCCTCCTTGGCGCGGGCGTAGTCCTCGCTTTCAAACAGCGAGGGAATCTTCTGCTTGAAGACGGCCACCAGGTCGGCCATCTGGCGGGCGAAGAGCCTGCCCTGCCCCGGCGGCAGCTTGAGGGCCAGGGGCTCGTCGGGGGTCTGGAAGTTGTGCACATACAGCCAGTCCGGCGGCGGGGCCTGCTCGCTGGCTATCTTCTGCAGGAAGGTGCGCACCAGGTGGGTCTTGCCGGTGCGCTGGGGGCCGGCCACGAACACGTGGTAGTCCATGTCGGCCATGGACAGGCCGAACTCCAGGGCCTCCTTGGCCCGGGCCTGGCCCAGCACCGACTCCAGGCAGTCCGGGGCGGTCTCGCTGGTTTCGAAGGGGACCTCTGCGGGATCAAAGCTGCGGCGCAGCGTTTCCGGCGGCAGGGGAGGAGGAAGTGTAGAAGGCATGCCTGTCTCCTGCGCATGGGCGGAAGGCAAAATCGGTTTTTACTGGGAAAAAAGAATAGCACAGCGGGCAAAAACTTGACACCCACTGGCTGGCGGAGGCGCTAGGAGTTGCCCGCGGCGCGGTTCCAGAGCAGGCTGGGGGCCAGGCGGCGCAGGGTGGTCACCAGGCTGCTGAGGTCAGAGCTCTTATCCACCACCCGCAGGTCCTTGATGCGGCCCAGCCGGCGGTTTCCCCGCCCCAAGAGCAGCACCTCGCCGTCGTGCACTTGGCGCAGGGTGCCCAACCAGTACTCCGGCCGGCTGGGCACGGTGTCCAGGTCCGTGATCAATATGTCCACCGGCGAGCGGCGCAGGCTCTCCACCGCCCCCCGCAGGTCGCGGCACAACCACACTCCGAAGCCCGCCTCCTCCAACTCCTCGCGGTACAAACGGGCCAGGGAGGGATTGCCCTCTATGACCATGACCCTTAACATACCGATACCCCCTTGCCGCTGTCGTACCCCGGACACTGCAGCCTTGCTTGCCTTATATATTTGCAAATTCAGGGCCAGGGGCTGGAGGCCAGTTTTCAAGGCCTTAAATCAGCCCTTCCGGGCCCATTCTGTATCGTTTTGGACATATTGAAGGGCTCGATGTGCCCGCATTAGGAAGTTATCGCAGTTTCAAGGCCCAAGAGGACCCACTGTCCTAACCACGACATGTGTCTTAAATTAGACATACACTGGGAACCAATATTATTGCCTTTCAGGCCATCGAACTGCGGGTGCTTATGGGACTCGCCAAAATTATTTTTCATAACTTGGCATAATAATTATCTAATTAAGTACTGGCTGCTCTCCGGGGAAGTAATTCCTCCTAACTGGCACCTCTCTTGCTTAAATTATAGCCGAACGACTTGGCGCGACTCTAGCGAGGGGGATCATGATGAGGCGCGGTAGAAGGCCCAAGAACAGTCGGTTCCTTCCCAACATCGACGTGGACCAGTGGCTGGCCAACCATCCTGACTTCCTGATTGATTGCCCCAACCAGCCCGGCAACTTGCGCATCACCCGCGAGGCCTGCGCCAAAAGATACACCACCGCCAATGAGCCCCGCTGGGCCAACATCGGCGCCGAGCCGTTCCATATCTTTGTATTCAAGATGAACCTGGTGCCCTGTCGCAAGTGCAGCATGGGCGCCTCCCTGGCTCAGGAGGCCAAGAGCAAGGCAGCCTAAGCTTCTCCTCCACTGCACCGGCCGGAATACCCCCTCCGGCCCTTAGTGGCCCGCGCCCTCAGGCGCGGGCTTTTTTTTGCGCCCCGCCCGGACTTGCGCGCCCGGCTCCGGGCAACTAAAATGGCTGGGCTTGTTAATTCCTAGCTGGGGGCGGGAAGACATCTATGGCCAAATCACTGGCGCAGCAGATCATGGGCGCGCACCTGCGGGAGGGCCGCTGCCAGGCGGGCCGGGAGATCGGCCTGGCCATCGACCAGACCCTGACCCAGGACGCCACCGGCACCCTGGCCGCCCTGGAGTTCGAGGCCCTGGGCCTGGACCGGGTGCGCACCCAGGTCAGCGTGTCCTACGTGGACCACAACATCCTGCAGAACGACTTCAAGAACGCCGACGACCACCGCTTCCTGCGCTCCTTCGCCGCCCGCTACGGCCTGTGGTTCTCCCCGCCGGGCAACGGCATCTGCCACCAGCTGCACATGCTGCGCTTCGGCCGGCCCGGCGCCACCCTGCTGGGCTCGGACTCCCACACCCCCCACGGCGGCGGCCTGGGCATGCTGGCCATGGGCGCCGGCGGCCTGGACGTGGCCGCGGCCATGGCCGGCCAGCCCTTCTACCTGCCCTGCCCGCGCATCTTGGGCGTGCGCCTGACCGGCGCCCTGCCGCCCTGGGTGGGGGCCAAGGACGTGATCCTGGAGCTGCTGCGGCGGCTGACGGTCAAGGGCGGCGTGGGCTACATCCTGGAGTACTTCGGCCCCGGCGTGGCCGGCCTGGACGTGTACCAGCGCGCGGCCATCACCAACATGGGCGCCGAGCTGGGGGCCACGGCCAGCATCTTCCCCAGCGACGAGCAGACCCGAGCCTTCCTGGAGGCCCAGGGCCGCGCAAGCGACTACCGGCCCCTGGCCGCCGAGCCGGGCTGCGGCTATGAGCGGGTGGAGGAGGTGGACCTGAGCGCCCTGGAGCCTTTGGTGGCCTGCCCTTCCAGCCCGGACGCGGTGCGTCCGGCCGCCGAGCTGGGCCGGGTGGCCGTGGAGCAGGTGGTCCTGGGCTCCTGCGGCGGCGGCTCCTACCGCGACCTGATGACCCTGGCCCTGGCCCTCAAGGGCCGCCATCTGGCGCCGGGCCTGGGCCTGTCCATCAACCCCGGCTCGCGCCAGGCCCTGGCCCAGATCGCGGCCAACGGCGCCCTGGGCGATCTTCTCTCGGCCGGGGCGCGCCTGCACCAGGCCGGCTGCCTGGGCTGCATCGGCATGAGCCAGGCCCCGGCCACCGGCACTGCCAGCCTGCGCACCTTCCCGCGCAACTTCCCGGACCGTTCGGGCACCGTGGGCGACCAGGTCTACCTGAGCGGGCCCCAGGTGGCCGCGGCCACGGCCCTGGCCGGCCGCATCGCCGACCCCCGCAGCCTGGGCGCGGCCCCAATAGTGCCGCCGGAGCCCACGGTGCGCCTGGACTCCCTGGTGTCGCCGCCGGCCTCGGGCCAGGAGGTGGAGATACTGCGCGGGCCCAACATCGCGCCCTTCCCCCAGCTCAGCGCCCTGCCCGCGGACCTGGCCTGCACCGTGACCCTCAAGGTGGGCGACAACATCACCACCGATCACATCATGCCCGCCGGCAGCCAGATCCTGCCCCTGCGCTCCAACATTCCGGCCATCAGCCGCTACGTGTTTTCTGGCGTGGACAAGCATTTCGCTGAAAAAACCCAGGCCGCGGCCCCGGCAGCGGTGGTGGGCGGCGAAAACTACGGCCAGGGCTCCTCGCGCGAGCACGCGGCCCTGGCCCCGCGCTACCTGGGGGTGCAGGTCAAGATCGCCAAGTCATTCGCCCGCATCCACCGAGCCAACCTGGTCAACTTCGGGGTGGTGCCCCTGGTGCTGGCCGACCCGGCCGACTACCAGCGCCTGGACGAGGGCCAGGTCATCGAGCTGCCCGGCCTAAAGGCCGCCACCCTGGACGGCCGGGAGGACATCGACGCCTGGCTGGAAGGCCGGCCCTTACAGCTCAGGCTCAGCGCCAGCCCCCGCGAGCGCGAGATCCTGGCCGCCGGCGGCCTGCTCAACTACATCCGCGATCATCTGTAGGCCGCCCGGCTCGCAGAAGCAGCGAGGCCCCCGCTGCGGAGCGGGGGCCTTTTCGCGCGCCTGGGCCGGGCTCAGGCCGGCGGGCAGGCGGCCGGGCCCAGGTGGTGCACCTCCACCGTGAGGTGGCTTATCTCCTCCAGGTCGGCCAGCAGGCCCTTGTAGTGCTCGGCCGGTTGGGGGTCGGCGGTGACGATGGAGACGATGGCCCCCAGGTGCCCCGGCCCCAGGCGCCACAGGTGCAGGTCCGCCACCCGGCCGCCGTCGCTCCCCTCCACCAGGGCCCGGATGCGCTCGGCCAGCTCGGGGTAGGGATTAATATCCAGCAGGGTCAGGCCGGTGTCCCGCAGCAGGCCCCAGGACCAGCGCGCAATCACCAGCGAGCCCACGATGCCCATCACCGGGTCCATCCACACCCAGCCCAGGTACTTGCCGGCACTCAGGGCCACGATGGCCGTCACCGAGGTCAGGGCGTCGGCCAATACGTGCAGATAGGCCGACTTCAGGTTGTGGTCCGTGTGGTGGTGCTCGTGGCCAGGCGGGTGCTCATGCGGCCCGTGCTGGTGGCCGTGCTCGTGAGGCTTGTCCCGCAGCAGCAGGGCGCTGAGCAGGTTCACCACCAGGCCCACCACCGCCACCAGGATGGCCTGGTTGAAGGCGATGGCCACCGGCGCGAACAGGCGCAGCAGGGACTCATAGGCCATCAGGGCCGCGATGAAGGCCAACAGCAGGGCGCTGACGAAGCCGGCCAGGTCGCCCACCTTGCCGGTGCCGAAGCAGAAGCGGGGATCGTCTGCGTGGCGGCGGGCCAGGTAATAGCCCAGGGCGGTCAAGGACAGGGCGGCGGCGTGGCTAGCCATGTGCCAGCCATCGGCCAAGAGGGCCATGGAGCCGAAGATGAGGCCGGCGGCGATCTCCACCACCATCATCAGGCCGGTCAGGGCCACCACCAGGCGGGTACGGCGCTCGTGGCGGGCCTGGGCCGGTCCCAGGAAGTCGTGGCCGTGGGCAAAGGCCTGGATGTCCTCGGGCGTCAAAATGCACATCCCTTCGGTTTACGAGCCATTCAGGTATACCGGCCCCGAACGCGGCCGGCAACCCCGACCAAGCCTGCACCTCCCTCGGAGTATGCTCCGGCCGGGGCCCGGCCTGCTAGAATAATAGCAGGACCGCACAGGCCCCCGCGGTCTTGGCCAGAAGGGAGGCCGCTCTTGGCTCAGAACGCGCCCGAAACCCCAGTGGTGCTCATCATCGCCGATATCAGCGGCTTCACCCGTCTGGTGGCCGCCCGCAAGATGACCCTTTTGCACAGCCAGTACATCATCACTCAACTGCTGGAGGCGGTGATCGCCCAGGTGGAGATTCCCATGCAGGTAATGGAGGTGGAGGGTGATGCGGTGTTCCTCTGCACCCCCAAACAGAGCCCGGGCCTGAGTTGGGACCGCATCCGCCAGGAGATCGGCGCCAAGCTGTTGGCCTTTTTGCGGGCCTTCAGCGCCAAGCTGGCCGAACTCATCGCCGCCAACACCTGCCGCTGCGAGGCCTGCGAGCATATGGCCGCGCTCAAGCTCAAAATCGTCGTGCACAGCGGCAAGGCGGTCTTCGGCCAAGTAGCGGGCTTTAAATCTGCGCACGGTCCGGACGTGATCGTGGTGCACCGCCTGCTCAAGAACTCGGTGCCGGAGGATGAGTATATCCTTTTCAGCGAAACGGCCTGGCAGGACCTAGCCCTGCCCGCGGACGTGGCTACCAAACGCATCATAGAGCATTACCTGGAGATCGGCGAGGTGCCCTGCCGCGTCTGGGTCGAGCCTCTGGGCCACGGCCACCTGGGGCAGCTGGTACATCAGCACCCGCCGGCCTCGGGTTGGGCCAAGTTCAAGGACGGCCTGGCCAAGATGGCCGCCACCATGGCCCTGAGCCTGGGCCTGAAAAAGACCCGCCCCTTCCGCCACCTGCCCTCTTCCCCTCAAGGTTGAGCCACTGTCAAACCCCTTGTCAGGCCGAGATCGAGGGCATATTATTAGGGCGGCGGCGCCCAGCCGGGCGCACTTTTTTGGCGCCTCGGATGACCAGGTGGTCACTGCGCCGCGGACCCCTGCGGAGAACGCTGTCATGCCTCCTGTGGCCCCCCAGGCCAAACCGGATTGCCCAGGCTTTGCGCGGCCTGCGGCCCTGCCGCCCCTGAAGCTGGACCCGCGTCTCATCAGCGACCCAGCCCTGGGGCCGGTGGCGGCCAAGCTGGCCGCAGGCCAGCGCCTGGAACTGGCCGACGGCCTGGCCCTGATGAACAGCCGCGACCTCTTGGGCCTGGGCTCCCTGGCCCACGCCGCCCGCCTGGCCAAGAACGGCCGCCGCGCCTTTTACGTGGTCAACCGCCACATCAACTACTCCAACGTGTGCAGCAACCAGTGCGCCTTCTGCGCCTTCTGGCGCCAGGAGGGCGACGCGGGCGCCTATCTGCTCAGCCCGGCCCAGGCCGCGGAGCTGGCCGCCCAGGAGCCGGGGCTGCCCATCAGCGAGCTGCACATCGTGGGCTCCTGCCACCCCCAGGTCCCGCTGAGCTACTACCTGGAGCTTTTAAGCGCCCTGAGCCAGGCCCGGCCCCAGGCGGCACTCAAGGCCTTCACGCCGGTGGAGATAGACCACCTGGCCCATAAGTCCGGCCTGAGCCCGGCTCAGGTGCTGGACCTCCTGCAGGCCGCGGGCCTGGGGGCCATGCCCGGCGGCGGGGCCGAGGTGTTCTCCCCCAGGGTGCGCGCCCGCCTCTGCCCGGAGAAGACCAGCGGCAGCCGCTGGCTGGCCATCTCCGGCCTGGCCCATGCCCGGGGCATCCCCACCAACGCCACCATGCTCTACGGCCACATCGAGACCCCGGCCGAGCGCGTGGAGCATCTGCTGGCCCTGCGCGAGCAGCAGGACAAGTCCCACGGCTTCTCGGCCTTCATACCCCTGGCCTACCACCCGCACAACACCAAGCTGGGCGGCGCCAGCCACACCAGCGGCCTGGACGACCTGCGGGTCATCGCCAGCGCGCGGCTGCTGCTGGACAACTTCGACCACATCAAGGCCTACTGGGTGATGCTGGGGCCCAAGCTGGCCCAGGTGGCCCTGAACTTCGGGGCCGACGACCTGGACGGCACCATCGTGGAGGAGCGCATCACCCACGAGGCCGGGGCCACCACGGCCAAGGGCCTGACCGAGGAGGCGCTGCGCAGCATGATCAGCACCGCCGGCTTCCGGCCGGTCAGGCGGGACTCTTTCTACAACTCCCTGGAACAGCAATGACCCCGCCGGCCCCGGCCCCGCGCGATCCGCTGTCCGAGGCCCTGGCCGCGGCCGAGGAGGGACAACGCCTGAGCCCAACCCAGGCCCTGGCCCTGCTGGGCTCAGCCGAGCTGCTCGACCTTGGCCGCCTGGCCCACGGGGCCCGCCTGCGCCACAACCCGGAGCCGGTGGTCACCTACGCGGTGGACCGAAACATAAACTTCACCAATGTCTGCACCGCGGGCTGCCGCTTCTGCGCCTTCTTCCGGCCGCCGGGCCACGAAGAAGGCTACGTGCTGGAGCGCGCGGAGCTGGCCCGCAAGATACAGGAGACCCTGGACCTAGGCGGCACTCAGATACTGATCCAGGGCGGCCTGCACCCGGAGATCGGCGTAGAGGCCATCTGCGACACCTTCCGCTTCATCAAAGAGAACTTCCCCATCCACATCCACGGCCTGTCCCCGCCCGAGGTGGTGCACATGGCCCGCCTGGACGGCCTGAGCCTGGCCGAGGCCCTGGACCGGCTCATGGCCGCGGGCCTGGGCTCCATCCCCGGCGGCGGGGCCGAGATACTCTCGGAACGGGTGCGCGGCCTGGTGGCGCCGGGCAAGTGCACGGCCGACGAATGGCTGCAGGTGATGCGCCTGGCCCACGGCAAGGGGCTGATGACCACGGCCACCATGATGTTCGGCAGCGTGGAGACCCCGGCCGAGCGCATCGAGCACCTGACCCGCCTGCGCGGCCTGCAGGACGAGAGCCTGGCCAAGGGCCGCGGCCGCTTCACGGCCTTCATCCCCTGGAGCTTCCAGCCTGACCACACCGCCCTGGCCCACACCCCGCCGGCCACGGCCGTGGATTATCTGCGCATGCTGGCGGTCAGCCGGCTGTTCCTGGACAACTTCGCGCACCTGCAGGCCAGTTGGGTGACCCAGGGCGCCAAGATCGCCCAGGTGGCGCTGACCTTCGGGGCCGACGACCTGGGCTCCACCATGATCGAGGAGAACGTGGTGGCCGCGGCCGGGGTCAGCTTCCGCCTGCCGCGGGAGGAGCTGGTGCGCCTGGCCGAAGACATGGGCTTTGTTGCCCAGCAGCGCGACACCTTCTACCGGCCGGTGGCCGGCCAGGCCTAGGCCGGTCCTCAGCACATGCCTCGCCGCGGATCAGAGTTATCGTGGGCGGGGAAAAACTCCGCGTTTGGGTCCTGGTCTGGAAAAAGAAAAACATCGGGCCTGCCGCAGCGGTCTGGCCCTTCGGTTAGTGGTCTGCGCCGCGGAGTCAAACGAAGCAGGGCGGGGATAAACCCCGCCCCTACACCGCGAAGTCAATACACTTCACTTTCCAAACCTCTTTGCCTTTCCCACTTACCAGCGTGGCCCCGCCCAGCCAGAGGGCTGCGGTGAACCCCGCACCCGTGGCCTACAGCGCGCGCTGGGTCTGGTGCGGTCCGGGCGAGTTGCGCGAGAACGCCTGGGTGCTCATGGCCGAGGGCTGGGTGCAGGCCGTAGAGGAGCGGCCGCCGGCCGGCGCGGAGTTGGCGGAGCTGGGCCAGGGCCTGCTGCTGCCGGGCCTGGTCAACGCCCACACCCACCTGGAGCTGTCGGGCCTGGCCGGGCTGGCGCCGCCGGCCGGCGACTTCGTGGCCTGGCTGGAGCAGCTGGTGGCCCTGCGGCCAGATACCCTGCGCATTAACGGCGCCGCCGCCACCCAGGCCGCGGCCGCAGAGTTGGCCGGGGATGGCACGGCCCTGGTGGGCGACATCACCAACACCGGCTTGGCCCGGGCCGCCCTGACCCAGGCCGGCGTCTCGGCCGTGTCCTTCTTCGAGGCCCTGGGCCCCAGCAAGGCGCCCCCGCCTCCGCCGGCCTATGAGTGGCAGGGACCTCTGCTCAGCGGCCGTGCTGTGGCCGCCCACGCGCCCTACTCGGTGCCGGCCGGCCGCCTGCAGGCCCTCAAGCGCCAGGCCGGGGACCTGCCCTTCTGCTTGCACCTGGCCGAGTCCCAGGCCGAGGTGGAGTTCCTGGCCGGCGCAGGGCAAGAGGGCGCGCGGCTGGAGGCCTTCCTGGCTGAACGGGGCCTGCGGCGCGAGCAGTTGGACCTGCGGGCGGCCACGCCCCTGGAGTACGTGCGCGTCCTGGGCCTGCTGGACCAGCACACCCTGGCCGTGCACGGCGTGCAGCTCCGCGCCGGGGACGCGCCGGTGTTGGCTGCGGCCGGCGTATCCCTGTGCGTGTGCCCGCGCTCCAACCTGGGGCTCACGGGCGGCCTAGCGCCAATGGAGGCGCTCTTGGCTGCGGGGGTGAACCTGGCCCTGGGCACCGACTCCCTGGCCTCGGCCCCGGACCTGTCCCTGTGGCGCGAGATGGCCGCCCTGGCCGACGCTCTGCCCGGCCTGGCCTCCGAGGCCATCCTGAGCATGGCCACCGCGGGCGGGGCCCGGGCCCTGGGCCTGAGCGGGCGCTTCGGGGTCCTGCGACCCGGCGTGGCCGGGCCCCTGGCCTTCGCCCCTCTGGGGCCTCTGCCCCGCGACCGGGTCCTGGATGCGGTGGTGCAGGGCCGCCTGGCCGGACCGGCGCGCAGCCTGGGCCGGCCGGCTACTACAACCCCATAAAAAACGGCCGCCCGCAGGCGGCCGCGCGTAGTTTATGTAGTGAGGTCCGGTCCTAGTGGATCAGGTTGGCCAGGCGCCGCCAGCGCACGTCGAAGCTGTCGCCCACCCAGGACCAGTAGATGATGAAGGCCTTGCCCAGGATGTCGCGCCGGGGCACGAAGCCGCCGCGGCCGTTGAACCACAGGCGGGAGTCCCGGGAGTTGTCCCGGTTGTCGCCCATGACGAAGTACTGGCCGGCGGGAACCTTGATGGGGCCGAAGTCCACGTGAGTCTGCCCGCCCGAGTATTCTCCCCAGCGCTCATCCAGCTTCTGGCCGTTGATGAAGATGGACTTGCCCTTGACCTGCACCGTCTCTCCGGGCAGCCCGATGATGCGCTTGATGAAGTCCAGGTCCCGGTCCTCGGGAAAGCGGAACACGATGATGTCGCCGCGCTTAGGGTCGCCGATGGGCACGATCACCTGGTCGGTGAAGGGCAGCTTGATGCCGTAGGAGGACTTGCTCACCAGCAGGTGGTCGCCCACCAGCAGGGTGGGCTCCATGGAGCCGGAGGGGATCTTGAAGGCCTGCACGCCCCAGGTGCGGATGATCAGGGCCAGCACCACGGCCCAGATGAGGGCCTCCAGGTACTCGCGGACCAGGGACTTCTTCTTTTTTTCCTCGCGGCGGCGGATGAACACGAGCTTCTCCCTAAGGCATTTTGCCGGCAAGCATATCCCTGCGCTGGTGGCCTGGCAACCCCCGGCGCTGCGAGCCTCAGGCCAGGCCCAGCAGAGCCGGCAGGTCGCTCAGGCGCTCCAGGTGGGCCCAGGCCGCCAGTTGGGGGTTGCGGAAGGCCACCAGGCGCACCCCGGAGGCCTGGCACAGGCCCTCGTCCACGCTGGAGTCGCCCACGTAGACCACCTGCTCCACGCTCAGCCCCAGGCGCCGGAGCACCTCGTACATCATGGCCGGCTCGGGCTTGGGCACCCCGCCGGCCTCGGTGGGGGTCACCACCTCGTCGAACAGCTCCAGCAGGCCGAAGTGGGCCAGGCTGCGGCGGGCGGTGGTGATGCGGTTGGTGGCCACCGCGGTGCGCAGCCTCCCCCGCAGGGCACGGACCGTGTCCACCACCCCGGGGTAGAGCTTCAGCTCCTTGATGAACGGCGTCAGGTCCATGCTGCGGCAGTAGTCCATGGCCCGCTCGTAGAGCTCGCCCTCGCCCACCAAGGCCCGCAGGGAGCCCTGCACGGCCTCGCGGTGGATGATGTGGGCCACCTCGTGGGCCCGGGGCGGCAGGCCCAGGGCGCCCAGCACGTGGTTGTAGAAGGCGATGTTGCTGTCCAGGGAGTCGAACAGGACGCCGTCCAGGTCGAAGATAACTCCCTTGAGTTCCGCGGGCGGCTGCTCAGGCATCTGGCTCCAAAGACAGGCGGGGCCGAGGGGCCCCGCCGACGGTTTCGTTAATGGCTGACTGCGCAGGCCAGGGGCCTGCCTCGGCCGTGCCTAATGGTCCGCCGAGTGTATCTTGCCCGACCAGAGGTCCAGGATGGTCTTGAGGATGGTCAGGCCCAGGACGCCGAAGACCACCGATACCACCCCGAAGAACAGGCCGAAGAAGACGATGTGGCCTATGTCCCATTGCCATTCGAATACAAAAGGCAGCATCGCCTATACCTCCTTAACGCTGGTTCAGCTCCGGCTCCTGCGGGAAGATGGGCAGGTAGCGGTAGGCCAGCATGAAGATCAACAGCCCGTGGCCCAGCACCAGGGAGGCCACGCCCCACTCCTGCCAGGTGGGCAGGTAGGAGATGAACTTCTCGAAGGGCATCACCGGCAGGGCCAGGCTCTGGATGGTGAAGATGAAGCGGTTGAGCGTCACTCCGATGCAGTTGAGCAGCATGGCCAGGAACAGCAGGCCGTAGCTCTCGCGCACCCGCGGGGTGAGCAGCATCACCACCGGCAGCCAGCCGAACAGGCCCAGCTCGGCCCACACCAGCCAGGAGCCGTAGGGCATCTGGTACATCTGACCCACGCTCAATCCCTTGCTGGGCAGGTAGATGAAGGCCCAGTACAGGGTGTCCACCGACTTGCAGACCATGTAGACCAAGAGCAGCCAGCCGCTGATCTTGCCCATGAGCATCTTGACCTTGTGGCTGGTCAGCCGCTTGGCGGTGATCTTCTCGGTGATCATCACGATCAGGGTGGTGAAGGAGGGGCCGGCGGCGATGGCGCTCATGACGAACAGGAAGAAGGTCATGGGCCAGATGCCCAGGTGCCCGCGGAAGGCGAAGGGCCGCGCGTACAAGACGCCGAACATGCCGCCCAGGGAGCCCTGGTGGAAGAAAGACAGGAAGGTGCCGGCTGCGGCGAAGACGATCATGATGGTGTGCAGGTTGTGGCTGAAGGTGCCGAACTCGGGCACCTTGCCGATGCGGCGGTTGTCCAGCACCGAGGGCAAGAGCTCGATGCACAGCACGATGGCGTAGGTGGTGATGCAGAACATCACCTCGGTGAGCATGGAGTGCACGTTGGCGTGCCAGAAGCCGAACCACCCGCGGATGGGCTGGCCGATGTCGATGCCCAGCATCAGGATGGCGCCGGTGTAGCAGATGAACCCGATGAGTACCGCCGCGTTGACGATGGGCTTCAGCTCGGTCTTGCCGATGATGTAGTTCAAAAAGCTGGTGAAGAAGGCGCCGGCGCCCAGGGCGATCACCGCCAGGTCCACCACGATCCACACGCCGAAGGCGAAGTAGTCGTTCATGTTGGTCTGGTTGAGGCCCTTGAACAGCACCAGGAAGGCCGACACGCCGAAGTAGGCCATGATGGTCAGGGGCAGCCCCAGCCAAAACAGGAACACCTCCGGCCGGCAGCGCGTGGTGCCCTTGGGCCACCAACTGGAGTCGTCGGCGTACTTGGGTAAGTCGTCAAACCATCTTCTCATCGCTGACCTCGCCTACTTGTGACCGCCAGAGGCCGCCGCTTGGGTGGCCTTGGCCTGGGAGAGGTGGTTATCGGCCATCATCCGCACCCACTTGCGTTTGGACATGTAGTAGACCTTGGGGTTGGTGCCCAGCTTTTCCAGCAACCGGAAGGCGAACTCGCTCTGGATCAGCTTGTGCACCTTGTGGGCCGGGTTTTGCAACTGGCCGAAGGTGATGGCCCCGGAGGGGCATGCCTCGGTGCAGGCGGTCTGGTAGTCCATCTCGCCCACCTTGCCGCCGCCCACGAAGGCCTTGTTCTTGGCCCGCTGCAGCCGCGCATAGCAGAAGGTGCATTTCTCCACCACGCCGCGCATGCGGGGGGAGACGAAGGGGCTCAGGCCCCGCGGGGTGCCCTGGGGCCAGGGCACGTCGTACCAGTTGAAGTAGCGGGCGTGATAGGGACAGGCCGCTACGCAGTACCGGCAGCCGATGCAGCGGGTGGGTATCTGACTGACGATGCCGGTGGCGTCGTCGTAATCGGTGGCGATGGCCGGGCAGACCGACACGCAGGGGGTGTGGGCCTCTTGGGGGTCGGTGTCCTCCTGGAAAAAGGCCTGGCCCGGCGCGCCGGAGGTGCCGCCCTGGCAGTGCATGCAGGGCCGCGGAAAGAAGGCCACCTCGGTGTCCGGGAAGGGCTTGCCGTTGTCGATCTGGTACACCCGCAGCCAGGTGATGGAGCGGATCTTGTCGGTCTCGTCCGGCAGCACCCCGACGTTGTTTTCGGACATGCAGGCCACCGCGCAGGCGCCGCAGCCGGTGCACTTGTCCACGTCGATGACCATGCCGTATCTAACTTGATTTTTTCTCCACATGGCTTACCCCCGCACCTTCTTGACGCTCACGCCAGTAAGCTCCCAGATGGGCATGCCGCTCATGGGATCAGAGGTGACCTTAACGGCGCGGTTGAAGTTCATTCCCTTGCCCGCCACCTGGAAGCCGAAGTCCTTATGGCCCAGGCCCAGGGGCACGAAGACCATGCCCGGCGCGGCGCCGGCGTACAGGGTCAGTTTGGCGGTCAGGCTGCCGGCGCTGGATTCCACCAGCACCGCGTCGCCCTCTTGCAGGTGCAACTGTTGGGCCGTGGCCGGGTGCATCTCCACCACCAGCTTGTCGGTGTTGGCCAGCACGGTGTCGGGCAGAATCTTGACCATGTAGGGCGTGACGGCCTCGTCGCCCCAGGTGGTGCGCAGGCTGGGCACCGCCTGCATGACCAGGGGGTAGGCCGCGCCCTCGGCGTAGGCCGCCGGCTCCTCCCAGTGGGGCAGGAAGGCAGTCTGGGCCCCGGCCTTGACGCCCAGGGCGCGGGCGGTCTTGTCCGCGTCCCGGCCGCCCTTGCTCAGCAGGTTGCGCAGCACCCGGCTGGACAGCTCCAGGCGGCCGCTGGGGGTGTTGAAGCGCATGGCGCCGTAGGCCGGCCGCTTCTGGGCCCAGTAGCTGGCCTCGGCCAGCTTCTTGAAGTCGCCCATGGCCTGAGTCCGCTTGGCCATGGCCTCGCCCAGGTTCTTGAAGGGCAGCGCCGCGGCCACCGGGCCGCCCAGGCGCTGGGCCAGGGCCAGCAGGATGTCGCCGCCGTCCTTGGCTTCGTCCACGGACTTGACCAAGGGCCGGTGCAGGCCGTAGCAGGACACCGCGCTGCCGAAGGGGGTGGTGCTGTCGCCCCAGCCCTCCAGCCAGTGGGTGCTGGGCAGCACCAGGTCGGCCATGCCCGCCGACTCGTCCATGTAGGGCGTGATGGCCACCACGAAGGGCGTCTTGCGGGCCAGGTCGTGCATCACGTTGGCCTGGGGGCCGTTGAACACGAAGTTGCCGCCGCAGAGGATCAGGGTCTTGAGCCCGTAGGGCTTGCCGGCCAGGGCGGCCTGGGCCAGCTCGTGCACGTTGTTGACGCCGAAGGGCCGGCCGGCCATGGCCAGGGCCGGTGGCTTGGCCTCGGGCAGGGCCCCGCCCAGGGACTTCAGGGGCAGCGGCTGCTGGGCCACCACGCCGCCGGGCTTGCCCAGGTTGCCCTTGAGGGCGTTCAGGGCCAGCACGGACATGAAGTCATACAGCCGGCCCGGGTCGCCGGAGTTGCCCGGTCCGCAGACCGCCACCGCCCGGTCGGCCTTGGCGAAGGCCAGGGTCATCTTGACCAGTTTGGGCAGGGAGATGCCGGCCAGGCTGGCCGTCTTGGCCCGGTCCAGGTTCTTGAGCAGGTAGGACTTGAAGCCCGGCAGGCCGTCCGCATCGTTCCAGCCGTAGGCCGATTCGATGGCCCGGTCGTAGACGCCCTCGTCGATCATGATGCGGCACATGGCCAGGGCCACCAAGCCCTCGCTGCCCGGCTTGCAGGCCAGCCACTGATCGGCCTGGCTGGCGGTGACGCTGGCCCGGGGCTCGATCTGCACCAGGCGGGCCTGGTTCTTGGGGTAGCCCCGCCAGCCGGCAAAGGCCTTGCGCACCGCCACCGGCGCGCCGAAGCCATCCAGTAGCGGCGTGCCGAAGGAGACGATGTAGTTGGCATTGGCCAGGTCGAAGCCCAGGAAGGGCTGGCCCATCATGAACAGGCCGGCCAGGGCCATGGTCTCGCGCGGGGTGGGGGTGAAGGCCACGTTGGGCGAGCCCAGGGCCTGCATCAGGCGCATCAGGATCTGGCCGGTGGTGCTGCTGGGGTCGGCGCCCAGGGCCGCGGCCATGTGGGCCTGGCCGTTCTTGGCCAGGTTGGCCAGGTTGCCCGCCACCAGGTCCAGGGCCTGGGGCCAGCTAAGCTGGGTCATCACGCCCGTGGAGCGGTTGCGCAGCAAGGGCTTGGTCACCCGTATCTCGCTGTTGTAGAGCAGCTGCAGGGCCGAGGCGTCGGCCGGCAGCACGCCGCCCTGGCTCAGGGGATGGTTGGGGTTGCCCTCCACCCGGATGGCCCGCAGACCCTCCACCCGACCGTCGATGAGCTTGGCCTTGGCGCCGGTGCCGGTGTGGGGGTTGACCGTATGGGCGTAGGCCACCGCGCCGTCTTCGGGCACTGGCACCCAGTTCCAGTTCTGGGTCCAAATGGCGGTGTCGTCCATGAACTTGGGGATCAAGGGGCTGGCGTGGATGCCGATCACCGCACCAACCGCGAACTTGACGAAGGTTCTTCTGTCCCAATCCATAGGGGTTAACTCCTTAGCATCCGGCGGCCGCCTACTTGTGGCACACGAAACAGGCCTGGTTAACGCCGTTCTCGCGATGGCACTTGGCGCAGTCGTCCATCTTCATGCGATCGGGCGGGCCGGCCAGGCCGATGGGGCCCCGGCCCCAGATGTCACGGCTGTAGCCGGTGAGCCGGTTGTACTCATAGGGCCGCAGCTTCTCGGTCTTGCCGTGCTGGCCGTGGCACTTGGTGCACTCCAGTCCGGCGTTCTCCGCGTGGGCCGCATGGGAGAAGAACACGCAGTCCGGTTGGCGGGAGTAGACGTGCCAGGGAATAGGCTTGTTGGCCTTGAGATATTTCATGAACTCCTTCTCGGCCGGGGTGTTGCCCAGGGGCTCGTCGCCACTGTGGCAACTCTTGCAGGTGGCCAGGCCAGGGATGCCGCTGAAGGAGCCGTCGTCGCGGAACTGATGGCAGCTCTTGCAGCCCTTGTCCACCTGCTCCACATGCAGCTTGTGGTTGAACTGCAACGGCTGCGGCTTTTCGGCATACAAGATGGTAGGCGTGATCCAGAACCCGAAGGCGGAGCCCAAAATCAGGCCCACGACCAACAGGAGCCAATCCGCACGCGACCGCTGTTTTTTACCTTGCTGGTGCGTTGCCATATGACCCTTGCCTTTGTTCAAGCAAAAAGGACTCAACGAAATTCTTCTGGACCGGGTCGCGGCCCCCCGCGCTGGCCGCGACCTCGATTTTGTATGGATCTCGCCCTCTTAGCCGGGCAGGCCGTTCTGTGATTTTTTGCACAGATAGGCTGCGCGGCCGGGGCGGCCACGGACGGGAGCAAAATAGCAGCTTTACGCGGTGCCTGTCAACATTCATCCCGCCCCGGCCAGGGCCTTAGCCCGTGCCCCGCCGCATCGCGGCCGCGGCCAGAATCACCCGCTGAGTATCGGGGGTTAGCTGGGCCCGGTCCAGCTCGGCCAGGGGCGCCCAGCGGGCGTCGGCCGCGTCGTCCCCGGCCTGGGGCGGGGTCAGGGGCGCGGTGCACAGGTAATCGTGCAGCACGTAGTGGTACTCCACCCGGCCGTCAGGGTCGCGCAGGATGCGCTCGAAGACCTCCACCAGGGGGCCCACGCTCACCGCCACCCCAGTCTCCTCGGCCACCTCCCGGGCGCAGGCCTCGCGCAGGCTCTCCCCCACCCTCACCGCGCCGCCGGGCAGGGACCACAGGCCCTTGCTGGGCGGGGCGCCGCGCTGCACCAAGAGCACCTGGTCCAGGGCCAGCACGATCCCGCCCACGCCCACCACCGGGCGCTGGGGATAGCGCCGGCCCACGTCCTCAGGCGCCCCGCAGCATCTTGCGGAAGTAGTCCAGGGTGGGTCCCAGGCCCTGATCCAGGCTCACCTGGGGGCTCCAGCCCAAGAGTTCTTGGGCCTTGGTGATGTCCGGCCGGCGCTGCACCGGGTCGTCGGGCGGCAGGGACTGGTGCACGATGCGGCTGGCCGAGCCGGTCAGGTCCAGGATCTTCTGGGCCAGGGCCAGCATGGTGAACTCCGCCGGGTTGCCCAGATTGATGGGCCCGGTGATGTCCTCGGCCTCCATCATGGCCATGAGCCCGGCCACCAGGTCGCTGACGTAGCAGAAGGAGCGGGTCTGGGTGCCCTGGCCGTAGATGGTGATGGGCGCGCCCTTGAGGGCCTGCACCGCGAAGTTGCTCACCACCCGGCCGTCGTCCAGGGCCATGCGCGGGCCATAGGTGTTGAAGATGCGCACGATGCGGATGTCCACCTCGTTGCTGCGGTGATAGTCCATCATCAGGGTCTCGGCCAGGCGCTTGCCCTCGTCATAGCAGGAGCGCAGGCCGATGGGGTTCACGTGGCCCCAGTACTCCTCGCGCTGGGGGTGTTCCTGGGGGTCGCCATAGACCTCGCTGGTGGAGGCCTGCAGGATGCGGGCCTTGACCCGCTTGGCCAGGCCCAGCATATTCAGGGTGCCCATGACGTTGGTCTTGACGGTCTTGACCGGGTTGTACTGGTAGTGCACCGGGGACGCCGGGCAGGCCAGATTGTAGATGCGCTCCACCTCCAACAGAATGGGCTCCACCACGTCGTGGCGCACCAGCTCGAAGCGGGGGTTGTCCAGGTGCTGGGCGATGTTGGCCTTGCTGCCCGTGAAGAAGTTGTCCAAGCAGAGCACCTCGTGGCCCTGGGCCAGCAAGGCGTCCACCAGGTGGGAGCCTATGAAGCCCGCCCCGCCCGTGACCAGTATGCGCTTCAATTGATAATCCTCCTTGGCACTTAGCCGCCCCTCGGACATAACTGCCCGGCATAATGTGCATTATCAACGAGCCCCCCAGGCAAGTCAAGGCTGGGGCCTTGCCGCCCCTGCCCTCGCGTGTTAATTAAGTCCTTGTCAGCCAGGCGTATTATCATCCCAGCCCGAGGCAGCATCTCATGGACAGCGAAACCTGCCGCTATCACCCGGACCGGCCCGCCGTGGGTCTGTGTCAAAAGTACGGCTACGGCCTCTGCGCCCAGTGCCTGGAGGACGAACCCCACTGCTCGGACCCGGAGATATACTGCAAGTTCCGGCCCCAGTGCGTGATCCACTACAACTATAAAGAGGCCCAGCGGCAAGCCCGTAACGGAGAGTGAGCCATGCCTTCCTGCCAGCCATACCCTCAGTTCATCAAGGCCCTGCCCCAGCCGGAGCTGCGCCTGCCAGGCGTGGCCGCCTACCTGATCACCTCGCCCCAGAGCCAGGTGGCCTTCTTCGAGATCGCCGCCGGGGCCGAATACCCGCCCCACAGCCACGACGCCCAGTGGGGCATCATCGTAGAGGGCCAGGTGGAGCTGACCATAGGCGGGGTGGTGCACCACTTGGGTCCCGGCGACTCCTACACCATCGGCCGGGGGGTGGAGCACAGCATCAAGGTGCTCACCCACTGCCGGGCCATAGACGTGTTCGAGGACCCCCAGCGCTATCAGCCCAGGAGCTAGCCCGGATATTTCATGAGGGTTGGGTGGCATTAAACAACGAACTAGGATTCATGAGGCCGTTATGAAAAAGGTATCGACATTACCAGGGGATGGTTGGTACCCGCTTCCGGCACAGCCAGCCGCCGGCAGACAAGGCGTCCGGCAAGCGAGGGCCGTAGGCGTAGCCAAAGCTACGTCGAGGCCCGAGCGCGGCCGGCAACACAGTATGCCGGGGGCTGGCGCAGCCGGACGCCCGGCCCTCATGAAATATCCGGGCTAACCTCTGCGCGGCGACCCCCAAGCCTTGTATATGGCCGCGCCCCTGGCCGCGGCACAGGCCATGGCCGCGGCCCTGCCGCCGGGGCCGCTGCTGGAGCTGTGCTGCGGGGTGGGCGGCATCACCCAGGCCCTGGCCGCGGCCCACCCGGTGCTGGCCGTGGACCGCGACCCGATCCGCCTGGCCCACTGCTGGGCCAACCTGGCCGCGGCTGGGCTGGCGGAGCGGGTGAGCCTGCTCTGCTGCGACCTGACCCGGCCGGCCCTGTGTCCGGCCGCCGGGCCGCCCGCCTTTGTGGCCGCGGTGCTGGACCCGGACTGGTCGCCGAAGGGCGCCCCGTCGGATCAATGGACTGATCGCCTGGACCAGATGCAACCGCCGGCCCAGGAGCTGATCCACCTGGCGTTTGCATATGCCCCGCTGGTGGTCATCCGCTTGCCGCGCACCCTGGCCAGCACGCCAGAGCTAGCTAGCCTGGGTGGCCGGGTGCAGGAGTGGCGGCAGGATGGCCGGCGGCGGTTTTTATGGGCCTGGCTGGCGCGGTAAGGCTGGTAAAAATAGATTAAAGAAAATTATTAAGAAAAGTTTTGATCAATCTACAATTCAACACTATTTTTGCGCTGCATTCCTGGCTCTTCCCCCACGATGTCTCTGCGAGGAGCGGCCTTGCCGCGACGAAGCAACCTCTGCCCAGAGTTGGCCTGGGCCCAAAAACAGGGCGGCCGGCTCGCGCCGGCCGCCCCCTCCCCGACCACTCCCCAGTGGCCCTCTAAAACTCCGTCACCTCCCCGCCCTTGATCTGCCTGCGGGTGCGGGTGTTCACGTCCAGGGTGTAGCCCGGCTCGATGATCCCCTCCCGGGTGTAGCCCCGGTCCTCCCAGTATCCGCCCTGCATGCCCTGGCCCAGGGTCACCCCGGCCAGCCACTTGGCGCTCTTGTAGCCCCAGCGGTGCGGGATGACCATGCGCAGGGGCCCGCCGTACTCCCGCTCCAGGGGCTCTCCCTCCACCCCCGTCACCAGCACGACCCTGGGGTGGTCCAGGGTTTCTAGCGACAGGGTGGTCTGGTAGCCGCCGCCCTGGCTGGTGAAGGTGGCGTGGCTGGCCTGGGCCTGGGGCTTGATAGCGGCCAAAAAGTCGCGCCAGAGCACCCCCTGCCACAGGGCGCGCACTGAGAAGCCCGACACCGAGGTCAGGCGGGCACTGACCTCGCTCTGGGGCAGGGCCGCGATGTGGGCCAGGGTCAGGCTCAGGGGCGCGGCCACTAGACCGTCCACGGAGAGGCGCCAGTCCTGGTCCGAGACCTGGGGCGGCCCTCCGGCCCGGAACATGGGCAGGCCCAGGCGGCTCAGGACGCTCATCGCACCTCCACCTCCACCAGGCGGCTGCGGGCCGGCGGCTTGCTCTTCTCCCAGGGCCGCAGGTAGATCAGGTTGATCTTGACCCGGCCCGGCCCCACGGCCTGGAAGGCCCAGGTCTCGGTGCCGCCGGAGCCCATGCGCTGGGGCTCCGAGGCCTTGTAGTTCTGGCTGAGCAGCTTGATCACCTTGGGGTTGGGCTGCTCGGCCAGTACCCAGCGGAAGCCGGTGGTGGGGTTGCTGGCCACGGTGATCTTGAGCACCTGGCCCTTGGCCAGCACGAATGTCTGCATGGGCTCCTTGCTGATGGAGGCCCCGGCCGCCCCGGCCAGGATCAGGGCCAGGGCCAGCAGGACCGGCAGCAGGAGCAGGCGGGCGCGGCTCATGTCCCTACTCCGGAAACTTGAGGGTGACCTTCTGGCCTTCCTTGTCGTTCTCGAACTTCACCTGCACGGTCAGGCTGTCGTTGCGCAGGCCCAGGGCCAAGGGCCCCTTGGCCTTGTCCCCCTCCAGATGGGTGATGTCCCTGAGCGCCTTGAGGACTTGCGCGCCCACCTGCTTGCCCGGCGTGGGCAGGGTGGCGGTGCGGTACTTGGCCTGCACAATCACGGTACCGTCCGGCCCCTGCAGCAGGCTGACCTGCTTGGCCCCGGCGTTTACGCCGTGCAAGGCGGCCAGGGCCACCCAGCGCAGGGCGGCATCGGCCTTGTCCTTGTCCTTGGCCAGCTTGCTCATCTCCTCCAGGTAGTCCGTGGCAGCCATACAGTCGATGTGCTCCTGGACCTTCAGGTGCGGGTTCCTCTTGTCTTGCATGCGCGCCCCCTATTGGCTGAGGTGAATCATTTGCACTACTTTAGTTTAAGTGCCGGGGCCCCGGACAGGCAAGCTGGCCATGCGGGCTTGCCTGCCTCCTTGCGGCGGTTTATCTTAGGAATTGATACCCATTCTCGGCAGCCTTGGGCCTAGGCCCTGGGGCGGAAAGGCCATGCGCATGCAGCAGGAACCGGTCCCCTTCGAGCGCCTGGAGTCGTTCTTGGAAAAGCTGGGGCTGGATCAGCAGACCATGGCCGTGCTGGCCCCCCACCGCCAGGTCTTCACCAGCCGTCAGGAGGAGTTCGGCCAGTTCTTCCTGGACTACTTTCTAAACATCCCCCGCACCCGCCTGATCCTGGAGCAGAACCACGCCGCCCAGCGTCACCAGAAGGCCCTGTCCCTCTGGTTCGGGGCCCTGTTCAGCCACGACCTGGACCGCCACTTCCTCACCTTTTTGTGGAACAGCGGCGTGCGCCACGTGCAGCTCAGCCTGGACCAGCGTTTCGTGAACCTGGGCTACGCCGTCACCCGCCAGTTCTGCCAAGACCTGATCCAGACCCAGGTCCCGGCCGCCGAGCGCCAGGCCCTCACCGCCCTGGTGGACCGCATGCTGGACTTCTGCGTGCTGGTGGCCACCGACTCCTTCATCTCCATGACCTCCCGCTGCGACCGGGAGATGATCGAAGGCATCGCCCACCAGGTGCGCAACCCGGTCACGGTGATCGGCGGCAACATACTGCGCCTGCTCAAGAAGGCCCCGGTCGATGACCCCGCCCGCCGGAGCTACGAGACAGTGCTGGCCGAGAACCAGCGCCTGGAGCGCATGGTGGCCGACATCGCCCTGTACACCGAGCTGTACCAGAGCGAGCCCCACCCGCAGCCCTGCTCCCTGGCCCAGGCCCTGGAGGCGGCCCGCCGACGCCTGGAGCAGGCCGGCCGCCTGCAGGGCGTGCGCGTTGTGCAGGAGCTGGACCCAGCCCTGCCTCAGGTCATGGTGGACCCCAAGGACCTGGAGATACTCTTCGGGCAGCTACTGGATAACGCCGCCGAGGCCGCGGACCAGACCGACCCCCGGGTGGAGGTGCGCTCGCGGCCCGGACGGGCGCCGGGCTTCGTGGAGGTGGAGATATTCAACACCGGCTCCGCGCCGGACCTGGAGCAGATACAGGAGCTGCTCAGTCCCTTCAGCTCCTCCAAGCCCATGGGCACGGGCATGGGCCTGCCCATCGCCAGCCTGGCCGCCCGCCGCAGCATGGGCTCGCTCGCCTTGGAGCCGGCCGCGGACGGGGTGCGCTGCCTGATCAACCTGCCCCTGGCCGGCGGCGCGGCCGCGGCCCCGGGCCCGGCCTAGAACGGTTAGCGGGGCGCCGGCGCGAACTTGCTGCCCAGGGCCCCGCACACCGGGCACTTGTCCGGCGCCTCCTCCGCGGCCAGCCAGCCGCACACCGGGCACAGGTAATACTCCGGGGCCTGGCCCTCGGCGGCCAGGCGCTGGACCAGCGCGGCCTGGCCGCTGTCCACTCGCGTGGCCTGGTCCAGGGCCGTGCCCAGCACCTCCTGGCCGTCCTGGTCGGCACGATCCACGGCCTGGGCCAGCTCCTGGATCAGGCCGGGCAAGAGCTCCCTGCGTAGCTCCTCCAGGTTGTCCTGGGTGTCGCCCACCTTGCCCCTGAGCAGCATGGTCAGGCGGCGGGCCTGCACCCGCTGCGAGGCGGCCAGGGCCGCCAACAGCGCCGCTGCGGCCTCCTGCTTCTGAGCCCGGGCCTTCTGGGCGAACACCTCCAGGCGCGCCTCGGCCAGGGTCACCTGGCTCAGGGCCTGGGCCAGATAATCTTGCAGGTCTGTGCTCACGCCGCCTCCCGTCTCATATCTCTTTGAAGACCTTGGCCAGAGACTCGCCGGCCACGTGCATCTTCCACTCGTTCAGATAGCCGAAGGGCGTGGCCGTCACCGCATAGCCCGCGTTCTGCAGGCGCTGAGCCGCCTCCGCGGCCAGGCCCGCGGCCAGTTCCGGCGGGGCCTTGCTGGCCGAGAGGTGGTTGAACGAGTGCAGCACCACGTTGGTGGCCCCGAACTTGCCGGCCAGCCACTTCACGTTCTTGACCAGCTTGGCCAGCACCTTGGCCCGGCGCTCCTGGTCGCCGGCCTCGGCCTGGTAGAACACCACCGCCGCCCGCTGCACCTCCCGCTCCTCGTTAACCTCGGGCGCCTCGGGCAGCACCCGCTGGAAGGTCTTGAACCAGAAGCTGGGGGCGTAGAACATCAAGAGCTTCATGGCCCGGCCTTCTCCCGGCTGGCCCGCTCCCGCTCCTTTTCGGCCAGGCGGGTGCGCTGGCGGTCGGCAGCCTCGGCGTTGCGCCGCCGCTCCTGGTCGCCCTCCAGGGTCAGGCCCGGCACCGGCCGGGGACGGCCGTCCTCGCCCAGGGCCACGAAGGTCAGGTAGGCGCTGGCCACGTGGCGCACCTGGCCCTGCACCGGGTTTTCCGCCTCCACCCGCACCCCCACCTCCATGGAGCTGCGCCCGGCCCGGTTCAGGCTGGCCTTGAGGAACACCAGCTCGCCCACGTAGACCGGGTTGTGGAAATCCAGGCGGTCGATGCTGGCGGTGACCACGTTGCTGCCCGCGTGACGCAGGGCCACCACCGCGGCGGTGTTGTCTATGTTCTTCATGATCACCCCGCCGTGCACGTTGCCGGCCACGTTGGCGTCGGCCGGCTCCATGAGCACCGCGGTTGTCACTTTGCTGTCGCTGACGCGTTTGTTTTCCATGCTATCCTCTTAAAAGTAGGTGGCTGCCCCAACGCAGTTAAAGTCTACCCGCCCGCCCCCAAGGCTGGCAAACCAAGGCGGTGGATCATGGAGTTTTGCCCGCAGAGCAGCCCGGCCCGCAAGACCAAGATCGTGGCCACCATCGGCCCGGCCAGCGCCGACGGCCGTATCCTGTCCGCGCTGCTGGCCGCCGGTATGGACGTGGCTCGGCTCAACTATTCCCACGGCGACCACGCCAGCCACCAGGCCACGGTGGATAAGCTGCGCGCCCTGGCCAAACAACAGAACCGCCAAATCGCCATCCTGCAGGACCTGGCCGGGCCCAAGATACGCTTGGGCATTTTGGAACAGCCGCAGCTCTTGGAGGCAGGCCAGGAGGTGAGCCTGGCCCCAGGCGCCGAGGCCGCGGGACAGGCCCTGCCCGTGGACTACCCTCACCTGCTGGAGGACGTGGAGGCGGGCCAGAGCATCCTGCTGGCCGACGGCCTGGTGGAGCTGGAGGTGCGGCAGGTGGCCCACGGCCAAGTGCGCTGCCGGGTCAAGGTGGGCGGCCAGGTCAGCTCCAAGAAGGGCGTGAACCTGCCGGCCAGTCAGCTGCGGGTCAGCTCCTTCACGCCCAAGGACCAAGAGGACCTGGAGGCCGGCCTGGCCGCGGGCGTGGACCTGGTGGCGCTGTCCTTCGTGCGCCACGAAAAAGACCTGGAGCCGGTGCGCGAGCGGCTCAACCACGCCGATGAGCCGCCACTGTTAGTAGCCAAGATCGAGAAGCCCCAGGCCGTGGAACGCCTGCCTCAGCTATTGGCCGCGGTGGACGGGGTGATGGTGGCCCGGGGCGACCTGGGCGTGGAGATGCCCCTGGAGCAGGTGCCCCTGATCCAGAAACACATCATCGCCGAGGCCCGCCGGGCCGGCAAGGTGGTGGTCACCGCCACCCAGATGCTGCGCTCCATGCTGGACAACCCCCGCCCCAGCCGGGCCGAGGCCGCCGACGTGGCCAACGCAGTGCTGGACGGCACCGACGCGGTCATGCTCTCGGATGAAACCGCCGTGGGCCGCTACCCCGTGGAGGCAGTGGCCATGATGGACCGCCTGTGCCGGGGCAGCGAATGCCAGGTGAACAGCGAGGTCCTGCTCCGGGAGGGTCTCAGCCCCCTGCTGCCGGCCGTGGCCGCGGCCCTGAGCCGGGCCGCCGGCTGGCTGGCCAAGGACCTGCGTCCCGCGGCCATCGTGGCCTCCACCACCAGCGGCTCCACCGCCCGCCTGGTGGCCCGCCTGCGGCCCGCGGCGCCGGTGGTGGGCTTGACCCCCGATGCCTCCACCTGCCGGCAACTGGCCATCACCTGGGGCGTGCAGCCGGCGTTGGTGGAGCCCTTCGCAGACATCGAGGAGATGGCCCAGCGAGCCCGGCAGTGGGTGCTGGCCCAGGGCCTGGCCAAGGCCGGGGAGCACATCATCCTCACCGGCGGCGTGCCCGTGGGCACCCCCGGCACCACCAACCTGCTCAAGGTGCTGGAGCTGTAGAGGGAGTTGACTCCTTGAAAAAACAAGCCGAAATTATGTAAATTGGTTCGAAGATGGTAGGAGCACTCGCAAACAACGAATAACGGTAACTCAGCTTTTGTCGAACTAGGTGCGCTAGTATTACCAATCATTAACTCCTTTTTTGGATGCGGCTTAATGCCTACGAACCATACAAACCACAGAGAAAATGCTGAATTCGAAAACGAAGTACGTAGGATCGCAAGATTGCTTTGGCCCTCCGCTCAGTTTTCGGGAGCTGCTCTGGTGGATAATAGAGAGCGAGATGGCATTTTCGAGACCGAAGAGTGTTTTCATCTTCTGGAGGCCACTACCTCTCGGCAAAAGCAGAAAGCACAGGATGACATTAAAAAATTGGTTAACTTGGCTGCAAAATACCAGCGAAAGAACACGACCAAGGCGGTGAGGTGCTGGTTCGTAACAAAAGACGAACCTACGGCTGACCAACGTAAGGTTGCAGAGAAACAGAGACAGTTAGTAAATGTACTATCTTTTTCACAGTTTCAAGCGCTTTTAATTGACTCAAGGGCTTACCTTACTGCTCGCGATAATTACTATTTCGGTAGTGTCCGGGATCCCGCAACTGGGAGCAAGGACCCATCAGTCGGTTTTATTAGTGTGATGCTATCTCAGTTACCTGGCTTGAAACTCACCTCACCAGATGATTTAATTCAATCGCTTAAATTTGGCGGCCGTATAATTGTTTTAGGAGATTTCGGTGCCGGCAAGAGTATGACCTTGCGGCACATCTACCAAGAGCTGCGTAGTAGCCACTTATTGGGTCTGACATCAAAATTCCCAGTTTTTGTTAACTTGAGGGACCACTATGGCCAAAGCGACCCTAGTGAACTGTTGGAACGTCATGCCCGCATAATTGGTTTTGCGAACCCACTCCACCTCGTAAGGGCTTGGAGATCTGGTTATGTCCACCTATTACTTGACGGATTCGATGAGATTACAACTTTAAATATTCAGGGCCTTTGGACCAAGCTACGAGATAACAGGTTCAGGGCAATGGAAGCCGTCCGTCGACTAGTCCGAGAGCATCCACAATCGGCTGGTCTCGTAATTGCAGGTCGCGCGCATTTCTTTGATAGCACCAAAGAGCGTAAGACTGCTCTTGGGCTCTCGGACGCGTTCGACGAATTTTCTTTGAATGAATTCAGCGAAGAGCAAATTGCAGAGTACTTACAAAAAAGCGGCCTTTCGGGAATTGTACCCTCTTGGCTGCCTTCACGCCCGTTGTTAGTAGCTTATCTCGCAGCCAGAGGTTTCTTGTCTGGTTCCCTAGTGGGCAACACTGTCGATCCCGCTTCTGGCTGGGACATCCTTCTCGATAACATTACGAGTCGTGAATCGGAAATTGAGGCAGGTATAGATGGTAGCACGGTGCGAAGAATACTCGAACGTCTATCTACAAAAGCACGATCCACTTCTAGTGGTCTTGGTCCACTCGCACCTGAAGTACTCATCGAGGCCTTTCGCGAAATCTGCGGTTATAGTCCGGATGAACGAGGGATGGTCTTGCTCCAGCGACTTCCTGGTCTGGGAGTAGACCGAGATGAGGAGGGCACCCGAGCATTTATTGACGAAGATTTCACTGATGCATGTCGTGCTGGAGACATCATTCAGTTTGTTGATGGACCGTTTGACTTTGAGCCTGAACTAGTAGGATCAGTGGAGTGTGCGACCGGGATTTTGGGCATAGCGATTGCTGTCCGACTTGCGAACCTTCGTAAAATCTCAGCGGGAAAAATAGATACCTCTCTTCGGCGGGTGCGCGACCTTACGCAAGGCAACTTCGCTGCAGATATCGCTCGCTTAGCAATTGAATGTGGTTACATATTAACTGACTCTATGCATATTAGAGGCGCCTATATCCCGGAGTTAGAATTTTCCACACGATTAAGCGATGCAAGTCGGCTAACTTTTGAAGATTGCTTTTTTAGCAAGATCGGAATCGACTCGGACGTTGACAGCTCCTGTCTTCCGCATTTCAAAAGTTGTTTCATTGATGAGATTGATGGTCGCGTGTCACGATCAGACCTCCCAAAAGAGGTTTTTGACAACAATTGCTTCATTGAATCATTTGCGACTCCTGCAAGCACAACCGATGCAATGCTAGCCCTTGAAATCCCATTAGGGACGCGGGTTGCCCTAACAATCTTAAAAAAACTTTACCAGCAGCGTGGTGCTGGTAGAAAAGAAAATGGTCTTTTTCGCGGGCTTGATCATCGAGCCCGCAGGCTTGTGCCAGGGGCTCTCCAACTTATCGCGCGTGAGGGGTTCGCATCTCCTTATAAACGTGGTGAAGAAACAATTTGGATACCAAACCGCAAGCTTATGCGTCGGGCAGGCCGAATTATTGCCGCACCGCATACACGTGACGATCGATTATTGCAGGAAGCTGCCACTTTGGAATAGGGACTAATCACCGCGCAATCCAAACGGCTAGCGAGCCCTTCCCTACCCTATTCTTCCTTCTTCTTATGGCTCGTCCGGTGGTGCCCGGCGGCCGCGGCCTTCTGGGCTCCGGCCTGGTCCTTGTTCACCATGGCCATGAAATCGTCGCCGCCGAGCACCTCATCCTTGAGCAGGCGCTCGGCCACCGCCTTGAGCAGGTCGCCGTGCTCCTGCAGCAGATCTTGCACCCGATTCTCGCGGGTCTCCATGAACTGCCGCAGTTCCTTGTCCAATGCCGCGGCCGTGGCCTCGGAGTACTCCTGGGCCGGCGGGGCCAGCATGGAGTCAGGGGCCAGGAACACCGGCTGGTTGCGGCGGCTGTAGGTCACCGGGCCCAGGGTCTGGCCCATGCCGTACTGGGTGAGCATGGCCCGCACCATGTCCGTGGCCCGTTGCAGGTCGTTGGCCGCGCCGGTGGAGACCTCGCCGAAGTGCAGCCGCTCGGCCACCCGGCCGCCCAACAGCACGTCCACCCGCCCCTCCAGTTCACTCTGGCTCATCAGGTAGCGGTCCTCGGTAGGGCGCTGCTCGGTGTAGCCCAGGGCCGCGATGCCCCGGGGGATGATGCTGATCTTGTGCACCTTGTCGGTCAGGGGCGTGAAGGCCGCCACCAGGGCGTGGCCGGTCTCGTGGAAGGCCACCCGCTGCTTCTCCTGCTCGTTGATGACCCGGTTCTTCTTCTCCAGGCCGCCCATGATGCGGTCCACAGCCTCTTCCAGGTCGGCCATGGTCACCTCGTTGCGGTCGGCGCGGGCGGCCAGGAGCGCCCCCTCGTTGAGGATGTTCTCCAGGTCCGCGCCCGACAGCCCCGGCGTGCGCTGGGCCAGAATCTTCAGGTTCACGTCGTCGGCCAGGGAGATGCGACGCGCGTGCACCTCCAGGATGGCCAGGCGCCCGTTGAGGTCCGGCTTGTCCAGGAGCACCTGGCGGTCGAAGCGGCCGGCTCGTAAGAGGGCCGGGTCCAGTATCTCGGGCCGGTTGGTGGCGGCCATGATGATCACCCCCACCCGGGGGTCGAAACCGTCCATCTCCACCAACAGCTGCTGCAGGGTCTGCTCGCGCTCGTCGTGGCCGCCGAAGCTGCCCACCCCGCGCACCTTGCCCAGGGCGTCCAACTCGTCGATGAACACGATGCAGGGCGCCTTTTCCTTGGCCTGTTTGAACAGGTCGCGCACCCGGGCCGCGCCCATGCCCACGAACAGCTCCACGAACTCCGAGCCGGAGATGGAAAAGAAGGGCACCCCGGCCTCACCGGCCACGGCGCGCGAGAGGAGCGTCTTGCCCGTGCCCGGAGGCCCCACCAGGAGCACGCCCTTGGGCATGCGCCCGCCCAGGCGGGTGAAGCGTTCCGGCGTCTTGAGGAACTGCACGATCTCTTCCAACTCGGCCTTGGCCTCGTCCACGCCGGCCACGTCCTCAAAGCGGGTGGATATCTCCTCCTCGGCGTAGATCTTGGCCTTGTTGGCCCCGAAGTTCATCACGCCAGCGCCCGGGCCCATGCGCTTCATCATGAAGTACCACACGCCCAGGAACAGGAAGATGGGCACCATCCAGGAGAAAAGGGTGCGCATGAAGGTGGACTCCACCTCGCCCCGGAACTCGATCTTGTGGCCCTGCAGCTCCTTGGCCAGGTCCGGCGTCACCCGCACCGTCGTGAAAGAGGCCTCGGCGCCGTCCTTGCCCAGCATCTTGCCGGTAATGGTGTCCTTGCCGATGGCGATCTCTTTGATCTTGTCGTCGCGCACCTGGCTCAGGAACTCGCTATAGGGAATCTGCTTGGGTCCGATCTGGCCGGCGATGATGTTGTTCAGGATCAATACGGCCCAGATGCCCAGCAGTACGTACCAGATGGAAAATTTGTGCTGTTTTTCCACTCTATGTCACCCCCTCCCTGGGGAGGCAGCCACCGGGGTTTGTAGCCACCCACATGGGATGCATTACCAACTAGCTGAAAAAAGATTACTATCACCCCCTGGCCCGGTCAAGGGCAGCCCTTGATTTCAGGCCCGGCGATCTTACTTTAATATTGAAGCCTGACATAGTCAGGGAAAAAAGGAGGGTGTTATGTACGGCCTGATTCCTTTTGTGAAAGAGACATCCCTGGGCCGTGTGTATCGGGACTTTGACGAGCTAGTCTCCCGCGTGTTCGGTGAAGTCGAGTTCCCCACCCTGTGGGAGAAAAGGGGGGTCGTACCCGCGGTGGACTTCAAGGAGACCGATAAGGGCTACGAGCTGACCGCCGAGGTCCCGGGCCTGAAGCCCGAGGAGATCGAGGTGAGCCTGCACGGTGACGTGCTGGTGCTCACAGGCGAGAAAAAGGACGAGCACACCGAGGACAAGGAGGGCTACCACCTGGAGGAGCGCACCTACGGCAGCTTCTATCGCGCCTTCCGCCTGCCCGAGGAGGTGGATGTCGAGAAGCTGGAGGCCGTGCACAAGGACGGCGTGCTGCGGGTGACCCTGCCCAAGTGCGAGAAGCCCGAGCCCAAGACCATCGAGGTAAAGAAAGGCTAACCGCTAGCTTGCTCTGAACACGCGCCGGCCCCCGCTCGGGGGCCGGCGGCTTTTGGGGCAGGCGCGCTTAAGATGACGGCTAGGCTAACTTAGGGGATTGTCGAGGGACTACGCCGGCGCGGACCGGGGCTGAGCCGGCGGGGCGGTACCTGACGGGCACAAACCCCGCCACTACATTTTGGACTCAGGTACGGGCCACCCAGAGGGACCACGCGGGCCTGGCAGAACGGTGGCTGGCGGAAACAGCGGGCGCCGTCTCGGGCCGCCGGGAGCTGCCCCTTTTGCAAAACCTCTTGGATACCCGGCAACCCGGCAGGCACGGACCGAATCGGCAGGCTTCCCTATTTGTCCACGAAGATGTCCGGCCAGTTGTCGTTGGCCGCGCTGTAGGTCAGGCGCACGGCCCGGTCCCAGGGCTTGGTTGTGTCCCAGAGGAATATCTCGTAGTCGGCGATGTCGTGCTCGTGCCCCTTGGCCGCCGCGGCCCAGACCATCCAGCGGCCGTCGGCGGACAGGCGCGGGAAGTACTCGTGGCTGTACGCGCTGGGCAGGTCCATGAACACCTTCGGCTGCACCGGCGTCAGGGGCGAGGCCAGGATGTGGTTGCCGCCGCGGCCGCCGTTGTCCACCCACAGCAGGCGCCGGCCGTCCGGGAACCAGCCCAACTGGCAGCCGGCGCCGATGCGCACGTGCTTGCCGTTGGTCAGGTCGCAGACATACACCCCGTCCAGCTTGGCCCGGGCGGTGAGGGCCAGCAGGTTGCGGTTGGTGGGCGAAAGCTCCGGGGTCTGTATCTCGCCGCGCACGGCCGAGCGGCTGCCGTCGTATATCACCTTCTCCCGGCCGCCGGTCAGTTCCTTGAGCACCACCTGGGTCTTGCGCAGGAAGCTCACCTCGCCCTGGCTCACCCACAGGGGGTAGTTGCCGCCCCTGGCCACCAGCGTCTCCCGGTGGCTGTCCAACTCCTGGCGATACACGTCCCACAGCTCCAGGTTGCGCTGGCTCACCCAGGGTTTCTGGCTACGGATGTAGACCAGCTGCTTGCCGTCGGGCGAGAAGCGGGGGAAGGTGTCCACGAACTTGTTGTCGGTCAGGCGAAACAGCTTCAGCTCGGGCAGGGTGAGCATATAGATCTCGTGGCTGCCGCTGCGCGAGGAGGACCAGACCACGCGGGCCTTGAGGCCCTGGGTGCGGGCGCGGATGTCCTTCTTCTGCGCCTCGCTGAGGGTGTCGGGCACCGCGCTGAGGGCCCAGTTGCCGAACAGGCGGTAGGCGTAGCGCGGCCCGAAGTGGGCCACCACCACCGCGGCCAGACTGGCCAGGGCCAGGGCCGCCAGCCAGGCGATGATTCTCTTAGCTCGCCGGGGGGGCGTCATCTTTCCTCTCCGGGCGGGCGGTCAGGCTCAGGATCACCAGGGCCAGGCCGCCCAGGGTGTAGTCCACGACCTGGGTGAGCAGGTGCAGTCCGAAGGGTATCAGGGCCGCTTGGGTGGCGGCCAGACCCGCGGCGCGCAGGGTGGCCATCATCACCCCCTCGTAGGCCCCGAAGCCGGCGATGCCCGAGATGGGCAGGCTGGCCGTGGCCTCGGCCGCCACCAAGGCGAACAGCACCAGGGAAAAGCCCAGGCGGGCGGCCTCGGCCGGCCACTGGGCGGCCAGGCCGGCCACCAGCACGTACAGGCCCAAGTATTTAAGAGCCCGGATGGCCACCGAGATCAACAGCACCCGCCAGAACACGCCCTGGGACTTGACCCGGGCCACGTCCAGGCGCATGGCCTCCACCTCCCGGGCCAGGCGGCCGGCCAGGTTCTGGGTGCGGCCGCGCAGGCGGGCGGTGAGCCAGGCGGACAGCACCGCGGCCACGGCCAGCACCCGCTCCAAGAGCAGCAGGGCCAGCACCGCGATGACCCCCAGCACCCCCAGCAGGACCCAGAGCACGCCCTCGCCGCCGGCCGCGGCCTGGTGCAGGACGATGGCCAGGCCGAACAGGGGCAGCATGCCGATGAGGTCGAAGATGAAGGAGAAGGCAAAGGAGGAAAAGGCCGCCGGCAGGCCCACGGCCAGCTTGCGGTTGAGGAAGACGATGTAGGCCAGGCTGCCGCTGCGCGCGGGCAAGAGGTCCACGAACAGGTTGCTCACGAAGGTGAGCACCACCAGGTGCCAGTAGCGCACCTTCTCGCCCGAGGCGGCCAGGAGCACCCGGTAGCGCAGGGCCTTGAGGGCCATGGAGCCCCAGAACAAGACCAGGTAGGCCGCAAAGAAGCTCCAGGCCAGGCCGCGGTAAAGGCCCACCCAGTCGGCCAGGGTGGTGGTGCGGGCCAGGTACCAGAACAAGGCCCCGGTGAAGCCGCAGGCCAAGAGCAGGGAAATAACCGCGCCCAGCCGCCTTTTTTGCAGCGGCCGGCGTTGGCTGTCAGCTGGGTCGGGCATGGTTGATCCTGGGTTCGGGCCTGGGGCGCCCCGGTTACTGGCCCGCCGGGCCGCGGGTCTTGAGCACCCGGGCCGGCACGCCGCCCACCACGGCCAGAGGCGGCACGTCCTGGGTGACCACCGCGCCGGCAGCGGCGATGCAGCCCGCGCCCAGGCGCACCCCGTCGGTCACCGTGACCTGGGCCGCCAGCCAGGCGCCGTCGCCGATGTCAATGCCGCCCAGGTACTTGATGCCCTGCTGGGCGATGGGTATGTCCAGGCGCTCGGTGTGGTAGTCGCCGCCGCCGGCCAGGTAGCACTGGGGCCCGATGACCACGTCGGCGCCGATGGCGACCGGGTTGCCGGCCACGGAGTGGACTATGGTGCGTGCCCCCAAGCCGCAGCGGGGGCCGATGTGGATGCTGCCCATCTTGCAGGAGAGCATCACGTCGTTGGCCAGGTTCACGTCCTCGTCTATAACCAGCGCCCGCTCGCTGTCCGGGTTGCGGGCGTCCAATATGCAGCCCTCGCTGACCACCACCCGCTCGCCCAGGTGGATGCGCCGCGGGTGGCGCAGGATAACCCCGGCCCCGAACATCACCCCGCGGCCGCAGGAGCCGAAGAGGGACGGCCAGAGCAGCTTGCGCAGGAACAGACCCAGGGCGCCCTGCAAATGAGCGAAGAGCATGCACAGCTCGAAGTAGAGCAGACCGGCCCAAGAGCGGTGGCCCAGGATGAGGTCCTGGTAGCGCCGCAGGGCACTGCCCTGGCCGGTGGCCGCGGCGTGGGTCTTTGACCCGCCGGCGCTGCTGGGCTTGGGGGCCTGGGTGCTCATGGAACCTACCACCTCCCGGTGAAAGGGGCGACTCAACCAGTAATTATCACGCGGCTTCCGGGGCTGTCTAGCCTTCCAGGAAACGGCGGTGCCACAGGGTCGCATTGACCAGGGCCCAGAGGATGTGGTTGTGGTTGTGGGTGCCGGCCAGGTGCTCGGCCATCAGGCGCTGCACCGTGGCCGGTTGCAGGAAATCCCGGACCAAGGGGCTGGTGGTGAGCAGCTCCTGCATCAAAGGCCGCAGCTGGCCGCGCAGCAGGTTCTTCACCGGCAGGGAGTAGCCCTGCTTGCCCCGGAACACCACCCGGTCCGGCACCAGGCCCTGGATGGCCTGGCGCAGGATGTACTTGGTGGTGAAGCCCTTGAGCTTGAACCAGGAGGGCAGGCTGGCGGTGAACTCCACCACCTCGTGGTCCAGGAAGGGCACCCGCACCTCCAGGGAGGTGGACATAGACATTTTGTCCACCTTCATCAAAACGCTGTCGGCCATGGCCAGCTTGAGGTCCAGGTACACCTCCCGGTCCAGGCGGTCGCGGCTGTTGCAGTGGGAGAGCACCTCCCGCACCGGGGCGAAGGGGTCGTCCAGGCCCACCTGGGCCGCCACCTCGGGCTGGAATAGCTGGCCGGCCAGCTCCGGGGCCAGGAAGTACTGCCAGCGCAGGTGCTCGCCCTCGGCCGGCAGCACGCAGCCCTCCAGGAAGCGCTTGAGCACGTTGACCGCGCCCTTTTTCTGGGGCTGGTCGGGTAGTAGCCCGGCCAAGCGGTGGAGCGCCGCGGCGCAGCCGGGCAGCCAGCCCAGGACACGCGCCGCCTTGGAGGCCTTGAAACGGTCGTAGCCGGCGAAGATCTCGTCGCCGCCTTCGCCCGAGAGCACCACCGTCACCCGCTCCTTGGCCTTGCGGCAGATGAGCATCAGGGGGATGGCCGACAGGTCGGTCATGGGCTCGTCCAGATGGTAGACCGCCGTCTCCAGGTCCTCCATGCTCAGGCCCTGGATCATCAGCACGGTCTGGTCGGTGCCGTAGTGCCGGGCCATGTCATTGGCGTAGTCCAGTTCGCTGAAGCTGGGGTCCGGGTAGGCGATGGAGAAGGTCTTTAGCTCGCTGACCCCCAGCTCGCGCATCAGGGCCACCACCGTGGTGGAGTCCAGGCCGCCGGAGAGGAACACCCCCAGGGGCACGTCGCTCATCAACCGGCGCTTGACCGACAGCTTGAGCAGGGCGCGCAGTTCCTCCACCGCCTCCTCGGGCCGGGAGAAGCGGGGCTGGAAGCGCACGTCCCAGTAGGGCTTCTCTTCAAAGCGGCCGCTGTCCAGCTCGAAGATGGCGTAGTGGCCCTGCCGAAGCTTGTTCACGCCCGCGAACAGGGTGCGCGGGGCGGGCACGTACTCATAGCCCAGGTAGTGGAACAGGCTGGTGAGGTCCACCCGGCGCTCCAGGCCGGGCCAGGCCAGCATGGCTTTGATCTCGTTGCTGAAGATGAGCCGGCCCTGGCTCAGGTGGTAGTACAGGGGCTTGATGCCCAGGCGGTCGCGGCCCAGCATGATCCGCCTTCTGGGTCCGTCCAGCACCGCGAAACAGAACATGCCGATGATGCGCTCGATGACGCCGGGGCCCCACTGCTCATAGCCGTGCAGCACCACCTCGGAGTCGCTGTGGCTGTGGAAGACGTGGCCGGCCTGGATCAGCTCGGCGCGTAGGTCCAGGTGGTTGTAGATTTCGCCGTTGACCACCACGAACACGTCGCCGGTCTCGTTGACCATGGGCTGGCGGCCGCGCTCGGACAGGTCGATGATGGAAAGCCGGGTCTGGCCCAGGGAGGCGCCGAAGCCCACCACCTGGCCCCGGTCGTCCGGACCCCGGTGGTGGAGTACCCGGTTCATGGCCTGGATAAGGCCCTGATCCTCCCAGCTGAACCCGTTCAAGCCGCACATAGCGCCCTGCCTGTCTCCCTTGCCTTGGCCGTTGGGCCGCGGGCCCGCGGCCTGGGAATTGGGTAAGCCTAATGAATCATACCCCACCTGGCAAGTGCAAACGCCGGGGCCCGCGGGGCTGCGTTGACGCTGTGGCGGGCAGGTGCTAACGTGGCGGGGGTTGCTAAGGAGCCGGAATCAGGGGGCGCTTTTGCACAAGAAAGCCAAAACTTGTCTGCGGGCCGCCATCAGCGCCGGGCTCCTGCTGGTCCTGCTCCTTTTCTTCGTGGACCTGGGCCAGGCCGAGCGGGTGCTGGCGGGCTGCCGCTGGCAGTTTCTCTTGCTGCTGCTGGCCTGGAGCACCGCTGACCGCTTCCTGATGGCCTACAAGTGGCGGCTGCTGGTGCTGGCCCGGGGCCTGCCCCTGGGCTGGGCCGAGGCCCTGAAGTCCTATTATCTGGCGGGCTTCGCCGGCTGCTTTCTGCCCACCACCCTGGGGGCCGACGCCCTGCGGGTGACCCTGGTGGCCGGGCCCCAGCGCCCCAGCGAGATGGTCGCGGCCTCGGTGCTCTTGGAGCGCGCCCTGGGCTTCGTGGCCGCGGCCCTGGCCGCGGTGATCGGCCTGGTGCTACTCACCGGCCTGACCAGCCGGCTGCCCCGGGAGTTCTTCGTCTGGTCCCTGGCCATCCTGCTGGGCGGGGCCGGCGCGGTGATCGTCTCCTTCTCGGCCCTGGCCGGCCGCCTGCACCAGCGCCTGGAGCAGCGCCTGCTGGCTGGGGGCCGCCTGCTGGCCTGGCTCTCGCGCTTCATCAAGGCCTACCACGATTATCGCCGGCACCGCGGGGTCTTGGCCTGGTTTCTGCTGCTGTCCTTCCTGGAGCAGGCCGCGCCCATCGTGGGTAACTGGCTGGCGGCCCTGGCCCTGAACATCCCATTGAGTCTGATTCAAGCCGCGGCCGTGACCCCGGTGGTGTTCCTGCTGGCGCGCCTGCCGGTTTCCTTCTCCAGCTTCGGGGTGTTAGAGGGCCTGTACATGGCCCTGTTCAGCCTGGTGGGTCTGGACTCCACCCAGGCCTTCCTGCTGGGCCTGGTCACCAACCTGACCGCCCTGGTCAGCGCTCTGCCAGCGGTGCCCTGGTACCTTTCCGGCGGTCTGCGCGCCGGTTCCGATGGCGCAAAAAATACACATAGATCAGCTTGACGCTCTAGGTCATAACATGCTTCAATATTATATTCGAAGGCTTGCAAGGCCTGTCGGAGGTTGGCTGGAGCGGTAATTTGAAGCTCTCCCTCATGGACGAATCCAGCCAGCAGCCTGCAAGGCTGCCTCCGTGGGTCATTGGGTTGTTGGTGCTGCTGGTGGCGGCCGCAGTGTTCTGGGCCTTTTACAAGGGACCGGACCTGCGGCAGAAAGCCGCTCAGCGCCGCCTGGCGCAGCATTGGGCGCCGGCCTACCGGGTTCTGCCGCTGTTAGGCCTGGCCCATGCCGCCAGTGTGGCGCAGGGCGGCCGGCTCCCGCGGGCGGAGTTGGACCGCATCTGGCGGGAGATGAAGACGTATAAAGGCACCTATCCGGTGCTCTTATGGCTGGAGCTGGCCTGGCTGGAAACGCGGGCCGGACACCAGCAGATGGCACGTCAGGCCTTGGTCCGCGCTCGCCAGGCCGACGCCAAACTCTACAACTTTTGGTTGCGCCACAAGCGCTGGGACCCATGGCGTTCCCAATTGGGGCTGCCCGAACCATGAGTCAAAGCCGATCGAAAACCACCGGTTACTGGCAGCCAGCCACCTTGCTGGCCGGCTTCAGTTGGGCGGTCTTCGCGGCCTCCCGCTGGGCCCTGGTCATGACCACCCAACCCGACGGCCAGGTGGCGGTGCTGTGGGTCTGGCCGCCCTGGTGGCAGACCGCGGCCATCGGCCTGGGCGCCTGGCTGCTGCAGTTGTTGGTGGCGCTCTGGCAGCGGCACTGGCTGTCCCAGCAGGCCCTGGAGCGCCCCCAGGCCTTTCGCCGGGCCTACCGCGCCTGGTGGCCCTCCCTGGCCCTCTTGCTGGTGCCCCTGATGGAGCTGTGCTGGCCCCTTTACGGCTACAGCACCGCGCCCCTGGCCCTGGGCCGCGAGGCCTGGCCCCTGGCCGCCCTGGCCGTGGCCGGCGCCGTGCTGCTGCAAACCCGCCTGGCCGCGCCGGAGCTGCTGCGGCGAGGCCTTGGCGACCACCGTTTTTGGCTGGCGCCGCTGGTGTTCCTGCTGACCCTGGGGGTGTTCGCCGGGGTGGGCCTGCGCCTCAACGAGGTCAGCGGCCAGACCGGCTACCTCATGGCCGGCGACGAGCCTTCTTATCTGCTGAGCACCCACAGCCTGGCCGTGGACCGCAGCCTGGACCTGATGGACAGCATCCTGCTGCGCGAAAGCTCCAACTTCAGCGACCCGGCCCGCCTGGTGACCGGCCACGGCACCTGGACCCAGGACCGGGCCTGGGCCTCCAACCACCGGCCGGGCCTGCCCGCCCTGCTCTCGCCCTTTTACGCCTGGGGGTTGTATACTGATCTGGGTCCGCGCAAGCTAGCCACCATTTTGGTCTGGCTGCTAGGAGCCTGGATGGTGCTGGAAGTTTTCTGGCTGGCCCGCTTCTACACCGGCCGCGAGGGGCCGGCCCTGCTGGCGGCGGCGGCGTCTTCTTTGGCCCTGCCCGGCCTGCTCTACTCCAACCTGCTGTTCCCGGAGATGGCTGCCGCGGCCTTCAGCGTGGCCGCCTTCCGCCGCCTGCGCGTGGCCCAGCCGGGCCAGTTGGGCACCCTGTTGCTGGCCGGGGTGCTGGCTGCCTATCTGGCCTGGTTCCACGAACGCTTCATCCTGCTGTCGGTGCTGCTGTCGGTGTACGCCCTGACCCGGGGCCACTGGCGGAGCTTCGGCGGCCTCATGGCCTTCTTCCTGCCCTGCATCGTCTCAGCCTGGCTGCTGAGCACCTATTTCAGCCACCTGTACGGCTCGCCCCTGCCCACGGCCCAGGTCCACGCCCAGGGCGCCTATCTGAACCCGCGCGGGGCCTGGGAGGGGCTCAGCGGGTTGTGGGTGGACGCCGGCGAGGGGCTCTTGCCCTACGGGCCCATTTGGATAGCCGCGGTGGCCGGCCTGATCTGGCTGCTGCGCCGGCGGCCGGGAGACGGCTTCTGGGTGATGCTCATGGCCGTGGCCACCTACCTCACCGCCGGCCTGTACGCGGACTGGTTCGGGGGCATCAACCCGCCCGCCCGCTACCTGGTGGCGGCAGTGCCCTTCCTGGCCCTGGGCATGGCCGCCGGCGCCCGCTGGGCCCCGCGCCGCTTCATGCTGGTCACGGTGATGCTGGCGGTGCTCACCGCGGCGGCGGCGGCCTTGGTCATGCACCATCCCTCGGCGGTTTACGGGCACAAGGTGGTGCTGGGCCAGGGCCTGCAGTTCCCCTTGGTGGAAAACCTGCTGCCGGCCTATGTCTTCGCCAACCAGCAGCCCGCGGTTAACGCCCAGTTGGGTCTGATCTGGCTGTGCCTGGCCGGGGTGGTGGTGTTGGCCTTGCAGATAGACGGCCAGCGCTTCGCGCCGGTGTCGGCCCTGATCTGCCTGCTGGCCGCCTTCCTGATGGTGGCCGGGGCGGCCATTGCGGCCGACCGCGTGGGTCCTGGCCTGACCGCCTACAACAACCCGGCCCACCGCATCACCCTGTGGGAGCGGGCGCGGATATTCCCGGGCCAGGGCATGTCCTGGCGCCTGGGGCCGGCGGGTCCGCAGCCGCAGCAGGCCCTGCTGGAGCTTTCCCTGCCCCCGGCCCGCTATGCCCGCCCGCCGGCCAAACCGGTGCGCGCAGGGTCCTCGGAAGTGGAGGTGCCGGCCCTGCCCGCGCCCAAGCTGTTCCTCTGGGGCCAGTACCTCAACCTGCCTCCGGGGCGCTACCAGGTCTTCGCCCGCCTCAGCAGCCCCTACCGGGGCCCGCAGCCCGTGGCCTGGCTGGACGCGAGCCAGGACAAGGGACGCCAGGTGCTCACCCGCAGCCAGGTGAGCGGCCAAGAACTGGGGAAGCCCGTGGTCCTGGATTTCGACCTGCCCCAGGGAGCCCGCCAGTTTGAGGTGCGCCTGGGGACCACCGGCAAGTACCGGCTGGTCCTGCACTCCCTGTCCATCGTCCCGCAACTGGAAACGGTAAAGGCCAGCACCCCGTGAGCCAGGGCAATCAGCCGCCCGCGGACCGGTTCAGCGCGGGGCTGGCGGCGCTGTTGGGCCTCTTGCTGCTGGCTCTGGCCGTGGTCTATACCTGGCCCCTGGCCGCCAACTTCGGCCGCGGCCTGCCCTATGTCTACTGGCCGGTGCCGGGCTACGAGCAGGTGCCGCTGATCCCCGGCGACCACCTGCAGTTCTATTACTGGTGCTGGCTGTTCATTGACAACCTGCTGGGGCCCTCACCCCTGTTCACTAACCCCTACGAGTTCTCCACCTTCCTGCACCCGCAGGGCATCGCCCTGTACGCCAACTTCCCCTTGTCCCTCTTGTATCTGGCCCTGCGGCCCCTGGGGGCCCTGCCGGCCTACAACGCCCTGGTGCTGCTAAGCTATTTGCTGGCCGGGCTAATGGCCTTTGCCCTGGCCCGCCAGGCGCTGCACGACGACCTGGCCGCCTGGCCCGCGGCCCTGATCTTCGCCCTGCTGCCCTTCCGGGCCTCCCAGGTGCTCTCCGGCCACCTGTTCGGCTTCGTGGCCTTCCTGCTGCCATTGTGCCTGTGGTGCCTGGAGCGGGGCTGGCAGCGGCGGCCCTGGCTCTGGGGCGCAGGCGCAGGCCTGGCCCTGCTCTCCCTGGGCCTGATGGAGGGGCATCTCTTTTACTACAGCACCCTCCTGCTGGGCCTGTACGTGCCCCTGCGCCTGATCATGCGCGGCCGCGAGGACGCGCCACAGGAAGAGGCGGCCCCGGACTGGACCAGCCTGGCCAAGGTGCTGGCCGCGGGCCTGGCCCTGGGCGCGGCCCTGCACCTGGCCGCGCTGCGCGCCGGGGCCGCGGCCGCCGGCGGCCTGGCCGGCAGCCTGGGCCTGGGCCTGGTGGTGACGCTGGTGCTGTGGCTGCTCTTGTCCTGGCTGGCCGTGGCCCTGACCAGCCTGGGACCGGCCGCCTGCCGCCGGGTCCTGGCCCAGGGCCTGCTGCCGTTGCTGCTAGGCCCGCTGTATGGCGTGCAATTCTGGCTGCCCATACCCCACCTGGGCAAGCTGCTGGCCCTGGCCGTGCTGGTCCTGGGCGCGGCGTTCTCTTTGCCCAAGCTGTGGCGGGCCCGCCAGATGCCGGCCTGGCCCGCGGGCACCTGGGCGCCGCTGATTCCCCTGGGCCTGGGCTGGGGCCTGGGCGTGGTGGCCATGCTCATCAACAAACACCGGGTCATGGACGCCAGCATCGCTGGGGCCGGCCGGGCCCTGGCCGAGGTGCGGCTGTTCTCGCCGCGCCTGGGCGACCTGTTCAGCCCCCAGGCGGCCCACTCCGAGCAGATCGTGTACCTGGGGCTGGTGCTCCTGGCCCTGGCCCTGGCCGGGCTGGTGCTCTTGGCCCTGGGCCGGCCGGCCAAGGCCAAGGGCGGCATGCTGGCCGCCCTGTGGACGGCCCTGGGCCTATTGGCCGGGCTGCTCTGCCTGGGCCCCAACCTGCCCCAACTGCCCCTGTACGGCTTCCTGTACCGGCACCTGCCCTTCTTCAACTTCCCCCGGGTGCCGGGACGGCTGGTCATCCTGGCGGTGCTGCTGCTGGCCCTGGCCGGCGGCTGGGCCCTGCGCGGGCTGGCCCGGCCCCTGCGCAACCGGCGGGGGGCGCTCATTGCCCTGGGCCTGGCCCTGTCGGCCCTGATCGTCTGGGACCTCTGGCCGCCGGCCCGCACCGGCATCTGCCTGGTGCCGCCGCCCGGACCCCTGGAGGCCGCGGTGCGGGGGGCCCTGCCCGCCGGACCTAAGGACCCCCAGCGCCTGCTGGGCCTGCCCATCTGGCCCGGCGACTCGCACCAGTCCTCGGTGTACGAGTTCCTGGTCACCCGCACCCGGGCCCGCCTGGTCAACGGCTATGCGCCCCTGGTGCCCAGGGCCTACGTGCAGCAGGTATTCTGGCCCCTGTACCCCCTGGACCTGGGCGAGGTGAACCAGACCGCCCTGCAAACCATGCAGCGCCTCAAGGTGGGGCTGGTGGCCTTCTATAGCGACGCCGAGGTCTACCCCAGCAAGGTGAGCCCCTTCCCGCCGGACCTGGCCCGACAGCGCCTGCAGGCCAGCGGCGCCTTTCGCCTTTTGCGCCAGGAGGGCAACGTCTTCCTGCTGCGGCCGGACTACCAGGCCCGCCCGGATGGCCGTGAGAGCTCGCTCAGCTCGCCGGCCACCATTCTCTGGCCCGCGGCCTGGCTGGGCCGCGACACCGGCCGCCTGGTGGAGGACAAGCGGGCCTCGGGCTGGGGACTCTTGTTCGGCGAGCCAATGCGGCCCGGCGCCCCCCTGGGTCCGCGCCTGAGCCGCTTTGCCGGCAACGTGGCCCAGATGCGGGCCGGCCGCGACCAGGCGGGTTGGCTCAGCCGGGGGCCGGAGCGCCCCCTGCCGCCGGGCGATTACCTGGTGCGCTTCCGCCTGCGCCGGGGGCCGGGGCCGGCACCGGGCCGGGTGGAGGTCAGCGACCAACAGGGTCGGGTGCTGGCCAGCGCCGCGCTCACCCCGGAGCGGCTGCCGGCCGACGGCGCCTGGCACGACGTGGGCCTGCGCCTGAAGCTAGAGGCAGTCACCCGCCTAGAGCTGCGCACCTATGCTAGCGGCCTCAGCGACCTGGAGCTGAACCTGGTGCTGGTGGGCTTCGCTGACCAGGCCCAGCCGCAGGCCTTTTACGCGGCCAGCCAGCTCTGGCGCCAGGCCGGCGATCTGCTGGCCGACCCCACCGTGCCCGGCGGCCTGGCCGTGGCCGCCCGCCGGGGCTACACCCCGCCGCTGTATCTGGTGCACGGCCCGCAACAGACCTACCCCGCCGGCCGCTACCAGGCCCGCTTCCGCCTGGCCCTCTTGGAGCCCAGCCCGGCCCAGGCCCCCGCGGCCGAGCTGGTGGTGGCCACGGACCTGGGCCGCCTGGTCCTGGGGCATCGCCAGGTGAAGGCCAGCCAGTTGGCTATGGACTACCGAGACATTGCCGTGGACTTCACCCTGCCCCGGCAGGCAGAATTGGACCTGCGGGTGCTGTACGGCCAAGGCGCCTCCCTGAAGCTGGCCGGCGTCTCGGTGCAGCCCGCGCCCTGAGGAACCAGGGAGAGTCTCTTTTGCCGGAGCCGGGGAATAAGCGGGACAGGCGCGGGTTTCAGTGGCGGTGGCTGCTGTATGTGGCCATACTGCTGCTGGCCCTGGCTATGGCCTACACCTGGCCCCTGTCCCAGTTCCTGAACCGGGCCATCCCCAGCAGCTTTCACGCCGCGCCCACCTACCAGACCCAGCCGGGCCCGCCGCCGCCCACCCTGGTGCCAGGCGACCACCTGCAGTTCTACTACTGGTGCTGGCTGCTGGTGGACAACCTGACCGGGCCCTCGCGCCTGTTCAGCAACCCTTATGAGTTCAACACCTTTCTCTCGCCGGGGCTGCAGGGGGTCTATGCCCTGTTCCCTTTTTCGGCCCTGTACGTGCTGCTGCGGCCCCTGGGGCCCCTGACCGCCTATAACCTGCTGGTGCTTTTGTCCTTCGTCCTGGCCGGCCTGCTGGCCTATGTCTGGGCCCGGGACCTGTTGCACGATCGCTGGGCCGCCCTGCTGACCGGTCTGTGCTTCGCCCTGCTGCCGGCGCGCACCTCGGAGGTGGCCGGCGGCCACCTCTACGGCTTCGCGGCCTTCATCCTGCCCCTGTGCCTGTGGTGCCTGGAGCGGGCCTGGCAGGCCAGCCAGGCCCAGCAGCGCTCCACCTGGCTGGCCTGGGGCGCGGGCGCCGGCGGGGCGCTGTTGGTCTCGGCCATGCTGGACCCGCACCTGATCTACTACCTGGCCCTGCTGCTGGTGGTCTACGCGCCGCTCCGAGTCCTGCTGCGCCCTGCGCCCCAAGGACCCGCCGAGGCGGAGGCCCTGGACCAAGGCCGGCCCTGGCTGCCGGTGCTGGCCGCGGGCCTGGGGCTGGGGGTCTTCGCCTATCTGCGCCAGTGGCCGGCGCCGGGTGCGGACTTTTCCGTTGGCCAGCTGCTGCTCGGCCTGGCCCTATATCTGATCCTGGCCTGGACCTGGTGGCTGCTGCTGGCGGCCCTGGTGCGGGCCTTGAGCAGCCTGGACCTGGCCCAGGCGCGGGTGGCGGCGGCCGCGGGCCTGGCCCCCCTGGCCCTGGCCCCGGTCTATGCCCTGCGCCTGGTCTGGAGCCCGCCCCACTTGGGGGCCGGCCTGCTGCTGGTATTGATCGCCTGGGGCCTGTGGCGGCTGGTGCGGCGGCTGCGGCCGGTCTGGCGAGCGCCGGGCCAGGAAGCTTGGGCACTGCTCAAGCCCTTGCTCCTACCGGCCCTGGGCCTGGCCCTGGCCGCGGCCTTCATCCTGGGCAGCCTGGGCGCCGTCCTGGCCCCCAGCCAGGCCGGCGGCGGCCGCAGCCTGGCCGAGGTGGGCTTCTTCGCCCCCAGCCTGTTCGACCTGTTCGACCCCAGCATGGAGCGCTTGGCCTTCCTGGGCTGGACCTTGGTGGGCCTGGCCCTGGCCGCCCTGGCCTGGCTGGGCCTGGCCCGGCCGGAGCGCCTGCGCGGGGCCGGCCGGGCCTCCCTGTGGGCCGGGCTGGGCGTGGGCTTCACCCTGCTGAGCCTGGGCCCCAATCTGCCGTCCTTCCCCCTCTACGGCCTGCTCTACCGCCACCTGCCCTTTTTCAACTACCCGCGGGTGCCCGGACGCCTGGCCCTGCTGGGGGTCCTGTTCCTGGGCCTAGTGGCGGCCTGGCTGCTGCGGGAGGTCAGGCGGCGCTGGTCCGCGCGGCCAGCGGCCGGGATCGGTTTGGTGCTGGTCCTGGCCGGGCTCATGGTCTGGGGCTTTTGGCCGCCGGGGCCGCCGGGGCTGTCCCTGGCCAGCATCCGACCCGGCCTGCAGGCGGCCATCAAAAAGAACCTGCCCACCGGGCCGGCCGCCAAGGAGCGCCTGCTGGAGCTGCCCATCTGGCCGGCCGACGCCCACCAGGGTTCGCTGTACGAGCTGACCATCACCGGCACCCGGGCCCTGTCGGTCAACGGCTACTCGCCCCTGGCCCTCCGGCGCTATGGCCAGGAGATATACCGGCCCCTGCGCGATTTGAACCTGGGCCAGGTCACGCCCCAGGCCCTGGACATCCTGCGCCGGCTGCGGGTGGGGCTGGTCAGCTTCCACGACGACGAGCAGGCCTTCCCCTACTGGCTCAGCGCCTTTCCGCCGGCCCTGAGCCGGGAGCGGCTGCTGGCCAGCGGCCTGCTGCGGCCGGTCCTCCAGGAGGGCACGGTCTTTCTCTTCGCCCCCAACCTGAGCGCGCAGCCGGCCCCGGTCAGCGGCCTGACCTCGCCGGTGGTCAGCCTGTGGGAGGCGGCCTGGCTGCAACGTGACACCGGACGGCTGGTGGAGGACAAGGACGCTTCGGGCTGGGGGCTGCTGTTCGCCGAACAGGCCTTGCCGGGTGGCCCCCTGGGGCCCCGCCTGCCCCGGCCGGCCGGCAACGTGGCCCTGGCCCAGGCCGGACGGGACCGGCCCGGCCTGCTCTCTTCCCAGCCGGTGGCCTTTTTCCAGCCCTATCGCTATTACCCGCCGGGGCGCTACCTGGCCCGCTTCCGCCTCAAGCGCGGGCCTGGCCAGTTGCCCGGCCGCATCGAGGTGCGCTTAGCCGGCGGCGGGCCGCTGCTGGCCGGCCGGGAGCTGACGACGGCGGTGCTGCCGGCCGACGGCGGCTGGCACGACGTGGATCTGCCCTTCATCCTGGCGCAGGCGGCCCACCTGGACCTCTTGACCCGCTTCTACGGCCAGAGCGACCTGGCCCTGGACTTGGTGCTGGTGGGTTTCGCCGAGGCCGCCCGGCCGCCGGCGTTTTATCCGGCCAGCCGGCTCTGGCGGCAGACCGGCGACCTGGTGGCGGACCCTAAGGTGCCCGGCGGCCTGGCCGTGCTGGCCCAGCCCCAGCGCAACCCCGAGCTGTACCTCATGCACGGACCCCAGCAGACCTACGAACCCGGCCGCTACCGGGCCCGCTTCCGCCTGGCCGCCCCGCAGCCGGCGCCGGCCAAGGCCCTCCTGGCCGAGCTGGTGGTGGCCACGGACCTGGGCCGCCTGCCCCTGGGGCACGCCCTGGTGCGCGGGGCGGACCTGGGTCCGCAGTACAAGGATGTGGCGGTGGAGTTCAGACTGACCCGGCGTTGCGAGCTGGGGCTGCGGGTGCTCTACCGCCGGGGCGGGCCGCTTAAGCTGGCCGGGGCATCGGTGGAGCGCCTGGACTAAACCCGGATATTTTCATAAGGGCCGGGCGTCCGGCTTTGCCAGCCAGCGGGCCGCTGGGGGCAAAGCGGGTCGTGAAGCTATCTGCCCTCACCAGACATCAATGCTCCCGCCCAAGGGCCTTGGCCGCCCAAGCCTTGGGCCGCCTTGTCTGCCGGCGGCTGGCTGTGCCGGGCCAGGGGGCAAACCTTACCCAGCAGATTGTAATGATTTCCCTTAACCGCCGCTTAAATAAAGCCTAAATAACACGCCCGCCCAACCCTCACGAAATATCCGGGCTAAGGCCCCGGCCCCTACTTGACCACCTTCACCTCGCCCACCACCACCTCGCGGCTGACATCGCCCTGGCCCTGGGCCACGCTCAGGGGCTCGCGCACGAAATGGGGGTCCCACAGGCCCACCACCAGGCGGTAGGAGCCGGGGGGCGTGTCCGGGGGGATGTTCAGGTGCAGGTCCTCTCGCACCACCTGGCCAGGCTGCAAGCTGGTCAGAGACTGCCGGCCCTGGTCCAGGTCGTGGTCGAAGTTCAGCACCCGGCCGGGGCCGCGCAGGTGCAAGAACACCACGTAGTCCCAGGGCACCTTCTGCCAGACCCGCCAGTAGAAGTTCACGTCCAGCACATTGCCCACCTTGACTTGGTTCTTGGGCAGGTCATAGCCCAGCAGGGTCAGGCCCTCCTCAAAGCGGCTCTCCTTCTTCAGGGAGGGGCGCAGGTGACCCAGGCGGGCCTCCACCCGAGCCATGTCCTTGGGCTGCTGCAAAAGCTTATATAGCTCGGCCACGCCCTGCAGCTGGTCCGGAAAGGAGGGGAAGGCCTTTTCCGCCCGGCGCACCACGGCCAGGGCCTGGGGCAGCTTGCCGGTCTCCAACAGGGCCTTGGCCAAGGGCAGGTAGATGCGGCGCTGGTCCGGGTTCAGTTTCAGCAGGGCCTGGAAGGAGTCCACCGCGGCCTGGAAGCGTCCGGCGTTCAGGGAGACCTGGCCCCAAGCCTCGTGGTACCAGCGCAGCATCCAGGCCATGTGGGCCCGCAGGTCCGCGCCCACCCGCAGCGATTCCAGGCGCAGGGGATGAGGAGAGGTGTAGAACAGCCGCAGCTCCAGGCTGGCCGCGCTCCAGGGGTTGTACAGGGGCAGCGTCACCCGGCCGCGGCCCTCCCGCAGGTTGCCGGCCAGGATGGGCGCCTTGGCCAGCAGCTCGCTGGTCCGGCCGCTGCGGCCCCAGACCTCCACCCGGGCCAGTTGCTCCTGGGCCCCCGCCCGGGCCGCGCTGCTCAGGTCCAGGTCCAGGCGCCAGGGTCCTTGGGGATAGGGATCGGCCAGCCAGAGGGAGAGCACGCCGCCATCACCCTGCTTGGGCCGGCGGTAGCTGCCGTGATAGCCGCCGCCGCGCAGGCTCACCTCGCGGCCGTCGCTCACGCACAGGGGGCCGTCCACCTTGTAGCCCAGGGACACCGCGCGGCGCAGCAGACCCAGGTGGTAGCCGGTGAGGGCGGTCAGGCGCTGGTCCCAGCGCGGGCCCGGCGGCTCGCTGGCCAGGGCCAGGTACTCGCGGGCCACCTGGCCGGGCAGTGCGGCCAGGGTCCGGCTGGCCTCGGCGTAGCGCCCCAGGCGGGTCTGGGCCCCGGCCAGCATCACCCGGGCGTCGAAGCTCTCCTGCCCCCGCAGGGCCTGCTGCAGCCAACCTGCGGCGCTCTGCCAGCGGCCCGCCTCTAGCTCCCGCTTGCCCAGCAGCAGGGGCTCGTGCTCCAGATGGGCCAGGATGCGCCCCGGCCGCAGCAGACGCACGCCCACCGGGTAGATGCCGCGGGCCATGGGCGGCCAGGTGCGGGCCTTGAGGATCAAGTCGGCGCTCTGACCTGGGTAGAGGGTGATCCGGCGGTCGGGCCAGGGCCCCTGGATCACCTCCACCTCGGTCATTTCCTGGCCCAGGTTGCTCAGGCGCAGCCCCAGGGCCTCGCGCGGGCTTTCCAGGCGCAGCACCCGCCGGCTGCCGCGGGAGGTCTCCAACAGCATCTGGCCGTCGTCGCGGCTGTAGACCGTAGCCTGGCTGTAGACCACGCTGTAGGGCCGGCGGTAGCCCACCGGCGGCCGGGCCAGGGCCAGGAGCTGGTTGAGGTGGCTGGCCGGCCGCGGGGCGTATACCTCCACCCGCGGGCTGATGCCGCTGGGGAAGTTGGCCTCAGGCCACCAGCGGCCCGGCCCCCAGCCGGACTTCAGGTCCAGGCGCTTGACCAACTGCAGGGAGGCCAGCATCTCCGGCGCGGGCGACGGCTGCGGCCGGGGATCGTGGCCCGGCCAAGCCGAGACCACCAGGTACTGCCCCTGCTTGAGTATCTGCCCCAGGGACTGGCCCTTGCCCCAGGCGCGAGCGCCGGTGGTGATGTCCAGGGGCACGCCGGGGCCGGCCAGGAGCTTCTCATCCGGGGCCAGGTTGTCCTGCAGCCACTCCCGGGCGGTCCGCAAGGTGCTCTGCTGCCAGAAGAGATAGCTGACGGCCAGGGAGCGCCAGCAGGAGAACAGGCCCAGGGCCACGGCCAAGAGGAGCACCGCCGCCACCTGCATGCGGAAGCGGGGCAGCCGCCGGCAGAGCAACACCAGGGGCCAGCAGGCCGCCACCGCCGCCGCCGGCAGCCAGGAGGCCAGCCAGCCCTCGGGGGAGGAGCTGGGCAGCAGCAGGCCGGCCAGCATGAACGGCAGGGGGCTGAGGGCGATGAGGCAGCGCCGCACCTGGCGGCGGTCGATGAGAATGGCCAGGCTGATGAGCCAAAGCAGGGCCACCTCCAGGCCCTGCACCCCCAGCAGCAGCTCGGCGGCCTGCCGCCCGCGCTGCTGGACGAAGGACCACCAGTCCTGGTTCGTTAAGAGCCCCAGTTGGCGCAGGTCCAGGGAGGCCAGGTCCCGGGGGTGCAGCACCAGGCCGGGCGAGCCCAGGATCAGACCCAGCAGCAGGCCACCCAGGGCGTAGGCCGGCCAGAGTAGCAGCCAGCGCCAGGAACCCCGGTCGCTGCGCCACAGCACTAGCAGGGTGGCGGCCAGGGCCAGGGGCGCGGCGGCCAGGCCGGCCGGCTTGATGGTGATGGTCAGGCCCAGGGTCAGGCCCAGGGCGAAGAAGAGGCCGGCCCGGGGGGAATCCATGACTAGCCAGGCCAGCCAGGCGCACAAGAGCACCATGAAGCCCAGGGGCACGTCCAGGGCCAGGTAATGGCTGCGGGCCACCAGCAGGGGGCTGAAGGTCACCAGCACCGCGGCCAGCAGGCCGGTGGCCACGCTGTCGAAGCAGCGCCGGCCCAGCAGATAGACCATGGGTATCTGGGCCACGCCCAGGGCCACCACGCACAGGCGGCCGGCCAACAGCCCGGACAGGCGCACCTCGGCCAGGTAGCGCACCTGGCCCAGCAGCAGCTCCAGCATGCCGCCTAAGAAGGAGGAAAGTCCCTGCAGCAGGGCCGCCAGGGAGAAGAAGGCCTGGGTCCACAGGCCGGGATAGGTGGGCTGGGTCAGGCTGAGGTTTTCTATAACCCCCCAGCCCCAGGCGCCCAGGGGAAGGCCCTGGGGCCCGCCGGGCTGCCAGGACAGGCCCCAAAGGCGCAGGCCCAGGCCCACCAGCACTAGGCCGGCCAGTATCAGCCGCCGCGGGGGTATATGTCTGCCTAGTAGCATGCGGGCCCAACGCGCAGCCGGGGCCGGGCTGCCTGCCTGTGCCAATCGGCCCTCCCAGGGAGAAAGGTGTTAGTCCGCGGCGGTTAGAACTGGCTCTCCATGGCCCCGTAGGAACAGGCCGGGATACATGACTCGCACATTATGCACTGAGAGGCGTCGAATACCAACTCCCGAGTTTGGGGGTTGACCGTCAGGGCGTCGGTGGGGCATACCGCGGTGCAGGCGGTGCAGTTGACGCAGCGCTCGTCGTAATGGCGCATCTCCTGCACTAGAGTGTCCACCTGCACCCCCTGCTCCTCCAGGTAGGCCAGGCCCTGGTCCAGGCTCTTTTTGTTGCCCACCAGCTCCACCACCATGCGGCCCCGCTCCCGCGGGTGCACCGTGGCCCGCAGGATGTTCACCTGCAGGTCGAACTGGCGGATGAGGTTATAGGTGACCGGCTCTTGAATCAGCCGGGGCGGGAAACTTAAGACAAGCTTTTTTTTCGCCAAGGTGATCGCCCCTTTTCCTGTGCGCCCGGCCCCCGGACGGGGGCCGGGCCGCGAGATTTACAGTGCGGCGGACAACTGGGCTCCGGGCAGGGGAGCCACCGGCCGCGTCAGCAGAAAGCGGCCCTGACTGATCCACTGCTTGAGCTCCAGGGCCACCTGCCGGCCTATCACCCGGCTGCACAGACAGCCGGTGGGCACCTTCTTGCCGTCAATCTCGATGGAGCCGCTCATCAGCTCGGCCATAGACACCCGCCCCAGGTCCGCGGCCCGGGCCAGGGGATAGTTCTCGGCGTAGTCCACGATGGGATAGGTGATGTCCGCGTCGCTGATGGCGCAGTAGGCCATCACCTCCTCGTCCACCACCGGTATGGGCAGGCCGAAGCCCAGGGACAGGGATACGCCGTAGCCGACGATGGAGGCCGCGCGCAGGTACTTGGCGCTCATGCCCCGCAGGTCGCCGATCAGGGCCAGGGTGGCCGAGGGGGTCAAGGGCAAGTCGTGCTGGTCCCGCGAGGGCTGGGCCACGTGCTGGGTGCCGTGCCAGGCAATGTAGCCCTCGCCGCCGGCCAGGAAGATGCGGGTGCCGATGCCCAGGGTGCGCAGCTTGGGGTCGTTGAGCAGGGGGCTCAGGGCGCCGGTGGTGGCAAAGTTGGCGTTGCCTATGCGGGGCTTGAGCACGCCCATGTAGGTGTAGATGGTCTTCTGTCCCAGGTTGATGGCCACGTTGTAGAGCTGGTAGCCGTTGCGCGGGTTGAACAGCACCGCGTTGTTGAAGTCCTCCAGGCCCAGCTCGGCGTTGTACTCCTTGCGGGGGTAGCAGTCGGTGCCGTAGGCCCGGGCCTCCAGCTTGACCTTGTGGCCCTCCACCAGCTTTTGGATGACGTGGGCGCCGCCGAACTTGAACAGGCCCGGGAAGACCGCGTTGCGCGGGTCGTCCTCGGGCAGGGCGGTGCAGCCCAGGCAGATGTCCGCCGCGGCCCAGCCCGCATAGGCGGTCACACCGTCCACGGTCACCCGTCCGCCGCCGCACTTTATCTTGGGGGTGGACTGCTTGAGGTTGAAATACATGCCGGAGGAGCACATGGGCCCGAAGGTGCCGGTGGTGACCACATCCACCTGACGGGCCGCCGCCTTGACGCCCTTGTCCCTGACCAGGTCCACGACCTCTTCGGCCGTGGCCACCACCACTTTCCCGGACTTGATCTTGGCGTTGATCTCCTCAATGCTCCTCATGGCTGTTCCTTCCGGCTTGGGTTGACTCTCAGGCCGCCGCCACCGGCGCGGCGCAACTTTGGTCTTTGACCTTCTGTCGCCGGACCATCTCGGCCAGGCTGATGCTGTTCAGGAAGTCCACCAAGAGCTGGCCCATGTCGCCCCACACCAGGTGCACGGTGCAGCCGCCCACGCGGTCGCAGTACTGGGCGTCCTGCACGCACTCCACCGGGGCCAGGGGGCCTTCCAGGCTGCGCACGATGTCATACAGGGTGATGTTGACCGGGTCCGTGGAGAGCAGATAGCCTCCCCGGGCCCCGCGCACGCTCTTGACCAGGCCGGCGCCCTTGAGGGGTATCAGAAGCTGTTCCAGGTACTTGGCGGATATCTCCTGACGGGCGGCCAGATCGCGCAGCGGCATCGGCCCCTTACCCGAATTCATGGCCAGCTCAAGCATGGCCCGCACTCCGTAACGTCCTCTCGTAGAAAGTTTCATCGCTATCTATCCATGGTTAGAGGGAAAGGCCTTGACGATCCAGGCCGAACCCATGATCGTCCGGTCCTTGAAAAACACCGCCAGTTGCCCGGGCGCCACCGCGCCCTGCTCCTGGGCAAAGGAAACCTCCACTGTCCGATCGTCGCCCCGCACCCGGCAGGCCACGCCCCGGTGAGAGTAGCGGAAGCGCACCGTGTAGGGGCGCTGGGCATCCAGGGGGGCGTACCACAGGGGCCGGCGGCCGGCCAAGCCCCGGGTGGCCAGGCTGGGCCGGGGGCCCACCGTGACCGCCGCCCGAGGTCCGTCCAGGGCCGTGACGTACATGGGCTGGCCCAGGGCCAGGCCCAGGCCCCGGCGCTGGCCCACCGTGTAGCGGTGCAGGCCGGCGTGCTCGCCCAGCACCCGGCCCTGCTGGTCCTTCAGGGGGCCGGGCCGCACGCCCTGGCGCTGGGCCATGAACTGGTCCCAGCCGCCGACGGGCAGAAAGCACATGTCCTGGCTCTCGGGCCGCTGGGCCGCTTGCAGCCCGGCGGCGGCGGCCATCTGGCGCACCTGCTCTTTGCGCAGCCCGCCCAGGGGGAACAGCAGGCGGGGCAGCAGCTCCGGCGCCAGGCGGGCCAAGAAATAGGCCTGGCTCTTGCCCGCGTCGGCGGCCTCGGCCAAGAACCAGCGGCCGTTGTCTTGCACCACACGGGCGTAGTGGCCGGTGGCCAGGTGCTGGCAGCCATCTTCCTGGGCCGCCCGCCAGAGCAGCGGGAACTTCACCCGCGCGTTGCACCACCCGCAGGGGTTGGGGGTGCGCCCGGCCGCATAGGCCCGGGCCACCGGCTCCAACACCCGCTCCCCGAATTCCCCGGCCGCCTCGACCACCCGGTGGGGTATGCCCACCTGCTGGGCTGCCACGGCCCCATCGCGCCAGGCCAAGTCCGCTCCGGCGCCCAGGCGCAGACTCAACCCCAACACCTGGTGCCCTGCTTCCTTGAGCAGAAGCGCGGCCACCGAGGAGTCCACACCCCCACTTAGCGCCACGGCTACCTTGGCCAAAAATCAAAATCTCCCTGCCGAAAAAATCATAGAAAGTTCATGGTCATTAGGGAGAATAAAAATATATCCGCCCAGGCAGACCGTGTCAAACTTATTTCCACAATTATTTGTATGAAATTGACTGTTTCGGCGAGGGCGCCAGAGGCTTACAGCTATAACTTATTGCAATAATTATTTCTTATAAATAGGGCCCGTCACAATATACACCTATATAAATTAGGTGTTTCTTCCTGGCCCGGCCATTCCCCCAGGCAATCTGGGCCAAATAAAAATCCGGCCCTCAGCGGCGCAGGGCCCGGGCCATCTCCCGCTCCTGGTCGCGCTTTTTGATGACCGCCCGTTTGTCGGCCTTTTTGCGGCCCTTGGCCAGGGCGATCTCCATCTTGGCCTTGCCCTGCTTGAAGTAGATGGCCAGGGGGATCAGGCTGTAGCCCTGCTCGGCCACCTTGCCAGTCAGGCGCCGAATCTCGCGCTTGTGCAGCAGCAGCTTGCGCGGCCGGGTGGGCTCGTGGTTGTCGTAGTAGGCAAAGGGGTAAGGCTGTATCTGGCAGCCCACCAGCCAGCCCTCGCCGTCCTTGATGCGGACGTAGGCCTCGTTGAGGCTGGCCTTGCCCAGGCGCAGGGACTTGACCTCGGTGCCGGTGAGCACCAGCCCGGCCTCAAAGCGGTCGCCCAACTCGTAGTCGAAGCGCGCCCGTTTGTTGCGCGCCACTACCTTCAGGCCGGACACGACCCGGCCCCCTAGCCGGCCGCCGCGCCCGCCGGGGCCGGAGCGAACATGGCGCCGAAGTGGTGGGCCAGTTCCTGGTCCACGAAGCGCTTTACCTCTGAGGCGGTGGCGTAGCTCATGGCGTGGCGGGCCAGCTCCCGCCAGGTCTGGGCCGAGGCCAGGCGCAGCACCTGCTTGACCCGGGGTATGGCCAGGGCGTTCATGGAAAGGCCGTCCAGGCCCAGGCCCAGCAGCAGGGGCACCGCCCGCACGTCGCCGGCCATCTCGCCGCACATGGCCACCGAGATGCCCGCGCCGTGGCCGGCGGTGACCACCTGGCGCACCATGCGCAGCACCGCCGGGTGCAGGGGCTGGTACAGGTGGGCCACGGCCTCGTTGACCCGGTCAATGGCCAGGGAGTACTGGATCAGGTCGTTGGTGCCGATGGAGAAGAAGTCCACGTGCTCGGCCAAGAGGTCGGCGATGGCCACGGCCGAGGGCACCTCGATCATGATGCCCACCTTCATCTTCTCGTCGAAGGGCAGGCCCTGGCCGCGCATATCCTGCTTGACCTCCTCCAGCACCTCCTTGGCCTGCAGCAGCTCGCCCACCCCGGAGATGAGGGGGAACAGCACCCGCACCTGGCCATAGGTCGAGGCCCGCAGGATGGCCCGCAACTGGGTCTTGAAAAGCCCCCGCTCGCGCAGGCAGTAACGGATGGCCCGCAGCCCCAGGGCGGGGTTGATCTCCGGGGCCAGCTCCAGGGTGCTGGCGAACTTGTCACCGCCGATGTCCAGGGTGCGGATGGAGACCGGCCGGCCCTCCATGCGCTCGGCCACCATCCGGAAGTTGGCCAGCAGCTCCTCCTCGGTGGGCAGGGTCTTCTGGGTCACGTAGAGGAACTCGGTGCGGTACAGGCCAATGCTCTCGGCGCCGTAGGCCAACACGCTGCCCACCTCTTCGGCCAGCTCGATGTTGGCGCCCACGTCCAGGCGGCGGCCGTCCACGGTCTCGGCGCTGAGGTGGGCCTGCGCCAGGATCTCCTGGGCGTAGAGCTCGTAGGCCTCCTGCTTCTCCCGGTACTGGTGCAGCGTCTCGTCCTCGGGGTTGATGACCAGCACCCCGTCGGAGCCGTCCACGATCACGAAGTCGCCGCCGGTCACCTCCGAGCTGACCCGCTCCAGGCCCACCACGGCCGGGATGGCCTTGGCCTGAGCCATGATGGCGGTGTGGCTGGTGGGCCCGCCCATGTCGGTGACGAAGCCCATGATCCAGTCCAGGTCCATGAGGGTGGTGTCGGCCGGGCTCAGGTCGTGGGCCACCACCACCACCTTCTCGCGGATTTCCGATAGCTGGTTGTTGTTCTGTCCCGAGAGGTGGCGCAGCAAGAGTTCGGTGACGTAGGCCACGTCCGAGAAGCGCGAGCGGATGTACTCGTCCTGCACGTTCTCGAAGACCTGCTTGGCCTCGTTCTCGGCCAGGCCCAGGGCCCACTCGGCGTTGATCTTCTGCTGCCGGATCAGGTCCAGGGTGCGCTGGCTGATCATGCGGTCCTGCAGAATGGCCAGGTGGGCCTCGATGATGTAGGAGTAGTCGGTCAGGGCGCCGCCCATCTGGTCGCGGGCGGCGGTGAGTTCGTGTTTGGTGGCCTCCAGGGCGGCCAGGAAGCGCTGGACCTCGCGCTCGGCCTGATTCTGGTTGGCCAGGGGGCGGTAGGGCACTTGCACCGGGTTGCGCGCCACCACCAGGGCCCGCCCGATGGCGATGCCCGGGCTGACGCCCACGCCGTGCATGATCTTTTCGCGGGAGGCGCTCATGCCTGCTCCCCGAAGCGGTCGTTAAACAGATCCTCCAGGGCGTTCAAGGCCAATACGCCCTTGGCGCCCTGGGCCCGGGCCAGGATGGTGCTGCCCTGAGGCGCGTCCAGGGCCAGGATGGAGAGCACGCTGGTGGCGTCGGCCTCCACTTTGTCCTTGATCAGGGTCACCGGGGCCTGGTACACGGCCACGGTCTGGCTGATCTTGGCCGCGGCCCGGGCGTGCAGCCCCAGGCTGTTTTGCACCCGCAGGACCCTTTCTTCTTGCTCCTCAAAGCTGTCCACGCCGGCGTCCGTCTCCTGTGGCCCGGCCGCCTGCTTCAGGCTCAATAGCCGAGCGTACACCTCTTCTCGGTTCAGGCCCAGGTCCTTGGCCACCCGCCGGGCCAGGGCGCTGGGCCCCTCGCGGCCCTCGGCCAATCCCCGGCGCAGCAGGCGCTCCACCTCTTCCGGTTCCGGCCCGGCGGCCGGGCCCGGCCCGATGATCAGGGTCACTTCGCCCCGGCCCTCCTGGCCGCGCAGGCGCCGCACCAGGCCAGCGCAGGTGGTGTGCGCCACCTCCTCGTGCACCTTGGTCAGCTCCCGGGCCATCACCAGGGGCCGGTCGCCCAGCACCTCCAGCAGGTCGGCGGCGGTCTGGGCCAGGCGGTGCGGAGCCTCGAACAGGGCCAGGGACCAGCCGCTGGCCCCGGCCTGGGCCAGGAGCTTCTTGCGCGGCCCGGGCTTGGTGGGCAAAAAGCCCAGGAACACCAGCGGGGCCTGCTTGAGCCCGCACACGCTCAGGGCCGCGGCCAGGGCGCTGGGCCCGGCCACCGGCATCACCCGGTGGCCCATCTGGGCCGCGGCAGCCACCACCGCCGCGCCGGGGTCGCTGAGGCCGGGGGTGCCCGCGTCGCTGATCAGGGCCACCTCCTGGCCGGCGCCCAGGACCTCCAGCACCTCGGCCACCGCCTTGCGCCGGTTGGCCTCCCGGCAGGAGATGAGTCGCTGGCCGCGCAGCCCCAGGTGGCTGAGTAGCTTGCGCGCCCGCTGCAGGCTCTCGGCGGCCACCACCGGCGCGCTCTGCAGAACCTCTTGCGCGCGGGGGCTCAGGTCCTTCAGGTTGCCGATGGGTGTGGCCACCACGTACAGCGTGGCCATGGTTCCTACTCCGGCCTAAAGGCGTCTTTAAGGTGGCGCATCCGCGGCGGCCCGGAGCCGAACTCCAAGGCCACCACGTCGAAGCGGCATTGCGGCATGGGCGGGCCCATGGCGGCCAGATAGGCCGCCGCCGCCTGGGCCAGCCGCCGTTGCTTGCGCAGGTCCACCGCCTCCTCGGGCAGCCCGCGGGCCCGCCCGCAGCGGGCCTTGACCTCCACGAAAACCAGGGTGGCCCCGTCCCAGGCCACCAGGTCCAGCTCGCCGGCCCCGGTGCGCCGGTTGGCCTCTACCACCTGCAGCCCGCCCCGCTCTAAGAGGGCCCGGGCCAGGGACTCGGCCTCGCGGCCCAACTCCGGCGTTGGCTCTTCCCCGCCGTCCAAGCCCAGGGCCAGTTGGGCCACCGGCCCGTAGCTGCGCCGGTGGACCGCGCAGGGCCCGTGGCGCTCCAGGGCCAGGCGGTGCTCGGCGGTGGGGTAGCCCTTGTTGGCCGCAAAATTATAGGCGGGGTATTGGCAATGCAGGACCTGCATCAGTCCGTCGCGCTCCACCTTGGCCAGGATGCTGGCCGCGGCCACGGACAGGCAGGTGGCGTCGCCCTTGACCACCGCCTCCTGGGGCAGGCCCAGGCTCAGGCCGAAGCGGCCGTCTATCAAAAGATAGTCCGGCGCCGGGGCCAGCCCCTGCACCGCCCGCTGCATGGCCAGCAGGCTGGCGCGGTGAATGTTCAGGCGGTCGATTTCCGCTGGCTCGGCCTGGCCCAGGGCCCAGGCCACGGCCTCGGATTTGATGACCTCGGCCAGCTCGGCCCGCCGGTCGGCCTTGAGGCGCTTGGAGTCGTCCACCCCCTCTCGGCGCCAGTCCAGGGGCAGGATCACCGCCGCGGCCACCACCGGCCCGGCCAGAGGACCCCGCCCCGCTTCGTCCACGCCCGCCACGCGCCGGAATCCCAGACGGGAAAGGCCGGCCTCCTTGTTTAGGGTGGGGCCGGCCGGCGCAGCAGACATGGCTTAGACCCGCGAGGCCTCCTTGATGCGGGCGGCCTTGCCCCGGCGGCCGCGTAGGTAGTAGATGCGCCCCTGGTGCACCTTGCCGCGGGTGACCACCTCGACGCGGTCCACCACCGGCGAGCTAAGAGGGAAGATGCGCTCCACGCCCACACCGTAGGAAATCTTGCGCACCGTGAAGGTGGCCCCGGAGCCCGAGCCCCGGCGGCGCAGGACCACACCCTCGAACATCTGGATGCGCTCCTTCTCGCCCTCTTTGATGCGCACGTAGACCTTTACCGTATCGCCGGCGCGAAAGGCCGGGATGTCCACCCGCATCTGTTCGCGCGTGATCAGCTCTATGGGATCCATGGTTAAACCTCCTGCGGCCTCTCCCAGGGGCAGGGGCCGCCTGGGGTGGGCGTATTTTACCTCATATCATTCAATTTTCCACTGCCGTCCGCAGCCGCCCCGGCCTCCTCGGCCTGCACCTCGGCCAGCAGCCGCTGGTCCTCGCGGCTCAGCTCCCGGCCAGCCAGCAGCTCGGGCCGCCGCCGCCAGGTGCGCCGCAGGGACTCCTTGCGCCGCCAGCGGGCGATGGCCGCGTGGTTGCCCGAGAGCAGCACCTCAGGCACGGCCAGGCCGCGGAACTCAGGCGGCCGGGTGTAGTGCGGGTGCTCCAACAGCCCGTCGCTGAAGCTGTCGGCCGCCGCCGAGCCCTCTCCGCCCAGCACGCCGGGCAGCAGCCGGCTCACCGCATCCACCAGGGCCAGGGCCGGCAGCTCGCCCCCGCTGAGCACGAAGTCGCCCAGGGAGACTTCCTGGTCCACGGCCAGCACACGCAGCCGCTCGTCCACGCCCTCGTAGCGGCCGCAGATCAACACCAGCCGCTCCAGCCCGGCCAGCTCCGCGGCCAGCGCCTGGGTCAGGGGCCGGCCGGTGGGCGCCAGCAGGATTATGCGCGGCCGCGGCAGGTTGGGCAGGCTCTCCAGGGCCGCCACCAGGGGCTCCACCTTCATCACCATGCCGTTGCCGCCGCCGTAAGGCGCGTCGTCCACGGTGCGGTGGCGGTCAGTAGCGAAGTCGCGCACGTTGACCAGGCGCACCGTGATCAGGCCCGCCTGCTGGGCCCTGCCCAGGATCGAGGCCTTCAGGTAGGCCCGGCAGACCTCGGGCAGCAGGGTGAGGATGTCAAAGATCATGGCCCGCTCCGCCCGGGCGCGCCCCTCAGGCCGGCTCCGGCTCCCAGCCCTGGCACTCCAGCAGGCCCGGGGTGGGCTCTATCACCACCAGCCCGGCGCCGGCATCCAGCTCCTTGACCACCTCCGCGCTCACCGGGATCAACAGCTCCGGCCCTTGGTCGCTGGCCACCACCAGCAGGTCGTGGGCGCCGTGGTTGGTCACCGCCCGCACCCGGCCCAGTTCCACCCCGCCCGTGGTGCGCACCAGGGCGTCCTTGAGCTGGAACCAGTAGTATTCCTCCGCCTCCAGGGGGTCCAGGTCCTGGCGCCGCAGATAGACCCAGGCTCCGCCCAGGGCGGCCGCCTGCTCCCGGTTGTTTACCTCCTTGAGCCTCAGCAGAAGGCGGCCCTGGTGGGGCCGCAAGGAGATCACCTGCCAGGGGCGGGCTCGGTCCGGGTCCGGGCCGGCGTAGATTACTCCCACCCGCAGGAACACCCCCTGGTCCTGGGCAAAGGAGGTGAGCTTGACCTCGCCCTTGAGTCCGAAGGCCCCGGCCGCCCGGCCCATGGGCACCAGGTCCGGCCGCGGCATGCCTACTCTATGATCTCCAGCACGGAGCGCTTGCGGATCTTGGTCGAGGCGGCGCTGAGTATGGTGCGCATGGCCCGCGCCGTGCGGCCCTGCTTGCCTATGACCTTGCCCAGGTCCTCCTTGGCCACCTTGAGCTCTATCACCGAGGTCTGTTCGCCCTCGATTTCGTTCACCTCGACCCGATCCGGATTGTCCACCAGTGCCCGAGCGATGTAGGTAATGAGCTCCTTCATTGCGCACCTCCGCCGTCGCGAGAGAAATAGGGGCAGACCGCGACCATAGCTAGGCTGGCAAACCGGCTCAGGACTGGGCCGCGACAGCCTCCCCCTTGGCAGCCGGGGGCAACAGGCCCCTGGCCTTGAGCAGACTGGACACGGTGTCAGAGAGCGTGGCCCCCTGATCCAGCCATTTCTGCAATAGTTCGCTCTTGACCTTCACCTCGGCCGGCTCCTTGAGGGGATCATAGGTGCCCAACACCTCCAGGAAGCTGCCGTCCCGCGGGGCCTCGGAGTCCGCGGCCACGATGCGGTAGAAGGGTTTTTTCTTAGCGCCCTTGCGCGTAAGCCTGATTCTCACTGCCATTTTCGTTCGTTCCGATGCCTCTGTGGTCTTGAGTTAGGGGTTCCTTTACTAACAAACTACCGCGAGCCCAGGAGATGGGCCAGTTGTTTCTTGCCGCCGCCCAGCTTGGTCATGTTCTTCATCATCTTCCTGGCCTGGGCGAAGTTCTTCAGCAGCCGGTTCACGTCGGTCACCGTGGTGCCCGAGCCCTGGGCGATGCGCCGCCGCCGGGAGGCGTTGATGATCAGGTGGTCGGCGCGCTCGGCCGGGGTCATGGAGCTGATGATGGCCTCGGTGCGCTTCAGCTCCTTTTCGTCCGGCTGCATGCCCTTGAGCGCCTTGAGCTTTCCCGCGCCGGGCAGCATGTTGAGCAGGCCCTCCAGGGAGCCCATCTTCTTCAGCTGCCCCAACTGGTCCCGGAAGTCCTCCAGGGTGAAGGCGTTGGCCGCCATCTTCTTGGCCAGGGCCTGGGCCTGCTCGGCCTCAAAGGCCTCGCCGGCCTTTTCCACCAGGGTGAGCACGTCGCCCATGCCCAGGATGCGGCCGGCCATGCGGTCCGGGTGGAAGGTCTCCAGGGCGTCGAGCTTTTCGCCCACGCCCACCAGCTTGATGGGCACCCCGGTCACCGCCCGGATGGACAGGGCCGCGCCGCCCCGGGCGTCGCCCTCTACTTTGGTGAGCACCACGCCGCTGAGCCTCAACCGCTCGTGGAAGGCCTGGGCCACGTTCACCGCGTCCTGGCCGGTCATGGAGTCGGCCACCAAGAGCACCTCGGTCGGGGTCAGCTTGTCCCGGATGCCCTGCAGCTCGGCCATGAGGGCTTCGTCCACGTGCAGGCGGCCGGCGGTGTCCAGAATTAAGAGGTCGCAGTTCTCCCGGGCCGCCCCGCTCAGGGCCTGCAGGCATATGTCCACCGGCGCCGAGGAGGCGTCGCTGGCGAACACCGGCACCTTGATGTCCGCGCCCAGTTTCTGGAGCTGGGCGATGGCCGCCGGGCGCTGGGTGTCGGCCGGCACCAGGTAGGGGCTGCGGCCCCGCTTGCGCAGCATCAGGGCCAGCTTGGCCGCGGTGGTGGTCTTGCCCGAGCCCTGCAGGCCCACCAGCATGTACAGCAGCGGCGGCTTGCCGGTCAGGGTCAGGGGCTCGGCCTGGCCGCCCATGAGCGCGGTCAGCTCGTCCTTGACAATCTTGATGACCTGCTGGGCCGGGGTGAGGCTCTTCATCACCTCCTGGCCCACCGCCCGTTCCCGGAGGCTGGCGATGAAGTCCTTGGCCACCTTGTAGTTGACATCGGCTTCTAAGAGGGCCAGGCGCACCTCGCGCAGGGCCTCGGAGATATTATTCTCCGATAGCTTGCCGTGCCCCTTGAGCCGCTTGAAGGTCTGGGCCAGCCGATCGCTCAGGTGGTCGAACATGACCGCGGTCGCTCCTAACTCAGCCGCCGATGCAACTAGATCAAATTATGCCCAAACGAGTAAAACAGCGATTATATTGGAGCCAGGATGGTACGTCAACCAACGGCTTCGGTGGCCGCAACATGATCGCCCCCTACTTGTGAAATAATACCATTCTCGGCGCCCGCGGTTCAATTCCCACTTATGCGCTGGGCCGGTTATTGCCCGCTGGATTTAGGTATTAGGCCAGGGTATAAAGGTAGGCCATGGACACCACGGCCTTGTTAGTCCTTGATATCGGCGGCGGCACCCAGGACATCCTGCTCTGGCGGGCGGAGCAGAACCTGGAGAACTCCGTCAAGCTGGTGCTGCCGGCCCCCACCCAGGTGGCCGCCGCCCGCCTGCGCCGGGCCCGGGGCCAGGGCCGCGACGTGTTCCTGCACGGCTGGCTCATGGGCGGCGGGGCAGTGCACCGGGCCGTAGACGAGCATTTGCAGGCCGGACTGAAAGTCTACGCCACCCCCGCGGCCGCGGCCACCTTTGCCGACGACCCGGTCCGGGTGCAGGCCATGGGCGTGGTCATCTGCGACCAGGCCCCGGCCGGGGCCCTGCCCATCCTCTTTGGAGACCTGAACCTGGCCGAGCTCAAGACCATCTGCTCCTTGTTCGAGGTCAGCCCGCCCCAGACCCTGGCCCTGGCCGTGTGCGACCACGGCTTCTCGCCCGGTTTTTCCAACCGCAAGTTCCGCTTCCAGCAGTGGACCGCCTTTCTGGAGCGCGGGGGCCGGCTGCCGGAGCTACTCATCAGCGACCCGCCGGACCACCTGACCCGCTTCCAGGCCCTGCAGGAGCAGGCGCCGGGCTGCCTGCTCATGGACACCGCCGCGGCCGCCATCTGGGGGGCCCTGGAGGACCCGGCCGTGGCCCAGGCCGCCCAGGGGCCGGGGGTGTGCATCGTCAACCTGGGCAACATGCACACCGTGGCCTTCCTGGTGCAGGGGGGCCAGGTCTGGGGGGTCTATGAGCACCACACCCGCTGCCTGGACCAGCTCACCCTGGCCGACCAGGTGGCGCGCTTCATAGAGGGCCGCCTGGGCGACGAGGAGGTATTCGCCGGCCGCGGCCACGGCTGCGCCCGCCTGCCCCAGGCGCCCCGGGGCCTGCCGGGAAAGCCGGTGATCACCGGCCCCCGGCGCCGCCTGGCCCAGGGCCTGGGCTGGCCCACGGCCGTGCCCCACGGCGACGTGATGCTCTCGGGCTGCTTCGGCCTGCTGGCCGCCGTGCGGCAACGCTGGCAAGGGACGCCGGGCGGGGAGACGGCATGATTATTTGAGGGGAAGATGAGCTAAGTGGAGGTTAATTATCACACACGCTTGGGTAAGCGCCTGCTGGTCCGCCTGATCCTGGCGGCCGGCCTGCTGCTCCTGGCCGCGGCCTGGCCCGCCGGGGCTCTGGCCGGCCCGGCCGCTCCCGCGCCCATTTTGACCCCCACCGCGTCCTCAACCGTCATGGCCCCCTTTCTGGAGGTTTTTTACGATGCCAACCGCGCGCTGACCATCGCCCAGGTGGCCGCGCCGGCCTATGCCGGGCGCTTCCGGCCCCTGCCCCCGGAGGACCACCTGAAGCTGGGCATCACCACGGCCGCGGTCTGGCTGCGCCTGCGCCTGCAGCGGCCGCCGGTCACCGTCCCGCCCTTCAACGATCCGCACGACTGGTTCATCGAGCTGGACAACACCCAGATACAGCTCCTGGACGCCTATTTCCCGGTGGCCCCGGCGGCCAAGCCCGGCGGCCTGCCCGTTTTCAGCGAGGTGCGCACCGGCCTGAGCCGGCCCAGCCAGGCGCGTCAGGTGTTCTTCCGCACCTTCATGCTGCAGATTCCGGCCGCCTATGAAGACGGCCAGTACATCTACCTGCGCCTGGCCAGCACCAACACCCTGACCATGCGCCTGGACCTGTGGACCATGCGCGGGCTGCACCAGCGCATAGGCCGCGACAGCTACTTCTTCGGCGTGGTCTACGGGGTGCTCCTGGCCATGCTCCTGAGCAACCTGGTCTTCTTCATCTCCCTGCGGGACCGCACCTATCTGTATTACGTGTTCTACGTGGCCTCCATGCTCCTGTTCGCCCTGGCCACCTACACCCAACTAAACTTGATGCTCGACCTTTCCCCGCGCCTGGACCAGACCCTGATCTGGCTCTTCGTGGGAATGGTGCTCAGCACCGGGTTGATCTTCGCCCGCGCCTTCCTGCGCTCCTGGCTGATAACCCCGCGCCTGGACAAGGTCCTGCAGGGCCTGTTGGGGGCCAGTTGCCTGATCCTGCTGGCCGCGCCGCTGGGGCTGTTCCGCTTCGCGGGCTGGTTCTCGCACCTCCTGGCCCTGCTGGCGCCCAGCATGATCCTGATCACGGCCCTGGCCGGCCTGCGCCGGGGGCTCTTGGCCCCGCGTTTTTTCCTCTTGGGCTGGTCGGTGCTGGTGGTGACCGTGGTCTTGTTCGCGGCCAAGGGCTTCGGCCTGATCCCCGAGTTCCTGGCCGGCACAGAGCTGTTACCCGGCGCCTCGGCCCTGGAATCCCTGCTGCTCTCCTTTGCCCTGGCCGAGCGCGTGCGGGTGCTGCGCCGCCAGCGCCAGGAGGCCCGCCGCCGCGAAGACCATTACCGCGAGATGAGCATCCGCGACGAGCTGACCGGGCTGTACAACAAGCGCTACCTGAGCAGCTGCCTGCAGACCGAGGTGGAACGGGCCGTGGCCCAAGGCGAGCCGCTGACCATGCTGCTGATGGACGTGGACGACTTCAAGCTGTTCAACGACACCCACGGCCACGCCGAGGGCGACAGGGTGCTGGCCGGCCTGGCCATGGTGGTCAAGGAGCGCAGCCGCGGCAGCGACGCGGCCTGCCGCTACGGCGGCGAGGAGTTCGTGGTGATCATGCCCGGCACCGACCAGGAGCAGGGCCTGATGGTGGCCGAGCGTATCCGCACCGGGTTCAACCAACTGGCCTTCCATTCCCAGGATGGCCAAGAGGTGCACGTCAGCGTGAGCATCGGCCTGGCCCAGTGGCAAAAGGGCGAGAGCGCCGGGGCCCTGCTGCGCCGGGCCGACCAGGCCCTGTACCGGGCCAAGAAGGCCGGCAAGGACCGCAGCGAGGTGCAGGCCTAGCCCGGCCGCTGTTGCGGCGGCGCCGGAAAAATGGTTTAAATCTGCTATGGGCGCGAGCAAGAAGCAGGCAGCCAAGCGCATCGCCGAGCTGTCCGCCGAGCTGCGGCGGCTGTCCCTGCTGTACTACGGCAAGGGCGTCAGCGAGGTAGCCGACGCGGTCTACGATCGCATGTTTGAACAGCTGCAGGAGCTGGAGCGCCAGTTCCCGGAGCTGGTTGTGCCCGACTCCCCCACCCAGACCGTGGGCGCGCCCATCCAGACCAGCTTCCGGCCGGTGACCCACTTCCAGCCTATGCTCAGCCTGGAGTCCAAGGTGGAGTTCGCGGTGGTGGCGGACCTCTTCAAGCGCCTGGAGCAGGCCGGCGCGCCTCGGGCCGAGCTCTTGGCCCAACCCAAGATAGACGGCCTGAGCATCGAGCTGGTCTATCAGGACGGCCTGCTGGCCGTGGGCTCCACCCGCGGCGACGGCGTGACCGGCGAGGACATCACCCCCAACCTGCGCACCGTGGCCGACATCCCCGGCCACCTGGCCCAGGACGAGGGACGGGTGGTGGTGCGCGGCGAGGTGTACATGGACCGCGAGGGCTTCCTGGCCCTGAACCGGGAGCTGGTGGAGCGGAGCCAGGAGGGCTTCGCCAACCCGCGCAACGCCGCCGCCGGCAGCCTGCGCCAGTTGGACCCGTCGGTCACCGCCTCGCGCCCCCTAAAGTTCTTCCCCTTCGAGATCTGCAACCCCGAGGAGCTGGGCCTGGACGACGACCGCCAGGCCCTGGCCGCCCTGCACCGCTGGGGCTTCCCCACTTATCCCAAACATCAGCACTGGGGCGTGGGGCCGGAGTTCCTGCGCCAGCAACACGCCGGCTACCAGGACCGTCGCGAGGAGCTGCCCTTCGAGATCGACGGGCTGGTGGTCAAGGTGGTGGACTTCGCCCTGCGCCGGGAGCTGGGCCAGCGCAGCCGCACCCCGCGCTGGGCCGTGGCCTGGAAGTTCCCGCCCCGCCAGGAGGTGACCACGGTCAAGGACATCGCGGTGCAGGTGGGCCGCACCGGCAAGCTGACCCCGGTGGCCCTGATGATGCCCGTGGACGTGGGCGGGGTCACGGTGAGCCGGGCCACCCTGCACAACTTCGGCCGGGTGGCCGAGCTGGACGTGCGGGTGGGCGACCAGGTGCGCATCGAGCGGGCCGGCGACGTGATCCCTCAGGTGGTGGAGGTGGTCAAGCAGGCCCAGCCTCGGGCGCCGCAGCTACAGCCGCCGGCCCGCTGCCCGGTCTGCGGCAGCGAGGTGGTGCAGGCCGAGAAGGTGGTCAAGCACCTCAAATCTGGCCTGGTCAAGGAGCTGGGCGCCAACCACCTCTGCCCCAACCACATCGCCTGCCCGGCCCAGATCAAGGGCGCCCTGCACCACTTCGCCAGCCGCGACGCCATGGACATCGCCGGCCTGGGCGAAAAGCGCGTGGTGCAGCTCATGGCGCAGGGCCTGCTGGCCGACCTGCCCTCCATCTACCAGCTCAAAGAACACCGCGCCGAGCTGGTGGAGCTGGAGGGCTGGGGCGAGCTGTCGACGGACAATCTGCTGGCGGCCATCGAGAAGACCCGCGGCGCGCCCCTGGCCCGCTTCCTTTATGCCCTGGGCATCCCCAACGTGGGCGAGGCCACGGCCCGGGACCTGGCCCAGCACTTCGGCGACTACCAGTCCGTGGCCGCCGCCGGCCAGGAAGAGTTGATGCGGGTGGACGGGGTGGGGCCGGAGGTGGCCGCCAGCCTGCAGCGGTTTTTCGCCCGCCCCCAGAGCCGGGCCGCGGCCGACGCCCTGGCCGCCGAGGTGCGGCCGGCGCCGGTGCCGCGGGCGGCCGGGGACCGGCCCTGGGCCGGACTGAGCGTGGTCTTCACCGGCGGCCTGGATGGCCTGGCCCGCAGCGAGGCGGCCGAAATGGTGCGCCGCCTGGGCGGACGGGTCAGCGGCAGCGTGAGCCAGGCCACCGGCCTGGTGGTGGTGGGCGCGGACCCCGGCTCTAAGGCGGACAAGGCCCGGCAGCTGGGGGTGGAGATGATAGACCGGCAGGAGTTCCTGCGTCGGGTCAAAAAGGCCTCGGCGGCCGCGGGCTCGGCCGGGCCGCTGTTCGACAGAGGAGACGGGTGATGCAGCAGGTGCGGGCCGTGGCCCTGATCAAGGGCCGGGTGCAGGGGGTGTGGTTCCGGGCCTCCACCAAGCGGGTGGCCGACTCCCTGGGCCTGGCCGGATACGTGCGCAACCTGCCCCTGCGGCGGGTGGAGGCGGTGCTGCAAGGGCCGCGGGACAAGGTGGATCAGGCTCTGGCCTGGTGCCACCAGGGGCCGGCCGGGGCCCAGGTGACCGAGGTCACCGTTAGCTGGCAGGATCCCGACCCGGCCCTCAAAGACTTCCATATCCGTTACTGAGCCGGCCAAATCCCAGGCGCGCTGTTTACATTCCCGCGGCAGCCAGCCATAATGCCAGGGTGGCCTGTGGTTCCAGCCCGGAGATAGGTGGCATGATGTTGAACCCTACGAATAGATGGCGTCTGGCGTTGCTGATGTGCCTGGGGCTCGTATTGGTCCTGGGCCAGGTGGGCTGCTCCCTGCCCCAAAAAGTCAGCGACGCCTGGTTCGACCTCATGGACAGCCGGGACACCAACCTGCGCAAGCGGGTAGTGGTGGCCCCCTTCGTCAGCCGCTTCCCCCATCTGCAGGCCCGGGCCCGAGCCATTGGCCTGGCCGTGGCCCAGCGGTTGGAGAAGCAGGGCGGCATCGTGCTGGTGGACTTCAAGCTGCTGCAGGAGGCCCTGGCCAAGGTGGACCCGGCCATCAAGAACAACGAAGAGCGCATCGTAGCCGCGGCCAAGACCCTGGGCCTGAACACGGTGCTCAGCGGGGCCCTGACCAACCTAGCCCTGCAATACGACAAGACCGGCATCTACGGCTTCCGCGAGAACCAGCCCTTCGCCCTCCTGGAGCTGAACCTGCGGCTCATCGACGTGGCCACCGGCGTGCTGCTGGCCGAAGGCGTGCAGGACGCCAAGTTCAAACTCAACGACGTAGAGGCCAGCAACGTCACCCTGGGCCAGCCCTTCCCGCCCAAGGTGGTTAATCAGTTGCAGGCCGACCTGGTGCCGCCCACTGTGAAATGGGCGGGGCGCAACGTAGCCGCCCAGGCCTGGACCGGCTTCGTGCTGGCGGTGCGGGACGGCCAGGTGCAGGTGACCGTGGGACGCGACACCGGCCTGTCGGTGGGGGACCAGCTGGTGGCCTACGGCCGGGGCACGCGCATCCGCTCGGGCGGCGGCCGCATGCTCTACCTGCCCGGCGCGGCGGTGGGCCGCCTGCGCCTGGTAAAGCTGGATGCCCGTAGCTCCTGGGCGGTGCCGGTGCCAGAGCCCGGCGCCAAGAAAAAGCCCGGCCCCTTCGAGCCGGGCCAGACCCTGCGCACCCACTAAGCTAAATCTTTTTCTTCTCCCGGCGGGCCGCCTCCAGGAGCTGGCGGGCGTGCTGGCGGGCAGTGACCTCCTCCCCGGCTCCGGCCAACATGCGCGCCAGCTCGGCCAGGCGGCCTTGTTCGTCCAGGGGCCGCAACTGGGTGGCGGTGCGGCCCTGCAGGGTCTTTTTTTCCACGGCCAGGTGCTGATCGGCCCAGGCCGCGATCTGGGGCAGATGGGTGATGCAGAGCACCTGGCCCTCCTGGGCCAGGCCGGCCAGCTTGCGCCCCACCGCCGAGCCCACCGCCCCGCCGATGCCGGCGTCCACCTCGTCGAAGATCAAAGTGGGGGCTCCGTGGCGGCGGGCCACCAGAGAGCGCAGGGCCAGCAAGAGGCGCGACAGCTCCCCGCCGCTGGCGATGCGGGCCAGGGGCCGGAAACCCTCGCCGGGGTTGGGGGCCATGAAGAACTCGGCCCGCTCCAGGCCGCGGGCCGACAGCGGCCCGGCCGGGGTGTCCAAGGCCTGGCCGGCGGGCGGCTCGAAGCGCACCTCGAAGCGGCACTCGGCCAGGCCCAGATCGGCCACCTCGGCCTCGGCGGTCCGGGCCAGGCGCTGGGCGGCCTCCCGGCGGGCGGCGCTCATTTCTTTGGCCAGGGCCAGGGCCGCGGCCAGGGCCTCCTGGCGGCGGGCGCGCATCTGGGCCAGGCGTTGGCCGCCGGTCTCCAGGCCCTCCAACTCCTGCCGGGCCTGTTCCAGGGCCTCCAGGGCTCCGGGCACGTCGCCGCCGAAGCGGCGGGTGAGCCGGCGAATCTCGGCCAGGCGGCCCTCCACCCAGTCCTGGCGGCCGGGCTCGAAGGCCAGGCCCGCGGCGTAGTCGCGCACCTGGCGGGCCGCGTCCTCCAGGTTGAAAAAGGCCTCCTCGGCCTGGGCCAAGAGCGGACCCACCCGCTCGTCCAGGCGGGCCAGGTCCTCCAGCAGGCCGCGCACCTTGCCCAACTGCTCCAGGATGGATCCCTCGGCCGCGTACAGGCCCTGGTGGGCGCCCTCGGCCAGGCCGGCCACCTGCTCGGCGTTGGCCAAGAGCTGCCGCTCGGCCTTGAGGGCCTCCTCCTCGGCCGGGTCCAGGTTGGCCGCCTCCAGTTGGGCCACGGTGTCTTCCAGTTCCTGGCGGCGCTGGCGGCGGGCCTCTAGCTCTGCCTCCAGGCCGGCCAGCTCGGCGTCCAGCTCGCGCACCCGGCTCACGGCCCCGGCCAGATCGGCGACCAAGGCCTCGCGGCCGGCAAAGGCGTCCAGCAGAGTCAGGTGCTCCTCGGGCTTGAGCAGGGCCTGGGAGGCGTGCTGGCCCACCACGCTGACCAGCTCCGGGCCCAGCTCGGCTAAGAGGCCCAGGGTGGACAGGGCGCCGTTGACCTGCACCCGGTTGCGCCCCTCCCGGCTGACCAGGCGGCGCACCACCAGCTCGCCGGCGTTGTCGGGCAGGCCCTCCTGGGCCAGGCGGCGCAGGGGGTCGCAGCCCTCTTCCAGGGCGAACTGGGCCTCCAGCACCGCCTGCTCGGCGCCCTGGCGGATCTGTTCCGAGGCGGCCCGCTGGCCGATGAGCAGGCTCACCGCGGCCAGGATGATGGACTTGCCGGCCCCGGTCTCGCCCGAGAGCACGCACAGTCCCGGCCCTGGCTCCAGCTCCAGGGATTCGATCAGGGCGAAGTTCTTGATGGCCAGGTAGGTGAGCATGGCGCTAGGATGCCATTGCCTCAGTCCGTGTGCAAGTGGCTGCCCAGGGCCTCAGGCCGCTCCTGCCCAGCCCGCACCTTTAGCCAGGGCAGGCCGGCGAACAGGGTCAGGCCCAGGATGGCGTGGACCCACCACCAGGCCCACAGGGCCGCGTCCGAGCCGCCGCCCAGCCAGCGTTCGGCCAGGCGCATGCCCATGGGCGAGAACCAGGCCCAGTCCGGCCGGGTGGCCCCCAGGCGGCCGGCCTCCACTACGAAGCCGGTGAAGCCGGTAATGAGGCCCAGCCAGAGCAGCCAGGCGCTGCGCACCCCCAGGGCACGGCGGCACCAGATGGTGTAGCGGCCGATGATGAGCAGCAGGCAGGCGATGGTGAACACCGCCCCGGCCCAGTCCAGGTACCAGGAGAAGAACAGGTAGGCCGGGCCCCGCAGGAAGGGATGGATGACCAGGTGGGCCAGCCAGAGCAGGCAGCCGCCGGCCAGGTCCCACAGGGTCCACCAGGCCAAGCAGGTGAGCAGGCCGCACAGGCGCGAGGCCCGCCACAGGGGGGCCAGCAGCAGCCAGTAGGCCGCCCAGCTCTGGCCCGGCGGGGTGGCCATGTCCCGCCGGCGGGCCAGGCCCCAGAGGAACAGGGCCAGGGCCGCGGCAGCCAGCAGCCATAGGGGCCAAACCGGGCCGGCCCCGAAGAAGGCGGCCCGGCCCGGCGTCAGCAGCATAGCCCTGCTCCTTCAGCCTTGGCCCTGCTGGCGCAGCAGGGCGGCCACCCGGGCAGCGTCCTCGGGGCGGTCCACCTCGGGCGAGTCGAAGCTGGTGACCACGCAGCGCACGGCGTGGCCGTGCTCCAGGGCCCGGAGCTGCTCCAGCTTCTCCAGGTTCTCCAGGCGGCCGCTGGGCAGGGCGGCGAAGGCCGCCAGGAAGGGACGCCGGAACAGGTACACCCCCAGGTGCTTGTAATAGGTGACCTCGCCGCCGTCGCGGGGGAAAGGCACCGGCAGGCGCGAGAAGTACAGGGCGTTGCCGCTGGCGGCCATGACCACCTTGACGTGGTTGGAGTCACCCACCTCCTCGGGGTGGCGGATGGGCACCACCGGGGTGCTCATGCCCAGGCCGGGCTCGGCCATTAGCGCCGCCGCGCACTGCTCCAGCACCTCGGCCGGCAGCAGGGGCTGGTCGCCCTGCACGTTGGCCACCAGCTCCTCGGGCCCCAGGCCCAGCACCTCGGCGGCGGCGGCCACCCGGTCCGAGCCCGAGCGCAGCTCGCTGGGGGTCATGATGGCCCGGCCGCCGAAGGCCTCCACCGCCGCGGCCACCCGCTCGTCGTCGGTGGCCACGGCCACGGTCTCTACGCCTGATGCCCGGCCCACTCGCTCCATCACGTGCTGGATCATGGGGCGGCCGGCGATCTTGACCAGGGGCTTGCCCGGAAAACGGCTGGAGCCGTAGCGGGCCGGTATGATCACGTGCAGGGCCATGGCTTACATCGCCGCGATGGAGCGGTTGATAGCCTCGGTCATCTGCTCCAGGCGCGCCTCGTCCCAGCCCAGCATGATCTGCCAGCTCAGGCAGCGCGAGAGCAGCTCCTTGGTGCGGGGCAGGGCCTGGGCCGGGTAGGCGGCCCGGCCCTCGGGGCGGGCAAAGGGCCAGCCGCCCCGGGCCAGGCTGGCTCCGGCCTGCAGGTGCTCCCAGTTGTGGTAGGCGTGCCAGGTGTTCACCCCCCAGGAGATGGCCGGCGCGCCGTGGTCGGCCAGCAGGCGGGCGAACTTCTTGGCCTGCCCGGGCGTCTCCATGAACCAGGCCAGGAAGGTGGCCGAGTCGCCGCTCTCGTCGATCAGGTCCCGGAAGCTGACACCGGGAGTGCGCCCCAGCGCCTCCTTGAGGGCCGCCTTGTGGCGGCGCTGGGTGGCCACCATCTCCGGCAGCTTGCCCAGCTGCACCAGGCCCAGGGCCCCCTGCAGCTCCATCATGCGGTAGTTGAAGCCGATGAAGCGCCGGCCCTCGTTGCCCCGGCCCACCGGCTTGTGGTCGTGGCCGTGGTCCTGGTACTCGCTGGCGTTCTGGTGCAGGGCTTCGTCGTCGGTCACCACCATGCCGCCCTCGCCGCAGGTGAGGGTCTTGACCGCGTCGAAGGAAAAGGAGCCCAGGGCCCCGAAGGTGCCCAGGTGCCGGCCGCCCTGGAAGCCGCCGGCGGCCTGGGCCGTGTCCTCCATCACCGGCAGGCCGCGCTGGTCGGCGAAGGCCTTGATGGCCTCTATGCGGGCGCCGGCGCCCATCATGTGCACCGGCAGGATGCAGGCGGTCTTGTCGGTGATGCGCCCCTCCAGGTCCGCGGGGTCCAGGCACAGGGTCTGGTCGATCTCGCAGAACACCGGCTTGGCGCCCAGGTCCAGCACCGCCTCCCAGGTGGCCACGAAGGTGAAGCCGGGCACGATGACCTCGTCGCCGTAGCCCACGCCCAGGGCGGCCAGGGCCACCTTCACCGCCGCGCTGCCCGAGGATACGGCGCAGGCGAAGCGGGCCCCGGTGAAGCGGGCAAAGGCCTCCTCGAACTCACGGACGCACCAGACGCCCTGGCGCTGCTCGGCGAACTCGTAGCGGAACAAAACCTTGCGCTGCATGACTTCGGCCACGGCGCGGGTTTCTTCTTCTCCCAACCACTCGAATCCAGGCATGCCTTCTTCTCCTAGGCAAAGGCCTCGCGATAGATGGCCTCCAGGTCCGCGGCGCTGACCTGGCGGGGGTTGTTGGCGATGGGCCGGGCCACGGTCATGGCCTTGGCGGCCATGGCCGGCACCGAATCCTCGGGCACCTTGAGCTGGCGCAGGCTGCTGGGGATGCCCACCGCCGTTGCCAGGGCCCGCACCTCTTGCACGCAGGCCGCGGCCGACTGGTTCAGGTCCAGCTCCGCGGGCAGCTCGGCCAGCAGGTGGGCCATCACCGCGAAGCGCTCGATGGCGGCGCTCTTATTGTGCTCAAGCACGTAAGGCAGCAGCAGGGCGTTGGCCTCGCCGTGGGGTATGTCGTAGAAGGCGCCCAGGGGATAGGCCATGGCGTGCACCGCGGTGACGCCGGCCTGGGCCAGGGCCAGGCCGGCCAGGTGCGCGGCCAGAAGCATGCCCTCCCGCGCCTCCAGGTCCTGGCCGTCGGCCACCGCCCGGCGCAGGTGCCGGCCGATGAGCTCGATGGCCGTCAGGGCGTTCATGTCGCTGACCGGGTGGGCCTGGTTGCTGGTGTAGGCCTCCATGGCGTGGGTCAGGGCGTCCATGCCGGTGATGGCCGTGATGTAGGGCGGGCAGCTCAGGGTGAGCAGCGGGTCCAGGACGGCCGCAAAAGGGTAGAGCAGACGGCCGTTGATGCCGCCCTTGAAGCGGTCGGAGCGGCGGGTGAACACGGCAGTGAAGGTCACCTCGCTGCCGGTGCCGGCGGTGGTGGGCAGGCACAGGCAGGGCACCCCCGGCTGCTTGACCAGATCCAGGCCCACGTAGTCCGCGGCCTTGCCGGGGTTGGTGATGAGCACCGCGGCGGCCTTGGCCAGGTCCAGGGCACTGCCCCCGCCAATGCCCACCACGGCCTGCACCTTCTCGCGCCTGCCCAGGGCTGCGGCCGCGTCGGCCTCGGCCGGCTCCGGCTCCCGGGTCAGGTCGCTGAAGGTCCAGGAGGCGATCTTGGCCTGGGCCAGGGACTCCAGGGCGGGCGCGGCGATGCCGGCCTGGGCCACTCCGGGGTCGATCACCAGCAAAACCCGCGCGGCCCCTATGAGGGCCAGCTCAGCGGCCAACTGGGCCGCGGCGCCCTGGCCAAAGACGGTGCGCCGCACCCCTTCCAGGCTGAATCGCCAACTCATTAAAGTTCTCCATGGGTTAGAAGCAAAACCGCTGGCCGGGCCCCTGCCGGGTGCAGCGCCAGTGATGGTAACACAACCCTTGGCTTTGGAAAAGCCCGCCCCGGCCGCGCTTGACCCGCCCCCCCGGGGATGCTAGCGTTTTTTAAACGCCTTAGGCATGCTCATGCAGTTGAGGGAACATGATACGCGAAGAACGACACGCGGTACGCGCCTCCCAGACCGCCATCGCCACCCTGGGCCCGGCCAAGATAATCAACCCCGTCTCCCAGATGTGCGGCCCGGACGGCAGCGTCTGCGCCATGGTGGGCGAGGGGGACCGGGTGCTGGTCAATCCCTACCCCAGCCAGCTCAAGGGCAAGGGGGAGCCGCCCACCTTTGAGTTGGCCGGCCCCCGCCAGCACATTTACTTCGACCCCATCAAACTCAAGGCGGCCATCGTCACCTGCGGCGGCATGTGCCCAGGCATCAACTCCCTGCTGCGCTCCATCGTCCTGCAGCTCTACTACATCTACGGGGTGCGCAACATCGTGGGCGTCCGCTATGGCCTGCAGGGCTTCTGCCCCCGCTACGGCCACGAGCTGATGGACCTCAACCCGGAGGTGGTGCAGAACATCCACGGCCGCGGTGGGGCCTTCCTGGGCATGAGCCGCGGGCCCCAGCCCATCGAGGAGGTGGTGGACTCCCTGGAGCGGCAGAACATCGGGCTGCTGTTCATGATCGGCGGCGACGGCACCTTGCACGCCGGGCAGGCCATTTACAAGGAGATCAGCAAGCGCCGGCTCAAGGTGGGGGTGATCTGCATACCCAAGACCATTGACAACGACATCTGTTTCGTGGAGCGCACCTTCGGGTTTGAGACCGCGGTGGAGGCCGCCACCCGGGCCATCCTGGGGGCGCACAACGAGGCCACCGGCGCCCCCCACGGCGTGGGCATGGTCAAGCTCATGGGCCGCCTGTCGGGTTTCGTGGCCGCCTACGCCACCCTGGCCTTGACCGAGGTGAACTTCTGCCTGATCCCGGAAGTGGACTTCGACCTGGACGGACCCCACGGCCTGCTGGCCCAGATGGAGAACCGCCTGAGCGACCGGGGCCACGCGGTGATCGTGGTGGCCGAGGGCGCCGGGCAGAAGTTCTTCGAGGGCCAGGACCTGGGCCGCGATCTGAGCGGTAACGTGGTGCTGGGCGACATCGGCCCGTACCTGAAGAAGCGCATCAGCGAGCATTTCTACAAACTGGGCATCGAGCTGAACCTCAAGTACATCGACCCCAGCTACATCATCCGCTCGGTGCCGGCCAACTCCGAGGACCGCATCTACACCGGCTTCCTGGGCCACTACGCGGTGCATGCGGGCATGAGCGGCCGTACGGGCATGCTGGTCTCCCTGTGGAACAACCACTACGTGCACGTGCCCATCGAGTTGGCCATCAGCCACCGCCGCCAGGTGGATCCCCAGGGCGGGCTCTGGCGGGCGGTGCGCGAAGCCACCGGCCAGGAGTCCCTGCTCAACGGCCTCAGCAAGTAAACCGGGCGCACAATTCAAGCTCCGGCCCATGGGCAGGCCGGAGCTTGTTTTTTTGCGTCAACCAGATTCAGCTAGTGCTTGAAGGCGCGCTGGCCGGTGAAGACCAAGGCCACCGGGGGGTCGGCCTGGTTGCAGGCCTCGATGGACTCCCAGTCGCGCAGGCTGCCGCCGGGGTGGGCGATGCAGCTCACGCCCTGGGCGATGCCCACGTCCACCCCGTCCCGGAAGGGGAAGAAGGCGTCGGAGATCATCACCGAGCCGGGCAGGCCGCCGCGGTCCTGCTGGGTCTGGCGGTCGATGGCCTGGATCAAGGCCGGGTCGGCCTGGCCGCGGGAGGTCTGCAGGGCCAGCTCGTCGTACTTAAGGCCATGGGTCAGCCAGCAGAGCTTGTTGGCGTACTTGGTGTAGGCCTTGTCCACCGCGATGCGGGCCACGCCCACCCGGTCCTGCTCGCCGGTGCCGATGCCCACGGTGCAGCCGTCCTTGACGTAGATGACGCTGTTGCTGCTCACCCCCTGCTCCACGGCCCAGCCGAAGACCACGTCCTCCAACTCGGCCGGCGTGGGCTGGCGCAGGGGCTCGTAGACCTGGCCTTTGTACTCAGAGCGGGCGGGCAGCAGGTCGCCGGGGCCCTTGATGCGGTTGTAGCTGGAGGTCTGCAGCACCATGCCGCCATCCAGGAGGTTCTTGATGTCCAGGAAGCGCTGGTCGCGGTAGCTGGCCAGCTCGGCGATGCGCGGTATCTGCAGGATGCGCAGGTTCTTGGCCTTTTTAAGTAAGTCCAGGGCGCCCTCTTCGTATTCCGGCGCCGCCACCACCTCCAGGTACAGCTCCTGCATCATCTCGGCGGTGGTGCGGTCCAGGGGGCGATTGAGCACCGCCGCCCCGCCGAAGGCCGCGATCAGGTCGGCCAAGAAGGCCCGCTGGTAGGCCTCGGAGATGCTCCCGGCCTTGGCCACGCCCGAGGGGTTGTTGTGCTTCATGATGGCGCAGGCCGGCTGCTCGGTGAGGTAGCGCAGGATGTGCAGGGCGTTGTCCACATCGGTGAGGTTGGTCTTGCCCGGGTGCTTGCCCGCCTGCAGCATCTGGCCCTCGTCCAGGGCGCTGACCAGGCCCCGGCCGGGTTCGATGAGCCGCACCTGGCCCACGCTGAGGCTGCCGTCCACCAGCTCGTACAGGGCCGCCTCCTGGCCTGGGTTCTCGCCGTAGCGCAGGCCCTTTTCGATGAGCTGGCCCGCCTCGTCGGGCAGCTTCCAGGTGCGCTTTCGGTAGCGGAGCACGGTGTCGCCGACGGCGAGGGTCACCTCGGCCGGAAAATGGTCGTCCATCACCGTGCGATACTGCGCCTTGATGTCGCTCACTGCTCTGCCTCCAGGCCCCGCGGGCCGCTGGTGGTTTGCGGGCCTAACGGGCTAGCCGCCTAATTCCTGGCCCCGGCGGGTGGCCGCGGCCACGGCCTTGATGATGGTGCCGCGGAAGTCGCCCTTAGTCAGCTCGCTCAGCCCAGCCACGGTGGTGCCGCCGGGCGAGGTCACCTGCTCGCGCAGGCGGCCGGGCTCTTCGCCGCGCTCGATGAGCAGCAGGGCCGCGCCGGCCACGGTCTGGGCGGTCAGCTCCAGGGACACCTCCGGGCGCAGGCCCTGGGCCACGCCGGCCTCGGCCAGGGCCTCCATGAAGGCGAAGACGTAGGCCGGGCCCGAGCCGGACAGGGCGGTGACCGCGTTCATCAGCCCCTCTTCCACCTGCACCACCCGGCCCACGGCCCCGAACACCTGGCGGGCGGTCTCCAGGTGCCGCTCCGCCAGGCCGGGGACGCCGCAGATGGCGGTGACGCCGCGGCGGATCAGGGCCGGGGTGTTGGGCATGGCCCGCACCAGGGGCTGGCCCGCAGGCAGGACCGCGGCCACGCTGGCCAGGCGGATGCCGGCGGCCAGGGTGATGACCAGGCTGTCCGGGCCCAGGGCCGGGGCCGCGTCCTGGGCGGCCTGGGCCACGTCGCCGGGCTTCACCGCCAGGATGAGCAGGGACAGGTCCTTGAACTGGGCCGGGGCGCTGACCGTGGCCACGCCCAGCTCCCCAGCCAGGACCGCGGCCTTGTCGGCGATCTTCTCGGCCACCACCACCTGGCCCGGCTGGACCAGCCCGGCGGCCAGCATTCCCTTGAGCAGGGCCGAGCCCATGTTGCCGCCGCCGGCCAGGCCGATGGTTCCCTTGAGCGCCATGCTTCTCTCCTTGCTTTTGGCCGGGCCGCGGCTCAGGGCGCAGCCACCCGGTAGCGCCGGCCGCCCCGGCTGCCGGTGGCCTGCAACAGGCCGGCCGCGGCCAGGGCGCGCAGCAGGTTCTTGGCCGTGGTGTCCGAGCAGTCCAGGGCCTGGCGCAGGTCCTGGTTGGCCAGCTCCTGGCCCTGGCGGCCGGCCAGCAGGGCGGCCAGGGCCCCCACCCGCCTGGCCGGCACCCCCTCCAGGCAGGTCAGGGCCCGCACCAGGCGCTCCTGGCCTGCGCTTCCGCCGCCGGTTATCTCCGGCGGCAGGGCCTGGGGCCCGATCTCGTAATCCGGGGCCAGCACCACCAGGCGCTGGATCACGTGGCTCAGCTCGCGCACGTTGCCCGGCCAGTCATAGGCCAGCAGCGCCTGCCGGGTCTGGGGCGCCAGGCGGCGCGTCTTCTTGGCCAGCAGGCAGGCCTGGGTCAGAAAATACTCCAGCAGGGGCGCGATGTCCGCGCGCCTTTCGCGCAGGGGCGGCAGATGGATGGGCACCACCCGCAGCCGGTAGAGCAGGGCCGGGCTGAAGCTGCCCTCGGCCGCGGCCTGGGCCAGGTCGCGGTGGCTGGCCGCCACCAAGCGGAAGTCCACCGGTATCTCCCGGCTGCCGCCCACCGGCGTCACTGCCCGCTGCTCCAGCACCCGTAAGAGGCGCACCTGCACCTGCGGCCCGGCCTCGCCGATCTCGTCCAGGAACAGGGTGCCGCCGGCCGCGGCGCGCACGTGGCCGGGCTGGGCCTGGCTGGCGCCGGTGAAGGCCCCCTTCTCGTGGCCGAACAGCTCGCTCTCTAAGAGGCTCTCGGGCAGGGCCGCGCAGTTCACCGCCACCAGGGGGCCGCTGCGCCGCGGCGAGAGGCGGTGCAGCCGCCGGGCCAGCAGCTCCTTGCCGGTGCCGGTCTCGCCCAGCAAGAGCACCGGGAAGTCCGTGGCCGCCACCTGCTCCAGGTCCTTGAGCACCTGGGCAAAGGCGGCCGAGGTGCCCGCCACCAGCTCGGGCTCGGCCGCGGCCGCTGCGGGTGGCAGCTCCAGGCCCCGGCCGGCCAGTTCCACCAAGTACTCCAGGTTCAGCAGGCGCGGCACCTCGCCGGTCAGGCGCGCGGCCAGGGCGCGCGGCAGTTCGGGCCGGGACATCACCGCCTTCTGGGCCGCCCGCTGCACGGCCTCCTGCACCTGGGCCAGGCCCAGGCCCTTGTTGGCCAGGCCCAGCACCGCCTCCACCACCTGCCGGGCCAACTGCTCCAACAGGCGGCGCTCCTCGGCCGGCACTGCCTGCGGGGCGAGGGTCTGGGCGGTCTCGGCCACGCCCGGCGCCTGGCGCGCGGCCGCGCTGGTCAGGCGGGCGGCCAGGTCCGCGGCCGCGGCGATGATCACGCGCTGGGTTGCATCCAAGGCCAGGCCCCTCCCCAGGGCCTCTATTTAATACCCCAGGGGCCGCGCGCCTGGCAAGCGCGGCCGCCGGGCCCTGGGCCTGCGGAGGGCCGCGGCCTTGCCAGGGGCCAGACCCGATGCTATAAAATCTTACCAAGGCTGTAGAAATGCTCTTTGAGCGATCCACGGGACGGACCCATGATCAAAGCGCGCCTGGCCAAACTGAGAGCCCTTCTCAAGCACGAGAAGCTGGACGGCCTGCTGGTCACTCTGCCGGCCAACCGCCGCTATCTGTCGGGCTACACCCCGGACGACGGCCAGTGGGGAGAGAGCTCCGGCGCGCTGTTGATCAGCCATAACGCGGCCTTACTCCTGACGGACTTCCGCTACCAGCTCACAGCCCAGGCCCAGGCGCCGCTGTTTAAGACCGTGATCTACAAGCAGGGCCTGATCAGCGAGGTGGCCGGCCAGGCCAAGCGCCTGGGCCTCAAGCGCCTGGGCCTGGAGGCCGAGGCCATGCTGCTGGCCTGGCAGCAGCGCCTGAGCAAGGAGCTGGCGGGGGTGGAGCTAAAGGCCACCGAGGGCCTGGGCTCCCGGCTGCGCGTCCTGAAAAGTGCCACCGAGATCAGCGCCTTAAAGAAGAGCCTGGCCCTTATGGAGCAGGTGCTGGCCAATGTGTTGGCCGGGGAGATCGTGGACAAAAGCGAGTTGGAGGTGGCCCGCAGCATCGTGCGGGCCCTGGAGGACCACGGGGCCGAGGGCGTGGCCTTCCCGCCGGTGGTGGCCAGCGGGCCCAACGCGGCCGAGCCGCACGCCGAGTCCGGGCCGCGGGTCATCCAGGCCGGCGACCCGGTGATCTTCGACGTGGGGGCCAAGGTGGAGGGCTACTGCTCGGACATATCGCGCACCGTGGTGGCCGGCGGCCTGGAGGCGGCCGACGAGCAGTTCCGCCAGGTCTACGCCCTCACCCGCCGGGCCCAGCTCAAGGCCTACGAGGACATACGTCCGGGCATGACCGGCGGCCAGGCCGACGCCCTCGCTCGCCAGGTGATCAGCCAGGGCGGCTTCGGCGAGCGCTTCGGCCACTCCCTGGGCCACGGCGTGGGCCTGGCCACCCACGAGGACCCGCGGGTGGGGCCCAACGCCCAGGACCTGCTGCGGCCGGGCATGGTCTTCACCATCGAGCCCGGCATCTATCTGCCCGGCTGGGGCGGAGTGCGCCTGGAGGACATGGTGCTACTGGAGGACATGGGCTGCACCCGCCTAGGCACCCTGGACTGGTTCTATGACCTGGCCTGAGGCTGGGCGCGGGGCATGAGCGCAACCAAGGACAGCGGCTCCCTGCACCAGGCGGTGGACCAGTACCTGAACCACTTGGCCGCCGAGCGGGGGCTGTCGCGCAACACGGTGCAGGCCTATGCCGAAGACCTGGCTGAGCTGAGCGACTACCTGGCCGGCCAGGGCGTGGAGCGCTGGGACCAGATGGAGGGCCTGCACATGGTGGGCTACCTGGCCCAGGCCAGCCAGCGGGGCCTGGCCCCGGCCAGCCGGGCCCGGCGCCTGTCCTCGGCCCGGGGCCTGGTGGGCTATCTGCTGCGCCGGGGCGGGCTGGGCCGTGACCCCCTGGCCGGGCTGGTGGGCCCGCACCGCTCCGGCGGCCTGCCCTACTTCCTGAGCCGGGCGGAGATGGACCGCCTGCTGGCCGCGCCTGACCCCCAGACCGACCTGGGCAGCAGGGACCGGGCCATCCTGGAGGTTATGTACGGCTCCGGGCTCAGGGTCAGCGAGGTGACCGGCCTGGGCGTGGGCCAGGTGCAGTTCCAGGTGGGCTGCCTGTTGGTGCGGGGCAAGGGCGACAAGGAGCGCCTGGTGCCGCTCAACGACAAGGCTCTTAGTGCCTTGCAGGAGTATCTGGAGGGGCCCCGGCAACGGCTGCTCAAGGGGCGCGGCCGCGAGGAGGTGTTTTTGAATCGCCGCGGCGACCCCTTGAGCCGCATGGGGCTGTGGAAGATCATCCGCAAGCATCTGACCGCCGCCGGGGTCAGCGGGCCGGTGACCCCGCACACCCTGCGCCACACCTTCGCCACCCACCTGCTGGAGGGCGGGGCGGACCTGCGCAGCGTGCAGATGATGCTGGGCCACAGCGACATCGGCACCACCCAGGTCTACACCCACGTCACCCGGCAGCGGCTGGTGGAGATACACCGCCGCTTCCACCCCCGGGGCTAGCCGCCGTGAACCCGCCCAGAGCCAAAAAGCCGGTCCGCGACCTGGAGGTGATCACCACCCACATCAACGCGGACTTCGACGCCCTGGCCTCCATGCTGGCCGCGGCCAAGCTCTACCCCGAGGCCCTCTTAGTGCTGCCGGGGTCCCAGGAGCGCAACCTGCGCAACTTCTTCGTGCAGTCGGTGTGCTTCCTGTACAACTTCGCCAAGATCAAGCAGGTGCCCTTCGAGCGGGTGCGCCAGCTCATCCTGGTGGACACCCGCCAGAAGGACCGCATCGGCGCCCTGGCCGAGCTGGCCGAGGACCCGGAGGTGGAGGTGCACGCCTACGACCACCACCCGGACACGGACAGCGACGTGAAGGCCGCCTTCCAGATCGTGGAGCCGGTGGGGGCCACGGTGACCATCATGAGCCGGCTGCTGCGCGAGCGGGGCATAAGCCTGAGCGAGGACGAGGCCACCATCCTGGCCCTGGGCATCTACGAGGACACCGGCAGCTTCAGCTTCGTCTCCACCACCCCGGCCGACCTGGAGGCCGCGGCCTGGCTGCTCAGCCAGGGGGCCATGCTGGACATGGTATCCTCCATGATCACCCGCGAGCTGACCAGCGAGGAGGTGTCCCTCCTCAACGAGCTGATCAACGGGGCCGAGACGCTCAACATCAGCGGGGCCCAGGTGGTGGTCAGCCAGGTGAGCCGGGAAAGCTACGTGCCCGAGTTCGCGGTGTTGGTGCACAAGTTCATGGACATGGAGAACCTGGACGCCCTGTTCGCCCTGGCCCGCATGGAGGGCCGGGTGTACCTGGTGGCCCGTTCCCGCCTGCCCGAGGTGGACGCCGGGGCCATCGCCGCGGCCATGGGCGGCGGCGGCCACCCCACCGCGGCCAGCGCCACCCTCAAGGACCTGACCCTGGTGGAGGCCCGCGAGCGCCTGACCAGCGTGCTCCGGTCCAAGATCAACCCCAGCATCCTGGCCCAGGACCTGATGACCAGCCCGGTGATCACGGTGCCGCCCGAGACCAGCCTGCGCGAGGCGGCCGAGGTGCTCACCCGCTACAACGTCAACGTGCTGCCGGTGACCCAAGGCCAGGAGATCAGGGGCATCATCACCCGCCAGACCGTGGAAAAGGCCCTGCACCACAACCTGGGCCAGCTGGCCGTGGCCGAGTACATGACCCCCCGGGTGGAGGTGCTGCACCCCCGGGCCAACCTAATGGAGGTGGAGCAGGCGGTGGTGGAGCGCCGCCAGCGCCTGGTGCCGGTGATGGAGGAGGGCAAGCTGCTGGGAGTCATCACCCGCACGGACCTCTTAAACAGCCTCATCGAGAACCCCCTGGTCACCGAGCGGTTGCACGACTCATTCGAGTCGCACCGGCCGCTGAAACGCAAGAACGTCAAGAGCCTGATGAACGAGCGCTTTCCCCGGCGGATTTTGGGCATCCTGCAGGAGCTGGGCCAAGTGGCCGAGGAGCTGAACTACAAGGCCTATCTGGTGGGCGGCTCGGTGCGCGACCTGTTCCTCAGGCACGAGAACCTGGACTTGGACATCGTGGTGGAGGGCGACGGCATCGCCTTTGCCCGGCGCTACGGCGAAGAGCACCCTCAGGTCAAGGTGCGCAGCCACAAGAAGTTCAACACCGCCAAGCTGATCTTCGACGGCGACCTGAGCCTGGACGTGGCCACCGCCCGCCTGGAGTACTACCATTCGCCGGCGGCCCTGCCGGTGGTGGAGCTGTCCAGCCTCAAGCTGGACCTGTACCGCCGCGACTTCACCATCAACACCCTGGCCGTGCAGCTCAATGCCCGGGGTTTCGGCGAGCTGGTGGACTTCTTCGACGGCCTGCGCGACATCAAGGAGAAGGCGGTGCGCGTGCTGCACAACCTCTCCTTCGTGGAGGACCCCACCCGGGTGTTCCGGGCGGTGCGCTTCGAGCAGCGCTTCGGCTTCAAGATCGGCAAGCTCACCGAGGCCCTGATCAAGAACGCGGTGAAGATCGATGTGTTCCGCGGTCTGTCCAGCCGCCGCCTGCTCAACGAATTCAAGCAGTTGCTCAACGAAGAAAAGGCCGTGTCCTGCCTGCTGCGCCTCAAGGAGCTAAAGCTGCTGACGGTGTTCAACCCGCACCTGAAGCTGGCGCCCAAGGACGAGGAGCTGTTGCGCGGACTGGAGGAGGCCCTGGCCTGGCACCGGCTGTCCTTCCTGGACCGGCCCCTGCAGCCCTGGCTGGTGTATTACCTGGGCCTGAGCGAGTCCCTGACCCAGGAACAGCGCGATGCCCTGGGCCGGCGGCTAGGCTTTTCGCCCCAGCAGCGGGCCGAGATGGCCAGCGAGCGCCGCCGGACCACCAGAGCCTTGAACCTGCTGCAACGGGAGCAACTGCCCGCTTCCAAGATATATTTCCTGCTGAGGCCCCTGCCGCCCGAGTACCAGCTGTTCATCATGGCCCTGGCCAGCCGGCGCTGGGCCAAGCGGGCGGTCAGCCAATACCTGACCAGCCTGTCTCGGGTGCGGCCCCAGTTGGACGGCGAGGACCTCAAGGCCCTGGGCTTCGCCCCCGGCCCCCTGTTCAAGAAGATCCTGGACCGCCTGCAGGCCGCCTGTCTGGACGGCGAGGTGCTGGGCCGGGAGCAGGAGTTGGAGTTGGTGGCGCGGGAGTTCGGCGGCCGCCGGGAGAAGAGCGCGTGAGTCAGTTCATCAGCGACTTTCTGTGGCGCCTGGTGCTGTTGGCGCCGCCCATCCTCATGGCCCTGACCGTGCACGAGGCCTCCCACGCCCTGGTGGCCTGGTTGCGCGGGGACCCCACGGCCAAGCAGGCCCACCGCCTGTCCCTGAACCCCATCCGGCACCTGGACCTGGCCGGCACCCTGGTCTTCTTCGTCACCGCCTGGTTCGGGGCCGGCTTCGGCTGGGCCAAGCCAGTGCCGGTGGACGGCCGCCGCCTGCACAACCCGCGGCGGGACATGATCTGGATCTCGGCCGCAGGGCCGGTGAGCAACCTGGCCTTCGCGGTGCTCATCTCCCTGGTGCTGGCCGGACTGATCCACCTGGGGCTGTTCGCGGAGTACGCCCTGTGGAAATGGTTCCTGGGCGAGATGATGATCCTGGGCATCACCGTGAACGTAATACTGGCCTTTTTCAACCTGATCCCCCTGCCGCCCCTGGACGGCTCGGGCATCCTCACCGGCCTGCTCAGCCCCCGGGCCGCCCTGCGCTATCAACAATTCTCGCGCTACGGCTTCGTGATCCTGCTGGCGCTGATTTTTTTGCCCCGCTGGCTGCCGGGTCTGCCCAATATCATTGCATATCTGGTACTATATCCTGCTCAGGCGGTTATAGACCTGCTCCTACCCCTCTAGGGCGGAGACCATGGAAGTAGCGGTAAAGCTGGAGATATTCGAAGGCCCCCTGGACCTGCTGCTGCACCTGATCCGCAAGAACGAGGTGGACATCTATGACATCCCGGTGGCCCTGATTACCAAGCAATACCTGGAATACCTTGATTTGATGCACGATTTGTCCATATCCGTGGCCGGCGAGTTCCTGGTCATGGCCAGCACCTTGACCCACATCAAGAGCCGCATGCTGCTGCCCAGCTACGACGCCTCCCAGGACGAGGAGTCCGAGGACCCGCGCACGGACCTGGTGGAGCGGCTCAAGGAGCACATGCGCATCAAGGCCGCGGCCGGGCAGCTGGAGGAGCGTCCCTGGCTGGGCCGAGACGTGTTCAGCCGGGGCTTGGGCCGGGACGAGGTGGAGCGGGCCCTGGTGGACCAGGAGGAGGTGATCCAGGCCGGCGTCTTCGAGCTCATCGAGGCCTTCCGCCAGCTCATGACCCGGCGCAACCAGCAGATGGTGCTGGCCCTGCCCGGCGAGCGGGTCACCCTGGAAGAGCGCATGGGCCAGATCCTGGAGCGCCTGCGCCTGCACCAGACCCTGACCTTTGACGAGTGCTTTGCCGACGACCGCAGCCGGAACCAGTTGGTGGTCACCTTCCTGTCCCTGCTGGAACTGGCCCGCCTGGGCCTGATCAAGGTCTATCAGGAGCGGCTGGAGGTAGTGTCCGGCGGCGGGGTCAAGTGGGGCCCCCTGCGCATCTACTTCCGCCCTGCGGAGGCGGTTGAGGAGGCCGAGGCGTGAGCCAGGACCTGAAGCGCATCCTGGAGGCTCTGCTATTCGCGGCCGAGTCTCCCCTCAGCCTGGCCCAGCTCTGCTCGGTGCTGGAGACCAAGGAGCAGGCCTCGGTGCAGCAGGCCCTCATCGAGCTGCAGCAGGAATACCAGCAGATGGAGCGCTCCTTCGAGCTGGTGACCGTGGCCGGCGGCTGGAGCCTGCGCACCAGGGCCGAGCACGCCTATTGGCTGCGCCGCCTGCGCCGCCAGCAGGTGACCCGCCTGAGCCAGGCCGCCCTGGAGACCCTGGCCATCGTGGCCTACAAGCAGCCGGTGCTCAAGGCCGAGATCGAGCACATCCGCGGGGTGGAGGTGGGCGGCATCCTCAGGATGCTCATGGAAAAGGGCCTGATCAAGGTGGCCGGCCGCAAGGACCTGCCCGGCCGCCCCCTGGTCTACGCCACCACCAAGCGCTTCCTGGAGGTGTTCGACCTCAAGGACCTCAAGGACCTGCCCACGGTGGAGGAAATGGAGTCCCTGGCCGAGGGCGACCAGACCATGGCCGAGAAGGCCCCCACTCTGCCCCTGGCCGATCCCCGGCCCACTCTGGAGGACATGGCCGAGCTGGCCATGGAGCCGCCGCCCCAGTTCCTGGGCGGGCCCGAAGCCGAGGCCGCCGCCGAGGCCGCTGCCGACCCTGAGCCCGAACCCGAGCCGGCCAGGGAATTGGAAGCAAAGCCTGCACCAGTGCCGGAGCCCGAACCCGAACCCGAGCCGCAGCCGGCCTGAGGGGCGGGGTCATGGCCCAGGAACGTCTGCAAAAGATTCTGGCCCGGGCGGGCGTGGCCAGCCGCCGGGCGGCCGAGGACATGATCCGGGCCGGCCGGGTGGCAGTGGACGGCCGCGTGGTCAGTGAGCTGGGGGCCAAGGCCGACCCCCAGCAGCAGGCCATCAGCCTGGACGGCCGGCCCCTGCCCCGGCAGGAGGCCCTGGCCTACTGGATGGTGCACAAGCCCGCGGGGGTGATCTGCACCGTGGACGACCCCCAGGGCCGACCCAAGGTGGTGGACCTGCTGCCGCCGGAAGTGCGCGGCCGGCTGTACCCGGTGGGGCGGCTGGACCTGAACTCCGAGGGCCTGGTGCTCCTGACCAACGACGGCGAGCTGGCCAACCAGTTGATGCACCCCAGGCATCAGGTGGCCAAGCGCTACCTGGTCTGGGTGGAGGGACGGCCTTCGGCCGCGGCCCTGGATCAGTTGCGCGGCGGCGTGGACCTGGACGGCCAGGCCACGGCGCCAGCCAGGGTGGGGCTCAAGGGCGGAGGCTCCCAGGGCAGCAAGCTGTCCTTTGTGCTCCAAGAGGGACGCAAGCGCGAGATAAGGCTCATGTGCCGGGCAGTGGGCCACCCGGTGCGCCGCCTGCTGCGGGTGGGCCTGGGGCCCCTGCGCCTGGGCGAGCTGCCGCCGGGCCAGGCCCGGCCCCTCACCCGGGCCGAGGTCCAGTCCCTGCGCGAGGCGGCTGCGGCAAGAAGCGGTTGCAAACCCTGCCTGCATGGTGTAAAAAAATCGCGCCGCACTGGTGCAGGCCGGCGCGGGCCGAAAAATACATAGGCCGGTAACTCAGCGGGAGAGTGCCATCCTCACACGGTGGAAGTCAGGGGTTCAAATCCCCTCCGGCCTACCAAAACAAACTCCGTGACAGCCAGGACTCTGATCTGGCTGCCTGTTTTTTGCCCGTCTCACCGCCCGACCTAAGCTCCCCCTAGCCGCCCCTGCCCTTGGGCGGGTTGCTCGGGACAGCCCGCCCCCTTCATCTGAAAATCGCTCCTAATTAACCTTAAAAAATAGGTGATTTATCCCCCGCCATTTGGGGTGTTCTCCCTATTCCAAATTCATCGCCGTTGGTCTTTCATAAAGAAAGAGAAATCCAGAATATTCTTCAGCGTGACGATAATTGTTTGTGATCAACCCACTGCCCCTGATTCCGAAAACTTGGGAGGTTTCTAGGTCATGGCCAGCTCCGGCAGCCTAGCCATCCAGAACTCAAGGGGCTTAACTATCGGCGACCACGTGGGATGTTTCTGCGACGGCCCCGAGCAGTGGCGCACGATCATACAGACCTTTTTCCTGGAGAGGGTTCAGGAAAACCATCATTGTCTGTATCTCAACGACCTCTTCCCCCGCGAGCAGGTCTGGGCCCTGTTGAGGAGCCAAGGCCTGGACATGCAATGGTTGCAGCAGCAGGGACAGTTGACCGTCCTGCCGGTATCCAGCTTTTTCAGCCGGGCCGGCTGGCCCGACATTGAAGCCCTGGGGCGGCATCTGGGCCAGTTGTGCCGCCACGACCGCGCCCGGGGTTTTGCGGGAATGCGGTTGATGGTGGACATGTCCTGGGCCGCCAGCAGCCGGCTGCATGATGAGTTGTTGTTGGCCTTCGAAGACTTCGTTAACCAGGTATTGCTGCCGCAACAGGCCATGCTGGTGGTGTGCCAATTTGACCTGGCCCTGTTTGCACCTGAGCTGCTTTCCCTGATCAAGGACAAGCATCCCTTGCTGGTGGACGCGGCTGGATACTTCCGCTCCAGTTGGGAGGCGCCCGCCTGGCCCCCTGACCTTACTGCCGGAAAGCTATCCCCAGCGGGCGCATTTTAATCGACCGCCGGCCGCTTGGACAGCGGGCGCAGATAGGTGAAACCTGGCGCACGAACACGCAGGTAACTCGGGGCGATTCATCATGCGGAGCTAAAAACGCCAGTCGGGACCTGATGGAAAGCGAGGGAGCGATGCCCACCGTAGCCGAAATAAGAAAGATGGCCCAGGACCTGAACATGAAAAACTACCACTTCCTGCGCAAGCCCGATCTTATCCGCGCGGTCCAGGAGGCCGAAGGCAACTCGCCCTGCTTCGAACGCATTGCCGACTGCCGGCAAATCGACTGCCTCTGGCGGTCGGAGTGTCAGCAGGAGCTGGACCCTCAGTGATCGACAGCCTTTTGACGCCGCCCCACAGAAAGGAGAGCTAAGCGATGTTTGAACTGAGTCCTTACTCTGGTTCTCGTCCATTGCAAAGGCTCCGCCAGGAAATGGATGACCTGTGGAGCCGCTTCTTCGACTCCCCTTCCCTGCTGGCCCCGGCCCAGGGAGGAGACTTCCTGCCCGTCCTGGACATCAAAGAGACGCCCGAGGCCTTTGAGGTGACCGCCGAGGTGCCGGGCCTGAAGCCGGAGGAAATCGAAGTCTCCCTGACCGGCGACATCCTGACCATCAAGGGGGAGAAAAAAGAAGAGAAAGAGGAAAAGAAGGCCGACTACCACCTGGTGGAGCGCCGCTACGGCAGCTTCGTGCGCAGCTTCCGGCTGCCCGTGGACGTGGTGAAAGGCAAAGTGCAGGCCACCCAGAAGGACGGCGTCCTGCACCTGGTTTTGCCCAAGGGGAAAAAGGAAATGGCCACCAAGGTGCAGGTGAAGGCGGCGTAGACCAAAAGCGAACCGGAGCGGCGACCTCCGGCTCGCCCGTTGCGGCCAGGCGGCTTTGCCACCCTAGCATCCCGCCGTCTGGTCGCAACTTATTTGGTAGCCCAGACGACCGCCGCCGCCGGCCGCCGCCCCGCCTACCAGATGGCCTCGTAGCCCTTGGGCGGCAGGTTCCAGCGCCGGCCGTAGACGTGAATGCGCTTGGTGACGCCCTTCTTATCGTAGACCTTGCCGCCTTCGTGCACCCATGCCAAGAGCCCGCCCTGCAGATTGTATATGTCTATGCCCTTCTTGTGCAGCTTGCTGGCTAGCACCCCGCTGCGGTAGCTGATGGTGCAGTAGGCGATGATGGTCTTGCCGCGGTACTTGGCCGGGTCGCGCAGAAACTCTTCCTGGGAGATGGCCTGGGGAAGCATGGCCACCTGGCGCTCGTCCGCGGGCCGGGCGTCCACGAACACCGCCTTGCCCTGCTTGAGTAGCTCCATGGCCCGCTGGGGGGAGATGTCGGGCGCGTCCGGGAAATCCTTCTTGTAATCAGCGTACATCTTGTAGATGGTCCGCAGCTTTTCCTGGTCGCTGGTCTCGGCCTGGGCGCAGGCCCCAGGCAGAATCAGCCAGGTCAGGGACAGCAGCCAATAAAACACCACCGGGCTCAACAACGCCGATGCAATCACCCTGGCCCTGGTTCCGTGGCCCATCCGCCGCCTCCACGCGCGAGTTGGTTTATTTAAAATTACGCCGCCGGGCTCAGGCGGGCAAGCCGGCGGCCGCAATTTGTCCGGCGAGGCCCTCCGGCCGCCAACTGCCCAGGGGCAAAAGGCTAAATTTGTGCTAGTCTAATGCCCACCAAAAAACAGCCCGGCCCCTGCCGCAGGAGAGCATCGTGGACCAGAAAATCAAACAGGCCCTGAGAGACATCGTGGGACCCGACAACTTCACCGACAAGGTGATCGACCTGGTCTCCTACGCCAGCGACGCCTCGGAGCACCGCGGCCGGCCCGACGCCGCGGCCTGGCCCACCAGCACCCAGCAGGTCTCGGAGATACTCAAGCTGGCCAACCAGGAGCGCTTCCCGGTGATACCTCGGGGCGCGGGCACCGGGCTGTCCGGCCTGGCCGTGCCCGACCGGGGCGGGTTGGTGCTGGACATGAGCCGCATGAACCGCATCCTCAAGATCAGCATCGAGGACCGGGTGGCGGTGGTGGAGCCGGGGGTAGTCTACGCCGACCTGCAAAAGGCCCTGGAGCCCCTGGGCTTCTTCTACCCGCCGGACCCGGCCTCGGGCAAGGTCTGCACCCTGGGCGGCAACGTGGCCACCAACGCCGGCGGGGTCAAGGGGGCCAAATACGGCACCACCAAGGACTACGTGCTGAGCCTGGAGGTGGTGCTGGCCGACGGCCGCATCCTGCACACCGGCTCCCAGTGCATCAAGTCCGTCTCTGGCTATGACATGACCCACCTGTTCGTGGGCTCGGAGGGCACTCTGGGTGTGGTGACCCAGATCGCGCTCAAGATCAACCCCAAGCCGCCCTGCACCGCCACCGCCCTTGCCACCTTCGAGAGCCTGGAGGACGCCGGGCGGGTGGTGAGCCGGGTGCTCAAGGCGGGCGTGCTGCCCAGCGTGCTGGAGATCATGGACCGTCTGACCCTGGAGGCCATCAACCAGCACACGGACCTGGATCTGCCCGAGGTGGGCGCCATGCTGCTGGCCGAGACCGACGGCTTCTCCATGGAGGAGGCCAAGCAGCAGCTGGCCAAGATCATCGAGGTGTTCAAGGCCTGCAACGCTGTGAGCGTGCGCGAGGCCTCCTCGGCCGAGGAGGCCCAGGCCCTGTGGACCGCGCGCAAGAGCTCCTACCCGGTGCACGCCCGCCTGAACTACAACCTGATCGTGGAGGATATGGCGGTGCCCATCAGCCGCCTGGGCGACGCCCTGGCGGTGATATCCGAGATAGGCCGCAAGTACAACGTGGATATGCCCGTGGTGGGCCACGTGGGCGACGGCAACCTGCATCCCTCCATTAGCTTCGACGGCAGCAACGCCGACGAGGCCGAACGGGTGCACCAGGCCGCGGCCGAGCTGTTCGAGCGCATCATCGCCCTGGGCGGCACCCTCACCGGCGAGCACGGCATCGGCTTGGCCAAGGCGCCCTACATGGAGCTGGAGCACGACCCGGTGTCCATGGGGGTCATGGCCGATCTCAAGCGGATGCTGGACCCCAACAACATCCTCAATCCGGGCAAGATGGCCCTGCCGGGCTAGCCGGGTCTCCACAAACAGGCGCGGCAGCCCCAGGGCGCTGCCGCGCCTTGCTCGCCGGCCGCCAGCCCTGCGGTCGGTACGCGGGCCATAATTGGCCCCAGGTCTCAACTCCGGGCCCAAAAGCTGCTATCATTGACCAAGCGACCCTCGGCCTCAGGCAGGGAGGTTGATCAATGGAAGGCACCGTGGACAGCCTTTCCCCCAAAATAACCCAGCCACCGGGTACCCTCCGCCACGCAACCCCGCCCCGGCAGCAGGCCACCACCATCTCCGTGATCACCTACGACGCCGACCGCTGCGAGCAGGCGACGCGGGTCAACCTGGACCAGGTGGCGGCCCTGAAGGCCGCGCCGGGGCGCAAGTGGTTCCGGGTGCAGGGCCTGGGCGACATCCCGGTCCTGCAGTCCCTGGGCGAAATCTTCGGCGTCCACCGCCTGGCCATGGAGGACGTGCTCAACTCCTACCAGCGCCCCAAGCTGGAGGACTTCGACGACTACCTGTTCCTGGTCTGCAAGGCCGTCGGAGCGGGCGAGGAGGACGGCTCCCTGCGCATCCGGCAGGTGAGCCTGGTGCTGGGCCGTGAGTTCATCCTGTCCTTCGAGGAGGAGGCCAGCGACCTGTTCGACTCGCTGCCCACGCGGCTGGCCAACGGCCGCGGCCGCATCCGGCAGCTGGAGGTGGACTACCTGGCCTACGCCATGCTGGACGTGATGGTGGACAACTACTTCCTGGTGCTGGAGACGCTGGGTGACCAGACCGAGGAGATCGAGGAGTCGGTGATGACCCAGCCCACCCGCGACACCCTGCAGGAGCTCTACCGCCAGAAAAGGCTGGGGCTGCATCTGCGCCGCGCCCTGATGCCCCTGCGGGAGATATCCGCCGCCCTGCTGCGGGAGGACCCGCAGCTGATCAGCGAAGGCATCGCTCCCTACCTGCGCGACCTGCACGACCATGTCATCCAGGCCATCGACATTCTGGAGGGCCTGCGCGAAAACCTCTCGGCCCTGTCGGACCTGTATCTGAGCAGCATCAACAACCGCATGAACGAGGTGATGAAGCTGCTGACCATCATCGCCACCATCTTCATCCCCATCACCTTCATCGCCAGCCTGTACGGCATGAACTTCAAGCACATGCCGGAGCTGGAGCTTACCTGGGCCTACCCGGCGGTGCTGGCGTTGATGGCCGTGGTGGCCGGCGGCCTGGTGGTGTTTTTCAAAACCCGCAGATGGATGTGACGAGCCCCTTGACACCGGCGGATAGCCGAAACCTGCGAGACTGCCCGTGACCTGGCCCGAGATATCCCTGCAGCATTTCATCGACCCCGGCACCTACCTGGGCGCCATCGTGCTGGCGGTGGTGGTGTTCGCCTGCGCCTGGATCGCCTCGGCGCTGCTCACACGTCTCATCCGGCGCTCCTCCTGGGTGATCGGCCGGCTGGGGCGCAAGGTGGACGAGAGCGTGCAGCGCCAGGTGGTGCGCCTGAAGGGGGTGGTGGTCTACTTCTGCGCCCTGGTATTGTACGCCAGCCTGGTGCCCGGCCTGCGGGCCCTGATGGGCACCCTGATGGCCAGCGCCGGCATCGTGGCCCTGGTGGCCGGCATCTCGGCCCGCTCCACCCTGGCCAACCTGGTCTCGGGCATCGCCCTGGCCGTGTACCGGCCCTTCCGGGTGGGAGACCGGGTGCAGATCGACAACGAGTACGGCACCGTGGAGGACATCACCCTGCGCCACACCATCGTGCGCACCTGGGAGCACAAGCGCCTGGTGATCCCCAACGAGAAGATAGACAACATGACCATCGTCAACTACAGCATCGTGGACCCGCGTATGCTGTGCCGGGTGGACCTGGGGGTGAGCTACGACACGGACCTGGACCTGGCCCGGCGCCTGATCCTGGAAGAGGTCCAACGCTGCCCCTTCCGCCTGGCCGGCGCCGAGGCGCCCTGGGTGCGGGTGGTGGAGCACAAGGACTTCGCCGTGGCCCTGCGCGCCGGCTTTTGGACCCGGGACCCGGACGACGCCTGGCAGGCCCGCTTCTGGCTGTTGGAAGAAATCAAGAAGCGCTTCGACCGCGAGGGAGTGGAGATACCCTTCCCCTACCGCACCCTGGTCTACAAAAAGGACCTGCCTCCCGCTCCCCGGCAGGAGCAGCCGGGCCCGGCCCCCAGCGGTGAGTCCAAGCCGGACGGGGAGAAGAGCGCATGAGGTTCAACACCGCCCTGCGCGGCTACACGGCCAAGCGCATAGAAGAAATCGAGTGGGCCGACATCCTGGTGGGCATCCCCTGCTACAACAGCGAGGGCACCATCGCCCACGTGATCCAGATGCTCACCCACGGCCTGCACAAACACTACCGCAACCTGCGCGCCGTGATCCTGGTGGCCGACGGCGGCTCCACCGACGACACCCGCGAGGTGGCTCGGGAGTTCGAGATCAAGCCCTGGCAGGAGAAGATCGTATCCATCTACCGCGGCCCGGCCGGCAAGGGCAGCGCCCTGCGCTCCATCTTCGAGACCGCCGAGCGCCTGCACGTGCGGGCGGTGGCCATGGTGGATTCGGACCTGCGCAGCATCAACGACGACTGGGTGCAGTATTTGCTGCAACCGGTGCTGGAAGACAACTTCGACTTCGTGGCCCCGGTGTACCTGCGCCACAAGTACGACGGCACCATCACCAACAACATCGTCTACAACCTCACCCGTTCCTTGTACGGCAAGCGCATCCGCCAGCCCATCGGCGGCGATTTCGCCCTGTCGCGCAATCTGGCCAGGTACTACACCGAGCAAGACGTGTGGGAGTCCGAGGTCTCCCGCTACGGCATCGACATCTGGATGACCACCTCGGCCATCACCGGCGGCTTCAAGCTCTGCCAGTCTAACCTGGGCGTGAAGGTGCACGACGCCAAGGACCCCGGCCAACACCTGGCGCCCATGTTCCGCCAGGTCATCTGGACCCTGTTCACCCTGATGGAACAGAACGAAAAGTACTGGAAGCCGGTCAAGGGTTCGGTGAGCGTGCCCAGCTTTGAACACCCCCTCAAGGCCGAGCCCGAGGAGGTCAAGGTCAACCTGGACGGCATGCTCAAGCGCTTCAAGGTGGGCTACCGCCAATTCTCGCCGCTGTGGAAAGAGATTTTCTGCGCGGACTGCTTCGCGGAGATAAAAAAGCTGGCCCGGGCGGGCAAAAAGAGCTTCCACCTGCCCACCGAGGTCTGGGTGCAGATACTCTATGAACTGGCCGCCACCTTCCACGCCTGGCCCCAGAACCGCATGGAGCTGTTGGACCTGGTGACCCCGCTGTACTACGCCCGGGTGGCCTCCTTCGTGCGCCAGAGCTGGAAAATGAGCTCCGAGGAGGCCGAGCAGCTGGTGGAGGAACAGGCCCGGCGGTTCGAGGACAACAAGTCCTACCTGCTGCAGATGTGGGACCCAAAGTAGCCGCGTGCGCCGGCCGGCGGCTGCTAGTATGCCTTAGACGAACGCCTTTCCCCCGGAGGCAACGCTTATGCCCGTGTGCGACAACTGCTCGGCCGCGGTGGAGCCGGATGAGATTCATGAGTTCGCCGGCAAGAGCCTCTGCGACGACTGCTACATGGACGCCATCAACCCGGCCCGCGCCTGCGATCCCTGGGCGGTGTACACCGCCAGCCGTCTGCCCGAGCAGGTGCTCAACCCGGCCCAGGAGAAGATCATGGCTCTGATCCAGGCCCAGGGCCGGGCCTTGCCCGAGGAGATGATGCGGGCTACCGGCCTGGACGAGGCCGGCCTGAAGCGCGAGCTGGCCACCCTGCGCCACATGGAGCTGATCAAGGGCGAGAGGCTGCCCAACGGCCGCGTGGCCACGCGGCGCTTCAACGACTAGGGGGTGCGTGGTGGAGGCCCTGCCCAAGGTCGCCATCCTGATCTTCGACGACGTGGAGGTGCTGGACTTCTGCGGGCCCTTCGAGGTCTTCGCGGTGGCCGGGGCCTACGACGCCACGCGTCTGTGCCAGGTGTACACCGTGGCCCAGAAGACACCGATGATCGCCCGCAACGGCCTGAGCGTCAACCCCACCTACGACCTGGCCCAGTGCCCGCAGCCCGATGTGCTGGTGGTCCCCGGCGGCCTGGGCACTCGGCAGGAGATGCACAACTCTGAGCTGATCGCCTGGATCAAGGACACGGCCGTTGGCTGCCAGATCGTGCTGTCGGTGTGCACCGGTGCCCTGCTGCTGGCCCAGGCCGGCCTGCTGGGGGGCCTGGCCGCCACCACCCACCACCGGGCCTTTGACCTGCTGGCCCAGGTGGCCCCGGAGACCGAGCTCCGCCCGCAAGAGCGGGTGGTGGACAACGGCCGGGTGGTCACCGCGGCCGGCATCTCCGCGGGCATCGACGCCTCCCTGCACGTGCTGGCCCGCCTGCTGGGTCTGCAAGTTGCCCAAAAAACCGCGGCCTACATGGAGTACGACTGGCACGGCTAGCCGGCCACTTGAACACCGCACTCCAGCGGCCGCGCAATCCCGCCCCACTTTTTGGTTGACCGCGGCGGTTGATTTGTGGCGATAATGAATGAAGATTCACTCATCGCCTGACTCGCCGCCCTCCGGAATCCAAAGCGCCCGAGCACGACAGGCCCTGGGAGGTCTGCCATGAAGCAGCTAGGTGCGTCCGAGCTAAAGGAGCTCCTACTCAAATGCTGGATGACCCACGACGGCATGTGGTTCATGCACTGCCTGCAGGAGTGCGGCATGGAGCGAACCAACCGCATCAACCTGGCCGCCATCCGCTCCCTGGCCGCCATAGAGGTCAAGCGGGTGGTGCAGGCCCTGGAGCTGCCGCCGGCTAACTCGCCGGAGGGCGTGCGGGCCCTGGCCGAGGGCATGTTCGACGTGGTCAAGGGCGAGTTCATGGACTTCAGCTACCACTTCACGCCCGAGGGGGTGCTGCACTTCGACATGCGCGGCTGCTTCGCCCACGACGGTATGAAGCGCCTGGGCGTGCTGGGCCAGTATGAGTGCGGCATCTTTCACCGGGTGCAGTGCTGGTTCGAGGCCCTGGGGCTGAAATACCGGGTGACACCCGAGGTGATCCATTGCATGATGCCCGAGCAGGGTCGCTGTTTCCGGGAGTACCAGTTCGACTTCGCGGCCCAGGGCTAGGGGGCGCGGGCATGGGCGGCCAGGAGATGCGGCTTTCCCCGGAGCAGCGCGAGGGCCTGCTGCGCGACCTCTGGTTCCGGCAGGACGGCCGCTGGTTCCTGAAGGTTAGCCAGGAGTACGGCTTTGCCGAGGCCACCCGGCTTAACCTGCTGGTGGTGGAGTCCTTTAGCCGCAGCGAGGCCGCCCTGCTCATGCAGCAGGCGGGGATTGACGGCGTGGCCGACGCCCAGGAGCTGGCGGCCTTCCTGCGCCTGGCCGGGGAGGTGTTCTTCCCGCCGGAGCACCAGCAGGAGTTCCAGGTGCTGGCGGGCGGCCTGGTGCGGGGCCGGGCCTGGCACTGCTTCCTGCACCGCCACCTGCGCCAGGCCGGCACCACCCAGATTCACCAATGCGGGGCCCAGACCCGTTTCGCGGCCTGGCTGCAGGCCCTGGGGCTCCAGGGACGGGTGGAGGCCAAGGGCCAAAGCGCCACCTGCCAGGGAAGCTGCGAGATTCTGTTCCACGTGGAATGGCCGGAGGAGAAGACATGAACCGCAAAGAGGCTTGGCAGAAGTTCGCTCAGCGGGCGGGCTACAGCCAGCAGGAGATGGACAGCGTTTCCCTGGAGGACCCGCGGGCGCGGCACGTAGAGAAGCTGGCCCAGGCCGCGGGCAAGTACTCCATCCTGGCCGAGGTGCAGGAGGCAATGGGCTGCAACACCGGCTACAAACCTGGCGACCGCTTCCTGCTGGACGTGGACGGCAATCTCATCAGCAAGCTGTGCCCCAAGCGCCAGTGCGTGTACTTGGTGAGCCAGTTCATGCTGCCGGTGGCCCTGATCAACGAACGCCTCAGCGAGGGCCTGGACCCCAACGCCACCCACTTCGCCCACCAGGTGCGCTGCCAGGACGTGGGCGTGGGCTGCGAGGGCTACGGCCAGGTGCGGGTAAAGGTGTCGGTGGTGCCCCGCTAGGCGCGGCCCGGCATAACCACGCATAAAGGAGTCGTCATGGTCAACCCAGAGCTGCTCTCGCCCTGCGGGCTCTACTGCGGAGTGTGCGGGGCCTACATCGCCACCCAGAAGGGCAGCGAGGCCCTGAAGGTGGGCATCGCCAAGGTCTTCGGCTGCGCGCCCGAGGAGGTCAACTGCCAAGGCTGCCGATCCCGGGTGCGCTACAAGCACTGCCAGAATTGCGCCATCCGCTCCTGCGCCGAGGGCCGGGGCTACGAGGGCTGCTACCAGTGCGACCAGTTCCCCTGCGGGCACATCGAGGCCCTGGGCACCCTGTTCCCCGACACCGTGGCCTATAAGGTGATGCTGCGGGCGGTGCCGGCCTGGCGGGAGCTGGGCACGGAGGCCTGGGTGGCCGCCGAAGAGGCCCGCTATAGCTGCCCCTCCTGCCGGCAGCCGCTGATGCGCGGCGCCAATCGTTGCCACCGCTGCGGCCAGGCGGTTATATTCGATTGACGGCCGGGCCCGGCGTGGGCGCGGATTGGCAGCCCTGGCAGCGAGAGGAAGCATGCAGCCCATCATCTTCGACTACGACCGGTGCCAGCACGACGGCGCCTGCGCCGCGGTGTGCCCGCGGCGGCTGATCGCCTTCGACCCCGTGGAGAAGCTGCCCCAGGCCACGCCCCAGGCGCCGGACCTGTGCATCCGCTGCGGCCACTGCCTGGCCGTGTGCCCGGCCCAAGCGGTCACCCTTACCGGCGTGTCGCCCGAGGACTGCCCTCCCCTGGAGGCCGCCCGCCTGCCCTCCTACGAGTCCCTGGACCACCACCTGCGCGGCCGCCGCTCCATCCGGGTGTACAAGGACAAGCCGGTGGAGGAGGCGGTGCTGGCGCGGCTCATGGACACCTGCCGCTACGCCCCCACGGGCAGCAACTCCCAGCGGGTGCAGTGGGTGGTGGTGACCGACCGCGAGCGCCTGCACTACCTGGCCGGCCTGGTGGTGGACTGGATGCGCCAGTCGGTGGCCCAGGGTCACGAGCTGGCCAATATCCTGCGCCTGGAGGTGGTGGCCGCGGCCTGGGACCGGGGCGAGGACCGCATCACCCGCGGCGCGCCCTGCCTGCTAGTTACCCACGCCCCGCGCCTGAGCTCCATGCCCAAAGAGAACTGCGTCATCGCCATGACCTACCTGGACCTGGCGGCCAGCGCCTTGGGCCTGGGCACCTGCTGGCTGGGCTACATGATGCACGCCGCGTCCGAGCACCAGCCCCTGCGCGAGGCCCTGGGCATTCCGCCGGAGAACGACCCCCACGGGGCCATGCTGCTGGGCTGCCCCCGCTACACCTACCAGCGCATCCCGCCGCGCCAGGAGGCCAAGGTGACGGTCTGGTAGGCGCGCGACGGGCATAAAAAAGGGGCCAGCCCGTGAGGGCCGGCCCCTTTGCTTTTGCTTGCAGAGCTGGCTGGCGGCTACTTGCCCGTCTTGGCGAAGCTGAAGCCGCGCGCGATGCCCTTGGTGTTGAGGGCGAAGAATTTGTCCTTGCCCTTCATGGCCGCCTGCATGCCCTTGACCAAGTCTTCCATGGGCAGCAGGTCGCGCTTGGCGCAGACCGCGCCGATCATCACCATGTTGGCCGCCCGCTCGCTGCCCGCCTCCCGGGCCAGGTCCACCAGGGGCACCGCGAAGACCTCCACGTCCGTGCGCTTGGGCCCCCACTTGATCAGGGACTGGTTGAGCACGATCAGGCCGCCCTTGGCCACGGTGGGCTCGAACTTGTCCAGGGAGGGACCGTTCATGGCCACCAGGATGTCGGCCTGGCTGCCCACCGGCGAGGCGATCTTCTTGTCCGACAGGGTCACCATGCAGTTGGCGGTGCCGCCGCGCATCTCCGCGCCGTAGGAGGGGAAGAAAGTCACGTTAAGGCCCTTGAGCATGGCCCCGTTGCTGAGCACGTAGCCCATCAGGAGCACGCCCTGGCCGCCAAAACCCGCAAACTGAGTGCGCACCAGCATCACTTGTCCTCGTACCCGGTGGTGTCCTTGATGACGCCCAGGGGATAGGTCTTCATCATCTGGTTGTCGATCCACTGCCAGGCCTGCTGGGGGCTCATCTTCATGTTGGTGGGGCAGGGAGAGAGCAGCTCCACCAGCCCGAAGCCCAGGCCGTCCAACTGCACCTGGAAGCACTTGCGGATGGCCTTCTTGGCCTGCTTGATGCCCTTGAAGGAGTTCAAGGTGCAGCGCTCGATGTACACCGCGCCCTGGCACACGGCCAGCATCTGGGAGATGTCGATGGGGCTGCCGTGCACCTTGGCCACGCGGCCGCCGGGGGTGGTGGTGGTCACCTCGCCGATGATGGTGGTGGGGGCCATCTGCCCGCCGGTCATGCCGTAGATGGCGTTGTTGATGAAGATGCAGGAGATCAGCTCGCCCCGGTTGGCGGCGTGGATGGTCTCGGCGGTACCGATGGCGGCCAGGTCGCCGTCGCCCTGGTAGGTGACCACGAAGCTGTCCGGGCGGCAGCGCTTGATGCCCGTGGCCACGGCCAGGGCCCGGCCATGGGGCGCCTCCACCATGTCGAAGTTGAAGTAGTTGTAGGCCAACACCGCGCAGCCCACCGGCGGCACGCCGATGGTCTTCTCGCGCAGCCCCATCTCGTCCAGGCACTCGGCCACCAGCCGGTGGGCCACCGAGTGGCCGCAGCCGGGGCAGTAGTGGGTGGCCACGTCCTTGAGGGACTCGGGGCGGCCGAAAATCTTTTCAGCGGCTAGAGCGCTCATATCTCAACCCTCCGGCCCACCTTGCCGTCGCCCTTCAGGGCCGAACGCAGGAAGTCGATCACGTCGGCCGGGGTGGGGATCACCCCGCCGGGTATGCCGTAGAAAAAGATGGGGGCCCGCTCGCCCACCGAGAGCATCACGTCCTCCACCATCTGGCCGGCGCTCAGCTCGAACACCGCCACCTTGACCCCGCCCTGGGCCAGCTTGCGCAGGGCCTGCTTGGGGTAGGGCCAGAGGGTTATGGGCCGGAACAGGCCGGCCTTGACGCCCTCGGCGCGCAGCTCCTCCACCGCGGACATGGCGATGCGCGAGGCGGTGCCGTAGGCCACCGCGATGATCTCGGCGTCCTCAGTCAGGTACTCCTCCCAGCGCTGCTCGGCGGCGGTGATCTGCTCGTATTTCTCCTGCAGGTGCAGGTTGTGCTTGTACAGCTCGCCCTGCTGGCCCAGGAGCATGGAGAAAATGGCCCGCGGCGCCCGGCCCTTGCAGCCGTCGAGGATGTAGTCCTTGGGCGGCAGGTCGGCCGGGTCGATGGGGTCGGGGAAGGACACCGGCTCCATCACCTGCCCGATCAGGCCGTCGCCCAGGAGCATCACCGGCGTGCGGTACTTGTCGGCCAGGTCAAAGGCCAAAAAGGTCACCTCGGCCAGCTCCTGGCAGCCGGCCGGGGCCAGCACCGGCGTGCGGTAGTCGCCGTGGCCGCCGCCGCGGGTGGCCTGGAAGTAGTCCGCCGCCGAGGCCGCGATGTTGCCCAGGCCCGGACCGCCGCGCATCATGTTGGCGATCACCGCCGGCAGCTCCTGGCCGGCCAGGTAGGAAATGCCCTCCTGCTTGAGGCTCACGCCCGGCGAGGAGGAGGAGGTGAGCGCCCGCGTGCCCACAGCGGCGGCGCCCAGCACCATGTTTATGGCCGACAGCTCGCTCTCGGCCTGGATGAAGGTGCCGCCCACCTGGGGCAGGCGCCAGGACAGGTACTCCGGCAGCTCGTTCTGGGGCGTGATGGGGTAGCCGGAGAAAAACCGGCAGCCCGCCCGCACCGCGGCCTCGGCCAGAGTGTCGGAGCCGCGCATCAGCATCTTCTCACTTGGCACGGTACACCTCGATGGCCAGGTCCGGGCAAACCACCGCGCACATGGTGCAGGCGGTGCAGCCCTTCCCGTCTTCTGGGTTCTCGATGAATTGGGCCGGCGCGTAGCCGGTCTTGTTCAGGTCCTTGGAAACCTCGATTACCTTGCGGGGACAGACATCTATGCACAGATGGCAGCCCTTGCAGCGGTCGCGGTGAATCTTGATGTATCCCTTGGCCATGTAACCTCCCCGAGAAGAATCTACGGCGCCTTGCGTTGAACGGATAACGGAAATGGACGACACTAATTCCCGTGCACAAAGAACGGCCGCCTAAAAGCCGCCGGGCCCGGTGAAACATTGACATATGATCGTACTGATATATCTCATCCCCCCGACACCCGCACGCACAAAATAACCCGGCTCCGAAATGACCTTTTTCTTTCACATGTTCCGGGCACGGAGTCAAGGAATTATTTACAGGCTGGCGGAGCACTTGGGGCCAGCCGGCGCCAAAAGGCGACTGGGAGCAGGAGTTTCCGCGGGATGACCAGGCCGGCGCCGGGCCGGCCTGGGGGCCGCCGCGGCCGGCTAGTCCTCGCTGGCCACTTCAGCCTCCTCGGCCGCCGCGCGCTCCGCCTTCTTCTTCTCGGTGGCCACCACCAGCCAGATGGACAGCTCATACAGGGCGCAGAGGGGTATGGCCATCATGACCTGAGTAAAGGCGTCCGGCGGGGTCAGGACGGCCGCCACGATGAACATTATCAAGATGGCGTACTTGCGCTGCTTCTTGAGGGTGCTGGACTTGACCACCCCCAAGCGGCCCAGGAAAACCAGCACCAAGGGCATCTCGAACACCGCCCCGAAGGCGAACAACAGGGTGGCGGTGAAGGATAGGTACTGCTTCAGGCTCAGCATGGGCATGATGTCGTCGGTGGCGAAGCTCATGAAGAACTGGAAGGCGAAGGGGAAGACCATCAGGTAGCAAAACACCGAGCCCACGATGAACAGCGCCGAGGACAGGATCACGAAGGGCCAGATGGCCTTGCGTTCGTGCTTGTAAAGGCCGGGGGCGATGAACTTCCAGAGCTGATGAAAGATCACCGGGCTGGCCGCCACCACCGCCGCCAGGAAGGCTATCTTAAGGTAGGTGAAAAAGGCCTCGGCCGGAGCGGTGTAGATCAGCTTGGCGCCGGGGGGCATCACCTCCTTGAGCGGCTTGGCCAGCCCCTGGTACAGCTCTTCCTTGAAGGCATAAGTGCCGATGAAGCACACGCCGATGGCGATGGCCGAGCGCACCAGGCGGGTGCGCAGCTCCTCCAGGTGGGCCAGAAAGGGCATGCGGGAGTCGTCGTCCTCCGCATGCTTCTCCTGGGGCTCCTCGGGCTTCTCGGGAGCGGGGGACTGCTGCTCAGCGGACATCTACTAGGCTTCTTTGGGGCCGGCCCCGGCCGGCGGCTGGGCTGGTTTTTCGGCGGGTTGGGACGGCGATGGCGTGGGCTGGTCGGCCGGCGGCGACTGGTCAGCGGGCTGGGCAACCTCCACGGTGGCCTGCTGGCTGGCGGTCTGCTTTTCCACCTCGATGGCGTCGAACACCGACTGGCGGCCGCTCAGGTCCAGCTTGGGCTCCTTGGGCTCCACCAGCGGGTTCACATCTTCCAGCATCTTGCGAGGGTTGACCTCGTCCAGGGTTTCCCGGAACGACTGCTGGAGGCCCTTGAGCTCCTGATAGCTCTCGTGCTCCTCCAGCCCTTCCTTGATCTCGTCGGTGGCCTTGCGGAACTGCTGCAGGCCTTTGCCCAGGCTCTTGGCCAGGTCAGGCAGCTTTTTGGGACCCACCACCACCAGCGCGATCACCAAAATAATAAGCAGTTCGGGCATGCCGATGCCGAACATACTGACCTCCCGGGAATTGGGTGGAAGTCTACTTGGGGGGGCTAGGGGTGTCAAGGGCGGCCAGGAACCCGGCCAGCCGCTGGGCGGTGGCCGCATCCAGGCCAACTCGCTGCTGAATTTCCGCCGCGTCCGCCTGCTTCAGGGCGGCCAGGGAGCCGAAGGTCTTGAGCAGCCGGGCCCGGGTCTTGGGGCCCACGCCGGGCACCTCCTCCAGGATGGAGCGGGTCAGGGCCTTCTTGCGCAGCAGGCGGTGGTAGCTGATGGCGAAGCGGTGGGCCTCGTCGCGCAGGCGCATCAACAGCAACAGGGCCGGATCGCCGGGCTTGAGGCCGGCCGGGTTTTTGCGGCTGGGCAGATATACATGGTCCGGCTCGCCGGGCGCCCTCCCCTTGGCCAGGGCGGCCAGGGCCGGCCGCGGGCCGGGCGGGGCCTGGGCCAGGGCCTGCAACGCCAGGTTGAGCTGGCCCTTGCCGCCGTCTAAGAGCAGCAGGTCCGGCGGGGGGTCGCCGTGGGCCAGGCGGCGGGCCAGCACGTGGGCCATGGCCGCGTAATCGTCGCCGCCGCCCTCGCCCTGCAGGACCTTGTAGCGGCGGTAGCGGGCTTTGTCCGGCCGGCCCTGGCTAAAGGCCACCAGCCCGGCCACGGTGAGGTGGCCGCCCAGGTGGGAGATGTCCAGGCACTCCATGCGCTCGGGCGGGCCGGGCAGGCCCAGCTTCTGCTGCAGGCGTTGCAGCGCCGCCGCGCCGTCGGGCCCGGCGGCGCGGGGTTGGGCCGCGTTGATCTGGGCCAGCTCCAGCAGGCCGCGCTTGTCGCCCCGCTGGGGCCGCCGAAGCTCCACCCTGCGGCCCGCCTTCTCGCCCAGCACCTCGGCCACCAGGGAGGGGTCGGCCGGCATGTGGCTGACCAGGATCAGGGGCGGCGGGGCGGCCTGGTCGTAGAGCATTATGAGGGCCTGGGCCATGACCTCCTCGGGCGCCAGGGCGGCCCGGCTGAGGTCGTGCACCCGGCTGGCCACCAAATGCCCGCCGCGCATGCGCAGGTGGGCCAGGTGCAGTCCGTCGTCCGCCTGGTGCAGGGCCACCGCGTCCAGGTCCTGATCCGCGGCCTGGTCCACCTGCTGCCGCTCCAGGGTGCGGGTGAGGGCCTGCCAGCGGTCGCGCAGGGCCGCCGCCTCCTCGAAGCGCTCGGCTGCGGCGGCGGCCTCCATGCCCTCCTTGAGGCGCCGGGCCAGCTCTTGGCCCTGGCCGGAGAAAAAGGCCTGCAGGTCATGGGCCAGCTTGCGGTACTCCTCGCGGCTGATCTGGCCCGTGCAGGGCGCCGGGCAGCGGCCCATCTCGTAGTCCAGGCAGGGGCGGGAGCGGTTGGCCACCATGCGGTCCGAGCAGCGGCGCAGGGGAAAGATGCGCTGCAGCATGCGCATGGTCTGACGGGCCGCGCCGGCGCTGTCAAAGGGCCCGAAGTAGCGGGCCCCGTCGTTCAGGCGCGGCCGGCGCACCAGGGAGAAGCGGGGAAAGTCGTGGTCCAGGGAGAGGCGGAAGTAGGGGTAGGACTTGTCGTCGCGCAGGTCGGCGTTGTAGCGCGGCCGGTGCTCCTTGATCAGGGTGTTCTCCAGCAGCAGGGCTTCTTTCTCGCTGGAGGTGATGACGTAGTCCACCGCGGCCACCTGGGCCACCATCAGCGCCACCTTGTGGCTGTACCAGGTGGGGCCGGAGATGGGCCGGGTGTAGGAGGTGAGCCGGGGCTTGAGGCGCTTGGCCTTGCCCACGTAGATCACCCGGCCCCGGGCGTCCTTCATCAAATACACGCCGGGGTTCAGGGGCGCGTGGGTCAGGGCCTCTTTGATGGCCGCCACGCCGCGCGCTTTTTCTGATGGGCTGGATTCCAAGCTCACGCCTCTAGGGCCGCAGCCTAAGGCCTCGGGCAGCCATTCCTTTCCAGCAGCCGGTTGTGCGATCCCACCGCCGGGACCATAATGATAGATATTAGCCAAAAAAACATCTGCCCGCATTGCCCAAGGGTCTGACCAAGCAAAGGAGGCGTGTCCATGGCCAGTATGGGAGAACAATACAAAACCGCAGATTTCAAGAACGAGAAGCACGTGCCGGTGATCGAGGTGCTGGAGGCCCCCAAGGCGGGAGCCGTGGCCAAGATAAAGGTCTCGGTGGGCAAGGAGATTCCGCACCCCAACACCAGCGAGCATTTCATCGCCTGGATTTCGCTCTACTTCAAGCCCGCGGGCGGCAAGTTCGTCTACCACCTGGGCCGGGCCGAGTTCCTGGCTCACGGCTCCAGCACCGACGGCCCCAACAGCATCGTACTCAACACCGAGCCCGTGGCCGTGTTCGCGGTGAAGCTGGACAAGTCGGGCACCCTGCTGGCCGCGTCGTACTGCAACATCCACGGCCTGTGGGAGAGCTCGCAGGAAGTTAAGGTCTAGGCGCAAGCGGCTGAAAACCTGGGTTGGGCTGAGGGGCGGGGGCCTCGCAGCCCAACTTTTGTTTGATGTTGCGGGGGCCGGGGCCTACTTTAGTATCGCGATGTCGCCCGGCTTGCTCCCGGCTGGGCCGGCCGGCAAACCCTTTCCAGCCGCTTTCTACTTACCCGCCTTGCCTTGCCGCACGGCCGGGCTGTCTACGAAATCCAGGATCAGGGCATTGACCGGCTGAGGCTTCTCCAGCATCACGAAGTGCCCGGCCCCGTCTATCCGCCGGCAGCGCAGATCAGGGAACAACACCCGTAGCCAGCCCTCGAAGTCCGGCGGCAACTGCGGGTTGGGCACGTAAATGGCCAAGACGGGCAGGCGCAGCGGCCGCCGGTCCCAGTTGCCCGGCTTGACGAACTCCTCCAGGGCGCTGCGCCCCACGTGCCAGGGGGTGGCCAGGGCCCGCGCCTTCACCCACTGGCGCAGGGCCACTGGAGTGGACTTGTCCTGCATGGAGTCGAAGAAGGGGCCCACTTTTTGCTGGCCGTCCGGCCCCTGGAACTGGGCGGCAAAAACGGCCATGCCCCGGCGCCAGGGCTCATAGTCCTTGGGGTCCAGGGGAGGCATCTCCAGGGCGCCGTCCATGGATATCAGGGCCCGCACCCGCCTCGGGTGCTCCAGGGCCACCCGCCGGGCCACCGCCGCGCCCATGCTGTGGCCGACCAGCACCGCGTCCTTTACCCCGGCCTGATCCATTACCGCCAGCACCGACCGGGCCAGAAGCCCCTGGGTGTAAGCCAGACGGGGGGCGTCGCTCTTGCCGTGGCCGATGAGGTCCAGGGCGATGACCCGGTGATTCTTGGCCAAGACCGGAATCTGCTCCCGCCAATACTCCAGGTCGCAGAGCCAACCGTGGATCAATACCAGAGCGGGCGCGCCCCAGCCCTGGCTGATGTAATGGACCTTGTGTCCATCCAGTTGGGCATAGGCTCCCTGGCCCAACCCGGCCAGGGCCGCGGCCGGCCACAGCAGGACCAGGAGCGAAAACGCCAGGACCCACCGAAGCCCTGCAAGAACCTTCCCACGCTGCATCATCCCCTCCCCCTCCACTCCAGCTCCCGCGCCTCCAGGTCCTTAATCTGATCGCGGATCTTTGCCGCCTCTTCGAAGCGCAGGTCCTTGGCATAGGCCTCCATCTCCTTGCGCAGGGCCTTGATGCGCTTGGGTATGTCCTCCAGGGCCATCTCCGGCGCGGCCTCTTCGGCCAGCGGCACCGTGGAGTAGTCGGCCTCGATCTCGTGGGGCAGCATGGCGCCGATGGCCTTCTTGATGCCGGCCGGCGTGATGTGGTGCTCGCGGTTGAACTCCTCTTGCACCGCCCGCCGGCGTTCGGTCTCCTCGATGGCCCGGGCCATGGAATCGGTGACGTTGTCGGCGTAGAGGATCACGCGGCCCTCCAGGTTGCGCGCCGCCCGGCCGGTGGTCTGGATCAGGCTGCGGGTGGAGCGCAGGAAGCCCTCGCGGTCCGCGTCCAGGATGGCCACCAGGCTCACCTCGGGCAGGTCCAGTCCTTCGCGCAGCAGGTTGATGCCCACCAGCACGTCGAACACGCCCAGGCGCAGGTCGCGGATAATCTCCACCCGCTCGATGGTGGCGATGTCGCTGTGCAGGTAGCGCACCTTCAGGCCCATCTCGTCGAAATATTCGGTCAACTCCTCGGTCATGCGCTTGGTCAGGGTGGTCACCAGGGCCCGCTGGCCGCGGGCCACCAGCTTGCGCAGTTCGCCCAAGAGGTCGTCCACCTGGCCGCTGGCCGGGCGCACCTCGATCTGGGGGTCTCTAAGCCCGGTGGGGCGGATGATCTGCTCCACCACCACGCCCTCGGCCTTGGCTAGCTCGTACTCAGCCGGCGTGGCCGATACGTAGACCACCTGGTCCAGAACCGCGTTAAACTCCTCGAAGCTCAGGGGCCGATTGTCCAGGGCGCTGGGCAGGCGGAAGCCGTAATCCACCAGAGTCTGCTTGCGCGAGCGGTCACCGAAGTACATGCCGCGCACCTGGGGCATGGTGATGTGGCTTTCGTCCACGATCAGCAGCCAGCGCTGGGGCAGGTAGTCCAGCAGGGTGGGCGGCGGCTGGCCGGGCGCGCGGCCGGTGAGGTGGCGCGAGTAGTTCTCGATGCCGTGGCAGTAGCCCAGCTCTTTCATCATCTCCAAGTCGAACAGGGTGCGCTCGCGCACCCGCTGGGCCTCGATGAGCTTGCGGTTGTCCTCGAAGAACTTGATACGCTCGGCCAGTTCCTGGCGGATGGCGCTCATGGCCTGCTCACGGATGGCCTCGGTGGTCACGTAGTGGCTGGCCGGGAAGATAGTTACCCGGGGCGCGCTCTCCAGCACCACGCCTCTGAGCGGGTCGATGAAATCGATGCGCTCCACCTCATCGCCGAAGAAGGAGATGCGCACCGCCCGTTCCTCCTCGTAGGCCGGGAACACCTCCACCACGTCCCCGCGCACCCGGAAGGTGCCGCGGTGGAAGGAGTACTCGTTGCGCTCGTAGAGCATCTCCACCAGGGTCCTGAGCACCTGGTCGCGGTCGGCCTCCCGGCCCTGCTGCAGGTACACGATCATGCCCGCGTAAGCCTCGGGCGCGCCCAGGCCGTAGATGCAGGACACGCTGGCCACGATGATCACGTCCTGGCGGGTGAGGAGGGAGTAGGTGGCGGCGTGGCGCATCTTGTCGATGCGCTCGTTGATGGAGGAGTCTTTCTCGATGTAGGTGTCGCTGGCCGGTATGTAGGCCTCGGGCTGGTAGTAGTCGTAGTAGGAGACGAAGTACTCCACCGCGTTGTGGGGGAACAGGGACTTGAACTCGCCGTAGAGCTGGGCGGCCAGGGTTTTGTTGGGGGCCAGCACCAGGGTGGGCAGGTTGCAGGCGGCCACCACGTTGGCCATGGTGAAGGTCTTGCCGCTGCCGGTGACGCCCAAGAGCACCTGGTGCTTGACGCCCGCGGCCAGACCTTGGTTCAGCTCGGCGATGGCCCGGGGCTGGTCGCCCTGGGGTTGGAACTCGCTGACCAACTCGAACTTGGCCGGGCTGGGCGCGGTGCGCCACCAGTGGGAGGTGTGGTCTATCTCGCGGGGCATATAGGCCTACTCCGCCGGGAAAACGGCGGCCAGCAGGTCCGCCGCCTCATCCAGCCAGGCCCGGCGCTGGGCCTGGTCGCTCAGGCAGACCACCCCGAACAGGCGGCGGTAAAAGCGAGGCGCGCCGCAGAGCCCGAAGATGCAGTCGCGCCACAGCCGCTCCAGGGGATCGCCGAAGACCTCCTGCTCGCGGGCCGGAGGCGTGTTGCCGGTGTTGAACACCACCACCGCCCGGGCGGGCAAGAGCCCTCGTGGCACGCCCTCGCCGCCGTCGCCCTCCAAAAACTCGTAGGCCAGGCCGGGCCGGAACACACGGTCTATCCAGCCCTTCATGATGGCCGGGGGCATGCCCCACCAGTTGGGGTGCACGATCACGATGCCCTCGGCGCTGGCCAGGTCGCGGCAATGCTCCGCGATGTGCGGTGGCAGCTCGGCCCCGACCGGAAACTCGGCCTGAAACAACAGCGGTTCAAAGCCCTCGGCGTACAGGTTGTGAAACACCACCTCGTGCCCCAGCCGGGCCAAGGCGTCGCGGGCGCGAGCCGCAATGGCCGCGTTAAAGCTAGCCGGATCAGGATGAGCCAGCACCAGGAGTACCCGCATGCGCCGTCTCTCTCAGGAAAAAGTTATCTCGCCGTAGTAGTCGGGCAGCTGCTCGCGGAAGGAGCGGGCGAAGCGCTCGGGGAAGATGACCCGGCGCACGTCGGTCAGCGAGAAGTCCAGGTTGCCGTAAACCCGCCACTCCCGCTCCATGTAATAGTTCTTGTCGTCGTCCGGGGGCAGGCCTTCCTGATAAAACTTCACGAAGCAGAAAAAGTGGTTCACCAGGAACCCGAACAGGTCACTCATCTGCTGGCTTTCCCGGAGCTGCTCCGCGTCCGGGCCCGCCTCCTGCCGGCGCTGCTGGTAGGCATCGTAAAAGGCCCAGAGCTGGTCGTGCTTCTCGTCAAAGTACTCAGCCAGGGCCTTGCTCTGACCGTCGGCGGTCTGGATCAGGGAGTTGCGGGCCACGTAGTAGACCGGGTTGGCCCCGCGCCGGGTGAGGAAGTCCTTGGCAAAGGCCAGGCCGAAGCGGCTGAACTTGCCCATGTGGATGCCCAGGTCGGGCACCGGGATGTCGGAGAAGCACACCGCGTTGGCGCGGTAGGATTCGTTGTCCGAGAACCGGTGGGCGGCCTGCAACCGCACCTCTCCATCCAGGCACTTGCCCAGGCGGCCCGAGCGCAATATCTCCACCAACAGGGCGAACTGCTTCTCGTGGGCCTTGTACTCGTGACGGTGGCTGCGGCCTACGAAGTGGGTCAGCTCCTCGCTCACGTAGCGCTGCACGCTCACGGCCAGCGCCTCCTACTCTGCCAGGCGCCAGCGGGTGCCCTGGGGAGAGTCCTCCAGCACCACGCCCATTTGGGTGAGTTGGTCGCGCAGACGGTCGGCCAGGGCAAAGTCCTTGGCCTGGCGCGCCGCGGCCCGCTGCTGGATCAGAGCCTCGATCTGGGCTGCGTCCGGGCCACTGCCGGCGGCCGGAGCGCTGCTCTGCAAAAAGGCCTGCGGGTCATCATAAAGCAGCCCCAGGCGGCCGCCCAACTGGCGCAGGCGGGCGGCGGCCAGGGCCAGCAGCGCCTCCTTGGCCGAACTGGGCTGCTCGCCGCCCTTGCCCAGCAGGGGCTTGGGAGGGGCGGGGTCGGACTCGGCGGCCAGCTTGTTGGCGGTGCGGGCCAGGCCGAACAGCGCCCCCAGGGCCCGGGGCGTGTTGAAGTCGTCGTCCATGGCCGCCTCGAACTCCGTGGCCTCCTGGTCTATCTCCTGCTGCCAGGCCAGATCCTCCGGCCGGGTCAGGCGCTGTGCCACGGGCCGGCCCGCAGGCGGCTGGGCTTCGCGCAGGGCGATGTAGAGCCGCTCCAGGCCCTGGCCCGCCTCCTTGAGCGCCTGGTCGCTGAAGTCTAGGGGCGAACGGTAGTGCTTGGAGAGTAAAAACAGCCGCAGCACCTCGGGCTTGACGGTCTTGAGGATGTCGCCCACGGTGAAGAAGTTGCCCAGGGACTTGCTCATCTTCTCCTGGTTCACGCGCACGAAGCCGTTGTGAATCCAGTAGCGGGCAAAGGGCTGGCCGCTGAGGGCCTCGGCCTGGGCCACCTCGTTCTCGTGGTGGGGGAAGACCAGGTCCTCGCCGCCGCCGTGGATGTCGAAGGTGGCGCCCAGGTACTCCTGGCTCATCACCGAGCACTCGATGTGCCAGCCCGGCCGGCCCGGCCCCCAGGGGCTGTCCCAGGAGGGCTCGCCGGGCTTGGAGCCCTTCCAGAGCACGAAGTCCATGGGATTCTGCTTGCGTTCGTCCACGGCGATGCGTGCCCCGGCCTGCATCTCCTCCAGGCGCCGTCCGCTGAGCTTGCCGTAGGCCGGGAAGCTGTTCACCGCGAACAACACGTCACCGCCCTCCACGGCATAGGCGTGGCCGCTGGCGATGAGCCCCTGCACCGCGGCAATTATCTGGTCCATGTGCTGGGTGGCCCGGGGCTCCACTGTGGCCGGCAGCACCCGCAGGGCCTTCATGGCCTGGGTGAAGGTGGCGATGTGGGTCTCTACCAGCTCCTGCCAGGGCTGGCCGGTATCGGCGGCGCGCTTGATGATCTTGTCGTCGATGTCGGTGAAGTTGCGCACGTAGAACACGTCCCAGCCCTTGGAGCGCAAATGGCGGTGGATGGCGTCGAAGGCTACGTAGCAGCGGGCGTGTCCGATGTGGGGCTCGTCGTAGACCGTGACCCCGCAGACGTACATCCTCACCTTGCCCGGCACCAGGGGCGTGAACTCTTCCTTGCGGCGGGTCTGGGTGTTGTAGATCATCAGCGGCATCAAGCTCTCCGCGTGCGGTGGGCTAGGCCCGGCTCAGGGGAACGATGGTGGCCGTGGCCAGGGCGGCCATGCCCTCGCCGCGGCCGATGAAGCCCAGGCCCTCGGTGGTGGTGGCGGCCAGGTTCACTGCCTCCGGCGCCAGGCCCAGCACGCCGGCCAGGTTGCGGCGCATGGCCGGCACGTGCGGGGCCACCTTGGGCGCCTGGGCGGCTAGGGTGGCGCTGACCTGGGCCGGCCGCCAACCGGCCGCTGCCAGGCGCGCCACCACCTGGGCCAGGAGCGCCAGGCTGTCCGCGCCGGCATAGGCCGGGTCCGTGTCCGGGAACAGGCCGCCGATGTCGCCCAGGCCGGCCGCGGCCAAGAGAGCGTCCATCACCGCGTGGGTGATGACATCGGCGTCCGAATGGCCCTTGAGGCCTTTCTCAAAGGGCACGTGCACCCCGCCCAGGATCAGGGGCCGGCCCGCCTCCAGGCGATGGGCGTCCAGGCCCTGCCCCACGCGCATAGTCGCTGCCCCGCCGGCCAGCAAGGCCTCGGCCAGGGCCAGGTCCGCGGGCGTGGTTATCTTCAGGTTGTCCCGGCTGCCCATGACCAGCCTCACCTCGCGGCCCAGGCGCTCCACCAGCCCGGCCTCATCCGTGGCATAGAAGCCCTCGGCCTGGGCCGAGGCCAAGGCCTCCTGCAACAGAGGCAGGGCAAAGCCCTGGGGCGTCTGCACCAGCCACAGCCGCTCCCGGGCCAAGGTGGCCGACACCTGGCCCTGCCCGTCGTCCTCTTTGACCGTGTCGCTGGCCGGCACGGCGGCGATGGCCGCGCCGCACTCTTGGGCCGCCTCCAGCACCCGGGCGAACAGCTCCGGCGCGGCCAAGGGCCGGGCCGCGTCGTGCACCAGCACCCAATCGGCCCCCAGCTCCGCGGCCGCGGCCAGGCCAACGGCTACGCTGTCCTGGCGCTCTCGCCCGCCGGGCAGCACCCGCTGCACCTTGTCCAAGCCGTAAGGCCGCACGCAGCGCGCCCAGACCTCTTCCTCCTGGCCCGGCGGGCAGACCAGCACCACCTGCTCAACTGCCGCAGCGGCCTGCAACTGGCCCAGGGTGCGGCTCAGCAGCGGCCGGCCGGCCAGGGGCATAAACTGCTTGGGCTGCGGGGCGCCCATGCGCCGGCCCAGGCCGGCGGCGGGCACCACGGCCATCACCTTGCCGTCCATGGCGGCTCCTCACGCGATAAACATGGGAAATTCTAGTACCCGAGGGAAGGCTTGTCCAGGCCGGCCGGCTCACTCGGCCTGCACGCGCCGGCTCACCTCGGCATGGTAAGCGGCGATCACGTCCTCGTGCTGCAGCATGCCCAGGATGCACTGGTGGCCCTGGCCGTAGTCCACCACCGGTATCTGGCCGTAGCCCGAGTCCAGGAAGATCAGCAGGGCGTTGTAAAGGTCCTGGTCCAGGCTCAGGCTGGCCGGCGAGGTGCACAGCTCGCCCACCACCACCAGGTCCTTGAGGGAGTCCTCGAAGAGCACCGTGCGGATGTTCTTGACCGAGAGCAACCCCACCAGGCGGCCCCCGTCGTCGGTGACCGGGAACACCGACTGGCCGCTGGCGGCGATGGTGCGCTGCAGCTGGTCGAAGTGCATGTGGGCCGGCAGGGTGATGAATTCCTGCTCGGCGGGGAACACGTCGCGCACGGTCAGCTCCTCCAGGACGTTGACCGTGACATCGCCCTGGTGGGCCGGGGACTGGAACTTGCTGCCCAGTTGCTTCTCGTAGATGCTGCTGCCCCGGTTGAAGAGGATGGCGATCACCGACACCAGCATCAGGGGCGGCAGCAGGCTGTAGGACTGGGTCATCTCCGAGACCATCAAGAGAGCGCCCAGGGGGGCCTTGGCCGCGCCGGCGAAGAAGGCGGCCATGCCCACCAGTACGTAGGCCCCGGGGTGGGTGATGATGTGCGGGAACAACAGGTGCCCCAGATGGCCCACCGCCCCGCCCAGCATGGCTCCGATGAACAAAGTGGGCCCGAAGACGCCGCCGCTGCCGCCGCTGCCGATGGTCAGGCTGGTGGTGGCGATCTTGGCCGCCGCGGCCAGGCACATCAGGGTGATGCTCATCTGCCCGAAGATGGCCATCTGGATGTAGCCGTAGCCGCCGCCGATGGCCTCGGGCACAAACAGGGCGATGGCCCCCACGCCCAGACCGCCCAGCATGGGCCGGAAATGCCGGGGCAGCTTCAGGCGGCGGAAGGCGTCGCGGGTGCCGTAGAAGGTCTTGACGTACAGGGCGCCCACCGGCGCGCAGAGCAACCCCAGGGCGGCGTAGGCCAACAGCTCGCGCGGGTCGCGGAAGGCGAAGCCGGGGGTGGCGAAGATGGGCTGGAAGCCGAAGACGATGGTGAACAGGCTGTAGGCGATCACCGAGCTGATGACGCATGGGATGATGGCTTCGCTCTCGAAGTCCTCGCGGTAGAGCACCTCCACGCTGGTGATGGCCGCGCCCAAGGGGGCCCGGAAGATGGCCCCCAGGCCGCCGGCACAGCCGGCCAGGAGGAAGATGCGCCGCTCGCGCACCGACAGGCGCAGCATCCGCGCCACCCAGGAGCCGAAACCGGCCCCGATCTGGGCGATGGGCCCCTCGCGGCCGGCCGAGCCGCCGGTGGACAGGGTGACGATGGAGGCGAAGGCCTTGACAAAGGGCACCCGGTTGCGGATGAAGCCCTTGAGGTTGTGGAAGGCCGCGATCATGGCGTCCATGCCGTGGCCCTCGGCCTCGGGGGCGAAGGTGTAGACCACTACGCCGGAGATGAGCCCGCCGATGGCCGGGATCAGAAACAGCAGCCAGGGGCGGTAGGGGGTGCTTGCGGACAGCTCCACCAGGTGCTCGCCGGCCGGCGCCGGGGCCGGAGCCCCGGCCAGGTAGGCCAGGCAGAACCAGCGGGCCCACTCCAGGGCATAGAAAAAGGCGATGGCGCCCAGGCCGGCCACCACCCCGATGAGCACGCTGATGGCGATGCGTCGGGTGGGGTCCTGACGATAAAAATTCACCAACTCCGAGGGCCGAGGCAGACGGGCCAGGATTTCTCGCCCTAGGGCGGACACTGTTAAACTCCGCGTGGATAACCAGGTAGAGCCACCGTGGGTAAAATACCACCTATGCATTCGCTGTCAACGCGGGCCGCCTCGCCAAAGCTTGCCTTGACCGGGGCAAAAGGTTAATTTGTTATAGACGGCAGATTGGTTTTGCAGCGCCTTTGGGAGTGAGCCATGAGTCAGGCCACGGTGCTGATCATAGAGGACGAGAAAGACATCCAGTCAGTGGTGGAGTTCAACCTGGAGCGGGCCGGCTTCAAGGTGCTCAAGGCCATTGACGGCCAGGACGGCCTGCGCCGGGCCCAGAGCGAGCGCCCGGACCTGGTGGTGCTGGACCTGATGCTGCCCGGCCTGGACGGCAAGGAGGTCTGCCGCCGTTTGAAGCAGGGCGAGGACACCCGCCACATTCCAGTCTTGATGCTCACCGCCCTGTCCAGCGAGACCGACCGCATCATCGGCTTCGAGATCGGGGCCGACGATTATCTCACCAAGCCCTTCAGCCCCCGCGAGCTGGTGCTCAGGGTGCAGGCCATCCTGCGCCGCTCCCAGGAGCAGCCCGAGGCCGGGGCCCCGCTCAAGATCGCCGGCATGGTCATCGACCCCCAACGCCACCTGGCTACGGCCGGGGACAAGGAACTGGACCTAACCGCCACCGAGTTCAAGCTGCTGCACCACCTGGCCGCGCGGGCCGGCCGCGTGCAGACCCGGCAGATGCTCTTGGAGCGGGTGTGGGGCTACGCCTACGAGGGCTACGCCCGCACCGTGGACACCCACGTGCGCCGCCTGCGGCGCAAGCTGGGCCGCTACAGCGACCGCATCGAGACGGTGCGGGGCATCGGCTACCGCTTCCGGGAGGAGCCGTGAAACGCGGCCTCTCCTCGCAGAGCTGGATTCTGGGCGGCTGCCTGGTGGTGGTGCTCTGCACCCTGGTCTTCGTGGGCCTGCTTCTGGAGCACTCCCTGGGCCAGCAGATGGTGGCCAATATTCGAGAGTCCCTGCAACCCGAGATTAGGGCCTTGCACGCCCTGGTGGCCGACCGTTGGCGACCGGAAAAGGGCATCGCCCAGAGCGACGCCCTGGCCGAGGAGCTGGGGCGCATCGTGGGGGCGCGGGTGACGCTCATCACCCCGGAGGGACGGGTGGTGGGCGACAGCGAGGTGCCCACGGCCAAGCTGACCGGCCTGGACAACCACGCCAGCCGCCCGGAGGTCAAAGAGGCGCTGAGCAAGGGCCAGGGATATTCGCTGCGCTACAGCACCACCCTGAACAAGGAGCTGATGTACACCGCCCTGTTGCTGGAGCGGCCCGAGGGCGGCCGCCTGGTGGTGCGCATGGCCGTGCCCCTGCTGCACGTGGAGCAGACCCTGGCTCAGACGCGGCGGCTGGTGCTGTGGGCCGTGTTCCTGGGCGTGCTGCTTTCCATCGGCGCGGCCTACTTGGTGGCGCGCGGCCTCTCCCGGCCGGTGCAGGAGCTCACCAAGACTGCGGCGGCCATCGCCGGCGGCGATCTCTCCCAGCGCTTCCGGCGCTATCCCCGCCACGAAATCGGCGCCCTGGGCCGGGCCTTCGACCAGATGGCCGACAACCTGCAGAGCAAGATCAACGACCTCACCCGCTCCCGCGACCGCCTGGAGGCCATCCTGCGGGGAATGGTGGAAGGGGTGCTAGTCACTGACGACCAGGGGCACATCCTGCTGGCCAACCGGGCCCTGAAGCAGATGCTTTCCCTGAGCGTGGACCCGCTGAGCCGGCTACCCTCGGAGATAATCCGCAACGCCGAACTAATCGAGGCCCTGGAGGAGGTACTGGCGGGCAAGGACTACGTCCTGCGCGAGATCAGCACTCTGGGCGAACCGCCGCGCCATCTGGAGGCCCACGTGGTCCACCTCAGCTACCCGGGCGGGCAGGCCGGCGTGGTGTGCGTGCTGCACGACGTCACCGAGCGCAAACGGGTGGAGAAGATGCGCCGCGACCTGGTGGCCAACGTCTCCCACGAGCTGCGCACGCCCCTGACCGCGGTGCGCGGCGCGGCCGAGACCATGCTGGACGGGGCCCTGGACAGCCCCCAGTACGCCCGCCACTTCGCGGAGCTGATCCTGCGCCAAAGCCAGCGCCTGGAGCGCCTGGTGCAGGACCTATTAGAGCTGGCCCGCCTGGAGTCCGGCGAGGCCGCGCCCCGGCTGCAGACCATCCAGGCCGCGGAGCTGGCTGACCAGGCCCTGGACGCAGTGGGCCAGGCGGCCGCCGCCGCCGGCGTGGAGCTGGAGCGGCGGCTGCCCAAGGAGCCCCTGACCTTCAAGGCCGATCCCCGCCAGTTGGAGCAGGCCCTGCTCAATCTGTTGGACAACGCGGTCAAATACAGCCGCCAGGGAGACAAGGTGACCTTAAGCATGGAGCGCGGCCTGGACGAGGTGGTCATCAAGGTCAGCGACACCGGCCCGGGCATCGCCGCCGAGCACCTGCCGCGCATCTTCGAGCGCTTCTACCGGGTGGACACCAACCGCTCCCGGGAGCTGGGGGGCACCGGTCTGGGCCTGGCCATCGTCAAGCACATCGCCCAGGGCCACGGCGGGCGGGTGGCCGTGGAGAGCACCCTCGGCCGGGGCAGCACCTTCCGCCTCATCCTGCCGGCCTGAGAGCCGCCGCATCGTTTTCACACGCCTGTAACAATGCCCATGTCCGGACCTGCTATAGTTGTTTGTAGGGGACTAACACCCGAGGAGTGCTTATGGCGCCAGTTAAGCGCAGAATCTTGTTCCTTTGCACGGGCAACTCCTGCCGCAGCCAGATGGCCGAGGTCCTGACCAACCACCTGCGCGGGGAGGAGTTCGAGGCCTTCTCGGCCGGGGTGCAGCCGCATCCCCTGGACCCCCGGGCCGTGACGGTGATGGCCGAGCTGGGTCTGGACATCTCCGGGCAGCGCTCCAAGGACGTGAGCGAGTTCTTGGACCAGCAGTTCGACTACGTGGTGACCCTCTGCGACCATGCGCGCGAGAGCTGCCCTTTTTTCCCGGGCGCGGCGCGGCGGGTGCACGCGGGCTTCGACGACCCTCCCCTGCTGGCCACCGGGGCCCGCAGCGAGGAAGAAGCCTTGGCCATCTACCGCCGGGTGCGCGACCAGATCAAGGCCTTCGTGGAGGCCATGCCCGCCTCGCTGGAGCAGCAAACCGCCTGAGTCATAACGCCGGCCCTTGCCAGCCTGGCGGGGCCTGTGCCACATTTACGGCGTGAGCGCGCTGCCTAAAATCGGCATTATCCGCGACCAGCGGTTCCTACGGCACCTGACTGGCCTGTCCCACCCCGAGAGCCCGGAGCGCTTGTCCACCATCTACCGCCTGCTGGACTACGATTTCCCCGATTCCTTCCCGCAGCTGCCGGCTGAGCCGGCCACCCTGCAGCAGATCGAGGCCGTGCACCAGCCGGGCTACGTGCAGATGGTGCTGGCCACGGCCCGGCGTCGCTTCACCCACTTGGCCGCGGACACCACCGCCAGCACCGATACCTGCCTGGCCGCCTGGCTGGCCGCCGGGGCCTGCGTGCAGGGGGTGGAGGCCCTGCTGGCCGGCGAGATGGACATCTGCCTGACCCTGGTGCGGCCGCCGGGACACCACGCCCTGCCGGAGCGGGCCGCCGGCTTCTGCATCTTCAACAATCTGGGCATCGCCGCCCGCTACGCCCTGGGCCGCGGCCTCCAGCGCATCCTGATCGTGGACTGGGACCTGCACCACGGCAACGGGCTGCAAGAGCTGTTCTACGACCAGGCCGAGGTCTTCTACTTCTCCAGCCACCACCTGCCGTCCTTTCCCCGCACCGGCGACTGGCAGGAGACGGGCCGGGGCGCGGGCCTGGGCTACACTCTGAACCTGTGCCTGCCGGCCGGGTTCAATGACGCCGACATCCTGCATCTGTACCGGGACGCGTTGACGCCGGTGGTGGAGCGCTACCGGCCGCAGCTCATCCTGGTGGCCTGCGGCTTCGACGCCCACGCCGACGACCCCCTGGGCAACCTGGCCCTCAGCGCCGAGGGCTTCGCCGGCCTGGCGGCCCTGATCATGGCCCTGGGCCCGCAGCAGAGCGGTGTGCCGGTGCTGCTGGCCCTGGAGGGCGGCTACAACCCAACCGCCCTGGCCGACTGCCTGCGCCGCATGCTGGAGGCCTTCACCGGCGTGCAGACCCGCGCCTGGAGCGCCCACAGCGATCTGGCCGCCGAGTTGGTGGAGCGGGCGCGCGACCTGCACCGGCCCTACCGGGTCTGGACCGACTGAGGAGAGGCCGTGGCCCCCGCCCGCATACCCGCCCCTGAGCGCAAGGCCAACCTGCCCGACTACGAGCGGGCGCGGCGCGAATTCGCCTGGGCGCAGGTGGAGGCAGAGCTGGACCGTCGGGCCGGCGGCCGGCTGAACCTGACCTACGAGGCCCTGGACCGTTGGCTGGAGCGCGGCCGGGGGGAGCACGCGGCCTTGGTCATGTACGGCCTGGGCCAGCCCGAGACCTACAGCTACCAGCAGCTCTACGAACAGTCCTGCCGCCTGGCCAACCTGCTGGCCGCCCAGGGGCTGAAGTCCGGGGACCGGCTGGCCATCCTGCTGCCGCCCCTGCCCGAGATATTCCTGACCATGTTGGCCTGCGCCCGCACTGGGGTGGTGTTCTGCTGCCTGCCGCCAGACCTGAGAGGCGAAAGCCTGGCCCATCGTCTGGCCGACCTGGCGCCGCGGACCCTGCTAACCCATCCCGGCCTGGCCGAGCGCCTGCCCTGGCCCACGCCGCCCAAGGGACTCAAGCTGCTCTGGCTGATGGAGCCGGCCGCCGGCCTGCCGGCCGGCCAGGTCAGCCTGGCCCGCGCCCTGCCCGGCCTGCCCGGCCGCTGCCAGCCGCAGTGGGTGGCCCCGGAGCACCCGCTGTACATCGCCTACACCGTCACCGGCGACGGCCCGGCCTCGGGCGCAATGCACGCCCACGGCGACCTGGTAGGCATGCTGGCCAGCGCCCGCTACGTCCTGGACCTACAGGAGCACTCGGTGCTGTTCTGCGACCACGAGCCCTGGGGCGCGGCGGCCACGGTGTATAGTGCCCTGGCGCCCTGGCTTTGCGGGATCACCTCGGTGGTGCAGGCCGCGCCCTTCGCCGCCAGCGCCTGGTACGAAACCCTGCAGCAAGCCGGCGTCACCACCTGGTACACCAGCCCGGCGGTGCTGCGCGGCCTGGCGCTGGCCAGCGAGGACCTGGCGGGCCGCTACGACCTGAGCCGCCTGGAGCACATCGCCACCGTGGGCGAGCCTCTGTCCCAGGAGCTGTTCTTCTGGACCCGCAACCACTTGGGGCGGCCGCCGCACGACACCTGGTGGATGGCCGAGACCGGGATCATCGCCTTGGCCAACTACCCCAGCCAGGACATCAAGCTGGGCTCCTGCGGCCGGCCCCTGCCCGGCATCCAGGCCGCGGTGGTGGACCAACAAGGCCGGCCCCAGAACCTGTTCACCCTGGGGGAGCTGGCCCTGCGCCCCTCCTGGCCTGGTTTGCTGCGCGGCCTGTGGCGCAATGATGAGCGCCACCGACGCTACTTCGACGCCCAGGGCTGGTTCCGCACCGGCAACCTGGCCTTCATCGACGAAGACGGCTACTTTTATGTGCAGGGGCGGGCCGACGACCTGCTGCGGGTGCAGGACCGGGTGCTGGGGCCCTACGAGGTGGAGCGCCTGCTGTTGGCTCTGCCCGAGGTGGCCGAGGCCGCGGTGATCGCCAAGCCCGGTCCGGGCCACCGGCCGGTGTACAAGGCCTATCTGGTGCCGGCGGCGGGGCAGGAGCCCAGCCGGGCGCTGGCCGCGCGGCTGCTGAATCAGGCCCAGGCCAAGCTGGCGCCATACGTGCCTCTGCAGGAGCTGGAGTTTATTTCCGAGCTGCCGCGCGGGGCCTCCGGGCGGCTGCTGCGGCGGGGGCTGCGGGCCCTGGACCTGGGCCTGCCCCTGGGCAGCTACCAAGGCCTGGCCGACGACTAAAAACTCTAACGCAGCTTGTTGGTGGGGTCGCCTTCGGCCAGCATGCGCTCCAGGCCGGTCCGCTCGGTCGGGCCCGGCACCTGACCCTCGATGCGGCCGCTGAGCACCACCTGGCCGTGCTGGTTGGTGTACACCGCCTCGGCCACAGCCCGGTTCTGGTCGTCCACCTCGGCGATGGTCATGGTGCAGGTGATGGTGTCGCCGAAGTGCACCGGCTTGAGGAAGCGGAAGTCCATGCGGGTGGCCAGCCAGGCCACCTGACCCCCGATCTCGCAGATCATGCTGGCGGTGAGCAGGCCATGCTGGATGAGCCGGTCGTAGCCCTTGCTGCCGGCGAAGGCGGCGTCGTAGTGCACCGGGTTGTAGTCGCGGGTGAGGTCGCCGAAGGCCTCGGTGTCGCCTTGGCTGAAGGTGCGGGTGACGCTGAAGACCTGGCCGGGCCGCAACCCCTGGGCGGCCTTTTGGCGCATCTGGCTCATGCTTCCCTCTGGCGGCGGTGTTCCCGGGGGCGCGTCTCAGATTAGCCAGGCCTGCCGGCAAAGGCAAGCGCCGCCTAATGCCCGGCCGCAACGCGGGGCGGACTGGTCTACAGGCCCAGGAAGGCCTTCTGCACCTCGTCGGTGGCCAGCAGCTCCTTGGCCGAGCCCTGGGTGCGAATCTGGCCGGTCTGCAGCACGTAGCCCCAGTCGGATAGCTCCAGGGCCTCCAGCACGTTCTGCTCCACTAAGAGCACCGTGGTCTCGCCCTCGGCCTGCAGCCGGCGCACGGTCTCGAAGACCTCCGAGACCAGCTTGGGGGCCAGGCCCAGGCTGGGCTCGTCCAGCATCAGCAGTTTGGGGTTGCTCATCAGGCCGCGACCGATGGCCGCCATCTGCTGCTCGCCGCCGCTCATGGAGCCCACCCGCTGACTGCGGCGCTCGGCCAGGCGGGGGAACAGGGTAAAGACGTGCTCCAGGTTCTTCTGCTTGCGGGCCTCGTCGCGCACCGTGAAGGCGCCCAGGAGCAGGTTCTCCTCCACGCTCAGGGGACCGAACAGGCGGCGGCCCTCGGGCACGTAGATGACGCCCCGGCGCACGATCTCCTCGGTACGCAGGCGGTCTATGCGCTGGCCCTGGAAGAGTATCTGACCGCCGCCCAGGCGCACCGAGCCCATGATGGCCTTGAGCAGCGTGGACTTGCCCGCGCCGTTGGCCCCCACTACGCCCACCGTGCGGCCGCGCTCCACCTTGATGGATACGTCGCGCAGCACCGGCATCCCGGCGTAGCGCACGGTAATGCCCTGCACTTTAAGCATGGCCGATCTCCCGACGGCGGACGTAATGGTCACCTAGGTAGGCTCGGATCACCTCCGGGTTCTTGACCACCTCGGCCGGCTCGCCCTCGGCGATCTTCTGCCCGCTCTCCAGCACAATCACCCGGTGGCTCAGGGCCATTACCATCTCCAGCACGTGCTCGGTGAGCAACAGAGCCACGCCGCGCTCGCGGTGGATGCGATTGAGCAGCGCCACCAGCCCCTCCAACTCCGACTTGTTCAGCCCAGCCCCCACCTCGTCCAGCAGCATCAGCTTGGGATCGCTGGCCAAGGCGGTGGCCAGGGCCACCCGCTTTTGGGCAGCCACCGGCAGGTCGGCCATCATGTTTCCGCCGGCGGCGCGGATGCCCAGGAAGTCCAGGCAGCCCTCGGCCGCTGAGCGGGCCTTGCGGCGCGAGCCAGTGCGCAGGAAGGCGCCCACCATCACGTTCTCCAGCACCTTGAGGTCGCCGGAGGCCTGGAATATCTGGAAGGTGCGGGCCAGGCCCAGGCGGGCGATGTGGTAGTCGCGCAAGGCGGTGATGTCCCGGCCGTCGAAGAGGACCTGGCCGCTGGTGACGGGATAAAAACCGGCGATGCAGTTGAACAGGGTGGTCTTGCCGGCGCCGTTGGGGCCGATCAACCCCAGCACCTCGTGCTGCTCCAGGGTGAAGGAGACCTCCTGGTTGGCCACCAGCCCGCCGAAGTGCTTGCTGACCTGTTTTACTTCCAGCAGGGCCACGGGCTCACCTCTGGCGCCGGACGCGCAGGGCCTCTACGATGCCGTAGAGTCCCCGGGGCTGGGCCGCGGCGATGAACATGATGATGGCGCCATAGAGCAAAAGGTCCAGGCCGGCCATGCCCGCCTTGCCGCCCAGCCAGTCGCCCAGGTAGCTCTTCATGGGCACCAGGATGGCGGCGCCGATGATGGGCCCCCACATGGAGCCGGCTCCACCCAGCATGGCCATCAGGGCGATGAGCACCGATAGGTCCAGGCTCATCACGTCCTCAGGCTCGATGTTGAAGTTGTAGCAGGCATGGAAGGAGCCTACCGCAGCCACGAAGGCGGTGGCGGTGGCGTAGGCCTTGATCTTGCACCAGTGCGCGTCGATGCCCAGGCTGCGGGCCACGTTCTCATTGTCCTTGATGGCCCGCAGCTGGAAGCCCAGGCGGGAGTGCCGGAAGCCGTTGACGTAGATCAGGCCCACCAGGAACATGGCCAGCAGCACGTAGAAGTAATAGTAGTCCTGCTTGAACTGCAGATAGAGCCAGTTAGGCAGATGGCCCTTGAGGGGTATCTCCAGGCCGCGGGCCCCGCCCACGAAGTTCCAGACCTCGAAGAGGTCCTTGAGCACCAGGCTGGTGGCGATGGTGGCGATGGCGAAGTAGTGGCCCTTGAGGCGGAACAGGGGGTAACCGATGATGAAGGACCACAGCACGGCCAGGGCCAGCCCCACCGGCAGGGAGAACCAAAAAGGCATGTCCAGACGGATCATCAGCACGGCCGTGGTGTAGGCGCCGATGCCCACGTACTGGGCCTTGCCCAGGTCCACCTGGCCGCCGTAGCCGCCGATGAGGTTCCAGCCCATGCCGTAGAGGCTGAACATCAGGAACTGGATCATGGTGGCCATGGCGAAGCTGGAGTGGGGCAGCACCGGGAACAAGAGCAGGAACAGCAGGGCCAGCGCCGCGATGATCAGCTCGCTGCGGGGGAGATCGGAGAAGTCGAAGGCGTTCCTTATTGCTTCCATCCGAAGAGTCCCTGCGGCCTGATGACCATGATCAAGAAGTAGATGGCGTACACCATGGTGTACTTGAAGCTGTGAATCTCCAGGTTCTTGAGACCCACGGCGTCTATGGCCCGCAGCATGGCGTCCCACACCGGCGGCACGTTGACTATCAAACCGATGAGCACCCCGGCCACGAAGGCCCCCCGCACGCTGCCGAAGCCGCCCAGGGCCACGGTGGCGAAGGCGATCATGGTGAACAGCAGCCCCACGCCGGGCTCCACCGGCCAGAAGTTCACCAGCAGGCCGCCGGCCACCGCCACCGAGGCCCCACCCACCGCCCAGGCCAGGGCGTTCATGCGCTCGGTGGAAATGCCCATGTAGCGAGCGCCCTCGGCGTCCAGGCTGGTGGCGGTGAGAGCCTTGCCCACCCGGGTGCGGTTGATCAGCCACCACACGGCCAGGAAGCTGGCCACCGACAGCACCGCCGCGGCCAGCTTGGTGGATTCCAGCACCACCCCCGGCCCCACCAGGAAGCTCTTGCCCACCAGCCAGCCGGCGTGGATGATGCGCGGCTCGCTGCCCATGGTCAACAGGGCCAGGTTGCGCAGGAAGAGCATCAGGCCGAAAGTGCCGAAGAGCTGGGCGATCATGGGTCCGCGCAGCAGGAAGCGGATCAGGCCGTAGTAGCACAACAGGCCCAGGACCGCGCCCACCAACCCGCACAGGGGCAGGGTCAAAACCGGGTCCACGCCCAGCCAGGGGCTGGTGAGCAGGGTGGCGTACATGCCGATCATCAGGAACTCGCCGTGGGCGAAGTTGACGATATCCATCACCCCGAAGACCACCGTCAGCCCCAGTGCCACCAGGGCGAAGACCAAGCCCATCAACAGCCCCGAGACCAGGGACTTGAGTATCTGAACCGCCAGGTCTTCCATTAAGGCTCCACGCGGCCCGGGGCCGCGAGCACGCGAAAGCTTCCGGGCCAGGCGTCCAGGGCCCCGCCCGGAAGCTTTCTGCTCGTTTCAGCTACGCCGTGGTGATCTCCTAGTATCCTTTCAGGGGGAAGATCATGTCGGCGGTGGCGATGTCAAAAGGATAGACGACCTCCAGGACGACCTTGCCGCCCTTCTTCTGGTACTGGCCGATGAGGCCGCCGCCCAGCACGTTCTGGCCCATCTCCTCGCCCTTGGTGGAGAACTTGATGCCCACCCAGGGCACCACCAGCTCCTTGCCGGGGATGGTGATGGTGTTGCAGGCCTTCTGGATGGCCTTGGGGTCGGTGCTGCCGGCCTTCTCCAGGACGTACACCCAGGTCTGCAGGCCGGTGAAGGCCCGCGCGCTGGCGCCGTCCAGGTCGTGGCCCATCTTTTTGATGTACAGGGCGTTCACCTCGCCGGCCAGGGGCTTCATCTTGACCACGCTGGGCAGGAACACCGAGCGGGTCAGGACACCCACGATGTCGTCGCCCAGGGCAATGAACTCCGGCTTGTCAAAGCCCGCGTCCTGCCCCCAGATGATCTTGGGCTTGGCCTTCATGGACTTGAGGGTCTTAATCATCAACAGGGCGTCGGAGGTATAGGAGGCGAACAGCATGGCCGCTGGCTTGGCCGCGATCAGGCTCTGCACCTCGCTGGACAGGTCCGGGCTCTTGGCGGCGTAGAGGATGTTGGCCGCCAGGGTGAAGCCGTACTCTTTGGCGAAGCTGGCGATTTCGATGGCGACGTTGGAACCCCACTCGGTCTTTTCGCAGGCCGCGGCCAGGCGGCTGATCTCGGCCTTGGGCACCGCCTTCACGCCCCGGACCTTGCCCTTGGTCATGCCGTTAAGGAACTCGAACAGGTCCTTGGTGAACCACTTGTCGTGCGGGGTGGTGCGCCAGAACCACTTGAAGCCGCGCTTGGTCAGGGTGGGGCTGGTGGAGGAGCCGTTGATCATGGGGATCCCGTAGCGCTCGCACACCGCGGAGACGGTCTTGGTCACCGAACTGTGGTAGCAGCCCAGGATGCCCACCACCTTGTCGTCCAGGATCAGCTTCTTGGCCAGGTCGGCGCCCAGCTGCGGGTTGCCCTGGTGGTCCTTGAAGATCAGCTTGATCTTGGCCCCGCCCATGGATTTGATGCCGGCGTTCTTGGCCATGACCATGTTCACGCCGGGAATCTTGCCGTTGGCGATGTCGGCGGCCAGCTCGGCCCCGGCCCGCAGCTCGCGGCCGGCAGCGGCGGCCCCGCCGCTGAGGGGATAGATCACGCCGATCTTGATCTCCTTGGGGGCAGACCAGGCCATGGCCGGCACCAGGCACAGGGCCAGCAGGGCCACGACGGCGAATATGGCGACTTTACGCATACGACTCCTCCCAGTTTGGAATTACCTAAAAACCAGTTTGCGTCCGTCTCGGCCGCGCCCAGCGGCGGTTACAGCAGAGTCTTGCCGCTGAGCTGGTCGGCCCGCAAATCGCTGATGAACATGTGCCCCGGCGCGTGGGTGATGGCGAACTCCACCTCCGACTGCTCCAGGGCGGCCTGGGGTGTGACCCCGCAGGCCCAAAACACCGGCGTCTCGCCCTTCTCCACGGGCACCGCTTCGCCGTAGTGGGGGCGGTCCAGATCCCTCACCCCGATCAGGGCCGGGTCGCCGGCGTGCACCGGCCCGCCGTGGGACTCGCCGTAGCGCTCGGACACCTGGCGGGCCTTGTCCACCTGGTGCGCGGGCATGGGGCGCATGGACACCACCAGCGGCCCGGACAGGCGGCCCGCGGAGGCCGCGGGCAGGCCGGTGCGGTACATGGGCACGTTGCGACCCAGGTCGCGGTGCCGCACTGGCAGGCCGGCCTGGGACAGGGCCTCGTCAAAGCCAAAGCTGCAGCCCAGGAAAAAGCTCACCAAGTCCTGGCGCCAGTATTGGTGGATGTCCGTGGGCTCCTCCTCCAGCCGCCCCTGGCGCCAAACCCGGTAGCGCGGCAGGGTGTCGCGCACGTCAGCGCCGGGGGCCAGCACCCGCAGAAAGGGATCGCCAGGCTCCAGCACCTCCAGCAAGGGACAGGCCTGCCGGTTGCGCAGGGCGAAAAGCAAGAAATCAAAAGCCCACTCCCGCGGCAGAATCACCAGGTTGGCCTGGGCGTATCCCGGGCACAAGCTGGCCGTGGGGGTGGTTATCTCCCCCCGAGCGATGGCGGCGCGCACTTGGGCCGGCGTGGCAGCAGCCTGATTCTGATACAATTTCTCCGTCCCCCCCTCGGCCGCGCACTGGTGCGTCGGCCTGGGGCATAGGCCTGCCGCTCTTGCCTACCGCCTGGCAGGTGGCGGCGTCCCTTGCGCTCGAAGATGCCCTATTATAAAAAAAGGCCGCGGCCATTTCCAGCGCTAACGGTTGCAGGCGGCAAATTCCCGGCCTAACGGCCACCGGCCAGCGCCCACGGGCGCCAAAACACCCCACCTGCCACACGGGGAGGCTAGGCATGTACATGGACCTGAACTGCGACATGGGCGAGAGCTTTGCGGACTACTGCCTGGGCTGCGACCAGGAAGTGATCAAATACATCACCAGCGCCAACCTGGCCTGCGGCTTCCACGCCTCGGACCCCATGGTCATGGACAAAACTGTAAGGTTGTGCGTCCAGCACAAGGTGGCGGTGGGGGCACACCCCGGCTACCCGGACCTGCGGGGTTTCGGCCGCCGCAACCTGGACTCCACGTCCGAGGAGGTGCGCAACGACGTGCTCTATCAGGTGGGGGCCCTGGCGGCCTTTGCCAAGGCGGCCGGCGCGCCCCTGCAGCACGTCAAGCCCCACGGCGCCCTGTACAACACCGCCGCCGGCCACCCGGCCACCGCCCGGGCCATTGCCCAGGCCGTGGCCGACTTTGATCCCGACCTGATTTTGGTGACCCTGGCCGGACCCGGCGGCGAGACCTTCCGGCAGGTGGCCCGGGACATGGGCCTGCGCGTGGCCTCGGAGGCCTTTGCCGACCGGGCCTACACCAGCGAGGGCCGCCTGGTGCCCCGGGGCACCCCCGGCGCGGTGATCCACCAGCCCGAGGTGGTGGCCGCCCGCTGCCTGCGCATGGCTAAGGAGGGCGTGGTGGAGTCCATCGACGGCAGCCTGGTGCGCCTGCAGGCCGATACCATTTGCGTACACGGCGACACGCCCACTGCCGTGGATCTGGTCAAGGAGGTGGGCCGTGTGCTGAGTCAGGGCGGGGTGGAGCTGAAGCCAATGGGTTCCTTCCTGCCGGAGCGGCCATGAGCCAATTCCCCCGCTTCGCTCCCCAGGGCGAGGCCGCGGTCTTGGTCTACCTGGGCCAGAGCGTGGATCTGTCTCTAAATACCCAGGTGCGGGCCCTGGCCGCGCGGATGCAGGAGGAGCCGGTCCCCGGCGTGCGCGAGGTGCTGGCCGCCTACGCCAGCCTGCAGGTACAGTTTGATCCCCTGCGCACCAGCTACGAGGAAATCTGCGCCTGGGTGAGCGAGCAGCTGCGCCGGCCCTTGCAGGCCCGCGCGGCAGGCGGTCGCCGGGTGGAGCTGCCGGTGGTCTACGGCGGCCCACACGGACCGGATTTGGATTTCGTGGCCAAGCACACCGGCCTGAGCGCCGCGGAGGTGATCCGCTGGCACGGCTCGGTGGACTACCCCTGCTACCTGGTGGGCTTCACGCCCGGCTTCCCCTACCTGGGCGGCCTGCCCCCGGAGCTGATGGTGCCCCGTCTGGACAACCCACGCACGGACCTGCCGCCGGGGGCGGTGGGCATCGCCGGCGGCCAGGCCGGCATCTACCCCCTGGGCGGACCCGGCGGCTGGCGGGTGCTGGGCCGCTCGCCGGAGCTGGTCTATGATCCCCGCCGCCAGCCGGCCACCCTGGTCGAAGCCGGCGACCTGGTGCGCTTCAAGGCCATCCCCGAGGCCGAGTTCCCGGAGCCGCCTCCCCTGGCCGCAGCCTGGCAGGCAGACGGCCAAGAGGTGATGGAGGTGCTGCGGCCGGGGGCCCTGAGCACCGTGCAGGACCAGGGCCGCTGGGGCCACCAGCACCAGGGGGTGCCGGTGTCCGGGGCTATGGATCAGGAGAGCCTGGCCGCGGCCAACCTGTTGGTGGGCAACCCGCCCGAATCCGCGGCCCTGGAGCTGACTCTGTTCGGTCCGTGGTTGAAGGTCCTGCGGCCCACGGTGATGGCCGTGTGCGGGGCGGACCTGGGCCTGCGCATCGACGGCCGGCCAGCCCCCAGCCACACGGCCCTGGCCCTGGCACCGGGGCAGGTGGTGGAGTTCGCGGGGCCCAAGGCTGGCAGCCGGGCGGTCTTGGCCCTGGCCGGCGGCCTGGCCGCCCGCCGGATGCTGCACAGCCGCTCCACCTACCTGCTGGGCCGGCTGGGCGCTCCCCTGAGCCAGGGCGAGACTCTGCGCGTGCTGCCCGGCCCCCTGCCCGCCCCCGGCGCCGCGGCCCCGCCGGCCGAGCTGCCCGGCGAGGTGCTCTTCCTGCGGGTATTGCCCGGACCCAACCAGGAGTTTTTCTCGCCCCAGGGGGTGGCGGCCTTTTACGAAGCCCAGTGGCGGCTGTCCAGCCAGGCCGACCGCCGCGGGGCCCGCCTGGAGGGCCCAGGGGTGCAGATGCAGCCGGGCATGCCCGACTCCATCGTCAGCGAGCCCAACACCCCCGGCGTGGTGCAGGTGCCGCCGGGCGGCCAGCCCTTGATCATGCTGCGGGAGCAGACCGTGGGCGGCTATGCCAAGATCGGCACCGTGCTGGGCCCGGATCTGGACCGGCTGGCCCGGGCCCAGGCCGGCCAGAGGCTGCGCTTCGTGGCGGTCAGCCTGGCCGAGGCCCAGGCCGCGGCACGAAAGCAGGCGGCCGGCCTGGCCCGCCTGAGGGAAGCGCTGGCCCGCCGCCCCGCCGGATAAAGGCATTTCGGTGACGGCAGGCGGCGGCGCCGGGCTCGGGTTGCCCTGTCCCGGCACCGGTGATAAGATGCCCACGACATCCCACACCGGCTGTTTTTACTGACCAGACGGCCGACTCCGGCCGGGGCTTGGCCCGGCAGCAAGCATATTAGACGGCGTAAGGACGGGACCATGGGCCCGGAACTCACTCTGGAACATATCCGGGCGCTCATCGCCAGCGGAGAGCGGGAGGCTCTGGAGACGGGCCTGGCCGACCTGCACCCGGCCGACGCCGCCGAGCGCCTGCTGGGCCTGCAGCCCACGGAGGTGGCCCGCCTGGTGGAGCGGCTGGGTCCGGAAAAGGCCCTGCCGGTCTTCGAGTTCGTGGCCTTGGATGTGCAAAAAGAGGCCCTGAAGCACCTGGACCGCCAGACCCTGGTACAGCTCACCACCCTGATGAGCCCCGACGACCGGGCCGACCTGGTGGAGGAGCTGGACGGCGACTTCCAGGACCGGCTGCTGTCTCTGCTGTCGGCCAACATGCGCCAGAACGTGCGCCGGCTCATGGACTATCCCGAGGACAGCGCCGGCGCCTACATGACCACCGACTACGCCCTGCTGCACCCGGACAGCGACGTACAGAGCGCCCTGGAGGAGGTGCGCCTGCAGGCCGCCACCGCTGAGACGGTCTACTACATCTACGTGGTGGACCGCAGCCGGCACCTGCTGGGCCTGGTCTCCCTGCGCGATCTGATCGTGGCCCGCCGCCACAGCCGGGTGGGGGACATCATGAGCAAGCCGGTGATCTCGGTGCGGGCCGACGAGGACATCGAGGAGGTGGCCAAGCTCACCACCCGCTACGACTTCCTGGCCGTGCCGGTGGTGGACGATCAGGGGCGCATGCTGGGCATCATCACCTTCGACGACCTCTACGACATCATCACCGAAGAGGCCACCGAGGATATGTACCACCTGGCCAACCTGGACACCGACGAGAAGATCGACTCGCCCCTGATGCGCTCGGTCAAGCTGCGGGTGCCCTGGCTCTTGAGCAACCTGGCCACCTGCCTGGTGCCGGCCTACGTGGTCAGCCTGTTCTCGCACACCATCCAGGAGGCGGTGGCCTTGGCCTCCCTGATGCTGATCGTGGCCTCGCTGGGGGGCAACGCGGGCAACCAGTCCCTCACTGTGGTGGTGCGGGCCCTGGCCCTGGGCGAGATCAAGCTGCGCAATAACCGGCGGGTGTTGACCAAGCAGGTGGCGGTGGGCATGTTCAGCGGGTTAATCGCAGGGGTGGTGATCGGCACCATCGCTTATCTCTGGTACGGCAACCCCTGGCTGGGCCTGATCGTCTGGCTGGCCCTGGTGGGCAACCTGATCATCGCGGGCCTGTTCGGGGCCTTGGTGCCCATCATCCTGCGCCGCCTGAAGCTGGACCCAGCCCTGGGCAGCTCCATCTTCGTCACCACCGCCACCGACGTGGGCGGCTACTCCATCTTCCTGGGCCTGGCCGTGTTGGTGATGCCCCACCTGCTGGGCCGCTGAGCGCGGCCCTCGTCCCTACTTGCCCTTCATTTCGATGAGGGTGCCCAGCACGCCGGGATCGGCCAGGGTGCTGGTGTCGCCGAAGTCGCTCTGACCCGCGGCCATCTTCCTGAGGATGCGGCGCATGATCTTGCCCGAGCGGGTCTTGGGCAGAGCCGGCGCCCAGTGGATCACATCCGGGCTGGCGATGGGCCCGATCTCCTGGCGCACGTGCTGCACCAGCTCCTTCTTCAGGGCCTCGCTGAACTCATGGCCCACCTTCAGGGTCACGTAGGCGTAGATGCCCTGCCCCTTGAGCTCGTGGGGATAACCCACCACCGCCGCCTCGGCCACGGCCGGGTGGCTGACCAGGGCGCTCTCCACCTCGGCGGTGCCCAGGCGGTGGCCGCTGACGTTGATCACGTCGTCCACGCGGCCGGTGATCCAATAGTAGCCGTCCTGGTCGCGCCGGGCCCCGTCGCCGGTGAAGTAGTAGCCGTCGAAGTCACTGAAGTAGACGGTCTCGAAACGCTCGTGGGAGCCGAAGGTGGTGCGCAGCTGGCCGGGCCAGGGGGCCTTGATAGCCAAGCGGCCGCTGACTCCGTTGCCGACCATCTCCTTGCCCTCGTCATCCAGCAGGCAGGGCTGCACCCCGAAGAAAGGCAGGGTGGCCGAGCCGGGCTTGGTGGGCACCGCGCCGGGCAGGGGGCTGATGAGGATGCCGCCGGTCTCGGTCTGCCACCAGGTGTCCACGATGGGGCAGCGGGAGCCGCCCACCACCTGGTGGTACCAGCGCCAGGCCTCGGGGTTGATGGGCTCGCCTACGCTGCCCAGCAGGCGCAGGCTGGCGCGGCTGTACTTAGTGACGAACTCGTCGCCCATGCGCATGACAGCCCGGATGGCGGTGGGCGCGGTGTAAAAGATGTTCACCCGCCACTTGTCCACCACCGCCCAGAAGCGGCCGGCGTCGGGATAGGTGGGCACGCCCTCGAAGATCAGGCTCTGGGCGCCATTCAATAGCGGCCCGTAGAGTATGTAGCTGTGCCCGGTGATCCAGCCGATGTCGGCCGTGCACCAATACACGTCGCCGTCGTGGTAGTCGAAGACGTACTTGAAGGTCTGGCCCGTGTAGACCATGTAGCCGCCAATGGTGTGCACCACGCCCTTGGGCTTGCCGGTGGAGCCGCTGGTGTAGAGGATGAACAGCGGGTCCTCGGCCTCCAGCCACTCCGGCTCGCAGCCTGCCGGCGCGTCGGCCATGACCTGGTGCCAGTACTCGTCGCGGCCCTCTTGCATGGGGCAGTCTATGCCCTGGTCCAGCCCCACCCGCTGCACCACCACCACTCTGGGCACCTGCAGGCCCTCCTTGGCCGCCGCACGCAGGGCCTGGTCCACGATCTGCTTGAGGGTCACGGCCTTGCCGCCGCGGAAGGTGCCGTCGCTGGTGATCACCAGGCTGGCCTGGGCATCCACCATGCGGTCCTTGAGGGACTCGGCCGAGAAGCCACCGAAGACCACGCTGTGCACCGCACCGATGCGGGCGCAGGCCAGCAGGGCCACGGCCAGCTCCGGGATCATGGGCAGGTAGATGGTGACCCGGTCGCCCTTCTTGACGCCCCAGCCCTTGAGCAGGTTGGCGAACTTGGTCACCTCTTCGTGGAGCTGGCGGTAGGTGAGCACCCGGTCCTCGCCGGGCTGGTTGCCCTCCCAGAGGATGGCCGGCTGGTCGCCGCGGCTGGCCAGGTGCCGGTCCAGGCAGTTGTAGCAGATATTGGTGCGGGCGCCCCAGAACCACTGGACGCGGATGGGGCCCTGACTGCGGTGGAAGTTGTAGCTGAGCACCTGATCCCACCTGCGCTGCCAGTGGAACTCTTCGGCCGCCTCGGCCCAGAAGCCCGTAGGGTCGCTGACCGAGCGCTGGTACATCTGCTGGTACTGCTCCAAGCTGCTGATGTAGGCCTTTTCCCGGAAGGTGCGGGGCGGGTAGTACAGGCCGTCCTTTTCCTGGACCTTTTCCTCAGCCACTTATGATCCTCCTCATGCTCCGAGCAACCGTTCCTGGGCCAATACGCCCCAAGCAAAGCTGCCGCTGCGCGCCCTCGGCGAATCCATATTTATATTAATTGTAACAGGCCGCAGACGGCGGGGCCCGGCAGACATCGGCTTCAGGGATCGTAGGGGTCAACGTGTACGATGACCTCGCCGGTGTTGGGCACCTCGGCCAGCAGGCACTGCTCCACCTCTTTGGCGATCTGGTGGCTGTTGACCACGTTGAGTTGGGCGTCCACCACGATGTGCAACTGGATCTGGTGCCGGCCGCCGGTACTGCGCACCTTCAGGTCGTGGATCTCCAGCACACCGGCCACGCCTGCAGCGCAGCTCTGGATGTTGCGCAGCACTTCGGGCGAGGGCGCGGTGTCGGCCATCTCCTTGAGCGCCCCCCAGAACACCTCCAGGCCCACCTTGCAGATTAACAAGGCCACCACCAAGGCGGCCCAGGCGTCCAGGCTGTGCCAATCCGGGTTGAGCAGGCTGCCGGCCACGCCCAACAGCACCGCCACCGAGGACAGGGCGTCGGAACGGTGGTGCCAGGCGTTGGCCACTACCGCCGGGCTGTTGATGCGCCGGCCCACCGTCACCGTGACCCGGTACAGCGCCTCCTTGGCCGCGATGGAAACCGCCGCGGCCGCCAGGGCCAGCCAGGTGGGGTGGTGCTCCACCTGGACGATGATGTCGTGCAGGGCCTGATAGCCGATCCAAGCCGCCACGCCCACCAGGGCCAGGCCCACCAGGGAGGCGGACATGGTCTCGATGCGGCCATGGCCGAAGTGGTGGCGCGGGTCCGGACCCCGGCGGCCGAACCTCAGGCCCAGCAGCACCACGCCGTCGGTGATCAGGTCGCTGAGGGAATGCACCGCGTCGGCCACCATGGCCTGGCTGTGGCCGTAAATGCCGGCCAGCAGCTTGCCCGCCACCAGCAAGGCGTTGACCCACACCCCCAGCCAGGTGACGCGCCGCCCTTGCTGGCCGCTCTGTTCCAGTTCCTGCGCCATGGCCTTCTGCCGTGGTTAACGTTGGCCCCATGTTATGCCAGGGCCGGCTGGCTGGCAATGATTAGCCAGCAACCGTGTTGTCAATCATGTGATTTGAGGGTTGTGCTGCCATGGGGATTTGTTTTTCATCATGGCATTGAGGGTGACGATCATTTTTCTCATGACGGCGATGAGGGCCAGTTTGTAAGGTTTGC
>JBFMFU010000095.1:0-7381 GCA_040751985.1 Thermodesulfobacteriota bacterium | reverse complement strand
CCGTCATCAGGCGAACCGCCTCCAACTTGAACTCCCGACTGAAATTCCGCCGCCGATCTCCCATGGAACACCTCCTGGGCCATTATCCAACCCTTTCAAGGTGTCCACAAGATCGGGGGAACTTCACCTCACGGGCTATGCCATCCAGTGAGGGCCGATTATAACTATAAAAGTTATTCGGCGGGCTATGGGATGGCGTGAGTTGTGCCATTTCAAAGATGCACTTTGTGCCAGCTTACAAATGCGTTGAGGCATCTCGCCAATGCGTTCAGTGCTTCCCTTGACGCATTTTCTGAATGGCACCAAATGCACCTTTGAAATGGCACCTTCCAGCACTATTGAGCGAGGTGTTCAATGTCATCCCTATGGCGCAAGAGGCCCAAGCGGCGGGTTTCGGCTGCTCACCGGCGCCACCGCCCCGAGGTCAAAAAGATCGACCCGTGCTGGTCCATGGACTTCGTGGCGGATAATCTGTTCAACGGCTGCCGGATCAGGGCCTTAACTGTGGTGGATAATTTTAGTCGCGAATGTCTGGCGATCCACGTGGATCACTCGGTAAAAGCCGATCAGGTGGTGTCGACCATGGAGGGGCTGCGTCTGTTTGCCGGTCGGACCCCTCAGAGGATACAGGTAGACAACGGCACCGAATTCGTGTCTACGGTTCTGGACAGGTGGGCCTATGAGCATGAGGTGACCATGGACTTCTCCAGGCCGGGGAAGCCCACTATAATGCCCTCATAGAATCATTCGATGGCAGCTTCCGGGACGAGTGTCTAAATACCCACTGGTTCTTATCGCTTGACGTCGCCCGCCAGAAGATCGAACAATGGCGTCGAGATTACAACCGCTATCGGCCCCACTCCTCCCTGGGCAACAAGACCTCGGAGGAGTTTGCCGAAGCAACCTGCCAGAGCCGGAAATCTCTACCTCTGACAGGTGCCGGAAACGGGTAAGGATCAGTTTCATCCAGACCGGCATCAGGGAGTGGGCCTATCGGTGGGCCTACGAAAGCTCGCAGGAAAAAATCGAGGGGTTGAGGCCGTGGCTAGATTACTACAACCAAGCAAGGCCCCCCTCCGCCTTGACTACAAACCGCCAATCTCAAGACTGGTAAACTGTGAACAACGTCTTTGCTAACAACACCTAGCGCAGCGCTTTGTCAAGGCCGGGCCGGACGGGGCTAAGGGGAGGGCCAGCGCCGTCTTGACACAAACGCCGGAGGATGCTAGTGGTAAATCAGCCTACGCTTGAAGGCGTAGCGGACACTAAACTAGGCCATTAGGACATAGCAATCATCGGCCAGAAGGCAGGGGGAGCGACTGCTCCCGGCGCCTTCTGGTTTTTTTTGTACCAGGCGATAGGGCTGACCACGAAGGCGGCGCGCCGGTAATTCGTGGGAGGAGCAAAGATGGTCAGCCAGATCGTGAGGTACGCCGCCGTGGCGGCGCTGTGGGTGGGTCTGAGCCTGTGGGGCGGAGCCGCCTGGGCCGAGGGGCCGGACGCGCAAAAGGCCCAAAAAACCGGAGAGGTGGTGGTGGTGGCCACGCCCGTCATCGAGGGCAACCAAGTCAACCGCCTGGGCAGCGAATTTACCGTGGTCAGCGAGCAGCAGATAGACGACCTCAACGCCGGGGACCTGCCCTCGGCCCTGCGCCGCACGCCGGGGGTGGTGATCAGCCGGCACAACCCGGTGGGCTCCTTCGGCGGCGGCTCGGGCGGGGCGGTGTTCATCCGGGGCATGGGGACCGGCCGGCCGGGGCAGGACATCGTGACCATGATGGACGGCATACCCATGATGGTGGGGGTGTGGACCCACTCGGTCATGGACATGCTCAGCGTGGACAACGTGCACTCCCTGCAGGTCTACAAGGGTGCCCAGCCGGTGTTGTTCGGCAACAACTCCTTCGGGGCCATCAACATTATCCCCAAATACAAGCAGGAGGACGGCTTCTACACCCACGGCAAGCTGGCGGTCGGCTCCTACAACACCCTGGTGGAGGTGGCTGAGACCGGCGGCAAGACGCAAGGCTTCGACTACTACCTGGTGCAGAGCTACCGCTACAGCGACGGCCAGCGCGACGACGCCGGCGGCTCGCTGCAAAACTACTACGCCAACCTGGGCTACACCCTCAACCCGCACCTGCGCCTGAGCCTATTGGTGAACTACACCCAAAACTGGTCCCAGGACCCCGGCCCCCTGGGCCACCCCGAGCTAAAGGACGGCACCTTCAAGACCCGGGACCAGCTCACCATCGCCAAGCTGGAGACCAAGTACGGCTGGGGCTACGGATACCTCAAGGCCTACTGGGACGCCGGCCACCTGGACTGGCAGGACCAGAGCGACGGCAGCGACACCCGCACCGACTATGACAACTACGGGGTGCGCCTGTCCCAGACCCTGACCCTGTGGAAGGGCGGCGCCCTGACCCTGGGCCTGGACCAGGACTACATCTCGGGCAAGGTGCTGGTGGTCAGCGCCGCCGGCCGCTACAACGGCGGGGACAAGGAGACCTTCCGCCTCACCCAGCCCTACGCCGCCCTGAGCCAGGAGTTCAAGCTGGGCGAGTTCACCTTCATACCCTCGGCCGGCCTGCGCTACTTCGACCACAACAGCTTCGAGGCCGAGACCGGCTACCAGGCCGGGGCCATCCTGCGCTATCGCCAGAGCGAGCTGCACGCCAACTTCGCCCACACCTACAACTACCCCGGGGTGTATGTGGTGCAGCAGTCGCGGCTCTTCTGGGGCGGCAGCACCCTGTGGGAGGGGCTCAAGCCCGAGCAGCTAGACCACTTCGAGCTGGGCCTGTCCCACCGCTTCGCCCCCTGGCTCAAAACTGGCCTCACCTACTTCCGGGATAAGGGCCGCGACCGCATGGTGCTGGTCTACGGCCCGCCGCACTGGGTGAACATCGGCGAGTTCGACAACCAGGGCCTGGAGGCCACGGTCACCGTGAACCCCACGGCCAACCTGGCCCTTTTCGCCGGCGTCACCTACATCGACCGCAGCCCAGAAGACACCCCCTATGCCCCGGAGTGGAGCGGCTCGGCGGGCCTGAACTGGCGCTTTATGAAGGGCTTCATGCTCAGCGTGGACGCCCAGTACGTGGGCGAGTACTACGTCAGCGACACCCGCTACTCCGGCTCCCGGAGCAAGGCGGACGGCTTTTTGATCTTCAACGCCAAGCTGGCCTACAGCTTCCGGGTCGAGAGCGTGGACCTGAAGGTATTCGCCGCCGGCGAAAACCTGACCAACCAGGACTACGAGTACAAGCCGGACTACCCCATGCCGGGCATCAACGGCATGCTGGGCGTGGAGTTCAGCTTCTAGACGGACCGCGCGGCGGGGCTGGCGCCCAGCCGCCCCGCCGCTCAGACTAACGACCGGAATCCGCAGCCTATGACCAACCCCTTCTCCGCCGCCCCCGCCGCCCCCGCTGGCCTAGTCGAGCGCTACGGCGCGGGGCTCAGGCGGCGCTATCTGCTGCTGGTCGGTCTGGCCGCGCTCACCATCCTGCTGGCCCTGCAGGCGGTGGCGGTGGGGGCCTACGGCCTGTCGCCGCTGAAGGTGCTCATGATCCTCCTGGGCCGGGGGGAGGGCGCCCAGGCGGTGGTGGTGTGGGACATCCGCCTGCCGCGCATTGCCGCGGCCCTGGTCACCGGCTGGGGCCTGGGCCTCTCGGGCCTGGTGACCCAGAGTCTGCTGCGCAACCCCCTGGCCTCGCCCTTCACCCTGGGCATGAGCCACGGCGCGGCCTTCGGGGCCGCCTTCGCCATCGTCTTTCTGGGCGCCGGGGCGGTGAGCACCAGCGCCCTGTACAGCGCCGGCTCCGCGGCGTTCATGTTCACCCGGGTCTACGCGGTGACCCTGACGGCCTTTGCCGGGGCCATGGCCGCCACGGCGGTGATCCTGCTCCTGGCCCGCCTGCGCAAGATGAGCGCCTCGGCCGTCATCCTGGCCGGGGTGGCCATGTCCTCCCTGTTCCTGTCCGGCACCATCCTTATCCAGTACTTCGCCACCGAGGTGGAGATCGCCACCGTGGTCTTCTGGACCTTCGGCGACGTGGCCCGCTCCACCTGGCGCGAGATAGCCCTGCTCACGGCGGCCACGGTCCTGGTGAGCCTGTACTTCCTGCGGCGGCGCTGGGACCTCAACGCCCTGCTGGCCGGCGAGGAGACGGCCCAGGCCCTGGGGGTGCACGTCACCCGCCTGCGCCTGCTGGGCATGCTGCTGGCGGCGCTGTTGGTGGCCCTGGCCACCGCCTTCCACGGCATCATCGCCTTTTTGGGGCTCTTGGCCCCCCACATCAGCCGCCGCCTGGTGGACGGCGACCACCGCCTGCTGGTGCCCTGCTCGGGCCTGGTGGGGGCGGTGCTGCTCTTGGCCGCCGACACCCTGGGCCGCCTGCTGTTGGGCTCGGGCAGCCTGCCGGTGGGGGTGCTCACCTCCTTCATGGGCGCGCCCCTGTTCCTCTACCTCTTGCTGCGGGGGCGCCAGATATGACTCTGGAGGCCCGCGACCTGCACTTCACCTACAACGGCCGGCCCGTGCTGCAGGGCCTGGGCCTGTCCCTGCGCCACGGCGAACTCGTGGGCATCCTGGGGGTCAACGGTGCGGGCAAGTCCACCCTGCTCCGGTGCCTCAACCGCATCCTGCGCCCGCAGCAGGGCGTGGTGCTGGTGGAGAAGCGGGACCTGAGCCGGCTCAGCGGCCAAGAGATCGCCCGGCTCATCGGCTACGTGGCCCAGAGCCAGGAGCGCGAGCCCCTGAGCGTGTTCGACGCGGTGCTCTTGGGCCGCAAGCCGCACATCCAGTGGCAGGCCACGGCCCGCGACCTGGAGGTGGTGGCCCGGGTGCTGGGGCAGATGGGCCTGGAGCCCCTGGCCCTCAGGCCAGTGGCCAGCCTCAGCGGCGGCGAGGCCCAGAAGGTGGTCATCGCCCGGGCCCTGGTCCAGGAGCCGCACCTGCTTCTGTTGGACGAGCCCACCAGCAACCTGGACCTGCGCAACCAGCTGGAGGTCATGGAGCTGCTCATGACCGTGGTGCGCGGCCAGGGCCTGGGCGCAGCTGTGTGCATGCACGACATCAACCTGGCCCTGCGCTACCTGGACCGGCTGGTGCTGATGAAAGAGGGCCGGGTGCACGCCCTGATCACCCCGGCCGAGCTGGACGCAGAGATCATTCGCCAGGTCTACGGCGTGGAGGCGGTCCTGGCCGAGGTGGAGGGCCACCGGGTGGTGATCCCCCGCGGCGCGGCCCCCCGCACCACCAGCGGCCCCGCCGGCCCGGCCAGCACCTAGGAGAGAACAAAATGTCCCTCGCCCGCTCCTTAAGACGCCTTTTGCCCTGCCTGCTGGTCGGCCTGCTGCTAGCGGCCCTGGCTGCGCCGGCAACGGCCATGCAAATAACCGACCTGGCCGGCCGCCAGGTCGCCGTGCCGGCGAATCCCGCGCGCATTGTGTGCCTGGGGCCGGGCTGCCTGCGCCTGATCGTCTACCTGGGCGGCCAGGACAAGCTGGTGGGCATCGAGGCCCTGGAGAAGCGTTCCCCGGACGGGCGGCCCTACTACCTGGCCCACCCCGAGCTGGGCCGGCTGCCCACCGTCACCCCCGGCGGGGTGCCGGGCATCAACAACCTGCCGGACCTGGAGGGCGTGCTTCGGGTGCGACCCCAGGTGGTGTTCGTCACCTACCTGCAAAGGGACAAGGCCGACCGGCTGCAGGCCCTGCTCAAGACGCCGGTGGTGGTGTTGTCCTACGGCCCCTTCGCCTCCTTTGACCGGGTGATCTACGACTCCCTGCTCCTGGCCGGGCGCATCCTGGGCCGGGAGCCGCGGGCCCGGGCCGTCGTGGACTACCTGGAGGCCTGCCAGAAGGACCTGGCCCGGCGCGGGGCCGGCGCAGGCCGGCGCCCCGGGGCCTACGTGGGCGGCATCGGCTTCAAGGGCGCCCACGGCATCGAGAGCACCGACCCCGACTATCTGCCCTTCCGCTGGGTGGGGGCGCGTAATCTGGCCGCCGGACAGGGCCGGGCCGGGCACCTGATGCTGGACAAGGAGAGGCTGCTGCGCCTGAACCCGGAGTTCATCTTCGTGGACGGCGGCGGCCTGGCCCTGGTGGCGGCGGACTACGCCAAGAAGCGCGAGTTTTACCAAAGCCTGGCCGCCTTTCAGAAGGGGCGCGTGTACCTGCTGCACCCCTTCAACTGGTACACCACTAACCTGGGCACGGCCCTAGCCGACGCCTACGCCATCGGCAAGCTCCTGCAACCCCAGGAGTTTCAGGACCTGGACCCCACGGCCAAGGCCGATGAGATCTACGTCTTCCTGCTGGGTAGGCCGGTGTACGCGGCCATGGCCCGGCGCTACGGCCCCCTGGGCGGCCGGCCGCCCTTTCTGAAAGGAGCCACGCGATGAACCAGGCCAAGGCCCGTTTCTTTGACGGTCAGGTAGAGGCCGACTGGGCGGCCGATGAGTACGGCGAGGTGGAGCGGCCCAAACTGGAGCGCCTGCTGGCTCAGAGCGAGCTGGCCCCGGGGCAGTGGGTGCTGGAGCCGGGCTGCGGCACGGGCCGGCTCAGCCAGGTGCTGGCCCAGGTGGTGGGCCCCGGCGGTCACCTGGCGGCCCTGGACATCAGCCAAGGCATGGTGCAGGCATGCCAGCAGCGGGTGGCCGGGCTGGCCTGGGTGCGGGTGGAGCAGGCGGCCCTGGAGGAGTTCGCCGCCGCGCCGGCCAGCTTCGACCGGGTGGTCTGCCACCAGGTCTTTCCTCACTTCGACGACAAGCCCGCGGCCCTGGCCCGTATGACCGCGCTGCTCAAGCCGGGGGGCGTGCTCACGGTGGTGCATTTCATGAACAGCGAAGTCATCAACGACACCCACCGCAAGGCCGGTACGGTGGTGGAGCAGGATCTGCTGCCTCCGCCCGAGGAGATGGCCCGGTTGCTAGATCAGACGGGCCTGAGCCTGGAGCTTCTGCTGGACGACGAACTGGGCTACCTGCTCAAGGCCCGCCTGGGGGCCGGCCCAGCGCTATAGGTTATTCGCTTATCACGAGAAGCCGACTGGAGGTTGTGACTTGGCTGGATGCAAACTCACCCAGAATCAGATCGATCAGGTGGTGAACTTCCACGGCCACTGGTGTCCGGGCCTGGCCATCGGCCTGCGCGCCGGCGAGTACGTGCTCGACAACTTCGGCCGCGCCGCGGACGAGGAGATCGTGGCCCTGGTGGAGACCGACATGTGCGCCGTGGACGCAGACCAGGAGGACCCGGCTAAGGTGCTGGCCCAGGCCACCGGGGGCAAGATGGCCGACGTGGTCATGGATGTCAGCGGCCATCCCTCGGGCGCGGGCCAGGCCCTGGCCCTGGCCGGCCTGGGAGCCAC
>JBFMFU010000094.1:0-63641 GCA_040751985.1 Thermodesulfobacteriota bacterium | reverse complement strand
TTTAGAAGGCTCAAGGGATTTCGACGAATATTCTCCCGCTTTGAAAAGCTCGATATCATGTTTATCGCCTTCATAAACTTTGCCTTGATCGCCGAGGGACTACGTTTGTGTTAACACGCCCTAGTCCGCCCTTTCCACCCGACAGGGCACGGCCGCCAGGTTGGGGGTGCCGAACTCCTGGCCCAGTTTGTCGGCGCTGGTGAGCAGGTTGAAGTTGCTGCGCTCCCAGCCGCCTAAAGGATCGGGGTCCTCGGGGAACCACCAGCCGTGCTCGGCGTAGACCACGCCGGGCCGCAGCCGGTCGCTGAGCCGGGCGTACTGCACGATGCTGCCCTGGCGGGTGCTTATGCGGACCGCGTCGCCGGCCTGGATGCCCGCCCGCTCCGCGTCCACCGGGTGCATCTCCAGAATGGGCTGGGGGTTCTGCTTGCGCAGCTCATCCACCCAGCGGTAGGAGGAGTGCAGGCTCACGCGGTTCTTGCGGCCGGTGAGCACCAGGGGGAACTCCGCGTCCGTGTCCTCGGGGAAGCCCTCCCAGGCCGGCAGGGGCGGCAGGCCGAACTTCTCGGCCGTGGACAGGCGTAGCTCCACCTTGCCGCTGGGGGTGTGGAAGCCTTGCTGCAGGTACTTGCGGAACTTCACCGGCCCCTGCAGATGGCCCCGCTCCACGAACTGCCCCCAGCTCAGGCCGCTGGGCTCCAGCAGCGCGTCGATCAGCGCGTGGTAGTCCTGGGGCCACAGCTCCGGGCCGGCCAGACGGCGGCCCAGGTCGCAGCAGATCTGCAGGGTAGGGCGGCACTCCGCGGGCGGCGCCACCGCCTGGGGCCGGGCCAGGATGTAGCCGTGGCCGATGCCGTAGTGGCCGATGTCGTCGAACTCGAAGTTGGCGGCCGCGGGCAGCACCACGTCGGCCAGAGCCGCGCTGGGAGTGAGGAACAGCTCGGCGCAGGCGAAGAACTCCAGGCTCTCCAGGGCCTGCTTGGTCAGGCGGCTGTCGGCCCAGACCAGCAGGGGGTTGGTATCCATGGCGAACAGCCCCTTGACCGGGTAGGGCGTCCCCTCCAGGATGGCCCGGCGCAGATAGGCCGGCGGCACGGTCATGAAGCGGGGGATCACCCCGTGGGCGGCACCCAGCATCTCTTTGCGCTTGTCGGGCACCAGGTCGGCGCGCACAAAGGGCCCCAGGCTGGCGATCTTGGGCTCCAGGGGCTGCAGGTTGCCGCCGGGCACGTCCAGGTTGCCGCTGAGGGCCATGAGGCAGCACAGGGCCCGGGCGGCGTGGAAGGCGTGGTTGGTGTGCTCAATGGGGTTGCCCCAGGCCAGGGCCGCGGGCTTAGCCGAGGCGTAGAGCCGGGCCGCGGCCCGTATCTGCTCCGGCTCCAGCCAGGTGATGGCCGCCACCCGCTCCGGGGTGTAGGCGGCCACCTGGCTGGCCAGCTCCGCGAAGCCGTGGGTCCAGTGGGCCACGAACTCGGCGTCGTAGAGCTTCTCTTCGATCATCACCTGCAGCATGCCCAGGGCCAGGGCCGCGTCGCTGCCCGGCCGCAGGGGCAGCCACAGCTTGGCCTGGTCGGCCAGGCGGCTGCGGCGGGGGTCGATGACCATCAGCTCAGTGCCCTGGCCGAGCTGCGCCAGCAGCTGGGAGCAGATGCCGCCCTCCTCGTTGGTGGCGGTGACGTTGCTGGCCCAGAGCACCACCAACCGGCTGGGGTGCTTGAAGTCCACCACCGGGTAGAAGCCGCAGGTGTGCACGCCGGTGATCTCGCGGGGGGCGTGGCACACGTCCTGGCTGGCGGCCAGGTTGGGCGAGCCGAAGGTGTTGGCCAGGCGGATCTGGGCGAAGTGGTCCAGGCCCTTGGGCATGCCCACGCCGAAGGCCACGGCCCGGGCGCCGTCGCGTTGGCGGATGGCGTCCAGGCGCGAGGCTATCTCGTCCAGGGCCTGGTCCCAAGAGATGCGTTCCCACTGGCCGGCGCCCCGGGCCCCGCTGCGGCGCAGGGGATGGCGCAGGCGCTGGGGGTGGTCCAGGCGATGGTGCGAGGCCAGGCCCTTGGGGCAGACGTAGCCCTGGTTGAGCCAGCCTTCAGGGTCGCCCTGCACCTTGAGGATGCGTCCGCCCTGGACCGTGAGGATGAGGCCGCAGCCGCCGTGGTCCATGTAGGAGCAGTGGGTCTTGATCTGGCGCGGGTTGGTTTTCATGCTCTTAAACTTCCTCCGGCCGGCGCAGTGAGGTTATAATTCCCGTGAAACGTAGAGATTTAAACATTGCGGCGCGCCCGAGGCAAGCCCAGGTTGCGCCGGCCACAAGGAGGCCAGAGTGCTCGCGCCCCAGCAAGCGGATCAGAAGATAAGCAAATTCCTGCGCACCTCCACCTATCCTGTGGCTCTGAGCATCGTGCCCCGCCAGGAGCTGCCTCCGAGCTTCGCTAAGCTGGCCGGCCGCAAGAACCCCATGCTGGTGTGCCAGGCGGTGACCCTGGCCCGGCGCTACGGCTGGAAGGTGATCCTGGAGCCCAAGGACATGGTCTGCCCCCTGGGGGCCATGGCCCTGGGCTTTGCCAAGCCCAGCCAGGACTTCCTCTCCGGCGGCAGCGGGGTGCCCAACTGGGTGTGCAGCGACCAGGCCCGGGCCCTGGTGGCCGAGGGCATACCCAAGCTGCCCCACGAGCCCGGTCGCTATCTCATCGCCGCGCCCCTGGCCGAGGCGGATTGGCAGCCGCAGCTGGTGCTGGTCTACGGTAACCCGGCCCAGATGGCCCGCCTGGTGCAGGCCCTGGTGCACCACAGCGGCCGGCCCCTGAGCTTCAATGCCCTGGGCGGCATCGGCTGCGCCAGTTACATCAGCCAGGCCCTACTCACCCAAGAGTGCCAGTTGGTGCTGTGCGGGGCCGGGGACCGCATCTTCGCCATGGCCCAGGACGACGAGATGGCCTTCGCCATCCCTACCGCCCGGCTGGAGCGGGTGCTGGACGGCCTGGAGGCCACCAGCCGGGCCGGCCTGCGCTATCCCATCACTCCCTACCTGCGCTTCCAGACCGAGATGCCCCCCACCTACCAGGTCCTGATGGGGGACATCGCGGAGCCCAAAGACTAGGCCGGGCAGGGGGCCGGGCGGGGCCGTTCGCCATAACTAGCTTAAATTAATCGAAAACAAAATGATTGACAGCGCAGAGCCGCTCCAGCTATTTTTGATAGTACGTATGTCTGACTTTCATATAGACGCACAATCGCGCCCGCAAAAGGAAAAAGAATGAGCCAGGGAGCTTCGCCAGCCAACCAGCAGATATTCACTCCGGTGAAGAGCAAGCGCACCTTCGAAGAGGTATCGGCCAACATCAAGGAGCTGATCCTGGACGGGACCCTCAAGGTTGGCGACCGCCTGCCCCCCGAGACCCAGTTGGCCCAGCAGTTCAACGTGGGCCGGCAGACCATCCGCGAGGCCCTGCGCCTGCTGGAGCTGTCCGGCTTCATCACCGTGCAGCGCGGCGGCGGCGGGGGCACCATCATCAAGGACACCATCCTGCGCCGCATCAGCGACCTGTTCACCGACGCCTTCCGCATGCGGCGGGTGACCATCGAGGCCATCACCGAGGCCCGCCTGGAGGTGGAGCGCATCATCCTGGGCTATGCCCTTAACAACGCCCGCCCCGCGGACCTGGAGCGACTGGCCGACAATGTCCGCCAGGCCCGCAAGGTGGTGACCGCTGGTTGCATGGCCAGCGACCTCAACGCGCAGTTCCATGTGCTTTTGGCAAAGGCCACGGGCAACGAAGTCTTCGTCATGGTCCTGGAGTCGATCATGGCGGTGCATATGGATTTCCTCAGCCGCGTGGGGGCCAGCCTGGAGACCTCGGCAAAGGTGGTCCAGGCCCATGAGCAGCTCTTGGAGGCCATGACGCAGGGCGACCGCCAGCGGGCCCAGAGCCTGCTGGAGTCCCACCTCACCGAGGTGCGCGAGCGCCTGCATCAAGTGGAGCAGGAAGAAGCCTGACGCCGCCGGGTGCGGCGATCCATATAGACGCCCCTGGGAGGGGACGCAAGCTCTGTGATGCCAGCCGGCTCGGCAGCGGCGCAATGCCGCGGCGGGCCAAAAGGAGAGGAACGCCATGAGGGGAAAAACGATCAGCATCCTGGCGCTCATTCTGTGCTTCGGCGTTGGGATGGTTTTGGCCGCCGGGCCGGCCAAGGCCGCCGACAAGCCGCGGTTGCTGCGCTTCGCGGCCCAGGGCGCCCCCAAGGGGGTGCGGGCCGAGGCGGTCAAGTGGTGGGCGGCGGAGATTCAGAAGCGGACCAATGGCCAGGTGAAGATCAAGTTCTTCTGGTCCGGGGCCCTGCTCAAGCCCGCCGACGCCATGGAGGGCATCGGCAGCCGCACCGCCGACCTGGGCGGGGCCTGGGGCATCTACCATCCGGCCAAGACCCCCCTGTGGACCGTGGCCGACCCGCCCTTCACCCATGACGACCCCTACGTGGGCCTGAAGGTCATGCAGGAGATGTTCAAGAGCTACCAGCCCCTGATCAAGGAGTTGGCCAAATACAACGTCAAGATACTGGCCCCCTTCGTCACCGGCATGACCCAGCTGGGCACCACCAAGAAGCCCGTGTACGTGCCGGCGGACACCAAGGGCATGAAGATTCGCTACGCCGGCGGCCAGTGGGCCAAGTTCTGGAAGTCGGTGGACGCGGTGCCTATCACCCTGACCCAGGGCGAGGTGTACGAGGCCCTGATGCGCGGCACCGCCGACGCCACCCAGAGCTACTTCTTCATCCTGGAGGCCTACAAGCACTGGGACGTGATCAAGTACTACACCGTGATCAACGCCGGCGAGATCTGCAGCTACGGCCTGGCCATCAACCTGGACATTTGGAAGTCCCTGTCGCCTCAGGTGCAGAAGGTATTCCAGGAGGTCAGCGATCAGTTCGTGGACCGCTACGCCAAGGGGCTGATCGACGTGCGCAAGCGGATCATCACCCAGGGCCAGAAGAAGGGCATGAAATTCATCTACCCCAGCAAGGAGCAGAAGGCCAAGTGGCTGGCCAAGGCCGCGCCCTTCATGCAGGCCTGGGTCAAGGCCATGGACGAAAAGGGCCTGCCGGGCAAGCAGACCCAGGCCACCTTCTTGGGCCTGGTGGACAAGTACAGCAAGCAGGTGGAGGCCAAGGGCTACCCCTGGGGAAAGTAGGACCGACGGAACCCAACCGGCCGACCCGGCCGGCCCAGGCCCGGACGCCTGCGGCCGGCCGGGAGCCGCCTCTCCGGCCAAACCTTCAAGGACGGGGTGAAACGTGGCAGAGCCAATTAAGCAAAGCTCGTTGCGCAGCGTCTTCAACCGCCTGGTGAACCTGCTGACCGTCATCGCCGCCGGGCTGTTGGTGCCCATGATGTTCCTGGTGAGCGCCGACGTGGTGGGGCGCTACATCTTCAACCACCCCCTGCCGGCGGTGTTCGAGATCAACAGCGACTTCCTGATGGTCTTGGTGGTCTTCTTCCCCATGGCCTACGTTCACCAGCGCAAGGAGCACGTCTTCATCACCCTGTTCACCGACCCCATGCCGGCCAAGGTCCGGGCCGTCCTGGAGACCGTATCGGTGCTCATCGGCTTCGTCTCCTACGCCCTCATCGGCATCTACAGCATGCAGCGGGCGATCATCGCCACCCGGGTGCTGGAGTACACCTCGGGCGTCATCGACGTGCCCATCTGGCTGGCCAAGTGGATCGTGCCCATCGGCTCCTTCGCCTTTTGCATAGAGCTGTTCCTGGACGGGCTGGACCATCTGCGCGCGATCTTCGGCCGCAACTCCTCCCCGGAGGTGCCTCGTGGATAGCTGGGTCGTAGGGGTAATCGGCATCGCGGTAATCCTGGTGCTCATCGCCCTGCGGGTGCACGTGGCCTTCGCCCTGAACATCGTGGGCCTGCTGGGGTACTGGCACATCATGGGCTGGCAGGCCACCTCCGGGCTATTAGGTCTGGAACCCTTCAGCTTCATCGCCAACTTCCTGCTCACCACCATCCCCTTGTTCCTGCTCATGGGCTACCTGGCCCACCACGCCGGCCTGACCAAGGACGTCTACAAGACCGCGCGCTACTGGCTCTCGCGCATCCCCGGCGGCCTGGCCATCGCCTCGGTGGCCGGCTGCGCCGCCTTCGCCGCGGCCAGCGGCTCCTCCCTGGCCACGGCGGCCATGATGGGCAAGGTCTCCATCCCCGAGATGATCGAGCAGAAATACGACAAGGGCCTGGCCGCTGGCTGCGTGGCCGCCGCCGGCACCATCGGCTCCTTGATTCCGCCCAGCATCCTCTTGATCCTCTACGGGGCCATGACCGAGACCTCGGTGGGCCGCCTGCTCATCGCCGGCTTCATCCCCGGCATCCTCTCGGCCCTGGTCTACGCGGTGATGATCTTTGTGCGGGCCTCGGCCAACAAGAAGCTCTGCCCGCCCATCAATGATCAGATCACCTGGAAGCAGCGCCTGGTGTCGCTCAAGGGCACCTGGGGCATCATGACTCTGTTCGTGCTGGTCATCGGTGGCATCTACTTCGGCTGGTTCACCCCCACCGAGGCCGGCGGGGTGGGGGCCTGCGGGGCCTTCGTGCTGGCGGTGATCACCGGCAAGTTGAAGTGGCAGGACTTCAAGAGCTCCCTGGGCGACACCGTGCGCAGCACCTCGCAGATCTTCGTCATCGCCCTGGGGGCAGTGTTCTTCACCAAGTTCATCGGGGTCAGCGACCTGCCCAACGTCATCTGCGAGCAAATCTTGGAACTGAAGGTGCACCCGCTGCTGATAGTGGCCGGCATCAGCGTGGTCTATATCTTTTTAGGCATGTTCCTGGACTCCATCGGCGTGATGCTCCTCACCCTGCCGGTGGTCTTCCCGGTGATAGACAAGCTGGGATTTTCGCCGGTGTGGTTCGGCATCATCATGATCAAGTACCTGGAGATCGGCCTCTTGACCCCGCCGGTGGGGCTCAACGTCTACGTCATCAAGGGCGTGGTGGGCGAGACCATCAGCCTGGAAAAGATCTTCAAGGGCGTCACCTGGTTTGTGGTGGTGGACTTCATCACCCTGGCGGTGCTCATCCTCTTCCCCAGCATCTCCCTGTTCCTGCCGGACACCATGATGGGCAAGTAGGGCAGGGCCATGGGTCAGGAGCTACAGCCGGGCTTTGCGCCCGCGGTCGGCGGGCCGGGCCTGCTGGCCGGATACCGGGTGCTGGAGCTGAGCGGCCAGGAGGGGCTGCTGGCCGGCAAGCTGCTGGCCGACCTGGGGGCCGAGGTGATCAAGGTGGAGCCGCCCGGCGGCGACCCGGCCCGGGACATCGGCCCCTTTGCCCCTGGCGTGGCGGCGCCGGAGGCCAGCCTGTTCTGGCAGGCCCTGAACGCCGGCAAGCGCGGCGTCACCCTGGGCCTGGAGCGGCCCCAGGGGCGGGAGCTGTTTCTGGCTCTGGCCGCCACCGCCGACGCGGTGCTGGAATCCTATCCACCCGGCCACCTGGACAAGCTGGGCCTAGACTACCAGACCCTGTGTCAGGCCCGGCCGGAGCTGATCCTGGTCTCGGTGACCCCCTTCGGCCAGGAGGGCCCCTACCGCGACTTCGCGGTCAGCGACCTGGTGATCTGGGCCCTGTCGGGCCTGCTCTACATCTGCGGCGACCCGGACCGGCCGCCGGTGCGCATCAGCCTGCCCCAGTCCTGGATGCACGCCGGCGCGGACGCGGCCACCGGCACGGCCATGGCCCTGTTCCACCGGGGCCGCACTGGCCAAGGCCAGCGGGTGGCGGTCTCGGCGCTCCGGGCCATGGAGCGGGTGGCCTACGCGGCCCACATCCTGTGGGACGCCCGGCGCCGGGTGCTCCGGCGCCAGGGCAGCGCCCTGCGCATCCCGCCCCTGGGCACCACCACGCCCCTGATCTGGCCCTGCGCCGACGGCTTCGTGGCCTTTTATCTCTTCGGGGGCCAGATGGGCGCGGTGAGCAACCCGGCCCTGACCAAATGGATGGACGACGAGGGCCTGGCTAGCCAATACATGAAGGACCTGGACTGGCCCCGCCTGAACCTGGGCGCCACCCCGCAGGAAGAGGTGGACCAGGGCATCGTGCGGCCGGTGGCGGCGTTCTTCGCCCGGCACACCCAGCGGGAGCTGTGGGATCAGGGCGTCCGGCGGCGGGTGATGGTCTATCCGGTCAACGATGCTGCCGGGGTCCTGGCCGAGGCCCAGCTGGCCGAGCGCGATTTCTGGGTGCGCCTGGCCCATCCGGCCTTCGCGCAGGAGCTGACCCTGCCGGGGCCCTTCGTCAAGACCGCGGACAAGCTCTGCCAGGTGCGCGGTCCGGCCCCCACCCTGGGCCAGCACAACCAGGCGGTCTACGCCGCCCTGGGCCTGGACCAGGGGCGCCTGGCCGAGCTGGGCCGGGCGGGGGTGGTGTGAGCATGTCCGGGCAGAGCACAGGCGGGACGCCCGTCCTAAATGGGGTGCGCATGGTGGAATTCGGCTGGGCGGTGGTGGGCCCCCTGACCACCTCCTGGGCCGGCGGCTTCGGGGCCGAGGTGATCAAGGTGGAGACTAGGAGCCGCCCGGACATCATCCGCTCCATGACGCCCTTCAAGGGCGACAAGGTGGACCTGGACAACTCCCTGTTCTTCGGCCGCGAGAACGCCAGCAAGAAGAGCATCGCCCTGAACCTGAAGCACCCGCGGGGGCGGGAGCTGGCCCTAAAGCTGGTGGCCCAGGCTGACGTGGTGCTGGACAGCTACACGGCCGGGGTCATGGCCAACTGGGGCCTGGGCTACCAGGACCTGCTCAAGGTGAAGCCGGACCTGATCATGCTCAGCTCCTGCATGTACGGCCAGACCGGGGCCCTGCGCTCCATGCCCGGCTACGGCGTGCCGCTGACCGCCATCAGCGGCCTGACCCACCTCTGCGGCTGGCCGGACCGGCCGCCCTGCGGCCCCTACGGCTCCTACACCGACTACCTGGTGCCGCGGCTGAACCTGCTGGCCATCATCAGCGCCCTGGACCACCGGCGGCGCACCGGCCGGGGGGTCTACCTGGACGCGGCCCAACTGGAGGCCGGGGTGCAGTTCGTGGCTCCGGCCCTGGTGGACTGCGCCCTCACCGGCCGGATTGCCCAGCGCCTGGGCAACCGCGGGCCCCAGGCGGCCCCGCAGGGGGTCTACGCCTGCGCGGGGCAGGACCGCTGGGTGGCCATCTCGGTGCTGAACGACGACCAGTGGCAGGGATTGGTGGCGGCCCTGGGCTCGCCGGCTTGGGCCCAAGACCCGGAGCTGGCCCGCCTGGAGGGGCGCCTGGCCCGGGCCGAGGAACTGGACCGACGCCTGGCCCAGTGGGCCGCCCCCCGCCAGGCTCCGGAGGTGATGGCCCTGCTGCAGGCCCACCAGGTGCCGGCCGGGGTGGCCAACGACGGCCGCGACCTGGAGCAGGACCCGCAACTGGTCTTTGACCGCTACTACACCCGGCAAGAGCACCCGGTGATGGGCCAGGTGCACTACGCGGCCCACTCCTTTGAGTTCTCGGCCTCGCCCCAGCAGGTGGACCGCTCCCCCTGCCTGGGCGAGCACACCCAGGAGATATGCCTGGGCCTGCTGGGCCTGGACCCGGATGAGTACCAGCGCCTGGAACAAGAGGGCGTGTTCAAGTAGGGGAGGCTTGTGAGCCAGCCGGAGAGAGAGCAAATCATTCAGCGCGGCCTAGCCAAGTACCGCGAGCGCATGGAGGGCGCGGTGCTGCCGGCGCCGGTGGCCCAGCGGGTGGCCACCCCCGAGGCCATCCGGCACTTCGCCCAGGGCCTGGGCGATCTCAACCCCCTGTGGTGCGACCCGGAGTACGCCGCGGCCGGCCCCTGGGGCGGCCTGCTGGCGCCGCCGGCCTTCCTGAACGCCGTGTGCGAGGGTCAGGCCATCGTGGGCCTGCCCGGCCTCATCGCCACTTTCGTGGGGGCGCGTTGGGAGTGGAGCGGCGTGATCCGCGCCGGGGACAGCTTCACGGTGGACAACGAGCTGCTGCCCCTGGCCGACAAGACCGAGCCGGGCCAGCCCTGCCAGGTGTTTCAGCAGGGCGTCCTGCGCTACCGCAACCAGCAGGGCCAGGTGGCCGGCTCCTGCCGCTGGGACATGATGCGGTCCCAGGCCAAGCTGGGCGGCGGCAAGAAGCGGGGCCGCCCCGCCCAGGCCAAGCGCGAGCGCCTGCCCTACGGCCCCCATGAGCTGGCGGCCATCTACGCGGCGGTGGAGGCCGAAAAGCCACGCGGAAGCCAGCCCCGCTACTGCGAGGACGTGGCGCCGGGCGAGGATCTGCTGCCGGTGGTCAAGGGGCCCCTGGCCCTGTCGGACATGGTGGCCTGGGCCATGGGCACTGCCTGGCACCGGGCGGCCCTGGCCCACGGCCCCAAGCTCAAGCACCTGCGGGCCAACCCCGGCCTGTCCTACATCGACCCCGCCTCCGGCGCGCCCGAGCCCATAGCCATGAGCCACTTCGAGCCCGACGGGGCCCGCATCCTCATGGGCTCGCGCCTGCCCCTGGACATAGGCTTCCAGCGGGTGGCCTGGTTCACCCACCCGGTGACCAACTGGATGGGCGACGCGGGCCGCCTGGTCAGCCTGGAGGTGCGCCTCAAGGGCTTCGTGCGCTTCGGCGACACCTGCTGGCTGGGGGGGCGGGTGACGGGCAAGCGAGGCGGCCCGGAGCGGGGACTGGTGGATTTGGAGCTGAGCTGCACCAACCAGCGGGGCGAGGAGGTGGCCGCGGGCCAGGCGGCGGTGGCCCTGCCCCTGCGCGCCGGATCGGCGGGGCGCGCCCACAAGGAGCAATGATGCTGGACCATAAAAAGGCCGAAGAGGTCTTAAACACCTATCTGCGGCTGCACACCTTCCCCGTGGCCCTGCGCCTGGTGGAGCGCGGCCAGGCCCTGCCCGGCTCCTTTCCGAAGATGAAGGGGCGCAGCGGGGCCATGCCCATCTGCCAGGGCATCTCCCTGGTGCGGCGCTACGGCTGGAAGGTGCTGCTGGGGCCCAAGGAGATGACCTGCCCCCTGGGCGCCCTGGCCATGGGCTTCGTGCCGCCCAAGGAGGCCTACATGTCCGGCGAGGCCGAGGTGCCCTATTGGGTGCGCACCAAGCAGGCGCGGGCCAAGATAGCCGCCGGCCTGCCCAAGCTGGCCCATGGCAAGTACGAGTGGCTTCTCGCCGCCCCCCTGGGCCAGGCCGATTTCGAACCGCAGGTGGTGCTGGTCTACGGCAACCCCGCCCAGATGATGCGCCTGGTGCAGAGCGTGATCTACCTCACCGGCGAGCCGGTGGTGTCCAACACCCTGGGCGCCGTGGGCTGCGGCACCTACATCGCCAAGGCCCTCATTACCGGCGAGTGCCAGATGGTGGTCTGCGGGGCCGGCGACCGCATCTTCGCCCTGACCCAGGACGACGAGATGGTCTTCGCCATCCCCGCCGGCAAGATGGAAGGGGTCTTGGCTGGGCTGAAGGAGACCCACCGCTACGGCATGCGCTACCCGGTCTCCAGCTATCTGCGTTTCTCGCCCGAGCTGCCCGACACCTACAAGGATTTGCTGGCAACCCTGGCCACCCAGGAGGACTAGCGCCGGCGCCCCGTTGGCCGGCATGGAGATGAACACCATGAACCACCACGAGTTGGCGCAAAAATTGGCTGACATGGGCCTGCTGGTGGACAAGCTGGAGCGCTGGGCCGCCACCCAGCCGGACAAGCTTTTCATCTACTATGGCGAGGAGCAGGAGAGCTACACCTACACCCGCTTCAACCGCCTGGTGAACTGCGTGGCCCACAACCTGCGCGGCCTGGGGGTGGAGAAGGGCGACCGGGTGAGCCTGTTCCTCAAGAACCCCTGGGTCACGGTGGTGTCCATGTTCGCCCTGTGGAAGCTGGGGGCGGTGTTCTGCCCCATCAACTTCCTGTACAAGGGCCGCCTGCTCTCCTATCAGATAAGCGACACCGCGCCCAAGCTCTTGATCACCGAGAGCGGCCGCGAGCCCCTGCTCAACCAGATAAAGGGCGACATCGCCTGCCACCGGGCCATAATCCACCGGCCGCGTCCCGGCCAACACGACTACGACCCCCAGAACGCGGCCCTGCGCCTGGAGCCGCCCTTTGCGGAGATAGCCTTCGCCAGCCTCCTGGAGGGCAACCCCGGCAACCCCAGGGTGGAGCTGAATTTCTGGGACACGGCCAACATCGTCTACACCTCGGGCACCACCGGTCCGCCCAAGGGCGTGGTGCAGTCCTTCCGCTGGCTGCAAAACTACTGCTATTACGGCGTGCGCATGCTACACCCAGACGACGTGGTCTACTGCGACCTGCCCCTGTACCACGTGGGCGGGGCCTTTTCCCTGGTGGGGCGGGCCGCCTGGCGGGGCTGCACGGTGTCCCTGTGGGACCGCTTCAGCGCCAGCGACTTCTGGCGGCGCATCAAGACCAGCGGAGCCAGCGTCACCCTGCTGCTGGACGTGATGATGCCCTGGCTGCTCAAGGCCGAGCCCCGGCCCGACGACCGGAACAACACCCTGCGCCGGGTGCACATGCAGCCCCTGCCCGAATACCACCACCGGTTCGCCCAGCGCTTCGGCCTGGATTTCGTCAACGTGGGCTACGGGGCCACCGAGGTGGGCTACGTATGCGCGGGCATCATCGACGAGTCGGTGGATGGCGGCGGCACCCCGCCCGAGTTCTGCCAGGGCTACACCAAACAGGAGGTCTATCAGGTGGCCCAGGAACTGGGCATGCCCATCATCCCCGGCGACCAGAGCATCCCCAAGGGCTACATGGGTAGCGCCTGCATGCTGCACCAGGTGGCCATCATGGACGAGCACGACCAGGAATTGGAGCCGGGCCAGTACGGCCAGATCTGCCTGCGGCCCCGGCTGCCCTACGTGCTGCTCAACGAGTACTTCAACAAGCCCGAGGCCACGGCGGCCGCCACCCGCAACCTCTGGTTCCACACCGGCGACGGCGCCCGCCAGGATGAAAACGGCATGTTCTACTTCGTGGACCGCATGGGCGGCTTCATCCGGGTCAAGGGCGAGAACATCAGCTCCTTCCAGGTGGAGGACGTGATCAACACCCATCCCAAGGTGAGCATGTCCGCCGCCTTCCCCATGCCCGCCGCCGAGGGCCTGGAGGACGACATCGTGATCTACATAGTGGTGGGGGAGGGGCACCAGCTGGACGAGGAGGAGCTGCGGGCCTGGATGGCCCGCGAGATGCCCGCCTACATGCGCCCTCGCCATATCCGCTTCCTGGACGCGCTGCCCCAGACGCCCACCTACAAGGTGGAGAAGTACAAGCTCAAGGAGATGTTCCTGGCCGAGACCAGGCAGGGCTGAGGCCTGGGTCCCTCTCGGGCGGCCGGCGGGGTATAGTATAAGGCGCTGACCCCTGCGGCCCCCGGAGGCGACGCATTGTCACCGCGGCTCTATGTTTGGTTTTTGCCTTTGCTGGCCCTGGCCACGGCCTGCGCGGCCGCGCCCGATGCCCGGTCGCCGCTGCTGGCGGCGCTGGAGAAAGCCGGCTTCAGCCGGGTGGCCGCGGAGCGGGCGCCGGGGCCGGTGCTGAGCAGGGACGCAGGCCAGGGCCTGCGGGTGACCATCCTGCTGCCGCCCCCGCCGCCCCAGGACCCGGCCCCAATGCGGGAGGTGGTGGCGGTGATCAAGGTGCAGGGCCCCGGCGGCGCCCAGGGCCCGGCCCAGGACCAGGTCTTCCGTCATAACCCGGACCTGCACCAGGCCCTGGCCCTGGCCAGCCGGGGCATGTACCCGCCGGCGGCCGCGGCCGAGATCCTGGCCCAGGCCTTGGATTCGCCCCACAAGCCCGGCGAATCCGGGGCCCTGATCACCAGCCCCAAGCAGGGCTACGCCCTGGCCGTGATGATCAAGGACGGCCACCTGGCCCAGGTGGCGGTGCTGCGCTATCCAAAACGATTCTGAGAGGCTGGATGGCGGAATGAAGAGCACGCCTGATGAGAAGCCCAGGCCTACGCCCCTGATGATTCTGCGGCCGGGCGCGCGGCCGCCCTGCCTGGAGCCCGGCGGCATCATCTGCCGGGGCTGCCCGGGCTGGGCAGCCATGCGCCGGGCCTGCGGGCCGGACGGCCCCTGGCAGGAGGCCCTGATCCACTGCCCGGTCACCGGCCTGACTGCCCGGCTTCGCCAGCCACCGGCATCCTGCGTTGCTGGCTTCGCTCGCACCTCGATGTAGTTTCAGCTACACCTGCGGCGCTCGCTCGCCAGGCGCCTTGTCTGCCGGCGGCTGGCTGTGCCGGGCCAGGGTGCAACCAGTACCCGGCCGATGGCATTGATTTTCCCTAACCGCAGCCCCTATAGACCTGACAATAACGTCCGGGTGTGGCGGCCGGGCGAGCCGCAGGCCTAGCCGCCTGAGCCAAGAGGCTGAAAGCGTTTGACAAGCCTGACTCGGCCCGACTAGTTTGGATTCAGAAAGCCGGTCTGTCCAGCCACGAGCGCGCATGAGCGGGCAACTCCTTCGTACTTTGCCAGGAGGGGCGCCCAAGGTTCATCTTTAATCGAGGAGGCAGCAATGAAGCTACGTTGCATGGCGGCCGCGTTGTTGGCCATGGTCTTGACCCTGGTCCTGGCCCTGGCCGCCTTGGCCCAAGAGCCCAATGTAGGCACTCCGGCCTTCAAGAACATCGCCAGCCGTAGCGGCATACTCAAGTACGGCTTCAAGGGCGCGGCCGTCTACGACAACGCCACCCGCAAGTGGCACTTCCTGGCCATGACCACCATCACCCGGCACAAGGTGGCCGGCTACGTGAACCAGATCAACAACAGCCTGGCCCTGGCCGCCGGCCTGTACTGGACGGCGGTGTATGACTTCCGGGCCCACGCCTGGCGGGTGTACAAGTCCAAAGGCAGCGTGGACGACAGCACGGCCTACCTCAAGCGCAACTTCGTGCTCACCGACACCTACGCCCGGGTCAAGTACCTGAACGGGCCCTACGTCAAGTACCAGAACGGCTCCTGGAGCAGCAGCAAGTAGCGGCGGCTCCGCGGGGGTCCTGGGCCCCCGGCGAGACGACGCGGGAGGCAGGCCATGCCGGCCTATATTGTGCGCGGATTGATCGGCCTGGCGACGGCCCTGGCGCTGCTGGCTGCGCCCGTGGCCGCCGGCGCAGCCGGCCAGGCGGCCCTGGTGCGGGTGCCCAACCTGGTGGGCAAGACCCCGGCCCAAGCCGGGCAGCAGGCCAGCGCCGCGGGCCTGACCTTCAGCCCCCGGCCCGCGGGCCGCCAGAGCGCACCAGCGGCGGTCCAACTGGAGCGCCGGGTGCAGCGCCAGAGCCCGGCCGCCGGCCGGATGGTGCCCCGCCGCACCACGGTGGTGGGCTACGTGCGGGCCTCTGCCCGGGTGCCGCGGCTGCAGGGCCTGCATCTGCAGCAGGCCCTTAAGGTGCTCGGCCAGTGCGGCTTCCGCCACCGCATCCAGACCTCGCGCTACTGGGGCAACGCTCCCCTGGTGCGCGGACAGATGCCGCCGCCGGGCCTGCGTCTGGCCCTGGACGGGGTGGTGAGCCTGGAGGTGTCCCGGGTGGGCCGGCCCGGCGGGCCGCTGCAGTTGACCCCGGAGCAGGCCGGGGCGTCGGCGCGGCCCTCGGCCGGGGACCTGCAGCGGGAGGCGGTCACGCCCCGGCCGGTGCCGCGCTAGGAGGGCCCGAGCGCCGGCGGGGCGATTGACGAAACCGGCCGTCCGGGATATCCTCCGGGGCAAGTAACCCAACCTGGCGGAGCGGACCTTGCCCAAGCAGGCCCAAATCCGGAATTTTTCCATCATCGCCCACATTGATCACGGTAAGTCCACCCTGGCCGACCGTCTGATCCAGGCCTGCGGCGTGGTCAGCGAGCGGGAGTTCCACGACCAGCTCCTGGACAACCTGTACCTGGAGCGGGAGCGGGGCATCACCATCAAGAGCCAGGCCATCAACCTGCCCTACCAGGCCGCCGACGGCAAGACCTACCAGCTCAACCTCATCGACACCCCCGGCCACGTGGACTTCTCCTACGAGGTGAGCCGGGCCTTGTCCTCGGTGGAGGGAGTGCTGCTGGTGGTGGACGCTTCTCAGGGCGTGGAGGCCCAGACCCTGGCCAACCTTTACATGGCCCTGGAGCATGACCTGGAGGTGGTACCGGTCATCAACAAGATCGACCTGATCAGCGCCGACGTGGAAGGCACCCGCCAGCAGATCACCGACGATCTGGGCCTGGACGGCAAGACGGCCATCGCCGTCTCGGCCAAGGAGGGCACCAACATCCCGGCGGTCTTGGAGGCTGTGGTCACCCAGCTGCCCCCGCCCATTGGCGACCCCGAGGCGCCCCTGCAGGCCCTGATCTTCGACGCGGCCTACGACCCCTTCCGGGGCACCGTGATCTATATCCGGGTCAAGGAGGGCACCATCCGGGCCGGCGACAGCATCCGCTTCATGCACGGCGGGACGGTCCACAAGGTGGAGGAGGTGGGCATCTTCCGGGTCAAGCGCCAGCCGGCCGACAAACTGTCAGCGGGGCAGGTGGGCTACCTCTTCGCCGGGGTCAAGACCGTGGCCGACACCAACATCGGCGACACCATCACCCACGACGACCGGCCGGCCGACGCGCCTCTGCCCGGCTTCCGCGAGGCCAAGCCGGTGGTGTTCTCCTCCATCTACCCGGTGGCCACCGACGACTACCCGGAGCTGGCCGACGCCCTGGCCAAGCTCAAGCTCAACGACGCCAGCCTCATCTACCAGAAGGACACCTCCCAGGCCCTGGGCTTCGGCTTCCGCTGCGGCTTCCTGGGCCTGTTGCACCTGGAGGTGGTGCAGGAGCGCCTGGAGCGGGAGTTCGGCCTGTCCTTGATCCTGACCACCCCCAGCGTGCGCTACATGATCCACATGCACGACGGCCAGGTGCTGGAGATCGAAAACCCGGCCTACTACCCGGACCCGGCCTCCATCGAGTTCTGCGAGGAGCCCTTCGTGCGGGCCACCATCATGATGCCCGAGCGCTACATCGGGGCGGTGGTGCCCCTGTGCCTGGACCGCCGGGGGGTGAACACCCAGATGCACTACCCTAGCCCCAAGCGGGTGGAGCTGACCGTGGACCTGCCCCTGGCCGAGGTGATCTACGACTTCTACGACAAGCTCAAGACCGTGACCCAGGGCTACGGCAGCTTCGACTACGAGCTGACCGGCTACCGCAGGAGCGAGCTGGTCAAGCTGGACATCCTGGTCAACGGCGAGAAGGTGGACGCCCTGTCCATGCTGGTGCACGCCGAGCGCGCCCGCACCCGGGCCCTGCACGCGGTGAACAAGCTCAGGGACTCCATCCCCCGCCAGCAGTTCAAGATCGCCATCCAGGGGGCCATCGGCTCCAAGATCATCGCCCGCAGCAACGTCAACCCCTTCCGCAAGGACGTGACCTCCAAGTGCTACGGCGGCGACGTGAGCCGCAAGCGCAAGCTCTTGGAGAAGCAGAAGGCGGGCAAGAAGCGCATGAAGCTGGTGGGCAACGTGCCCATCCCCCAGAAGGCGTTTCTGGCCGTCCTGCAGACCGACAGCGAGGACTGAGCCCGGCAATCGGTCCGCTGTACAGTCTTGACATACACCGGCGCCGATTCTAGTATCATTGCCTTGAAAAATCGTGGGGTGATTGACGACGGCCGGGTGGGACGACGGCCGGGAGGTGGAACCATGCAGCCGACGGATTGGGGACAGGCCTTGAGCATCGTGGGCGGCGGCCTGCTGGCGGTGTTTTTCATAATGACCCTCTTGGCCCTGGCCACCAGCCTCATGGGGCGCATATTCACGCGCATCGAGGCCAAAAAGCGGGCCGCGCGCAAGGCCGCCGAAGGCGAGGCCCAGGCATGATCAGCTGGATCCACTACGATAAGGGGGTGCTCAAGCTGCTGGGGGTGCAGGTGGGCTTCGGCAACCTGGACCTGCCCCATCTGGTCATGATCCTGGTGGGCCTGGGCTTCATCGCCCTGGCCATCATCAAGAAATGGGAGCCCTACGAGCTGCTGCCCATCGGCGCGGGCATGATCCTGGCCAACCTGCCCCTCACCGGCCTGACCAGCCAGCCCGAGCCGGGCATGGCCCCAGGCATGGCCGGCGTGCTGGGCATCATCCTCAAGTACGGCCTTTACACCTGGACCATCCTGCCCCAGTTCATCTTCTTCGGCATCGGGGCGCTCACCGACTTCAGCCCGCTGATCGCCAACCCGCGCGCCTTTTTGTTGGGCGCGGCGGCCCAGGTGGGCATCTACACCAGCTTCCTGGGCGCCCTGGCCGTGGGCCTCATCTGGCCGGACTGGTCCTTCAGCCTCAAGGAGGCCTGCTCCATCGGCATCATCGGCGGCGCCGACGGCCCCACCACCATCTACACCACCGGGCTCTTGGCCCCGGACATCATGGGCATCACCGCCACCGCGGCCTACTCCTACATGGCCATGGTGGCCATCATCCAGCCGCCCATCATCAAGCTCTTGACCTCTAAGGCCGAGCGGGCCACCTACATGAAGCCCACCCTGCGCAAGGTCTCGCGCAGCGAGCGCGTCCTGTTCCCCATCGTGGCCATGATCATCATCATCCTGCTCATCCCCAAGAGCGCGCCGCTGGTGGGCTTCCTCTTGCTGGGCAACCTGTTCCGCGAGTCCGGGGTGGTGCAGCGGCTGTCCAACACCGCCCAGAACGAACTGATCAACATCATTACCATCCTTCTTATGCTAGGGATTGGGGCCTCCATGCCCGCCGAGCGGGTGATGGACCCGCGCACCCTGCTGGTGCTGTTCCTGGGCCTGGCCGCCTTCTGCGTGGGCACCGGGGCCGGCGTGGCCTTCGGCAAGATAATGGCCAAGTTCTCCAAGGAACCGTTCAATCCCATGCTGGGCGCGGCCGGGGTGAGCGCGGTGCCCATGAGCGCGCGCATCGTGCACCACATGGGCCAGCAGGCCAACAAGCGCAACTTCCTCTTGATGCACGCCATGGGCCCCAACGTGGCCGGCGTCATCGGCTCGGCAGTGGCCGGCGGCTACTTCCTGGGCCTGTTCATAAACTTCTAGGAGACCGGGCGGCCGGGGGACGCCGATCGTTTACGGCGAGGCTAAAACATGTTTTTTATAGCACTGACGTAAGGTTGAGTGATAAAGTATAGAAAAGCCGCATCCAATCTAGATAAGCAAGTCATTTAAAACTTTTACTGTGGGAAAGTGCGCCAGGTGGACAGGCGTCATGGCTTTATTGAGAATAACCAGCAAGAAAGACGTGTGGCTGGCCACGGGGGCCACCACCCTGTTGTCGGTGGCGGCCTCCATGGGCATCACCGCCCTGGCCCTGTGGCTGACGAACCAGACCGAGGCGCACCACTTCCGCCTGGCCATGATCATCAGCTTCCTGGTGCCCCTGATCATGGCCTCCCTGGTGTCCTACCAAGGCTTTTCCCTACTGCTCAAGGTGGTGGAGTCCAAGCAGCGCCTGCAGTGGCTTTCGCGCACCGATGAGCTGACCAAGGTCTACAACCGGCGCTACTTCATGGAACTGGCCCAGCGCGAGCTGGCCCTGAGCGCCCGCTACCAGACCCCGGTGGCTCTGCTGCTGCTGGACCTGGACCGCTTCAAGCCGGTGAACGACTCCTACGGCCACGCGGTGGGCGACGAGGTGCTCCTGGCCAGCGCCCGGGCCATCGTGCACAGCATCCGCCTGACCGACATCGTGGGACGCTTCGGCGGGGACGAGTTCCTGGTGCTGGCGCCCAACACCGACGCCGCCGGCGTGCGGGAGCTGGCCGAGCGCCTGCGCCTGGCCTTCACCCGGGCGCCGCTGGTGGTCAGCGCGCACAAGGTGTCCCTGACCGTGAGCATCGGCGCGGTGAGCGTGGAGGACGGGGCCGCCCTGTCCTTGGACCAGCTGCTGCAGATCGCGGACAAGGCCCTGTACCAGGCCAAACAGCAGGGCCGTAACCGCATCCTGGTCGGGAATGCGGCCGCCGAGCCGGAGCAGGAGATTCAGGTGCGGGCCTGAGCCCCCAATCCCTATAAGTTTTTGCCCACGCTGTAGGCCTTGCCTACCACCTCGCCCAGGCGGTGGTACTGGGAGGTGCCCGAGGCGTAGCTCAGGGGGTCGATCTTGCTCACGTCCGGCTTGCCGCCGGTCAGGCAATCCTGGGTTACGTGGGTCTCCAGTATCTCGCCTACCACCAGCATGTGGCTGCCCAGGTCCAGGGTGTGCAGCACCCGGCACTCGAAGTTCAGGGGGCACTCCTGGGCCAGGGGCGCGGTCTTCAGCGTGCCGTAGAACACCTTGAACACCCCGGATTTGTCCCGGTCGCGGCCCGAGTGCAGGCCGCAGTAGTCCACCTGGGCGGCCTGGGCCACCGAGGGCAGGTTCACCGAGAAGACGCCCTGCTGGTTCACGCCACGGAGGGTGTGGCGGATCTTGCGCAGGGCCACGGTGATGGCCGGCGGCTTTTCGCTGGCGATGCCGCACCAGGACACGGTCATGAAGTTGGGCCGGCCGTCCACCAGGGCCCCCACCACAATCGCGGGCTTGGGAAACAGATGGGTGCTGGGGCCGATTTTAACCTTGGCCATGCTGGGCCTCCCTTGCTCCGCGCCGCTTCGCGGCCTAAAGGTTGAACACCGCCTTGAGCACCGCCACTTCCTGGCCGCGGTGGTTCTTGAGCACCGGCCGGTACAGGTCGCTCAGCTCCACCTCCAGAAGATCGTGCGGCAGCACTCCCAGCTCGTGCAGCACCTGGGTCACCGCCGGGGGCAGGGCGCGCATGCCGCCGTCTTCGATCTGCAGGGCCACGCCCAGGCCCAGGCCGGGCAGGGCCAGGGCATAGGAGCCCTCGACGCCGGTCTTGGCCAGCACCTGACCCGGCGCGGCCTGCATCACCCGGGTGCAGAGCCGGCCGCTGCCGGCGATCATCTCCGGGTGGGCCAGGCAGGCGGCCATGAGCTCCTGCACCGCCGCAGCCATCTCTCCACCCAGGCCGGCGGTCTGGGGCGCGGCCAGGCGGGCGTAGGCCCCGGCCAGGCTGATCAGGGGCAGGCGGAACACCGGCACCCCGCAACCGTCCACCCCGATGCCGATCTGCTCGGCCGGGTAGTTGCACATCTGGGCCACCACCTCCAGGATCACCCGCTGCACCGGGTGGCTGGGCAGGGTGTAGCCCTGAGGGTCGAAGCCCAGGTGGGCGCAGAGCATGAGCATGGCCGCGTGCTTGCCGGCGCAGTTGTTGTGCACGGGCTGGGGCTTCTCGCCCCGCTGGGCCAGAGCCTTGGCCGTGGGCCGGTGGGAGGGCGGATGCACCCCGCAGGCCAGCCGCTCTGGCCCCAGGCCGGCCTTGGCCAGGATGCTTCTGACCGCATCCACCTGGAAATCCTCGCCATTCAACGAGCCGCAGGTGCAGGCCAGCTCGGCCGGGGTAAGGCCGAAGCGCCGGGCGGCGCCGGTGGTGATCAGGGGCAGGGACTGCAGGGGCTTGGCCGCCGAGCGCAGGAAGGTGGGCATGGCCGGGTGGCCGAGGCCCTTGACGCGAGCGCCGTCCGGCCCACAGACCACCACCGCGCCCCGGTGCACGGACTCGGTGAGCCCGCCCCGGGCCAGCTCCACCAGAGGCGGTGCGTACTCCACCGGCGCCCCGCCCCGGGGATGCTCGTGGGAATGCTCGTGATGGTGATGGCCGTGGTGGTTTTTAACCGCAAACGATTCCTGCATTTTTACACCTTTTTCCGTATAGACATTGACAGGTGCAGGTGACGTAGTTAACTTTAAGTCAGATAGAGGGAAGGGCATAAATGGTCATCCCCTGCGACTAAGTCCCGGCTGGTGAGCGAGCGGAAAGAAACACCCCCTCTCCCGTGAGCAGCTAGCAGGGACAACCTTTCCTCCCCTCCTCCCTGAGGGCCCTGGGGCTTGTGGCTTCGGGGCCCTCAATTTATACTGCCCTTGCGTCCTTATACTGCCAACGCGCCCTTCTCTCAAGGCGGAAGGACAGATCTTATGGCGCACCCGGCCCCGCCGCGGGTAAGCACCGGCCTGATGCAACTGGCCGCCCGGCCGCCCCGCCGCCTGAAGGGGGCCCGGCTGGGCCTCTTGTGCCACCCGGCGGCGGTGACGCCCGAGCTGACCCCGGCCTGGCGGGCAATGGCTACGGCCCTGCCCCACGGCCTCAAGACCCTGTTCGGGCCCCAGCACGGCTTCCTGGGCGACAAGCAGGACAACATGGTGGAGAGCGCCCACGCCACCCACCCCGGCCTGGGGGTGCCCATCTACTCCCTGTACGGCGACACCCGCCGGCCCAGCCCGGAGATGCTCACCGGCCTGGACGTGCTGCTGGTGGACCTGGTGGACGTGGGCTGCCGGGTCTATACGTTCTTCAGCACCCTGGTAGCCTGCCTGGAGGAGTGCGCGGCGGCCGGGGTGGCCCTGTGGGTGCTGGACCGGCCCAACCCCCTGGGCCGCGGCTCGGAGGGGCCCATCCTGGGTCCGGGCCTGGGCAGCTTCGTGGGCGCCCACCCCATACCTCTGCGCCACGGCCTGACTCTGGGCGAGCTGGCCCGGCTGGTGAAGGCCGAGCGGGGGCTGTCCCTGGAGCTGGAGGTGGTGGCCTGCCAGGGCTGGCAGGGCGGGGACTACGCCACCACCCGCCTGCCCTGGGTCATGCCCTCGCCCAACCTGCCCTTCCTGGACTCGGCCCGAGTCTATCCCGGCCAGGTGCTGATCGAAGGCACCACCCTGTCCGAGGGCCGCGGCACCACCCGGCCCTTCGAGATCTGCGGCGCGCCGGGCATCGACCCCGAGGCCGTGGCCGCGGAGGTGGAGCCCGCGGCCCTGGCCGGCGCCGTGCTGCGGCCCCTGTTCTTCGAGCCCACCTTCCACAAGTTCGTGGGCCAGACCTGCGGTGGCTGGCAGATCCACCTCACCCAGCCCAGGCGCTATCGGCCGGTGCGGGCCACCTGCGCCCTCTTGGCAGCCATCAGCCGGGCCCGTCCGGGCCTGTGGGGCCTGCGGCCGCCGCCCTATGAGTACGAGACCGAGCGCCGGCCCCTGGACCTGCTCTTGGGCGACCCCGAGGCAGTGGAAATGCTCCTGGCCGGCGCGGCCGTGGCCGAGCTGGAGGCGCGCTGGCAGGCGGGGCTCAAGGAGTGGGAGGAGAGGATTAAGGGCGCGTTGCTGTATCCGGCCTGAGGTGGGGCCGGGGCGAGGGAAGGGCTAAGGAAATTTTCACCCGGCACGGCTTTCCAGAATGGACCGGGCTTTAATAAAAAATAGAAGCCCGTTTTGGTTTGTTTCTTCTCTTTGGCCAGTGAAATATTCCTCAACAGCAGCCTGTAGCCCCTCTCCTGCAGCAGCTAAGATAACAAAAGGCTCGGCTTGCGGGAAAAAATCAGCGACAACGGATATTCGATCCCAAGCCTCTTTTGTACCTGAATAGGCTTTTTTTAGGATTTTTGAGATTGGAGCATGCTTCCTAAATAATTTTGCAACCTCACCTAATGCCGGTTGTATTTCCTTCTCAATCATTTGTTGGGCTTCTGACTCAAGGTCCTTGTCCCAAGGAGCACACTTTAAGCTAGACGCAAATGACGCTACAGCGTTTCTGTAGGGCCCCAAAACATCGCCAGCTAGCCTCCTGACTTCTATGATATCTTCAAAACTTATATTTGTTGTTGAAGGCAACTCGGTATCGCATAGCGCCAGAGACAAACGCTGAGCCTTCCATTCGCTTTTCGCGTTTCCACTGCCCAGCCACCGTGCGCCATTACCAGTAGTTAGCTGCTGTTGTAAACGATGCAAGAATGGGGAAGAAGTAGACATCAGCGGAGCATTTACTAACTCGACCATGGCAGCAGCTTCGGAAGCCCAGAGGCCGTAGGAAACAGTTTCAGCGCTGGGGACTTGGGAAATGTTTCCGCGGAAAACCGATGCATAGGCATTTTCTATGACCGGTAAGAATGACTGCGAGAACGATTTCCCGGTTTCTATTGACAACTTACTTATTTCTGGTTGCGCGGTAGGGAAGGAAATAAGATTTTCTTCCAGCAGGCATTTTACTTTCTGTTCAAACAAGCTTATTTTATCCCACGTCTCTTTAACTTCTGTTCCGACTAAATCCTCTACCTTTTTTCTATCAAATTTTTCTTTAATTAATCTATTGGCAATCGGCTTGAAATGGTCCTGTATTTTAGAAGGCAAGTTGGCAAGTTCAGCTACAGAAAGTTCAGGGGTATTCATTATCTTGAGCATTTCTTGTGCAGCATAGCCTACAGCATATTCCTGCATCTTTTGAAGCACACTAGGCATAATATTGTTTATGTAAGATGGGAAGACAGAACATATTGGAAAAATTGCATCAAGCCTTGGAATTAAATGGATTTTGTCGTAGTGAAGAAGGGCAAGCTTGATGGTTGGCAAATAAGAATCAAAATCTCCGGGATTAATTAAAACACACTCTATGCTTCTTTGTTCCATAGGAGTGCTTACCCGACCGAATAGATAGTTAAAGATTGCCCGGATGACGTGGATTATTTGCGGACCTCCCCAATGCAGAGATTGCTTTGTCGCGGCCGGGGCCGTTCCTTCAACGACAGCGCCTTGTCTAGCGGCATCGGCCGCAGGTCAGGTGGCCGTTGCAGTTCTGGGGCTCATTGCAGTTCCGCACGTTGACCGAGCTGCGCACCCAGTCCCCCCGGCGGTTGCGGCACTCGGCGTACAGGGTGTCCTTGACCCGGCGCCAGTTGCGGCAGGAGGCCTGCCAGGTGCCGCCGGGCACCGGCCGCACGTCGCCGCCGCAGGCCAGGCGGCCGTCGTCGTTGACCACGCCCCCGCGGCACTTCTTGAAGTTGACCCGAGTGCGCGACCAACTGCCGTAGCGGTCCTTGCACTCGGCGCTGAGGGAGCCGCCGCGCACCCGCCAGTTGCGGCAGGAGTCGCGCCAGGAGCCGGGCGGCGGGGCGTGGCGGGCGTCCTCGCAGACCAGGCGGCCGTTTTCGTTCATCACCGCCCACTGGCAGCGCTTGTAGTTGATCTTGGTCTGGCGCCAGTTGCCGTCGCGGTTGCGGCACTGGCAGACCAGACGGGTGCCCTCGGTGCGGCAGTCGCGGCAGGAGTCCTGGTAGGAGCCCGGCGGCAGGGCGGCGGCCGGCCGCGGGGCTAAGAGCAGCCCGGCCGAGAGGGCCAGGGCCAGCAGCAAGGGTGCACAAGCGATGCGGCGGACAACGGCGGACAGACTCATGGCCCTTCTCCCATTTCCAGGGGGCCGCCCAGGGCGCCGCGAGGCCGCGGCCCATTCTGGCGGGGAGCCCCCACGTGGCTCGGGTTCAGACTCGGCAGGCCCTCGGGGACATCATAGGCAATGGGCGGGTAGGCGGTCAATCAGGACGGCGGGCACAAAAAAGGGCGGGGCCGGCTCCGCCCTGCGTTGGCTCGGGCTGGGCTCAGTGCAAAAACTCGTTGGTCTCCCTCTCGTGCTTGACGGTGCTGCGCGGGGAGGGGCCGTAGTGGTGGCCGGGCCAGACGATGGTGTCGTCAGGCAGGGTCAGGATGCGCTCCTGGATGGATTTGAGCATGCGCGGCCAGGAGCCGCCGGGCAGGTCCGTGCGGCCCACGCCGCCCACGAACAGGGTGTCGCCGGTGAAGACGTGGCCTGGGGTGTACAGGCAGATGCAGCCCGGGCTGTGGCCCGGGGTATGCAGCACCTTGAGCTGCACCTCCTGGCCGGCGCTGATCACGTCGCCGTCCTTGACCATCTGGTCGGCGGGCAGCAGGCGCGCGCAGCCCAGCATCTGGGCGAAGCTCTGGTTGTGGGCGTTGTCCATGTGCGGGGCGTCGGCCTCGTGGGCGATGATGGGCGCGCCGGTCAGCTCCTTGATGCGGGTGTTGCCGCAGGTGTGGTCGGCGTGGGTGTGGGTGTTGACGATCTTGACGATCTTCAGGCCCTCGGCCTGGGCCTTGGCCACGATCTGGTCCTCGTCGCCGGCCGGGTCGATGACCACGGCCTGGCCCGTGTTTTCGCAGCCCACCAGATAGGCGAACACGCCCATCTGCCCCACCAGCATCTGGATAACCTTCATGAGACCTCCTGGAGCGAGCCTAGCCTTTGCCCGTGGCGTAGGAATGCAGGCCCGAGAGCAACAGGTTTACGCCGAAGTAGGTGAACAGCACGCAGGCGAAGCCCACCAGGGAAAAGACGGCGACGCGCACGCCCTGCCAGCCGCGCATGTAGCGGCTGTGCAAGAGAGCCGCGTACACCAGCCAGGTGATCAGGGACCAGACCTCCTTGGGGTCCCAGGACCAGTAGGTGCCCCAGGCGCTGTTGGCCCAGATGGAGCCGGTGACGATGCCGGCGGTGAGCAGGATGAAGCCCAGCACCACGGTCTGGTAGATCAGGTCGTCCAAGAGCTGGGCCCGGGGCGTGCCGGCCTGCTTGTGTTGGCCGGTGACCAGGTACATCAGGCTCAGGGCCGCCGAGACCCCGAAGCCGGCGTAGCCCAGGAAGCAGGTGATGACGTGGGCGATGAGCCAGTTGGACTTGAGCGCCGGCAAGAGCGGCTTGATGGCCGGGTCCAGGGACAGGGCGTAGAGCAGGGACAGGAAGGCCAGGGGCACGGCGAAGACGCCGATGGTCCTGAGCTTGGTGACCAGCTCGATGATCAGGTAGATCACGGCCAGGGTCCAGGCGAAAAACACCAGGGACTCGAATAGGTTGCTGAATGGGGCGTGGCCGATGCCGAGCTGATAGGAGGCCAGCCAGCGCAGGACGATGGAGGCGGTCAGGGCGGCCAAGGCCACCCAGGTGACGATGCTGGCCGCCCAGCCGAAGAGCTCGGTCTTGAGCACCCAGTGGCAGAGATAGAGCACCGAGGCGGCCAGAAAGGCAAAGGTGACCACTACCAGGATTTGGTTGCTTAGCGCTTCCATGGCTTACTCCGCCTGCTGCTCTCGGCCGCCCAGCTCCGCGCCCAGCCGCGCCAGCAGCCGGGTGAGGCCGGGCCGGTTCTTGTTGGTGCCCCCGGCCAGCTCCACCCGGGTGCGGCCCTGCTCAGTGGGCGACAGACGCACCCAGACCTTGCGGTGGGCGAAGTAGAAGGCCATGAAGAAGCCGATCACCATCAGGGTGCAGCCCACCCAGATGAACCAGACGCCGGGGTCGTACTTCACCTGCAGCCCGCTATAGGGCACGGAGCTGGCCCCCAGGATGGCGAAGCTGATGGGCCCCGCCGAGGGCATGCCCGCGCCGGGCTTGAAGGCGTTGAAGCTCTGGCTCTCGCCCTGCTGGCCCTGGTAGACGATGCGCGCGAAGGGGCCGCTGTACTTGTCGCCCATCTTGATGGACTTGCGGTAGTCGGCCACCGCGGCGTAGGCGCCGTCGGGCAGCTGCCGCCAGTGCTGGTTGCTCAGCACCGCCTCCAGGGTCTTGTCGCCCTTCTGGTAGCTCACCTTGAGGTTGAGGCTCTCGCCGTAGCTGGCCTGGTAGAAGTCGATGCCCTGGAACTCGGCCGGGTCGTTGACGATCAGGCTGGCCGACTTGACCGGCTGGCCGTTCTTGAGAAAGGTGACCTCCGAGCGGTACTCGCTGGGCATGCCGCTGGGGTAGTAGGAAATGGTGAATTTGTTCAGGCGCAGGGCGAAGTCCAGCTTCTTGGGCTGGCGGCTGTCCAGGATGATGTGGTCCACGGTCTGGCCCTGCTCGATGTTCACCGAGCCGGCGAAGCCCAGGAAGTTGCCCACCAGGGCCCCGGCCAGGATGACCAGCACGCTCAGGTGCACCACGTAGACGCCCAGGCGGGACCAGGCGCCCTTCTGGGCGAAGAGCACCAGGCCCTGGGGCGTCTGGCCCTGCTGCACCCGGCCCACCCGGGTCAGGGCCTTTTCCGCCGCGGCCAGGTTTTCCGAGGGCGCGCCGGGCAGGGTGAAACGCTGGCGGGGCTTGCGCATGGAGGCCAGGTCCTCCTCCGGGTCCCGGCGCATGAGCTTGAAAGTGGTGGGCAGGCGGTTGAGCGAGCAGATCACCAGGTTTACGGCCAGGGCGGCCAGGATCAGCCGGAACCAGGCCGCGTGGTACATGTCGTTGAGGCCCAGGGCCTGGACCAGGCGCCAGCCTGCCTCGCCGAAGGCCCGCAAGTAGACCGAGGCGGCCTCTTTCTGGGGGATCAGGGTGCCGGCGATGGAGGTCAGGGCCAGGATCAGCAGCAGGGAGAAGGATAGCTTGACCGAGGAGAAAAAGTTCCAGATGGCTTGGCCGAACGAGCTGGACTGGCTGCCTTTGCTCACGCGCGCTCCTTGGGCCCGAGTGTCAAGACGCGACTGTTTAGGAATGGTTAGCTGCTAAAACTACCATAGGGGTAGGGCTGGGGCAAGGCAGCCGGGGGCCTACTCCGGGGCCAGGCCGTTGAGGCTCAGAGAGCCCCGCCCCAAGAGGTCGTGCAGGTGCAGCAGGCCCAGCACCTTGCCTTGGCCGTTCACCACCGGCAGGGCGGTGATCTGCTTCAGCTCCATCTGGTGCAGGGCCTCGGCGGCCTGGGCCTCGGGGCCAACGGTCAGGGGGTTCTTGGTCATCACCTCGCTCACCGGCGTGGCGGCCAGGTCCACCCCGGCCAGTAGGGCCCGGCGCAGGTCGCCGTCGGTGAAGATGCCCAGCAGTTTGCCCCGGCTGGTGATCAAGACCGTGCCTAGGTCGCCCCGGTCGATGACCTTGATCGCGGCGGCGGCGGTGGCCGTGGGGCGCACGGTGGGCACCGCCTCGCCCTTGGTCATCACCCGGCTCACCTGCAGGTTCAGGCGCTGGCCCAGGCTGCCGCCGGGGTGGTGGCGGTGGAAGTCCTCGGGCTTGAGGCGGCGCTTGTCCATGAGCACCACGGCCAGGGCGTCGCCCATGGCCAGGGCCGCGGTGGTGCTGGCGGTGGGGGCCAGGCCCAGGGGGCAGGCCTCGCGCTCCACGCCGCAGTCCACCACCAGGTCCGCCGCCCGGGCCAGGGGCGAGTTCAGGCCCCCGGTCATGGCCACCACCTTGGCCCCGTGGCGCTTGAGCTGGGGCACCAGGTGACTCAGCTCCTCGGTGCGGCCGCTGTGGGACAGGGCCAGCACCACGTCGCCGGCCTGCACCATGCCCAGGTCGCCGTGCAGGGCCTCCACCGGGTGCAGGAACAGGGAGGTGGTGCCGGTGGAGTTGAGGGTGGCGGTGATCTTGCGGGCCACGATGCCGGACTTGCCGATGCCGGTGGTGATCACCTTGCCCGGCGAGGCCAGGATAAGCTGCACCGTCTGCTCGAAGCTGGCGTTCAGGCGCTGCTTGAGGCGCAGGAGGCCCTCGGCCTCGATGCTGAGCACCTGTCGGGCGGTCTTGAGCACCTGGGACATGGGCCCTCCGCCGCCTAGCTTTCCAGGCAGAACTTGCCGGCCATCTCCGGCACCTCCACCGGATAGTTGCCGTCGAAGCAGGCCAGGCAGAAGCCGTTGCGGCTGGCCGAGGTGGCCTGGAGCAGGCCTTCGATGGACAGGTAGCCCAGGGAGTCCAGGCCCAGCATGTCCTTGATCTCGGCCACCCGGTGGTCGCAGGCGATCAGCTCGCCCTTGGTGGAGAAGTCGATGCCGTAGTGGCAGGGGTAGCGGTGGGGCGGGCAGGAGACCACCATGTGCACCTCCGAGGCCCCGGCCCGGCGGATGTTCTTCACGCGGGCCATGGTGGTGGTGCCGCGGATGATGGAGTCCTCCACGATTACCACCTTCTTGCCATCGATCAGCTCCCGCACCGGGTTGAGCTTCACGCGCACCCCGAAGTCGCGCATGTCCTGGCTGGGCTGGATGAAGGTGCGGCCCACGTAGTGGTTTCTTATCATGCCCATCTCGAAGGGCAGTCCACTGGCGGCGGCGTAGCCCAGGGCGGCGTAGTTGCCGCTGTCCGGGAAGGGCATCACCAGATCCGCGTCCAAGTGGGGGAACTCTTGGGCCAGCTGGGCGCCCTGGCGCTTGCGCACCTCGTAGACGGTCTGGCCGAAGATGTAGCTGTCGGGCCGGGCGAAGTAGATGAACTCGAAGATGCAGTGGGCGTGGCGCTGGCGGGGGAAGGGCTTGACGCTGCGCAGGCCGTTCTTGTTGATGAACACCACCTCGCCGGGCTCCACCTCGCGCAGGAATTGGGCGTCGATCAGGTCCAGGGCGCAGGTCTCGCTGGCCACCACGTAGGCATCGCCCAGGGTGCCCAGGCACAGGGGCCGCCAGCCGTAGGGGTCCCGGGCGGCCACCAGGGTGTCCTCGGTCATGAACAAAAAGCAGTAGGCGCCCTGGAGCTGGGACAGGGCGGTGAGCAGCCCGTCCTCGAAGCCCAGGTGGATGTTGCGGGCCAGCAGGTGCATCACAATCTCGGAGTCCATGGTGGTCTGGAAGATGGACCCCTCGCGCTCCAGGTGGCGCTTTAGCTCGCCGGCGTTGACCAGGTTGCCGTTGTGGCCCACGCAGAGGTTGTGGCCGGCGTAGGAGATGATGAAGGGCTGGGCGTTGACCAGTACCGAGGAGCCGGTGGTGGAGTAGCGCACGTGGCCGTTAGCGATGTAGCCGGGCAGGCGCGCCAGGTCATCCTCGGAGAAGATGTCCGGCACCAGGCCCATGGCCCGTTTCTGGCTCAGGTGCTTGCCGTCGCTGACCACGATGCCGGCCGACTCCTGGCCGCGGTGCTGCAGGGCGTAGAGGCCGTAGTAGGTCAGACGGGCGGCCTCGGGGTGACCGTAGACCCCGAAGACGCCGCAGGATTCCTTGGGATGATCGTCGGCCAGGCAAATCATGGCGCCAATCCTATCACAGAGACCTAAAAATGTCGCGGTTATGTGACTGGCCCGGCCTCAGTCCGGAAATTCAATTTTGTCAATAGGCTAGGCCGTCAGGCCAGATAGGGGTCCGGCCAGGGAGGACATATTAAGAAAAGTGATATATTATGCCGATAATTATTTATATACTCAATCCAACCCGATCATCCGGAGGTGACTCGTGAAATGGTGCGTGGTGGTAGCCAGCCCCCTGCCCGAGACCATCTTCAACGCCGTGCGCCTGTGCAACAAGGCCCTGGACAAGGGCGCGGAGGTCAGCCTGTTTATGCTGGGCGCGGCCGTGGACTACGAGCAGCTCAGCAACGAGTCCTTTGACCTCAAGGGCCAGGTGGCCGCCTTCCAGGAGCGGGGGGATTTCTACGTCTGAGGGGTCTGCCTCTCCTCCCGGGGCCGGGAGGGTTCGCCCAGCTGCCCCATGGCCTTCATGGACGATCTCTACGAGCTCATCGCCGAGTCGGACAAGGTGCTCACTTTTTAGCCGCGGCGTAGTAGTCCTGCAGGGGGGTCACCGTGAGGTGGTCGCTCTTGAGCAGCGACTGCACCGCGTCCACCGTGGCCCGGGCCGCGGCGATGGTGGTGATGTAGGGCAGGCCCCGCTCCAGGGCCGTGCGCCGGATCTGATAGGCGTCGCTGGCCGGTCCCTTGCCCTCGGTGGTGTTGATCACCAGCTGAATATCGCCGTTGACCATGGCGTCCACCACGTGCGGCCGGGCCTCGCTGACCTTGTACACGTGCTGGCAGGTGATGCCGTGCTCGCGCAGGTAGGCGTGGGTGCCGGTGGTGGCCTTGATCTCGAAGCCCAGGCGGTGGAACTTGGCCGCGATGGGCGCCGCCGCCGGCTTGTCCGCATCCTTGACGCTGATGAACACGGTGCCCTTGGTGGGTATGAGCTGGCTGGCGCCCAGCTGGCTCTTGGCAAAGGCCAGGCCCAGGTCACGGTCGATGCCCATCACCTCGCCGGTGGAGCGCATCTCCGGCCCCAGCCAGGGGTCCACGCCCGGGAAGCGCACAAAGGGGAACACCGCCTCCTTGACCGAGTAGTGCGGCGGCACCACCTCGCCGGTGATGCCCTGCTCCCGGAGCGATAGGCCCATCATCACCTTGGTGGCCACCTTGGCCCAGGGGATGCCGGTGGCCTTGCTTACAAAGGGCACCGTGCGGCTGGCGCGGGGGTTGACCTCCAGCACGTACAAGAGGCCGTCCTTGATGGCGTACTGCACGTTCATCAGGCCGCGCACCCCCAGCTCCCGGGCCAGGGCGTAGGAGGCCTCTTTGATCTCCTCCACCATGGCCGGGGTCAGGGTGTGCGGGGGCAGCACGCAGGCGCTGTCGCCGCTGTGCACGCCGGCCTGCTCGATGTGCTCCATGATGCCGGCCACCACGCAGCCGCCTTGGTGGTCGGCCACCGCGTCCACATCCACCTCCACCGCGTCTTCCAGGAACTTGTCCACCAGGATGGGGTGGTGCGGCGAGGCCTCCACGGCAGTGGCCATGTAGTGCATCAGGGCCTCGCGGTCGTAGACGATCTCCATGGCCCGGCCGCCCAGCACGTAGGAGGGGCGCACCACCACCGGGTAGCCGATGCGCTCGGCCACGGCCAGGGCCTGCTCCACGCTGGTGGCGGTGCCATTGTTGGGCTGGCGCAGGCCCAGCAGCTTGAGTAGCTCCACGAAGCGGTCGCGGTCCTCGGCCCGGTCGATGGCGTCCGGCGGGGTGCCCAGGATGGGCGCGCCGGCCTTCTCCAGGGGCACGGCCAGGTTCAGGGGGGTCTGGCCGCCGAACTGCACGATGAGCCCCTCGGGCTTCTCGGAGTCGATGATGTTGAGCACGTCCTCCTTGGTCAGGGGCTCGAAGTAGAGCTTGTCGCTGGTGTCGTAGTCGGTGGACACCGTCTCCGGGTTGGAGTTGACCATGATGGAGGTGATGCCCATCTCCCTGAGGGCAAAGGAGGCGTGCACGCAGCAATAGTCGAACTCGATGCCCTGGCCGATGCGGTTGGGTCCGCCGCCCAGGATCATCACCTTGCGGGTGTCCGTGGCCCGGCACTCGTCCTCGGTCTCGTAGGTGGAGTAGAAGTAGGGCGTGTAGGCCTCGAACTCGGCCGCGCAGGTGTCCACCAGCTTGTAGGTGTGCTCGATGCCCAGGGCCTGGCGCCGGGCGCGCACTGCGTCCTCGCCGCCACCGATGGCGTGGGCCAGCTGCCGGTCGGAAAAGCCCATCTGTTTGGCCCGGCGCAGGGTAGGGGCGTCCAGCTCCTTCAGGGCGTCCTGGAGCTGGCCCCAGGGCTTCAGCTTCTCCAGCTCGCCCTGGAAGCGCACGATCTGCTGAATGTTGTGCAGGAACCAGGGGTCGATGGCCGTGAGCCTGTAGATCTCCTCCACGGCCATGCCACGCTTGAGTCCCTGGGCCACCCAGAAGATGCGCTGGCTGTTGGGCACCGCGATGAGTTGCCGCAGGCGCTCTGGCGCCAGCTCCGGGCGGCCCTCGGCCGGGTCCTTGCCGTCGCCCAACAGGCCCGCCCGGCCGATCTCCAGGCCGCGCAGGCCCTTCTGCAGGGACTCCTTGAAGGTGCGGCCGATGGCCATGGTCTCGCCCACGCTCTTCATGGAGGTGGTCAGGACGTCCTGGGCGCCGGGGAACTTCTCGAAGGCCCAGCGAGGCACCTTGACCACGCAGTAGTCGATGGTGGGCTCGAAGGAGGCCATGGTCTCCTTGGTGATGTCGTTGGGCAGCTCGTCCAGGGTGTAGCCGATGGCCAGCTTGGCGGCCATCTTGGCGATGGGGAAGCCAGTGGCCTTGCTGGCCAGGGCGCTGGAGCGGCTCACCCGGGGGTTCATCTCGATGACCACCATGTCCCCGTCCACCGGGTTGATGGCGAACTGCACGTTGGAGCCGCCGGTCTCCACCCCGATCTCGCGCATGATGGCGATGGCCGCGTCGCGCATCTTCTGGTACTCGCGGTCGGTCAGGGTCTGGGCCGGGGCCACGGTGATGGAGTCGCCGGTGTGCACGCCCATGGGGTCCAGGTTCTCGATGGAGCAGATGATGACGACGTTGTCCTTCTTGTCGCGCATCACCTCCAGCTCGAACTCCTTCCAGCCCAGCACCGACTCCTCGATCATCACCTCGCGGGTCAGGCTGGCGGCCAGGCCGGCGCCGGCTATGCTGCGCAGGTCGTCCACGTTGTAGGCCACGCCGCCGCCGGTGCCGCCCAGGGTGAAGGCCGGCCGCACCACCAGGGGGAAGCCCAGCTGGCCGGCGGCCGCCATGACCTGGTCCAAGTTGCGGCAGATGGCGCTCTTGGGCACCCGCAGGCCGATCTTCTCCATGGCCTGACGGAACAGCTCGCGGCTCTCGGCTTTCCTTATCACCTCCGGGGTGGCGGCGATCATCTCGATGCCCAGCCGCTCCAAGACGCCGGTCTCGGCCACCTGCAGGGCGGTGTTGAGTCCGGTCTGGCCGCCCAGGGTGGGCAGGATGGCGTCGGGCCGCTCGGCCCTCAGCACCTCGATGACCATCTCCGGGGTGATGGGCTCCACGTAGGTGCGGTCGGCCATCTCCGGGTCGGTCATGATGGTGGCCGGGTTGGAGTTGACCAGCACCACCTCCATGCCCTCCTCCTTGAGGGCCTTGACCGCCTGGGTGCCGGAGTAGTCGAACTCGCAGGCCTGGGAGATGATGATCGGCCCGGAGCCGATGATCATGATTTTGTGTAGGTCGGTGCGCTTGGGCATTTTGCTAGTTGCCGTTCCCCGGCGTGAAAGTTGTCCCTTAAGTTCGTTCGGACCTCGGCCCTTATAAAGGTTTGGGAATGAAAGAGGCTTCCCAAACTAAATGCCAACCCGTGGAGGAGCGGGGTTTATCCCCGCCCGAGTTCCTCCCGCCAATCCGGCCATATCTGCGACCCGGACCAGGCATAGTCCCCAGGTTCTTTGACCAAGGGTTGCAGACCGGGTCGCTCCATACATAACGGGCGGCGTCCAGGACCGAGGCCTTCCTTTACCCAACCTCTTGTCGGGCCCTAGGAGGTCACCGGCCGGCCGCTGTCCATCATCTCCTGGAAGCGGTCGAACAGGTAATCCGCGTCGTGCGGTCCGGGCGAGGCCTCGGGGTGGTACTGCACGCAGAACACCGGGATCTCCTTGTGGGCCAGGCCCTCCAAGGTGCGGTCGTTGAGGTTCAGGTGGGTCATCACCACGCCCGGATCGGAGATGGAGTCGGCGTCCACGCAGAAGCCGTGGTTCTGGCTGGTGATGGCCACCTTGGTGGTGAGCAAATCCATCACCGGCTGGTTGGCCCCCCGGTGGCCGAACTTAAGCTTGAAAGTCTTGCCGCCCAGGGCCTGGCCGATCATCTGGTGGCCCAGGCAGATGCCGAACACCGGCGACTGGCCTAAGAGCTCGCGCACCGTCTGCACCACGTAGGTCACCGCGGCCGGGTCACCGGGGCCGTTACTGAGGAACACGCCGTCTGGCTTTAGGCGCAGGATGGTCTGGCTGGGGGTGGACGCGGGCACCACGATCAGGCGCATGCCCCTGGCCTCCAGCCGCCGCAGGATGTTGTACTTGATGCCGCAGTCCAGGCAGACCACCTTGTAGCGGCCCTGGCTGACAGCCCAGAGGGCCTCGGCGTCGAAGTCGCGGCACAGGTCCAGGGTCTCCTCCACCCGCCCATCCTTCCAGCGGTAGGCCTGGGGTGAGGTCACCTCCTTGACCAGGTCGATGCCCACCAGGCCTGGGCTGGCGATGGCCTTGTTGACCAGGCTCTGGGGGTCCAGGTCCTGGCTGGAGAGCACGCCCTTCATGGCCCCGCGCATGCGCAGGTGCCGGGTCAGGGCCCTGGTGTCCAGCCCCTCCACGCCCATGACCCCAGCGGCCTCCAGGTAGTCCCGCAGGCTTTTGGTGGAGCGGAAGTTGGAGGGGAACTCCTGGTACTCCTTGACTAAAAAGGCGCTGACCTGCACCGCGGCGCTCTCTACGTCCTGGGGATTGGTGCCGTAGTTGCCGATCAGGGGGTAGGTCATGGCCAGCATCTGGCCCTTGTAGGAGGGGTCGGTGATGGCCTCTTGGTAGCCGGTCATGGCGGTGTTGAAGCACACCTCGGCAGCCACCTCGCCGGAGCCGGCAAAGGTGCGGCAGGGGAAGATGGTGCCGTCTTCCAGGGCCAGCAGGGCCTCTTGCGCCATGTCCTTTTTCCTCTGCGCCGGCCGGGCCCGGCTCGGGCCGCGGGTGGCGCGGGTCTATTATATAGTTGCGGCCGCCTCGCCGGGCGGCGTGCCCTGTTTGTAGCACAGAAAGGCCGCTTTAGCACCCTTCACCGGGCTAGACGCCCCGGCGGGCCAAGGCCTCCAGGATCAGCTGGGCCCCGGCGGCCGCGGCCCCGGACCAGCCGGCCAGCACCTGGCGGCCGGCCTGGCCGCGCTGAGCGGCGCGGGCCGGATCGCTCAGCAGCCCACCCCAGGCTTGGGCCAATTCCTCGGCGCTTTTCACCACCAGGGCCGCGCCGGCCTCTTTCAGGGTCTCGGCCGCGTCCGCGAAGTCGGCCATGTCCGGGCCGAAGAGCAGGGGCACGCCCCAGGCCGCGGGCTCCATGGGGTTCTGGCCGCCCTTGGCCACCAGCGAGGCGCCCAGGAAAGCGGCCCGGCCCAGGCCGTACAGGGCCAGGAGCACGCCCATGGCGTCCACCACCACCACCGAGGTCTCGGGCCGGCGGGGCGCCGCGGGGCTGAGGCCAATCCAGGCCTGGGCCAGCAGGCCGTGGCGCCGGCAGGCCTCCAGCCAGCGCGGGGCCCGCTCCACGTGCCGGGGCGCCGCGGCCAGCACCGCGCCTGGGTGCTGCTTAAGCACCTGGGCGAAGGCCGTGAGCACCGGCTCCTCCTCGCCGCTGCGCACGCTGCCGGCCACCAGGAGCGGCGCGCCGTGCAGGGCCAGGCGGGCGGCGGCCGGGGCCGTGTCCGTGGCCTGGGCCCGCTCTAAGAGGCCGGCGTACTTGGCGTTGCCGTCCACCCGCACCCGCTCGGCCGGCGCGCCCAGGGCCACGGCCCGCCCCGCATCAGTCACGGAGATCATGCTGAGCGCCCGAAAGCGACGCAGGCAGCCAGCCACCAAGGGACGCACCTGCTGGTAGCGCGGGAAGGAGCGCGGGCTGATGCGGCCGTTCAAGAGCAGCAGCTCTGCGCCGCGGCGCTGCAGGCCGGCTAGCAGGTTGGGCCAGAGCTCGGTCTCCAGGGAGGCGTACACGTGAGGGCGCACCTTATTGCAGGCCGCGGCTACGGCCCAGGGCGCCTCCAGGGGGAAGGGCAGCAGCCGCGCCCGGCCGGCGAAGACCTCTGTTGCCCGCGCCAGGCCCTTGGCCGTGGAGCAGCTCAGGGCCAGGTTTATCTCCGGCCGCTGTGCCCACAGGGCCTGGGCCAGGGCCAGGGCCACGCCCACCTCGCCCACGCTCACCGCCTGCAGCCAAACCCGGGGGCCGGGCGGCGGACCGGCAAGCTTGCGGTACAGGCCCAGACGGGGCCACACCTCGCCCCAGCGGCCGGCCAGATGGCTGCCCAGCCACAGCACCGGCAACGCCGGCCCGACCAGTCCCAGCGCCAGGTTGTACATGATTAAGGAGGTGTCCATGCCCCGCCCGCCGTGCGGCCCGAAGGGTTCCACCCTTTATAGCCGGGGGTAGGGGGCGCGTCAAGGCGGGCCGGATCGGTGGCCTAGTGCGCCTCGGCCCAATTCTTCCCCCAGCCCAGGTCCACCTTGAGCCGCACCTTCATCTTGTACACCCCCTCCATCTCCTCCTGCACCCGCTGGGCGAACCTTTTGATCTGCTTCTCGGGCACCTCGAAGACCAGCTCGTCGTGCACCTGCAGAATCATCAGGGCCTCGGGGAATTCGTTGTCCAGCATGGCCTGCACCTTGAGCATGGCCAGCTTGATCAGGTCGGCGGCGGTGCCCTGCAGGGGCGTGTTCAGGGCGATGCGCTCGGCCGCCTCGCGGGACACCCGGTCGCTGGAGTTGATGGCCGGCAAAAAGCGCCGCCGGCCCAGCAGGGTGGTGACGTAGCCCCGCTCCCGAGCCGAGGCCAGGTTGGCCTGCTGGAAGGCGGCCACGCCCTCGTAGCGGCCCAGGTACTTGCTGATGATCTCCTGGGCCTCGGTGCGGCTGATGCCCTGCTCGCGGGCCAGGCGGAAGGCGCTCATGCCGTAGAGCACCCCGAAGTTCACTGTCTTGGCCCTGGCGCGCATCTCCTTGGTCACCTGCTCTGGCTTTACCTCGAACAGGCGGGCGGCGGTCTGGGTGTGCACGTCCAGGCCGTGGCGCAGGTCGTCCACCAAGAGCGGGTCCTGGCTGAGATGGGCCAGCACGCGCAGCTCGATCTGGGAGTAGTCGGCCGACAGCATCAGCTTGCCCGGCTCGGGCACGAAGCAGGCGCGGATGCGCAGGCCCAGCTCGCTGCGCACCGGGATGTTCTGCAGGTTGGGGTCCGACGACGACAGCCGGCCGGTGGCGGTGACCGCCTGGTTGAAGGAGGTGTGCACCCGGCCGGTGTGGGGGTTGACCAGGGCAGGCAGGGTGTCCACGTAGGTGCCCTTGATCTTGGCCAGGGTGCGGTAGTTCAGCACCTCGGCGGGCAGGGGGTGCTGGGCGGCCAGCATGGTCAGCACGGTCATGTCCGTGGAGTAGCCGGTCTTCTTCTTGGTCTTTTTCACCTGCTCCAGGCCCAGCTCCTCGAAGAGCACCGTGGCCAGCTGCGAGGGGGAGTTGAGGTTGAACTGGTGGCCGGCCAGCTTGTAGCAGGCGGCCTCGATCTGGGCCAGCTGCCCCTCCAGCTCCTTGCTCAGGCCCTCCAGGGCCTCCACGTCCAGCCTGACCCCGTTCATCTCCAGGCGGGCCAGCATGGGCACCAGGGGCATCTCCAGGTCGCGGAACAGGTCAATGAGCTTGGCCTCGGCCAGCTTGGGCCGCAGCACCTCGGCCGCCTGCCAGGCCACGTCCGCGTCCTCGGCTGCGTATTCCGTGGCCCGGTCCAGGGGGGCCTGGTCAAAGGGCAGCTTCTTGCCGCCGGTGGCCTGCTCATAGGAGATCATGGAGCGGCCCAGGAACTCGGCGGCGATGGCGGTCAGGCCATGGCTGGTCTTGCCCGGATTGAGCAGGTAGCTGGCCACCATGGTGTCGAACTCTACCCCGGCCAGCTCCACCCCGGCCCGGTGCAGCACGATGAGGTCGTACTTGAGGTTCTGGCCCACCTTGGCGATCTTGGCGTCGGCGCAGATGGGCGCCAGCAGCCCCAGCGCCGTGTCGCGGTCCATCTGCTTCTGGCCCTGGTCCAACTGGTGGCCCAGGGGCACGTACACCGCCCGGCCGGGCTGGTGGCACAGGGAGAAGCCCACCAGCTCGGCCAGCATGGGGTCGATGGAGGTGGTCTCGGTGTCGATGGACAGGCGGCCGGTCTTCTTGACCGCGGCCAGGAACTCCTTCAGTTCCTCGGGCTTGGTGAGCATGCGGTAGCTGCCCTCGCTGGCCGCGGCCGGCGGCGCGAACTGCTTCATCAGCGAGGTGAACTCCAGCTGGGCCAGCACCGGCGTGAGCACCGTGGGGTCCGGGGGCACGATCTTGAAGGCCTCGGGCAAAAACTCCACCGGCGCCTCCACGGCCAGGCGGGCCAACTCGCGCGACAGCCGCGCGTCCTCGGCGTGCTCCAGCAGGTTGTCGCGCAGCTTGGACTTCTTCATGTCGGCCGCGGCGGCCAGCACCTTATCCAGGCTGCCGTACTCACTGAGCAGCTTGGCCGCGCCCTTGGGGCCCACGCCGGGCACGCCGGGTATGTTGTCGGTCGCGTCGCCGGTCAGGGCCTGGAAGTCCACGGCCTGGGCTGGAGACACGCCCAGCTTGGCCGCAACCTCCTTGGGGCCGTAGCGGGCGTCCTTCATGGTGTCCCACAGGCTCACGTCCTTGGTCACCAGTTGGTACAGGTCTTTGTCGCCGGAGACCAGCACCACTGAGAAGCCCTGCTCTCTGGCCTGACGGGCCAGGGTGGCCATGAGGTCGTCGGCCTCAAAGCCCTCCACCTCCACGGCCGGCAGGGACAGGGCGGTGACCACCTGGCGCACCAGGGGGAGCTGGGTCTTGAGGGCCGGGTCCAGGGGCGGGCGGTTGGCTTTGTAGGGCTTGTAGAGCTTATGGCGGAAGGTGGGGCCCTTGGCGTCGTAGACCACGGCCAGATACTCGGGCTGGGCAGTGCCCAGGACCTTGAGCAGCATCTGCACGAAGCCGTACACCGCGCCGGTGGGCACGCCGTCGGATGTGGACAGGTTGCGGATGGCGTGGAAGGCGCGGTGGATGTAGCTGGAGGCGTCGAGAAGGTAGAGCGTAGGCTTTGTTTTAGCCATTATGTTATGTTCAACTCCTCTCTGCACTCTTAATTTCATCGATGGCGGCCCTAAAATCCGTTTTGTAAAATTTGTACCTACTCGTCAAACCACTTCCGACCAGTTTTTCAAATCTTTTTCCTACCTCATCTTCCGGGTCAGGGTTAAAAACCCAAAACCGGCGCAAACTAACTTCACCGTGTGTTGAGAGCGCAAACAAGTAGCGAAAAAATAAATCCGTTTCTGGAAGAGAGTAGCCGATTATATATATCGCTTCAGCTTTGGATAGTACCTCGGCTGCTTTTTTCCAAACTCTATCAATTTTATAATGATGTTCTGATTTGCTCCATGTTGGAGGTACTATAACCGGACCTCCGATCTTTTGTCTGTTTTTTGTTTCCTCATTTTCAAATTGTTTCCATACGATCAGTTTCTTATTGTTTTTTATACCAGTAAAACCAAGACCATTTAATATCTTGTCAATGCCGAAATATATTACTGAGTTGTCTACATTGGAATATCCCCAGTTGACAGAACCATGTAATTTTAATAAAGGCAAGCTGCTGTCGTCAGTGATATTATTTAAATAATAATTCGTCTTTATTTTATGAAAATGCATCGCATATTCGAGAGCAAGATCGTAATTAAAAGTTATAATAGAAACCTCTTGGTCTTTTTGTTTGGCCAGTATATCTAAGATAACTGTTGCTAGTCGGTGATAGTGACCTTCTACCACCGTACCGTTGTCTTCCCGTTGTCTAAAATTTGTACTTAAATCAATGGTTATTCCTATCAATTTTTGTGCATATTTTTTTAAATCTATTATCTTTTCAACCGGAATGTTTCCCAGCCTGCCTATTAAGGATCCCATATCAAAAGCGCTTAGCACATTTTCAATGTTATTAAGATCTATATAGCTATAAAAAGAAGTACCTGTTAGTTGATTAATTGCATCGAATACACGGGAAAAGATTTGTTTTTCTTCTTTTGTTAACCAGTCGGTGGTGTAAAAATCTCTGGCGCGATCTAAAAAGTCCTTCATTACGGGTATTCCCGCATCCGCCGATGCTCCCGCGCCCAAGATAAAGACAGTCTTATACATCGCCCCCCTTACTCCTTTTCCAAACCTAAAAAGCTAATTCAGCCTATGCCCCCAGCGCCTCCAGGGTCAAGGCCTGGCTCTGGGCCCAGATCAGGGCCCGGGCCACGTCCCGGCGCTGCGGGCCCAGCAGGGGCGCCAGGGCTAAGGCCTCCTGGCTCAGGCGGCCCAGCTCGGCCTGCACCTTGCCGAAGTCTACGGTGGGATAGGAGACGCCTTCTTTGAAATGCGAACGGTGGCAGGAGTGGCTGGCGCCCTGGGTGGCCACGGGTATGCCGTAGAGCCGGCAGGTGAGGGGGCGGGCGGCGTAGGCCAGGCAGCGGCCCTCCCAGAGCAGCGGGCAGGCGATGCGCGCCTGGCTGAAGGCGGCGATGCGCTCCTCTACGGGCAGGGCCAGGGCCTGGGCCGCCAGCCGGTCAAAGGCCGCGGCGGCCTTGTCGGCTCGGCGCAGGGCCTCGCGGCGCTCCTGGCGGGGCAGGCCACGGAAGGCCTGGGCCAGGGCCAGGGCCTCAATGGGCGTGAGGTCGAACACCGCGTGGCAGCAGTCGTCACAGCCGTGGCCGCAGGCCACCTCGCGCGGGAAGCGCTGGGCCACGCTGGCGAAGGCCTGGTCCGCGCCGGCCTGCAGGGCGGCCACGGCCTGCAGCAGCGAGGCCAGGCTGGGAGGCTGCTTTTGCTCTGGGGGCATGGGTTCGTCCTCGGCAAGACAGGTGCGGCTACTTTAGGCCAGGGGTGGCCGGGCGTCAAGGCAGGGCCTTTGCATCCGCGGCCAGCGCGCCTATAATCAAAATAATAAGCGCTGCCCGCAATCCGGCCGGCTGGCCGGCGCAATGAAAGGAGCTGCAACATGCCCGAGTTTATGAACCCTTTCCCCGGCATGATACCCGGCCGCAAGATGAGCGACCGTGAGCTGACCCGCGCCCTGCGCCTGTCCCTGTCCGCCGAGCAGGAGGCCATTCACCTTTACGAGGCCATGGCCGACGCCACCACCAACAAGCTGGCCGCGGCGGTGCTGCAAGACATCGCCAACGAGGAGAAGGAGCACGCCGGCGAGTTCCAGCGCCTGCTCAAGATCCTGCTGCCCGACGAGGAGAAGTTCCTGGACCACGGCGCCGAAGAGGTTGATGAGATGGCGGGCAAGCTGAAGCGGAAGGCCAGAAAGCCCGCCCGCAAGAAGGCCGCGGCCAAGAGAAAGAAGTAAGCCCCGCCGAGAGCGCCTGCCCCCGCGCCCAGCCTCTAAAACAAAGAGCCCCGCCCTTGACAAGCCGTCAAGGCGGGGCTAAAATTATTCCGCATAACGGAACGATCTTTTGCAGAGCGGAACCGTATGCCCCGCGAGAGCCAGACCGTAACCGCCCTCACCAGAGGGCTCAGCGTCCTGGAGACCTTCGCCCGTCTGGGCCATTCCCTGAGCCTGGCCCAGGTGGCCCGGGAGCTGGCCCTGCCCAAGTCCACCATCTTCCGGCTCATGAACAGCCTGGTCAGCTTAGGCTACCTGGAGCAGCCCGTCAAGGGCGGGCCCTACAACCTGGGGCCTCGGGTGCTGGGCCTGGGCTTCGCCGTGCTGCAGGGCCTGGACGTGCGCGAGGCGGCGCTGCCCCACATGGAGCGGCTCTTCGCCCAGGTCAAGGAGACGGTGAACCTGAGCATCCTGGACCGCAACGAGATCATCTACGTGGCAAGAGTGCGCAAGCAGGATATCCTGAGCCTCAACCTGTTCGTGGGCAGCCGCCTGCCGTTGTACAGCTCCTCGCCTGGCCGGCTTCTGCTGGCCTATCTGCCCGCGGCCGAGCGCGAGCGGGTGATCAAGAGACTGGAGGCCGACCCGGAGGTGGCCCGCTGGCTGGCCAGCCGGGGGGTGGATCTGCGCGCGCTCTGCGACCAGGTGCGGGCCCAGGGCCTGGCCGTGAACGACGGCGAATACCTGCCCGAACTGTTCGCCCTGTCCGCGCCGGTGCTGGACATGAACGGCCTGGCGCGGGCCGCCTTGAGCATCCCCTGCCTCAAGCGCGGCCAGCCGGCCGAGGTGCTCTGCGCCCGTCTGGCCCAGCCCCTCAAGGACTGTGCGGCGCGTATCAGCGCCCTGCTGGGCTACGGCGCCGAGCGGCAGCTGCGGCCGGAAACCTAGAGCGTCAACCCTGAATGGGAGATTTATAATGCGCCGTATGTTCCTCTGCGCCTGCCTGTGCGCCTGCCTGGCCCTGCCCGCCGCGGCCCTGGCCGGCCCCCAACGCATGGTCATCGCCACCGCCGGCACCGCCGGCGCCCTGTACCCCATGGGCGTGGCCATGGCCGAGACCATCAACAAGTACAGCAAGGGCCTCAAGGCCTCGGCCGAGGCCTCGGCGGCATCCCTGGAAAACCTGCGCAACCTGGCCAGCAAGCAGGTGGAGATGGGCATCAGCCAGAACGAGATGGCCTACTTCGCCTACACCGGCACTGGCAAGTACACCGGCCACGCCATCAAGGACCTGCGCTCGCTGTTCGGCACCATCATCTCCTGGGTGCAGGTGTTCGTGCCGGCCGACAGCCCCATCACCTCCATCGCCCAGCTCAAGGGCAAGCGGGTGGGCGTGGGCGCGCCGGGCAGCGGGGGCGAGCAGGCGGCGCACATCATCCTGGGCTACTACGGCCTGGGCTATAAGCAGCTAAAGGCCGAGTTCATGGGCGACGTGGACATGGTAAGCGCCCTCAAGGACGGCTCCCTGGACGCCTTCTTCATCACCCACCCCCTGCGCTCGGCCCCGCTGTTGGACCTGGCCACCAGCAAGAAGGTGCGCCTGCTGCCCATCGCCGACGAGGGCTTCTACAAGGCTCACCCCTACTACACCCGGCGCCTGGTGCCGGCCAAGGCCTACCCAGGCCTGACCGCGGCGGTGCCCACCGCCACCAGCCGCATCGTGATGTACACCACGGCCGGGGCCCTCAGCGCGGACCAGGTTGCCCAGCTGCTGGCCATCCTCTGGGACCACGCCGGCGAATGGAGCGGATCCCACCCGGCCGTGAAGCGCTACACCACCCTCAAGGAGGCCCTGACCGGCCTGGCCGTCCCCCTGCATCCGGGAGCGGTGCGCTTCTACCAGAGCCGGGGCATGCAGGTGCCGGCCCGCCTGCTGGCGCGCTAGCGGATGATGCGCCGCGTCCTGCTGACGCTGCTCTGCCTGGGCCTGGCCCTGCCGGCCGCGGCCGCCGGCCCGGCGGCCGGTTGGCTGGTGGCGGCCGAGCGGCGCACGGGCCGCGCGGCTCTCTGCCTGCCCGCCCAGGAGGTGCGGCGCCTGACCCTGATTGTGCAGCACTCCTACGACCAGCGGCCGGTGGCCGAGAGCTTCGTCATCCGGCGCGGCCGGCTGGTGCCCACCGAGGTGGTGTTCGACACCGACACCTATGACCTGCGCCGCACCCGCTACCCCGGCGCGCGGGTGGAGACCAGCGGCGGCCTGGTCACGGTGACCGTCACCCACGCCCGGCCCGCGGACCGGTTGGCGGCCATCCGAGGACGGGTGAGCCACGGCGCGCCCCAGGTGCTGGTGGTGGAGACCACCCATGGCCGCCGGCTCCTGTCCCTGGACTGCCTGGGGCCGGGCGGCACGCCCTACTTCATCGGGGTGCGGCCCCAGCCGGGCCCCACGGGCGCGGCGCCATGAGCCGGCCGCAGGGCTTCTGGGGCTGGACCCTGGCCGCGGTGGCCCTGGCCCTGGCCGGGTTTCACCTCTACACCGCCTTTTTCGGGGTGCTGACGCCCCTGTTGCAGCGCTTCATCCATCTGCTGGGCGTTCTGCTGCTGGCCCTGGGCCTGTGGGGCTGGGCCGGCAACCGGCCGGCGCGGCCGGACGCGGCCAGCGCGGCGCTGTGGGTGCTGGCCGCGCTGCTGGGGGTGTTCTTTCTCTGGTCGCTGACACCGGCGCGCATCGCCGACCGCGGCTTCCTGGGGCCCAGCGCCCTGGAGACCTGGGCCGGCGGCCTGCTGCTCCTGTTGGTGCTGGAGGCCACCCGGCGCAGCGTGGGCCTGCCCATCGTGCTGGTGGCAACGGCCTTTCTGGTCTACGGCCTGGCCGGGCCCTGGATGCCGGAGATGGTGGCCCACAAGGGCTACTCGGCCCAGCGCCTGATCGCCTACCTGGTCTGGACCACCGACGGCATCTTCGGCATACCCATCGCGGTGTCGGCCACTTTCGTGGCGGTGTTCATCATCTTCGGGGCCCTGCTGGACAAGCTGGGCGCCGGGGCCTACTTCCTGAACCTGGCCATGGCTGCCTCGGGCCGCCTGGCCGGGGGGCCGGCCCTGACCGCGGTGGTGGCCTCGGGGCTGATGGGCTCCATCTCCGGCTCGGCGGTGAGCAACGTGGTCACCACCGGCGCCTTCACCATCCCCCTGATGATCAAGAGCGGCTATAGGCCGGTGTACGCGGCGGCGGTGGAGGCGGCGGCCTCCACTGGCGGGCAGATCATGCCGCCGGTGATGGGCGCGGCGGCCTTTGTGCTGGCCGAGTTGACCGGAGTTCCCTACAGCCGGGTGGCCCTGGCCGCGGCCCTGCCGGCCGTCTGTTATTTCCTCTGTGTGGGGCTGATGGTCTACTTCGAGGCCCGCCGCCGCGACCTGCGCGGCCTGCCGCCGGCCGAGCTGCCGCCCCTGGGCCGCACCCTCATCAGCCAGGTCCATCTCTGCCTGCCCCTGGCTCTCTTAGTCTGGCTGCTGGTGGGGGTGGGCTACTCGCCCATGAAGTCCGGGGCCTGGACCATCGCCTGCCTGGCGGCGGTGGGCAGCCTGGCGGCGCTGCTGCGGGAGCACCGCCTGCCCTGGCGGCGGCTGCTGGAGGCGCTGCAGGCCGGGGCGCGCATCGCCGCGCCGGTGGCCTGCGCCTGCGCCGCGGCCGGGGTGATGATCGGCGTGGTCTCCCTCACCGGCCTGGGCGTGCGCTTCACGCGGCTGTTGATCCTGCTCAGCGGCGGCGAGCTGTGGCTGGCCCTGGTGCTGATGATGCTGGCCTGCATCGTGCTGGGCACCGGCCTGCCCACCACCGCCGCCTATGTGATCACCGCCGTGCTGGGCGCGCCGGCCCTGGTCAAGATGGGCGTGCCCCTGTTCGCGGCCCACCTGTTCATCTTCTACTTCGCCATCATCAGCTTCATCACCCCGCCGGTGGCCATCAGCGCCTACGCCGCCGCCGGCCTGGCCGGCAGCGGGCCCATGCGCACCGGCTTCTGGGCCTTCGGTCTGGGCATCGCCGGCTTCCTGGTGCCGTTCTACTTCGTCTTCCACCCCGCCCTGATCCTGCAGGGGTCTTGGTGGCAGGTGCTGACCGCCGCGGCCGGGGCCCTGGTGGGGCTGGCCGCCCTGGCCGGGGCCCTGGAGGGCTGGTTCGGCGGTCGGCTGGGCTGGGGAGCGCGGGGGCTATTAATCTTGGCGGCGGTGGCCAGCGCCAGCCCGGGGTTGTGGCTGCCCCTGGCCGCGGCGGCGGCGACCGGCGGGGTGCTCATCAGCCGGCGGCTGGCGGTGCGGGCCGCGGCTCGCCTGAAGGCGCCGGCCTAGAAACGCCAGCGCAGACCCAGGCGCAGGAGAAAGCCGTTTTCCAGGTTGATGCGGTCCTGGTCGCGATCGTCCCAGTCGTTGCCCTCGAACCACAGCCGGTCGAAGACGTAGCCGCCGGACAGGTCCAGGCGCAGGCCCGGGACCAGCCGGAAGTCCAGGCCCAGTTTGATCTGCTTCTGATAGAAGAAGAAGCGGTCCTTCTGGTCGTTGCGGTCGTGCAGGAAGTAGCGCTGGTAGGTCCAGTCAAAGCCGGTGTAGGCCTCCAGCCATTTGGTCAGGTGGTAGCCGGCGTGGGTGATGACGGTGCGCGGGAAGACATACAGCCCGCGCAGGTTCACCCGCGGGGCGGGCCGCCAGTGCAGGCTGGCCAGGGGCAGGCCCAGCAGCACTTGCAGCTCCGGACCGGGGCGAAAGGCGTAGGCCACGCCGGGGATGGGCACATCGGGCAGGAAGTCGCGGGTGTTGGAGTAGTTGACGAAGAAGAGCCAGTAGTGCCGCTTCTGCTCCACGGTCATCATGGTGACCGTGGCGTTGATGGAGGTGTCGTCGTAGGAGTTGAAGGGCCGGTCGCTGGGCGAGCCCACGGTGAGGTCCCCGCCCAGCACCCAGCCGCCGCTGAGCTGGCGGCGGTAGGTGCCGCCCAGGCGCAGGTCCCACAGCTCGCGGGGGAAGGCGCGGCGGCTGTCGGGCAGCACGGCGCTGGTGTCCAGGTGCATGTAGTCCACCTTGCCGTGCAGGGACAGCTCCTGGCGGCGGCTCTGCCACAGCGGCGCCAGCCAGGTGACGCCCTGGCGCCAGTAGCCCAGGTCCGCGGCCTGGCCCTCCACGCCGCGCTCCGGGGCGTACGCGGCGCTGTAACTGATGTCGGCCTTGAGGTCGCCCAGGGTGGGGTCGAACCACATGGCCATAGGCGGCTGGGCCAGGACCGGGGCGGCCAGGAGCAGGCCCAGCAGGCCGGCCAAGAGCAGGCAGGCTAACAGACGCAGGTGCGGCACGGCTTTCCTCCGAAGCACGGTTCAGGGCCTATCTTAGAACAAATTCCACAGGCAGGCTAAGGACAGGCGGCGGGGAGCCGCGGGCAGGGCGGAGTCAAGCGGCGGCGCCCTCCTCGGGGCTGACCACCGCGTCGGTGAGCAGGGTCACGATGCTGTTGATCTCGGCCATCTTGTCCTGGTCGGTCTCCTGGCCCAGGATGTACCAGCGCAGGGTGACGTGGCTGAAGCCGCCGAAGAGGAAGGCCTTGAACATCTCGCTCTCCACCTCCTCGCGCAGACAGCGGTTGCCTTTGCCCTCTTCCAGGATGCGGTCCACGATGGCCGTGTACTGTTGGAACATGGCGAAGGACTCCGAGCGGTAGAAGTCCGGGTTTAGCTGGATGTTGAGCAGGAACACCCGCAGGAAGTCGGGCTGGGTCAGGTAGAGCAGGAAGTGGTAGTGCACGAAGCGGCGCAGCTTGCGCACCGTGGACTTGATGACGAACAGTTCCTTGAGTTTGTCGATGTGCTCGGCGAAGCGGGCCTTGGGTATGGACATGAGCAGGTCTTGCTTGTTGGTGAAGTACTCGTAGATGGTACCCTCGGCCACCCCGGCCAGGCGGGCGATCTCGGCGATGGTGGCCGCGGAGTAGCCTCGCTGGGAAAAGGCCTTCTCGGCCGCGGCCAGGATGCGCGCGTGCTTGTCGTTCTTGGCCGGCACCCCCGGCGAGGGGGCCTTGATCATGATGCGCACCAGGGCCATGAAGCGCTCCACCTCGGGCATGATGTCGCTGAAGTCGTCCTGCACAATGCGCCGGATGGTGATCCAGTCCGTGGCCCCTATGATAAGGTCGCGCATCAGGTAGGTATCCACGTCGTCGCGGAAGACGCCCTCGCGCACCCCGTCGTCCAGGATGTCCAGCATGATCTTGGCGTAGCGCCGGATCAGGTTGTAGGCCTGATGCTTATAGAAATTGATGTTCGAGCGGCATTCAAAGACAAGCAGCTTGCTGTAGTCCCGGTTGCTGAGGTTGTAATTCAGGTGGAACCACACCATCTTGCTCAGCCGGCTCATGACCTCGGGGATGCCCACCAACTGCTCCTTGAGCATCTTGGTGACCTTCTGCAGATGGTCGCCCTCGATGGAGAACAGCAGGTCTTCCTTGTTCTTGAAGTAGTGGTAGATGACCGAGTCGTTGATGTTGGCCAGGGTAGCTATCTCGGATATGGTCGAGTCCTTTAAGCCCTTTTGAGACATGACCTTTTCGGCTGCGACCATGATCTGATGCTTGGTGTCGGCGCTGGCTCTCATGCACAGGCTCCCTGGGTCAGGCTGGCCTTTGACTCTCTGAACAAGCTTTGTTCTCCTGCTGGCCGGGGCCTGCGGCCAGCGCGCTTACCGTGAATCATTACCACCAAGCGCTGAGCTTGGCAAACCAACGCGCCCGGCTGCCACCAGACTTTGCATTCCAGGGCGCCGCCCTTGCCGGTTCCGGAGACCAAGGGCGCTGCCGGCGCGGTCTATGGTGAATTGTAACCAAAGCCGGGTAAAATTGAACAGTTTTTATATTAAAAAAGGTGCCGAACCACCTTTTTTCTCTCTGCAGGCCGGTGCCAGCGACCGCATTTTACCGGCTGCTCGCCACGTAGGCGTAGGATGCCCCCCAATGATGAGGCCTATTTTAGCACACAATGACTGGCGGGAGGAAATTATCAATCGATTCGTATTTATTATTGATTGAACATTATTAATGGACGCTTAGCAGATGCCAGCGCCGCAGCTTGTGCGGATTATTAACTTATTTCATTGAAAATGCACGACTTAGTCTGCCTGTTTTCCCCTTGACACGGTTAGCGCAGCATCGTAGTAATAGAATTGCGCTCATTCCGGAGGTGGGGTGATTTACTCCGCTAATCCGTGCCTGCCGATTTCATAGGCCTAATCAAGCCCAAATCGCGGGCCGATGCCCACGGCGAGGGCCAGGCAAGGCCTCAGGGGCTGAGGCCGGCCCGGCTTTGTGCTCGCGGCCGGGCGGGCGGCGGGGCCAGGAGTGAGCCGGTTTAGTTATGAATCTGTAGCCGAAGCCGGCTGAAGCCGAAGCTGCCTGGAGGTGAAGGGCATGGAGTTCAGCAACATAAAGTTCGAAGAGATCGGCAAGGTGGCTCGGGTCAGCTTGAACCGCCCCGAGGTGCGCAACGCCCTCAGCCCGGCCCTGTTGACCGAGATGATCCAGGTCATCGAGTACCTGCAACAGAACGACAACATCAAGGCCCTGATCATCACCGGCAGCGAGAAGGTCTTCTCCGGCGGCGGCGACCTGGACATGCTCGACGGCGACCTCTGCCACCGCCCCTCGCCCGAGATCTACCAGGTGCTCAAGCAGTACTACGGCAAGGCCGCGCTGGCCCTGCGCACCCTGCCCTTCCCGGTGATCGCGGCCATCAACGGCCCGGCGGTGGGCGCGGCCTTTGACCTGTGCCTCAACTGCGATATCCGCCTGGCCGCCCAGAGCGCCATCCTGGGCTCCATCTGGGTGCGCATCTGCACCATCCCCGCCCTGGGGGGCATGTACCTGCTGCCGCGCATCGTGGGCTACGGGCGGGCGGCGGAGATGATCTTCACCGGCGACACCATCAGCGCCGAGGAGGCCTACCGCATCGGCCTGGTGAACCACGTGTACGACGACGACGAGCTGGCCGAGGAGGCCCTGCGCCTGGCCGACCGGCTGGCCCACGGCCCCACCGGCGCCATCGCCATCGCCAAGAACGGCCTCAACCGCAGCCTGGACGGCACCTTCGCCGGCGAGGTGGACTACGCGGTGTACATGCAGAGCCTGTGTCTGAAGATGGAAGACTGCGCCGAGGGCATCCAGGCCTTCAAGCAGCGCCGCAAGCCCAACTTCAAGGGCAGATAGGCGGCGGCCCGGACCGCGCGCACTAGGCGCGGCCGGGGGAGGGAGCCAGGACCGCTGACGGGTGCTTCACAAGCCGCGCACCGGCATAAGGGGAGCCTGTATGTTGCTTGATCAGTGGAAGAAAAGAGTAATTTTCTTCATCAGCATCTGCATGTCCTTATTCGCCCTGTACGCCGCGCTCACCCAGGAATTCGAGGCCTATTTCCAACGCACCCTGTTCCTGGGCTTCTGCCTGGTGCTGGTGTTCCTGACCCGTCCGGCCACCCGCCGATATCCGGTCTTCTCCTTTTGGGCCCTGGACCTGCCCCTGGTCCTGCTCAGCCTGGTGCCGGTGATCTACGGCTGCTATGAGCACCAGGAGCTGTCCCTGCGGGTGGGCGAATCCACCGCGGCCGACTTCGCCGTCGGCCTGGGGTTCATCCTGCTCATCTTCGAGGCCACCCGCCGCGCCGTGGGCTGGCCCATCCTCATCCTGACCATCATCCTGGTGCTCTACACGCTTTACGGGCCCTACCTGCCCTCGGCCGTCGGCCACGCCGGCTATTCCCTGCGGGAGCTGGTGGAGCTTAACTACATGAGCCTGGACGGCATCTACGGCGTCACCTTGGGCGTGGTGGTGGACTTCATCTTCATCTTCGTCATCTTCGGGGCCCTTTTGGAGGCCTGCGGCGGCGTGGCCCGCTTCACCGAGGTGGCCAAGGCCCTGATGGGCTGGCAGACCGGCGGCCCGGCCAAGGCGGCGGTGCTAGCCAGCGGCATCATGGGCTCGTTGAGCGGCAGCAGCGCGGCCAACGTGGTCACCACCGGCTCCTTCACCATCCCCATGATGAAGCGCCTGGGCTACTCGGCCACCTTCGCCGGGGCCGTGGAGGCGGCGGCCTCCACGGGCGGGCAGATCATGCCGCCCATCATGGGCGCCTCGGCCTTCGTGATCATGGCCATCCTGGGCGTTTCCTACCTGGACGTGTGCAAGGCCACGGTGGTGCCGGCCATCTTCTACTTCGTCTCGGTGGGCATCTGCGTCCACTACTTCAGCAAAAAGGTCGGCCTGCGCGGCCTGCCGCGGGAAGAACTGCCGCCGGTGTGGCCGGCGCTGATACGATCGCTGCCCATGCTGGTGCCGGTGGTGGTGATCATCGGCATCCTGGCCTATGGCTACACGGCCATCATGGCCGGCTTCTGGGCGGTTATCTCGCTGCTGGTCTTCTCCTCCCTGCAGAAGGAGACCCGGCTGACGCCCCAGAAGTTCTTCTCCTCCCTGGGCGTGGGCAGCCTGAACATCCTGGGCATAGCCATCGTCTGCGCCTGCGCGGGCATTATCGTCAGCTGCTTTTTGGTCACCGGCCTGGGCATGCGCATCTCGGCCTTCATCTCCGAGATCGCGGCCACCAAGTTCTTCCTGCCCGGCCTGTCCATGTACGTGGCCCTGGGCTTCGCGGCCCTGGCCTGCATCGTGCTGGGCATGGGCATGCCCACGGTGGGCGCCTACATCATCGTGGCCACCCTGGGCGCGCCGGCCCTGATCGACCTAGGCTTCTCGCCCATGGCCACCCACGTCTTCGTCTTCTTCTACGGCATCCTGTCCAACGTGACGCCGCCGGTGGCCCTGGCCGCCTACGCCGCCACGCCCATCGCCGGCGAAGGCACCAACGCCTGGCGGATAGGCTGGCGGGCCTTCACCTTCACCCTGGCCTCCTTCATCATCCCCTTCATCTTCATCGAGAACACGGCTCTGCTTTTGGAGGGGCCGATGTGGAAGATCGCCTACTCGGTGATGATCGTATGGGTGGCGGTATTGGCCTTCAACATAGCCATCGTGGGCTACTGCGCGCGCCGACTGCTCGCCTGGGAGCGGGTGCTGCTCGTCGTGGGCGCCCTGCTGCTGTTCGAGAAGAGCTATCTCACCGACGCCTTCGGCATGGCCATCTTCTGCGCCGTGCTGCTGTGGCAGGGCAAGATCCACCCGACTCTCAAGACGGCCGGGGGGAGCTTGGCAGGGGGAGGTACAAAGGGCTAAGGCTCTTGGCTTTTCGGCTGCGGGTATTTAAGTGGAGCAAAGGAGGAAACCATGGGAAGGAAGACTCTAAGAAAATTGGCCCTGTTTTCCCTGGCGGCCCTGCTGGTGCTGGGCTTGAGCCTGTCTTCGGGTTGGGCGGCCCAGAATCCTAAGTTCATCAAGATCGCCGCCTCCTCCATGGGCGGCACCTGGTTCCCTCTGTGCGCGGCCACCGCCGAGGTGCTCAACCGCAACGTCAAGGGCACCACCTTCACCGCCACCCTGGGCGGCGGCATCTCCAACCTGAAGAACATCGAGAGCGGCAAGCTGGTCATGGGCATCGGCACCGGCAGCTCCTCTTATCAGGCCTCCAAGGGCCTGTCGCCGTTCGGCAAGCCGGCCAAGAAGCTGCGCATGATCGGCATCTACTACGCCTACCCCTATAACCTGGTGGTGCGCGCCGACAGCGGCATCAAGACCATCGCCGACCTGAAGACCAAGAGCCTGGGCGTGGGCAAGAAGGGTTGGTCCACCGAGGAGGCCTGCCGCAACATCCTGGCCACCGTCGGTCTGGACTACCAGAAGATCAAGGCCGCCGGCGGCAGCGTCACCTACGCCGGCTTCGCCCAGATGAACAGCATGTTCAAGGACAAGAAGCTGGAAATGATCGTGGACCCCAACAACCCGCCTTCTCCGGGCATCATCGAGCTGACCACGGTCACCCCCATCCATCTGCTGGCCCTGGGGCCCAAGGCCATCGCCGCGCTGATGAAGGTCAACCCCGGCTACACCACCGTGGAAATCCCCGGCGGCACCTACAAGGGCCAGGACAAGGCGGTGGTGAACCTGGCCGACCCGGCGGCCATGGTCGTTTCCAAGGACCTGTCCGACGACCTGGTCTACGCCATAACCAAGGCCATATTCGAGAACGCCGGGGAGATCGCCAAGGTGCACTCGGTGCTCAGGGAGTTCTCGCTGAAGAATGCGCTTAAGGGCGCCTACCTGCCCCTGCACCCGGGCGCCTACCGCTACTACAAGGAAAAGGGCATCCAGGTCCCCAAGAACCTGATGCCTTAAGACGTGCTCGGCCGCCCGCGCAGCGGGCGGCCCGCCAGACATAGACCGGCTCCGCCGCCCGCCCGGCCTCACCGAGGGCGGGCGGCGAGAGACTCTGCCTCGGGGCGTCGGCCGTCCCGGCGGGGCTGGGGTGGAAAATTCAGGCCGGGGGGTAGGCCGCGGAGACTAAGAGATGACTCGTCCGACCCGCTACACCCAAGAGATGTTCGACGAGTATTTCGCCAACGGCATGTGGACCCAAGACACCACCAGCGGCCTCTGGGCCAAGAACGCCGCGCAGTTCCCGGACAAGGAAGCCTTCATCGACCAGGAGCGTCGCTTCACCTGGCGGCAGCTCGAAGATCTGTCGGACACTCTGGCCTGGAACCTGATCGAGCTGGGCCTGCAGCGCGAGGAGTTCATCTTCATCCTGCTGCCCAACTGGGTGGAGTCCTACATCATGCGCTGCGCCTGCGAAAAGGCGGGCATCCTCTGCGGCACGGCCCTGATGACCCTGCGCGAGCGGGAGATCGAGTTCATCCTGCAGTCCTGCGACGCGGTGGGCATGGTGGTCCCGGACCGCTTCCGCAGCTTCAACTTCTGCGAGGCTTTGGGCGAGATGCGGCCTCGCCTGCCCAGGTTGCGCCATCTGTTCCATGTGGGCCCCGCCACCCCGGCCGGGGCCCTGTCCGTCCAGGAGATGATGGAGCGGCCCGGCAAGCTGCGGGGCCGGCAGGACCTGTTCGAAGAGCGCCGCTACCGGCCCACCGAGGTGTCGGTGATCGGCTTCACCAGCGGCACCACCGGCCTGCCCAAGGGCGCGGAGCACATCGTCGCCGGGCGCATGGCCATGGCCCGCGGCTACGGCGAACCGGCCCGGGTCTGCGAGCAGGACATCGTGCTCAACATCATCAGCCCGGTGGCCGGGCTGGCCTCGGCCTTCTGCTTCAACGGCACCGCCACTTTGGTGGGGGCCAAGGTGGTGCTGTCGGACATCTGGAGCCCGGAGGAGACCTTCCGGCTGATCCAGGAGGAGAAGGCTTCCATTCTGCTGGCGGTGCCGGCGCAACTGGCCCAGATCGTCAACAGCCCTCGCCGCCACGACTTCGACTGCTCCTCCCTGCGCGCCATCTACACCTCCACCGCGCCCCTGACCTATGAGCTGGCCACCAAGGTGGAGGAGCTGTTCAAGGCCCCCTGCATCAACCTCTACGGCCAGATCGACGGCGGCTTCATCGCCGCGCCCAGTATCGACGACCCGCCCGAGGTGCGCCGCGGCACCCTGGGCCGGCCGCACCGCTTCACCAAGGTCTGGGTGTTGGACGACGACGGCAACCAAGTGGCCGCCGGCGAAAAGGGCGAGCTGGTCTACACCGGCCCCTCCACCGGCGGCGGCTACTACCGCAACCTGGAGGCCACTCTGCAGGTCTGGGGGGTGTTGGGGCCCGAGGGACGCTGCCACAGCGGGGACCTGGTGCGCGTGGACCCCCAGGGCAACCTGATCATGGTGGGCCGCAAGAAGGACATGATCATCCGCGGCGGCCAGAACATCTACCCGGCCGAGATCGAGGCCCTGCTGCTCACCCATCCCCAGGTGCAGGCCGTGGCCATCGTGTCCATGCCCGACCCGGTCATGGGCGAGAAGGCCTGCGCCTATGTGCAGCCCATGCCCGGCCAGAGCTTCAGCTTCAAGGAGATGATCAGCTTCCTCAAGAGCAAGAAGATCGCGCCCTACAAGCTGCCCGAGCGCCTGGAGATACGCCAGGAGCTGCCCCTCAAGGGACGCCAGAAGATTAACAAGGGACCCCTGCAAGAAGACATTCGCGAACTGCTGCGTCAGGAGGGCCGCCTGCAGAGCAGCTAGGCGGGCCTAGGCCGGCTTGACCTCCAGGCGGCGCTTGCTCTGGCTGGGCGCGGCCGTCCAGCGCAGCGGGGCCGGCTCCACCTGCACCCGCAGGCCACGGGTCCGCGCCGCCGCCTGCACCGCGCTCACCCTGGCCACGGCCTCCTGGGCCGCGGCCAGCACCCGCCCTTGCTCCGGCTGCCGGGCGCTCACCGCCAGGCGCAGCCGGTTCTTCTCCAGCCAGGCACGGAAGTCCAGTAGCCCTTGCACCGCGAACAGGGCGTCGTCCAGGGCAGCCAGGGACAGCACCGCGCCGGGGGCCAGGGCGATGCGGCCGGCCAGGCGATCCTGCACCCTGGCCAAGAGGGGCAGGCTGGTGCCGCAGGGGCAGGGCGAGGGCACCAAACGGCTCAGGTCGCCGGTGCGAAAGCGGATCAGGGGCATGGCCCGCCTGCCGAGGGTGGTGAAGACGATCTCGCCCTCTTGGCCCGGCGGCAGGAGCCGGCCGTCATCGGGCGAGACGATCTCCAGCAGCAGGTCCGCCTCGCGCAGGTGATAGCCCTGGGCGGCCGCGCACTCCACGCCGCCGCCGAAGCCCATCTCGCTCAGGCCGTAGTGGCTGTACACCGGGCAGCCCCACAGCCGGCGCAGGCGCGTGGCCAGGGCTGGCGGCACCCTGTCTCCGCTGAGCATGGCCGCCCGCGGCCGCAGCTCCGGGCCGCCCAGTTCGGCCAAGAGCAGGGCCTGCACAGGCAGGCCGATGACTACGGCCAGGGGTTCGGGCCCCAGGACGGCCAGGGCCTGGCCCAGGTCCTGGCCCGGCGCCGGCGCCCGGCCCACCCCGCCCAGGCGCTGCACCGCGGTCAGGATCAGGTCGGCCACGTCGCCGGGGCGGCCGCGGGGGAACAGGCAGAGCGCCTGCTCGCCCGGCCGCACCAGGTCCCGCAGCCCGCAGCAGAAGAAGTCCACGGTCTGGGCCAGCTCCGCGGCTGTGAAGTACAGCCGCCGGGGCGGCGCGCCGGCCGCGGCCGGCGGCAGGCTGACCACGTGGCTGACCTGGCCTTGGGACAGGCAGAGGAAGCGCAGGGAATTCTCCGCGATGTCCGCGGCGCTGGTGAAGGGCAGGCGGGCCAGGTCGTCCAGGCTGGCCGGCGCGCCCGGGGCCAGGCCGGCCAGGCGCTGGCAATAGAAGGGGCTCTGTGCGCGGGCCCAGGCCACGGTTCGCTGCAGCTGGTCGAGCTGCCAGGCGCGCAGGGCCTCCAGGGTCAGGGGCGCCTCCCCCAGGCCCAGGCGGCCCCGGATCCACTCCTGCAGCGGGCTGGGGTTCACGGCCGCTCTGCTGCCGCGGCCGGGCGGGCCGGGCGATAGTGGGACCGGCCCTGGCGGTCGGTGAGGTTGTAGGCGCAGAAGGGGATCAAGCGGCCATCCGGGTGGACGACGTGGATGCAGCAGTCGCGCAGCCGCTCCAGGTCCAGGCTCCAGGCGTCCTGGAAGGCCATGCCGCTGATGGACAGGGTCTGGGCCTGCAACCTCGCCAGGTGCTCCTCCCAGCCGCCCAGGCCAGGACGGTCCTCGGAGGCCGGCTCGGTCGCGAGCCCTCCGCCGGCCCAGAAGCGGGCCACGTAGCGCCGGGAGCGCAGGGCGCCCTCGGCGGCCGGCCGCGGCTCCGAGCAGTGGGCGCCGGCCGCGGGCTTGGCCCAGGGCTTCAGCTCACTGCCCTGCCGCCGGAAGTTGCCCGAGAAGGAGCAGTAGGGGTTTTCGCAGTTCGGGGGCTGGAAGTGGGCCACGCGCAGGCGGCCCTGGGTCTGCTCCTCCAGGGCGCGCAGGATGTCAGGGATGGTCAGGCGGCCTTCGTCGCCGGGTGGGCCGGGGTGGCGGCCGAAGTAGCTCACCGGCTGGAAGTGCACCCCGCGCACCGTGGGCAGGTGCCTGAGCGCCAGGTCGATGATGGCTCCGGCCTGGTGCAGGTTGACGCCTGGGGCCAGCCGCGGCACCAGCACCACGCCCAGGCCGGCCTGGGCGCAGCTCTCCAGGGTGGCCAGCTTGATATCCATGAGGGCCCGGCCGGTCAGGGCCTGGTAGGGGGCGTCGTCCACGCCGTCGAACTGCAGGAACACCGAGGCCAGGCCGGCCTCTTGGAGGGCCTGGGCGTAGCCGGGCTCGTTGCCCAGGCGCAGGCCGTTGCTGTTGAGCTGGATGAAGCCAAAGCCCAGGGAGCGGCCCAGGGCGATGATCTGGGGCAGGTCCGGCCGCAGGGTGGGCTCGCCGCCGGAGAGCTGCACGTTGTAGGGCCCGCCCGCCGCCAGCAGCTTGTGGAACCAGCCGCGGATGGTCTCCAGGGACGGGTCCGGGCCAGGCACGCGGCCGGCGTCGGCGAAGCAGAAGGCGCAGCCCAGGCCGCAGCGCTGGGTCACCTCCAGCAGGGCGGTGCAGGTCTGCTGCTGGTGATGGTCGCAGAGGCCGCAGTCCCAGGGGCAGTCGCTGGGGCCGCTTGCGCCGGGGCGCAGGAGGGGCAGGCGCAGCCCAGCCCAGGACTCGTAGGCCGGCGGCCCGCGCCAGATGATGGTCTCGAAGGCCCCGTGCTCGGGGCAGCTCTTTTGCAGATAAACCGAATCGCCGCGGGCCACCCGCTGGGCCGGCACCCGGCGCAGGCACTCCGGGCACACGCTGTGGGTGGCGGCCAGGACCCGGCCGGCGCTCATGTCCGCGCGCCGCCCCAGGTCAGGCCGTGCTCGCGCAAGAGCTCCTTGCAGCGGGCCAGCACTCCCAGCACCATGCCTGGACAGCGGCGGGTGCGGGCCTGGGGCTCGTGGTCCAGTATCTCCTGGCAGCGGATGCCGCCGTAGCGCGCGCCGTACTCGGCGCTGAACCACTCCACCAAATCGCCGATCATCATGTTCAGGCGCGGGTCGGGCTTCTCCTCGGCGCGGCCGCGGCCGGCGTAGAGCCCCAGCAGGCAGGCCCCGCCGCTGAGCGCGCCGCAGACCTCGCCGGCGAAGCCCAGGCCGCCGACCAGGCCCTCCATGGCCCGGATCAGGTCCGGGTCGCTCTTGCCCTGGGCCTCCAGGCCCAGCATCAGCAGTATCTGGCTGCACTGGAAGCCCTGGCGGCCCAGCTCGATCAGGCGCATGGTCTCCTGGTCCATGGTCCCTACTTGCCCTCCAAGAGCATCTCGATCTCGGCCATCTTGCCCACGGCCAGGTCCTCGGGGATCATCACCTGGCCGCAGGAGGGGCAGCGGTGCAGGTCGGCCGGCAGCAGGTTGTGCAGGTAGCTCACGTTGACCTTGCCCAGCGCCAGGGCGCGGCCGCAGGGTTGGCAGAGCCAGTCCGCCTCGGCCCCGGCCGGGCTGCCGGCCTCGGGCGGCTCTTCCAGCACCTGCATGCGGTGGCTGTAGGCGGTGTGGATTTGGCAGCCCTGGGGCGCGGGGCTGTACTCCACCCAGTAGGTCACATCGCCGGAGGTGCCGTGGGCCAGGATGTGCTCGCCCTGGCGCTGGCGCAGGAAGCGGCCCCCGGCCTGGGCCGCGGCGATAACCGGGGCCAGGTCCTCGGGGCGGATGCCGCGCGTGGCCATTAGCTGCGCCGCGGGCGGCGGTATGATCAGGGCGGCCTGGTTCGCTTCAGGGGACATGGCGGGTCCTGCCGGGGGCGCGTTGCGGCCGAGGAGGCAGGCGGACGGCTAGAACTGCGCTTCCAGCATGCCGCTGGTCTCGGCCAGGGAAAATACGGGCCCGTCCAGACAAACCCGCTTGCTGCCGACCATGCAGTGGCCGCAGGCCCCCATGCCGCACTGCATGCGCCGTTCCATGGACACCAAGATGCGCTCCTGAGGCAGGCCCAGTTCGTCCAGGGCCGCGGTGACGGCCTTCATCATGGGCCCCGGGCCGCAGACCACGGCCACGCTTGTGGCCGGGTCCAGGCCGCTGTCGGGCAGAAGCTGGTGCACGAAGCCCACCCGGTCGGACCAGCCGTCAGCGGCGCTGTCCACGGTCAAGAGCACCTCGGGCCCGGCCGGATCCTGGCCCATGGCCTGGAGCGCGTCCCGGTAGATTATATCCTGCGGGCTGCGCGCGCCATAGAGCAACTTGAGCCGGCCGAAGCTCTCGCGACGGGCGCACAGCTGGGCCAGCAGGTGCCACAGGGCGGCCAGGCCCACGCCGCCGGAGATGAGCCACACGTCCCGGCCCTGCATAAGCTCCAGGGGGAAGCCGTTGCCGAAGGGCCCGCGCACCCCCAGCTTGTCGCCGGGACGTAGCTCGAACACCTCCTTGGTCACCTTGCCTGCCCGCTGGATGGTCACCTGGAAGCGGCCGCGCTGGGCGTCGCTCACCCCGGACACGCTCACCGGGAACTCGCCGTGGCCGAAGACGGTGAACTCCACGAACTGACCCGGCAGGCAGGCGAAGGCCCGCGGCTGGTCCAGGGCCAGGGTCAGGGTCAGGATGTTGGGAGTCTCCTGGTGGATGTACTCCAGGGTGGCCAGCTCGGGGATGTAGAGGTTGTCCATGGCGGCTAGCCTTCCAGCTTGCGCAGCACGGCGCGCAGGTCGATGTGGGCCGGGCAGAACTCGATGCAGCGGCCGCAGCCCACGCAGAACAGGCGGTCGTGGCGCTGGGGGTCGTAGAGCAGCTTGTCGTAGAGGCGGTGCTTGTAGCGGGCGCTCTTTTCCCCGCGCACGCTGCTGTTGCCGGCCATCTGGGCGAAGCGCTCGAAGTGGCAGGGGTCCCAGACCAGCACCCGCTTGCCCTGGCTGCGGTCCAGGTTCACCCGGTCCAGGATGGTGAAACAGTGGCAGGTGGGGCAGACCATGTTGCAGGCCCCGCAGGAGCAGCAGACATCCGAGAACTCCTTCCAGAGATCGTCGGCGTAGCGGTCCTTCATGTGCTGGGTGATGGCCTTCAGGTCCAGCTTCGGAGGCAGCTCGGCCGCCAGGCGGGCCAGGGCCTGGGCCCGGGCCTGCTGGTCGGATTCGGTGGCCTGGCGGAAGTAGTCGGCGGCCAGCAGCTTATCGCCCTTGGCGCCTTGGGAGCGCACGAAGTAGCTCTGCCCCAGATCGGTCAGGAGCAGGTCGTAGCCCGCCGAGGCGTCCGGGCCGGCGCCCATGACGTTGCAGAAGCAGTGGGGGGTGGACTCCGCGCAGGTCAGGCCCACCAGGGTCAGGCGGGCGCGGCGATCCTGGTAGGTGGGCTCCTGGAAGCGGTCCTCCAGGAACAGCTTGTCCAGACAGGTGATGGCCGCCAGGTCGCAGGGGTGCACGCCCAACAGCGCCACCTGGCCCTCCCACTGCTCGCCCACCGGCCGCAGGCTCACCCGGCCGTCCTTCTTCTGGTACTCGTAGATGGGTTGGTTGTCCGGGAACAGGAGCTTCTTGGGCGAGAGCATGGAGGACTTGTAGTTGATCTCCAGGTCCGCGGCTTCTGCGATGGGGGCGAACAGGGCCTTGGAGTAGGTGGAGGTGCCCCCGCCCTTGCGCGTGGGCCCCAGCACCTGGTGGCTGCGCTGCAGGTCGGCCAGGAAGCGGGGGAAGTCTTTCTTGGCGAGCACCTTGTCCATGCTGCCCTCCCGCCTCAGGCGGCCTTGTAGACTTTGCAGGCGTAGCCCCGGATGGCCACCGAGCCGGTGGGGTAGTCCCAGGGTTCGTCGAAGTCGGTGAGCAGGTTCATGTTGGCGTCCGGGAAGCCCCAGTCGCCCCAGCCGAACTCCACGTTGACCACCTTGGGGTGCATGCCCGGCTGCAGGGCCAGCTGCTGGCGGATGCGGCCCTTGTAGGTCTCCACCCAGATCCAGTCGCCTTCGGCCAGGCCGTACTCCTGGGCCGTGTCCGGGTTCATGTACACGGTGGGCGGCAGGGACTTGTCCTTGAGCTGGCCCAGATTGCGGTAGCCGGAGAGCATGAATATCTCGCTCTTGTAGTTGGTCATCATCAGGGGGTAGTCGTCGCTGAAGTCGAACTTGCCGCGGAGGGGCTCCTTGAGCTTGGCGAAGACGGGCACCGGGTCCACCCCGGCCTTGGCCAGTTCGGCGCAGGACAGCTCCACCTTGCCGCTCTTGGTGTGGTAGCCGGTCACCTTGTCTGGGTCGTAGGCGCTCTTGCCGTGCAGGTAGGTGACCTCGTCGCGGAACTTCTGCCAGGTCATGCCCAGGGGCGCCACCATGTAGTTCAGGGCGTCCTCTTCGGTCTCCCAGAAGTACTCGCCCAGGCCCACCCGCTTGGCCAGCTCGTTGATCATGCGCATGTCCGACCAGGCCTCGCCGGGCGGGTCCACCAGCTTGCGGTTGGCCCGGAAGTTGGCGAACCAGGCCGGCCAGTAGGCCACGGTGTCGTGCTCGTGCATGAAGGCCGCGGGCAGCACGATGTCGGCGATATTGGTGGTGGCGGTGGGGAACAGCTCGCTGACCACCAGCATCTCGAACTTGCGGAAGGCCTTCTCAGTGGCCAGGGAGTCCGGGTAGGTGAGTAGCGGGTTGGTGACGAAGGCCAGGCCCACCTTGGGCAGATAGGGCTTCTCGGTGAGCAGGGCCTGCACCAGGGCCTGGGTGGGCACGTAGCCAAAGCGCGAGGCCAACTGGAACACGCCGCCGCCGATGGTGCGCTCGGGCGAGCGGGGGTACTTCCAGAGCTGCTCCTTCATGTCCCCGATCATGAAGCGGCCGGGCGGATAGTAGTCGGGCGGGATCATGTCCACGTGGCCGCCGTCGGGGGTGTTCACGTTGCCGGTGATGCCCCGCAGCAGGCAGATGGCGCGCAGGGTCTGGAAGGCCTGGGTGCTGCCCTCCAGGGCGTTGCCGCTGCCGATGACCCCCGGCTTTTCGGTGGCGTAGAGCCGGGCCACCTCCTGGATGGTCTCCTTGGGCACCCAGGTCAGCTCCTCCACCTCCTCCAGGGTGAAGCGGGCCACCTCCTTCTGTACCTCCTCGAAGCCTACGGTCCACTCCTTGATGTAGGCCGGGTCGTAGAGGCCCTCCTCCACGATCACCTTGACCATGCCCATGGCCAGGATGCCGTCGCTGTTGGGCCGCGGCCGCAGCCAGTAGTCGGCGTCCGAGGCGTGCATGCCCTTCTCGGGCCACAGCTCGATGTTCTTGGGGTCGATGATGACCACCTTACAGTCGTTGCTCACCAGGGCCCGGTTGAAGTCGTAGCGGCCGATGTTGGAGAAGGTGCCGCCGGTGTGGGCCAGGTTGGCGCCCCAGACGATGATCACCCGGGGCTGGGCGTCCATGCGGGCCATGATGTAGCGCGAGCCGAAGGTGTAGCGCAGGGATTCGGTGTTCTGCACGCCGCAGTAGTTGCCGGGGGTGATGACGTTGGGGGTGCCGAAGGCGGTGGCGAAGCGCTGGCCGAAGGCGAACTCGGTGCCCTTGGGCTCGCCCAGGATCATCACCACCCGCTCGGGGCCGAAGTCCCGCTTCACCTGCAGCAGCTTGGCCGCGATGGTATCCAGGGCCTCGTCCCAGGATATCTCCTGCCATTGGCCGCTGCCGCGCTCGCCCTTGCGCCTGAGGGGCTTGGTCAGGCGGTCGGGGCTGTTGATGGTGCCGATGACGTGGTCCGGCCCCTTCTGCACCGAGCACATGTGCACCGGGAAGCCGGTGCCGCCGCCGGCCTTGACCTCCAGGACCTTGTCGTCCTCCACGATGGCCTTGAGGGCGCAGTGGTTGGGGCAGATGTGGCAGAAGGTGACGTATTCATGTCGGATGCCCATGGCAAAGTCTCCTTTGCGAAGACCCGGTCCTCGCCCGGCCTGTCCACTCTTTCAGTGTAACCCAGGCCGGACACAGGTCCCGGCGCGGCCGTTTAGCTAGGCCACCTGGAACAGGGCGGGGTCGAACTCGGCCTTGCCCTGGTAGCGGCCCATCAAAAAGCCGGGGAGGGAGTCAAGGTTGTCCAGCAGGCGGCGGTCGATCTCAATGCCCGCTGCCTGCAGGGCCTCCACCACCTGCTCCGCCTTGGGCGGGCAGCCCTTGATGGCCAGCATCTCTTTTATGTCCGGGTGGTCCTTGTTGGC
>JBFMFU010000093.1:7530-173066 GCA_040751985.1 Thermodesulfobacteriota bacterium | reverse complement strand
CACGCCGAAACGGCCTGATCGGGGGGCAAGGAAGAGGCCTATACCGGAGTCTTCTCCTTCATTGATAGCCCCAAAAAGGGAAAAATCGAGGCGAGAAATTAAACACGGAATTTATGCATCGGCCTCGAAATATGATAGAAAAAAGAAGATAAATGAACATAATTTATTAAAGGAGTACATTAGGCACAAGGCAAATAAAAAAGTTATCAACGCAGAGAAAATTATTATTAAATGCGAATCTTGTGGACAAAAACTGCGGGTACCCGTGCTGGATAAAGAAATTGAAGTGAAATGCCCAAAGTGTAACTTTAAGTTCACAGTAAAGCCTGCATAGCAGTAAAGTTTTTTAGGCTCTTGTGTGTCTTAGCGTAGCCCACCCAGCCCGGAGCACGCCATGATCGCGGTGATATTCGAGGTGTACTTCCAGCCCGGCCAGGAGGCCGCCTACCTCAAGCTGGCCCAAGGCCTGCGCGAGCACGTGCTCCAGGCTCCGGGCTTCATCGGCATGGAGCGCTTCCGGAGCATCGCTGACCAGGGCAAGATATGCTCCCTGTCCTTCTGGGAGGACGAGGCCTCGGTGGAGGCCTGGAAGAACTTCCCCTTGCACCGCGCCGCCCAGGAGCAGGGCAAACAGCACCTGTTCAGCAAGTACCGCATCCGCATGACCAAGGTACAGCACGAGCTGAGCCAAAACTACGACGACTAGTTTCTCGCCGCCTGGGCGGTTCGCCCGCGCCGGTTTTCAGGGTATGCTAATTAAAAGGGCAGGGCCGCGGCGCGGCTCTGAGGAGTCATCGCGTTGGAGTCAGATATGGCCACGGAAAACTACGATGTCGTGATCCTGGGCACCGGCCCGGCCGGCTTGCAGGCGGCCATCCATGCGGCCCGCAAAAAGCGCTCGGTGCTGGTCCTGGGCCGGGGGCACAAGAGCAGCCTGTACAAGGCCCACGTGGAGAACTTCTGCTGCATGCCCGGCATGGGCGGCGAGGAGATACTCACGGCCGGCCGGCAGCAGGCCGAGAAGTTCGGGGCCCAGTTCCGGGACGAGGACGTGATCAAGATCGAACGCCAGTTGGACAACAGCTTTGTGCTGGTCACCGAGGGCGGCGGCCGCCTGGGGGCCAAGGCCCTGATCCTGGCTATGGGCATCTCCCGCCACCGTCTGGGCGCGCCCGGCGAAAAGGAGCTCTTAGGCAAGGGCGTGAGCTACTGCGTGGACTGCGACGGCAACTTTTTCCGCGGCCTGCCCGTGGCCGTGGTGGGCGGGGAGAGCGCCGCCGTGGCCGGCGCCCTGCAACTGCTGTTCTTCGCCAGCGAGGTGCACCTGGTCTGCCAGAAGCTGGAGGTGAGCGGGCCCCTGGCCGAGCGCCTGAGCGACAGCGCCATCGTCCTGCACCAGGGGGCCTGGCCCAAGCAGATCCTGGGCGAAAAGGAGGTGGAGGGCCTGCTCTTGGACAACGGCCAGACGCTCGCGGTCAAGGGCGTGTTCATCGAGCTGGGGGCCAAGGGCGCCATCGAGCTGGCCGCCTCCCTGGGCGTGAACCTGGACCCGGAAAACATGCAGTACGTGCTGGCGGACAAGAAGGGCCGCACCAACGTGCAGGGCATCTTCGCGGCCGGAGACATCACCGGCCCGCCCTGGCAGATGGCCAAGGCCGTGGGCGAGGGCTGCGTGGCCGGCCTGGAGGCCGCGGCCTTTGCCAAGGGCGGCGCCTGAGCCTGACTGACTTTGAGCAAGATAACAAGGGTCCGGCCGCGGCCGGGCCCTTTGCTATGCCATAGGGGCATCAGGCCGGCAGGTTGACCCGCAGGGGGATGACGTGCAGCTCGTGGGAGATCTCGCGCGTGCGGCCCAGCTCCCAGGCCAGCTCGCCCGGGGCGCCCAGCAACCGGCCGATGTCCGCCACCAGGCCCTTGAGGTTGATCACCGGATGGCGGCTGAACACCGTGGGCAGGCCGTAGGTCAGGTTGCAGGCCAGGCACTTGCCCGGCCGCTGGCTTAGCTGCAGCTCGAACACCAGGCGGCCGTTCTCCCGGCCGGCAAAGGCCAGGCCAATGTCATAGGCGCCGTCCTTGGCCTCGCCGTACAGGGCCTCGAAAAAGGCGTCCGCCCGCTCCGGGGGCAGCAGCGCGCGCAGGGCCTGGGGCGAGAAAATATCGGGCAGATCGGGGGTGCTGGTCATGACGTACCACGGCCTCCGCTGTTGGATCAGCGTGCGGGCAGTTGGGCCAGGTTAGCAGAATCGCGGTGAAATGCAAGGGCCGGCCGCCTGTCACTCCGGCTGGATGGGGTATCCTTTGGTCTCCAAACCGGCGGCCACCTCCTGGGCGTGCTCAAAGCCGCGGGTCTCGATCTCCAGGCTGACCCGGCTCTGGCGGGGCGGCAGGCCCTTGGCCAGGCGGTCGTGGGAGATGTGCAGCACGTTGGCCTGGGCCGCGGCCACCTGGGCCAGGAGCCCGGCCAGGGCGCCCGGCCGGTCCGGCAGCACCACCGAAAAGCGGAAGATGCGGCCCGAGCGCACCAGGCCCTGGTCGATGATGCGCCCCAGCAGGTTGGAGTCCACGTTGCCGCCGGAGACCAGCAGCACCACCCGCTGACCCTGCAGGCCGGGCAGGGCCCTGGCCAGGAAGGCGGCCAGGCCCAGGGCCCCGGCCCCCTCGGCCACTATGCGCCGCCGCTCCAACAAGAGCAGCATGGCCTGGGCGATGTGGTCCTCCTCCACCCGCACTATCTCGTCCACGTAGCGCTGGATCAGAGGCAGGGTCAGCTCGCCCACCCGGCTGATGCAGGCGCCGTCGGCCAGGGTGGGCTGGGTGGCCACGGTGACCGGCCGACCCTGCTGCAGCGCGGCCGTGGCCGAGGGTGCCAGGCTGGGCTCCACGCCCACCACCCGAACCTGGGGCGCCTTGGCCTTGATGGCCGCGACCACCCCGCCGATGAGCCCGCCGCCGCCCACCGGCACCACCACCGCTTGTACATCCGGCAGGTCCTCCAGAATCTCCAGGCCCAGGCTGGCCTGGCCCAGGATCACCTCCTCGTCGTCGTAGGGGTGGATCAGGGTCAGCTCCGGGGTCAACTCTTGGGCGGCCTCCAGGCACTCGGCCACGCTGTCGCCCTTCAGGCGCACCTGGGCCCCGCTGGCCGCGGTGGCCTCGCGCTTGGACAGCGACACGCCCAGGGGCATGAAGATGGTGGCCCGGAGCCCCAGCAGCCGGGCCGAGACCGCCACGCCCTGGGCGTGGTTGCCGGCCGAGGCGGCCACCACCCCGGCGCCCGGGTGCTCCTGGGCTAGGCGATGCAGGCGGGCGTAGGCCCCGCGTATCTTGAAGGAGCCGGTGCGCTGGAGGTTCTCCAGCTTCAGGAAGACCTCGGCCCCCACCAGGTTGCTCAGGTGGGGCGAGGGCGCCAGGGGGGTGTGGAACGCCACCGAGCCCAGGATGCGCCGGGTATGCTCTATAGCCTTTAGGGTTATCATCGGCCTTCTCCCTTAGCTTTCAATGATGGACACTGCCCGCGGCCGAGACAAGGGATTTGTGACTGCGCCGAGGCGCATTAAATTTGCTAGGCAAAGCAATTGCACTAAATGTCCTGATATTAGTAGATTTCTAGTTTCGGGCACGCGTAAAATTTGACCTAATCGTTTCCCTGGGGAGAGAGTTTATTGATTTGCAGCACTCTCCAAGACCCCAAGCAAATTCTGCGCCTCAAGCGCACCGTCTACGCCTTAGTCGGCTACGCTATCCACACCTTCATCGCCTGGCTCCTGCTGCGCTGGCGCCTCCTGTGGCTCACCCCGCAGCAATTCCTGGGCTTGTTCGGGGCCTTTTGGCTGGGGCACCTGGTTTTCCCCCTGCTCATCATCACGGGCCTGAACCTGCGCTTTAAGGACCCCAGCTTCACCCTGCTTCAAATGAGCTGGGCCACCTTGTATGAAATGACCATAATCTTTTTCGCGCCGCCGGTGCGCATGATGCTCCTGATGTATTACCTGGTGGTGGTGGTCTTTGGCGCCTTCCGGCTGCGCCTGCGCCAGTTTCTTTTCATCACCGGCTTGGCCTTGGCTTCCTACGGCCTGGTGATATTCAGCTGGGGTTATTTCCAGGTCACGATCCTGGACCTGCGCCTGGAAATCATCCAGTGGGTGGTGTTCGGCCTGGCCATGGGCATCGTGTCCGTGTTGGGCACAGACCTGAGCAACCTGCGCGCCACTGCCAGCCGGCAGAACAAGGAGCTGGCCCAGGCCCTGGGCAGGATAGAGAAGCTGGCCATCACTGACGAACTGACCGGGGTCTGGAACCGGCGGCAGATCATGCGTATACTGCAAGGGCAGAAGGCCCTGGTGGACCGCGGCGGCTACAGCTTCGTGGTCTGCTTCTTGGACCTGGACCGCTTCAAGCGGGTCAACGACCGCTACGGCCACCACGCGGGCGACCTGGTGCTGCAGACCGTGGCCAGCGAGATAAAAGGCACTCTGCGCGAGATAGACTACTTCGCGCGCTTCGGGGGTGAGGAGTTCTTGGCCGTGCTGGCCAACACCGCCCTGCCGGCCGCGCTGCCGGCGGCCGAGCGCCTGCACCGCGCGGTGGAGGCCATCGACTTCAGGGGCATCGCCGACGGACTGCACACCACGGTTTCCATCGGCGTCACCGACTGCCGCCACAAGGAGCCGCTGGACGACGTGCTGCACCGGGCGGACCAGGCCCTGTACGCGGCCAAGCGCGCCGGACGCAACCGGGTCGTCAGCGAGCCGGCCCCCCCGCCGGCGGCCGGCGCCAGGGCCTGAACGGCCCAAATGGTTGTGCCGGGGCGCCGGTTGTGTCAAGCTTCCCCTAGGAGAAACCTCAACTACTACTGCTGAGGCCGGGGCCGTCCCCGGTTCGGGTGCAACATGCTCAAACGTTTTTTACCCATGATCCTGTTTTTGCCCCTGATCCTGGCCGCCTGCCAGGGCCCGGCTCCGGAAAAAAAGGCGGAGATAACCCGCGAGCAGCTGCAGGCCCTGCTCAAGCAAAATCCAAAGCTGCTCTTGGACGTGCTGGCCCAGAACAAGGTGGCCCTCTACGACCTGGTGGCCGAGGGCGAGCGCATAAAGCAGCACCAGCGCTGGCTGCAGTCCATTGACCAGGGACTGCGCAGCCCCGCGCTGCCCAAGCTGGAGCCGGGCCGGCCCTGGCACGGGCGGCCGGATGCGCAGTTGGCCATCGTGGAGTACTCCGACTTCCTCTGCTCCTCCTGCGCCATAGGCGCCGAAAACGTGGCCCAGCTGCTGAAAAAACACCCGGACAAGTTCAAGGTGCTGCTCAAGCACAACCCGGCCTCGGAGTTGGGCCAGCGCATAGCTGTTTATTTCGAGGCCATCGGCCGCCAGAGCCCGGACAAGGCCTGGCAATTCTACTACCGCGTGTTCCAGGAGCAGCGCCGTCTGCAGAAGCAGGGGCTGGCTGCAGCGCAGCAGATCGCCGTTGGCCTGGGCTTGGACAAGGCCCGCCTGGCCAAGGACCTGGCTGACCCGGCCCTGGCCCAGCGAGTGCAGCAGGACCTGGACGAGGCGGCCGGCTTCAACCTGGACGGCACTCCTTCTTACATGGTGGCCGGGGTGACGGTGCGCGGGGCAGCGCCGGTTTCGGCCTTCGAGGAGATACTGGCCGCCTGGCAAAAAATGAAGAAGGCCGGCAAGTGATCCGCCAGGCGCGGCCGGTGACGGGGACATGGCGGGGCAGGGCCTGACAGGGGCCAGCGTGGAGATAGACCGCGGCGGCTACGCCCTAGCCGCCGAGGCGCGCTGGGTGGGCGCGGATCTGCTGGTGTGCATCTGGGGCGGGGAGGCGCCGCACATCGGGGCGGTGGCCATGGCCACGCCGCGGCCCTCCCTGGCCGACCCCCAGGCGACCAGTGCCACGGCCTCGGTGTTCACCTACGTGGGGCACAAGGAGGACCGCCTGGCCCAGGAGGCGGCCGAGGCCCTGGCCGCGGCCCTGAACTGCCGGGCGGTGGTGACCGCCGGCTGTCACTGGGACAGCCTGGACGCCCAGGGCATCAGCCAGGTGAAGCAGATAAGCCGGGAGCTGGTGGACCAGTTGCGTCAGCGGCTCTTGCAGCAGAGGGAGAAGTAGATGGGCTTGCCGCTGTTGGTGGGCATAACCGGGGCCAGCGGGGTGATCTACGGCGTGGAGCTGCTCAAGGTGCTGCGGGAGCTTGAGCAGCCGGCGCACCTGATCATGAGCCGGGCCGCCGAGCGCAACCTGGCCCTGGAGACCGAATACGACCCAGCCCAGGTGCAGGCCCTGGCCCAGGCGGCCTACGAGCCCGAGAACCTGGCCGCGCCGCCGGCCTCGGGCTCCTTCCGCACCCAGGGCATGATCATCGCCCCTTGCTCCATCAAGACGCTGTCGGCGGTGGCCAACTCCTATGACGCTGACCTGCTGGTGCGGGCCGCGGACGTGACCCTCAAGGAGCGCCGGCCTCTGGTGCTGATGGTGCGCGAGACACCCCTGCACAAGGGCCATTTGCGCCTGATGGCCCAGGCCGCGGACCTGGGCGCGGTGATCCTGCCGCCGGTGCCGGCCTTCTACCACCGGCCCCGCAGCATAGAGGACATTCTGCGCCAGAGCGTGGGCAAGGCCCTGGACGCCCTGGGCCTGGAGCACGACCTCTACCGGCGCTGGGCCGGCGCCTGAGGCCATGAGCGGCGAGGCGCAACCGCGCTGGCTGCGACGGGCCGGGCCCTGGATCGTGAGCCTGGCCGTGCTCCTGTTCCTGGCCCTGAACCTGACCACCCTCAAGCCCGGCCATCCGCCTGGCGGCGACTTCGCGCACTACATCATCATTGCCCAGAACATCCTGGCCGGCCGCAGCTACAACACCGGCGTGTTCATGCCCGGCGTGCAGGCCCAGAGCTACCCCCCCGGCTTCCCCCTGCTCATCGCGCCGGTCCTGCAAACGGCCGGGCCGAACCTGGTGTGGCTCAAGCTGCCGGTGGTGCTGCTCTGGCCCCTGACCGCCTGGCTGCTGGCCCTGATCGCCCGCCGCCGGCTGGGGGGCGAGAACGCCCTGTGGGTGTTCCTGTTCATGCTCTTTGCGCCCTGGTTCTTCGTCTTCAAGCAGAACGTGCTCTCCGACGTGCCCTTCACCCTGCTGGTCATCGGCGCCATCTGGGCCTTCCTGAATTACGCCGACGGCCGCCGGGCCGGCTGGCTGGCCCTGGCCCTGGCCTTCACCGCGGCCAGCCTGCTGGTGCGCACCGCGGGCGTGGCCCTGGTGGGCGCGGCCGTGCTTTACCTGGCCCTGCGCCGGCGGGCCTGGGCCGCGGCCCTGCTCACCGCCCTGGTGGGCGCGGCCACCCTGCTAATAATCAAGCTGTGGGCTGCCTCGGCCAGCGAGTACCTGAGCCTGTTCCACGATCCGGTCTTCTGGGCCCTTCGCTTGGCGCGCATGCTGCCGGCTAAGCTGGCCAAGGTGCTGGGCTTCTTTTTTCCGCTCTTTCGCGGCGGCCAGTGGGTGCTGGCGGGCGTGGAGGCCGCAGCCGGCCTGGGCCTGATCTGCCTGGCGGCCTGGGGTTGGTTGAAGAGGGGCCTACCCTGGCGGGAGTGGGGCCTGGTCTGCGCCTTCGTGGTGCTGTATATGGTGATGATCCTGCTCTGGCCCTTTAACGAGGGACCGCGCTTCTACGCGCCGGTGGCGGGGCTGCTGGTCATCTACTTGGCCCAGGGGCTGCTGGCCTTCTTCGGCCAGAACTCGCGGCTGCGGCGCTTTTTGCCCCAGACCCTGCTGCGCACGGTGCTGCTGGCCGGCTTGGCCCTGAACCTGGGCAACACGGCCTTGCTGTGGAGCTACTCCGGCGACGTGGTTGAGCGGCCGCCGGACAAGGCTCTCTACGCCTGGGTGCAGCATAACCTGGGCCCCCAGGACCATTACCTGTACGCCTATCCCCGGGTGTTGGCCCTGTTCAGCGACCGCATTGGCGACAAGTACTACTGGAACGATAGCCTGGCCGCGAACCAGGCCCGCATGGACCGGCCGGGCCTGAACTGGCTGATCCTGCGCCGGCTGGAGGACCAGGCGGCCATTGCCGCCGCCGGCCGCGACCCCCGTCTGCGGCCGGTCTGGTCCAACGAGATCTACAGCGTGTTCCGCCTACAGCCAAGCGCCCCGGCCGGGCCGGGGCGATAAAACCTTAGCTAAGTACCGAGCGCTTTTTCTGGGATATGCTGGCCGCCTTGTCCCGGCGGTCGTCCACTTTCAGGTCGATGACGATGCGCTGGGCGCCCGCGGCCAGATGGGCGGCGTGGACCTTCTTGACCAGGGCGAACAGGGCGTCCAGGTCCGGCACCTCCACGCTGGTGGACATGCCGCCCACCTCGTAGGTGTAGCCCGACTCCCGGATCACCTTCACTCCCTGCTTGACATACTGGCTCAGGCTGGTGCTGCCCGTGCCCACCGGATACACCGAGAGCTGTGCGATCATGGTTCACTCCTCTGGCCGGGGCCGGCGGTGGCCAGGGCCTGCTTGAGAGCCGTCAGCAGGCGCGCCTGATCCGCCGGCGCGGCCACGGCCACCCGCAGATGATAGTCGTCGCAGCCCACGAAAGAAGAAGCGTCGCGCACCAGCACCCCCTGCTGGGCGCAGGCCTCAGTCACCTGCGCGGCAATGGGGCCCCCGGCCGGCAGGCGGCAGAGCATGTAGTTGACCTGGCTGGGCAGCACCATCAGGCCCAGCTCGCTAAGGGCCGCGGCCTGCTGCTGGCGCCACTCGCTCACCTTGCTGCGGCTCTCTTTTTCGTACTCAGTCTGGGTCAGGCAGTACACGCCCGCGGCCTGGGCCAGGGTGTTCACCGACCAGGGCTGGCCCATGGGCGCCAGATCGCCCAAGGTGTCGGCGTGGGCCAGGGCATAGCCCAGGCGCAGTCCGGCTATGCAGTAGAACTTGGTCAGGGAGCGCAGCACCACCAGGTGCGGGTACTCCTGCACCCGGGGCAGGGCCCAGGCCCGGGCCTCGGGGGGCGCGAAGTCGATGAAGGCCTCGTCCACCACCACCCAGACCCGGCGGCGGTGGGCCTTGGCCAAGAGCTTGTCCAGCACCTCCGGGGCCACCAGCTGGCCGGTGGGGCTTACCGGGTTGCACAGGATCACCGCCGAGGGCTGCTCCTCCCAGATGCGCTCCAGGTCATCGTCCACCGGCGCGAAGGAGTTGCGCTCGCGCATGATCAGGTAGTGGAAGTGGCGGCCGGCCAGGGCCAGGGAGCGACCGAACTCGCCGAAGGCCGGGGCCAGCAGCATGATCTGCTGCAGGTCCAGCACCCGGGTGATCATGCGGATCAGGGCCGTGGAGCCGTTGCCGGGCAGCACGCAGGCGGCGTCCGCCCCCAGCTTGTCCGCAATGGCGTGGCGCAGGTCATAGCACAGGCGGTCGGGGTAGTGGCAGACGTGCTCCATGGCCGCCTGCACCGCCTCGTTCAGGCCCGACGGTGGGCCCAGGGGGTTGAGCGAGGCCGACAGGTCCAGGATGTCGCGCACCGGCCGGCCCAGGACCCGGGACCAGCCCCAAACGTCGCCGCCGTGCACCGCGTCGCCGCCGAACACGGCCAGCATCTTTTCTTTGCCTTCAGTCATCCGCCGATCCGTCAGAGGTTTGGCAGGTTATCACAGCAGCGGCCGGAGCGGAGACGCCCCGGCCGGAGACTGCGGCTGGCGGCTAAGGCCAGCGGTTAGTCGCAGACCTCGCGCTCCACTTCCTTGTACATCTGGCCGTTCTTGTAGTAGCGTTCCTTGACGACCTTGCAGTTGCCGCGGGTGGCCACCGGGATCGCGGTCACGCGCTCGGTGCCGTCGTTCTTGGTGTAGGCCACCGGCCGGTTGGCTTGGGCCGCCTGCCGGGAGGCGTGGGTGGCTATATAGGTGATGGCGCCGCCGGCCAAGGCGCCCAGGGCGCCGCCAATGACTCCGCCCCGCCAGGCGTTGGAGTCCAGCAAAGCGCCGGCCACGGCGCCAGCAGCGCCGCCGACCCCCGCCCCTTCGTAGGTGGAGGACTGCATGCCGCATCCCGCGCCCACCAGGGCCAGGGCCAGGGCCAAACAGATTGCCAAGGCGATTATTTTTCTGGACATGTCATCTTCTCTCGGGCGTTTCAATGACGGTTAGTTAATTGCTACTTTTTTATTATGACACGCTGCCACCCTCGCCGCGAGAGTTTTGCTTGCCGGCCTTGGCCCGGTTGCTGCGGCGGAACTCTTCCTTGCGCAGGCCGTGGCGGGTCATCTTAAGATACAGCGTCTTGGGGTTGACGCCCGCGGCCCGGGCGGTCTGATTGACCCGGCCCCGGTAGCTACTCAATTGGCTCTCCAGGTAGAGCTTCTCGCACTGGGCCAGGTAGTCGGCCAGGGATTGGCTGGGCCGGGGCGGCGCCGGCCCAGCCGCCTGCCGGGGTAATGGTGCGGCCGGGGAGGAGGGTACTGGCGCTAACTCCAGGCGGTCCACCCGGCTGCCCTGGCAGAGAATCACCGCCCGCTCGATGGCGTTTTCCATCTCGCGCACGTTGCCCGGCCAGGGGTGCGAGAGCATCTGGCCCTGGGCCCAGGGGGTGAATCCGTCCAGGGGCTTATTATACTTGGCCGCGAAGCGCTCCAGGAAGTAGTCGGACAGGGGCAGGATGTCCTGGCGTCGCTCGCGCAGGGCCGGTAGGTTAAGTTGGATCACGTGCAGGCGGTAGAACAGGTCCTCGCGGAACAGGCCCTGCTTCACCGCCTGGCCCAGGTCGCGGTTGCTGGCCGCGATCACCCGCACGTCGGCGCTGAGCTGGCGCGTGCCGCCCACCCGCTCGAAGGTGAACCCCTGCAGGAAGTGGAGCATCTTGGCTTGCATGTCCAGGGGCATCTCGCCCACCTCGTCCAGCAGCAGGGTGCCCTGGCTGGCCGCCTCCACCCGCCCGATCTTGCGGGCCACCGCCCCGGTGAAGGCGCCGCGCTCGTAGCCGAACATCTCGCTCTCGATCAGGTTGGCCGGGATGGCCGCGCAGTTTATCTCCACGAAGGGCTTTTGCCGGCGGGGGCTTTGGTTGTGGATGGCCCGGGCCAGCAGGCCCTTGCCAGTGCCGGTCTCGCCCGAAATAAGCAGGGTCACGTCGGTGCCGGCCACGGTCTCGGCCAGGCGGCAGACCTCCTTCATGCTTTGGTCCAGGGCGATGATCCCCTCCAGGGTCAGGGGCTGGCCGGCGCGCAGGCTGGCCACCTCGCGCCTCAGGTTCTGCCGCTCCAGGCAGCGCTCCAGGGCGTGGCGCACCTCGGCCATGGTGAAAGGCTTGCGCAGATAGTCGGCCACGCCCAGGCGGATGGCGCTGACCGCCACCTCGATGTCGGAGAAGGCGGTCATCAGGATGTATTGGGTGTCGGGATAGCGCTCCTTGAGCTGGCTGATCAGGGTCAGGCCGTCGGTGCCCGGCATGCGCAGGTCGGTGATGAGCACATCGAAGTTGCGCCGAGCCATGGCCTGCATGGCCTCCTGGGGCCGGCTCGCCACCTGCACCCGGTAGCCGTCGGCCAGGGACTGGGCCATGGGCTCCAGGGTGGCCCACTCGTCGTCCAGCACCAACACCGACGGACGCCAGGCGGCTGCCGCAGCCTTGCTTCGCTCCGGGTTCTTGGTCACCGTCTGCCTCTCTATTGATTGCCCGTGCCCAGGCTCAGATATTATGCCGCGAAAGATACATGATGGCCAGTGCCAATGTACAAGGATAACCAGTTGGGTCCGAGGCGGCCAGGTTTTATAATGAAGCGCCACCCAAGAGGTAAGGGGACATGGACATCCATCTGCGCGTGCTGGCCTCCATAGCCGTCTTGCTGGGACTCATCTGCCTGGTGGTGCTGCTGCGCCGACTGGGGGTGGTCAAGGCCGAGCAGGGCAAGCTCTTCGCCAACCTGGTCATGGACGTGACCCTGCCGGCCCTCATCTTCACCTCCCTGGCCCGGCAGCCGCTAGAGTGGCGCGAGGGCCTGCTGGCCCTGGTGATGTTCGGCGCCGAGATGCTCTGCCTGGCTCTGGCCTGGCTGCTGGGCCGCATCTTGCGCCTGTCCCATCCCCAGATGGGCGCCTTCATGCTCACCGCCGGCTTCGGCTCTTCGGCCTTGCTGGGCTTCGCCCTGATCAGCCAAGTCTTCCCGGGCGACTCCGCGGCCCTGGGCGAGGCGGTGGTGATCTCCGAGGTGGGGGTGGGACCGGCCATGTTCACCATCGGCGTGATGGTGGCCATCTACTTCGGCAGCGCCCAGGTCTCGGCCCGGGAGAGGCTGCGCACCGCCCTGCGCTACTTCTACTCGCCCATCTTCTTTGCCATCGTGGCCGGCCTGGTCTGCGCCAACCTGTCGCTGCCCTGGCAGCGTCCACTGCTGGCCGAGCTCATGCGCGGCCTGGACATCCTGGCCCAGGCCAACACCTTCATGGTGGCCCTGACCGTGGGCGCGGTCCTGGCGTTCCAGGGCTACCGCAGCGCGCTGACCCTGGCCGCCATCGTGTGCGTCATCAAGCTGCTGCTCAAGCCAATGCTGGTCTGGCTGCCCACCCTGGCCATGACCCTGCCCGCCTGGCAGACCCAGGTGCTGGTGCTGGAGGGCGCTATGCCCTCGGCCCTGTTGACCGTGGCCCTGTCGGCGCGCTACGGCTGCGACGCCACCCTGGCCTCGCGCCTGGTGTTCGCCACCTCGGCGGTGGGTGCGGGCACCATCCTGGTGATGTTCGGGCTGCTGGGGTAGCAACCGTGTTGTCAATCATGTGATTTGAGGGGCGGAGACGACCGACGCTTGGGGTTAAGGCGAGTAGAGAAAAGGCAGGTAAGTAATAAAAGGGAATCGGGTTGGGTCGGCTTGGTGGTGTCCTCGCGAGGCAGCAGCCTGGGCAAGCGGATCGGGGGAAGCTCACCAAAGGAAGTCCGGCCTATCAACTACTGACCGGCACTTCTTCTTTTTACAAACCTCTTTTTCTTCCTTACCGCTTGCTCACAGACCTTTTCACTAGATCCGCCTGATCTTCTCGGCGATGTCGAACTCCATCTCGGCCAGGGGCCGCCGCCGCAGGCGGTGGGGCAGGGCCAGGAGCGCGGCCCGGTCCACGTCCCCGCGCTCCACCTTGTCCCGGCTCTCTAGAGCGGCCAGGGTCAGGGCGCACTTGAGTAGCGTCAGGTCGCCGCGGTGGCCGTCGGTGCCCAGGCCCAGGCTGATGGCCACCACCCGCTCCAGCACCCCGGGTCCGGCCTGCACCGAGGCCAGGCGCTGGCGGGCGGCCTGTATCTGGGCCGATAGCCTGGCGCCGGCCGCCTCCCAGCCCGCGGCAAAGCCCATCGGGTCCGCCTCCCAGGCCAACTGGCGGCTGATCACCTCCTGGCGCTCCTGCGGGTCGGCCAGGCCGCGCACCTGCACGCACAGGCCGAAGCGGTCCGTGAGCTGGGGACGCAGCTCGCCCTCCTCGGGGTTCATGGTGCCCACCAGGGTGAAACGGGCCGGGTGGGCGAAGCTGATGGACTCGCGCTCCACGGTGTTCACGCCCATGGCCGCCGCGTCCAGGAGCACGTCCACCAGGTGGTCGTCCAACAGGTTCACCTCGTCCACGTAGAGTATCTGGCGGTTGGCCGCGGCCAGGATGCCCGGCGAAAAGCGAGTCTGGCCCTGGGTCAGGGCGCCCTCCAGGTCCAGGGTGCCCAGCAGGCGATCCTCGGTGGCGCCCACCGGCAGCTCCACCACCCGCACCCGGCGCTGGCCCTGGGGCAGGTCCTGGCCCGCGGCCAGGCGGGCCGCGCACTCGGGGCAGGGCTCGGCCGGGTCGCAGTTGTAGGGGCAGTCCAGCACCGTGTCCTGGCTGGGCAGCAGCTCGGCCAGGGCCCGCACGGCCGTGGACTTGGCCGTGCCCTTTTCGCCGCGGATAAGGACCCCGCCCACCCGGGGGTTGACCACGTTGACCATCAGGGCCAGCTTCATCTCCTCCTGGCCCACGATGGCCGCAAAGGGATAGCTGGCGGCGGGTTGGCTGGGCGAAGTGTTCATGATGGCTACCAGTGCTCCTTGACCAGGTCCAGCACCCCCTCGGCGGTGAGCCGCCGCAGGGGCGCGCAGGCCGCGCCCAGATACTCGGCCAGGGCGCGGCAAAGGTTTATCTCGTGATGATGGCCAATGTCGGTGTCCACCACCACGAAGCGGGCGCGGCCGGCCGCGGCCAGGCGCTGGGCCAGGCGCAGCACCTCGCGGTCCGCGTAGCCGCCGTCGCCCCAGCCGTCGCCCCAGCCGCCGCCTTTGTTCCCGGCCCGAGAGGGATCATAGTCCTCGCCGTTGCTGGCGGCCAGGGGCACGTTGGGCCGGCCGTCGGTGAGGATCACCACCTGGGGCGTGAGCTTGGGGTCCGCGGCCAGCTCCCGCTTCAGCACCGCCGCCACCGCCACCAGGCCCGCGGCCAGGGGCGTCTTGCCGCCGGTGGGCAGCTCGGCCAGCAGGCGCCGGGCCACCTCCACGCTGGCCGTGGGCGGCAGCAGCTCCCTGGCGCTCGCGCCGCCGAAGGCCACTAGGCCCACCCGGTCGCGCTTCTGGTAGGCCTCGGTGAGGAGGCCCAGCACCGCGGCCTTGGTGGATCGCATGCGCGCGGCGGCGTTCATGGAGCCCGAGGCGTCCACGCAGAACAAGAGCAGCCGGCCGCGCTTGGCGTTTTTGACCTTTTCGCGGATATCCGGCTCGCGCACCACCAGACCTGGGCTGCCCGGCGGCCGGCGCTGGGCCTGGTGCGGGGCCGCGGCGCGCAGGGTGGCGTCCAAAGCCAGGCTGCGGCCCAGGCGCTGGGTCGAGGCCCGAATGTAGCGGCCCTGGGCGCTGGGCACCTCCCGGCTGGCGCGGCGACCGGACTGCTTGGCCGCGCCGATCTCGCGGGCCGGCAGGCGGGTGGCCACCGGCCGCACCGCAGCCGGCTCCAGGATGCGCAAGCTGCGCTCCTGCCCCTGGCTACCGGAGCCCTGGGGCGTCTGCTGCTGCTCCAGGCTATGGGTGGGCCGGGCGTCGGTGGTCTGGTCCGGAGCGGCCTCTCCGTGCAGGCGGGGCAGGGGAGGTGCGCCGCGGCCGGTCCGGCGGGCGCGGTGGATCAGGGCTAGGGGTGCCGCCTCGGCCACCAGCTCCGGGCCCGCGCTGGCCGCGCCGCGCCAGGCGGCCAGGGCCCGAGCCGCCCGCACGCAGGCCAGCTCGGCCCTCTGGCCCTGACAGCCGGCCTCGCTCGCCAGGCGCGCGGCCAGGTCCGCAGCCGCGGGCGGCACCTGCACCTCGGGCAAGCGACCACGGGCCTCAGCCAGGCGGCGGCGCAGCGCCTCCTCGGCCGGGGCCCAGGCCGCCGCGAAGCCGGCCGGGTCGGCCTCGTAGGCCAGGCGGCGGCGCAGCACCTCCTGGCGGAGGCAGGGGGCAGCCTCGCTGCGCACCTCCACGCACAGGCCAAAGCGGTCGCTGAGCTGCGGCCCCAGGGGCCCCTCCTCGGGGTTGTAGGAGGCCACCAGGGCAATGCGGGCCGGGTGCTCCAGGCTCAGGCCCTCGCGCTCCACCCGGGCCCGGCCCGAGGCCGCGGCGTCTAGCACCAGATGGGCCAGGTGCGGGGCCAGCAGGTTCACCTCGTCCACGTAGAGCACCCCGCGGTGGGCCCGGGCCAGCAGCCCCGGCGACAGCTCCAGGCGGCCGCGCTGGACGGCCGCGCTCAGGTTCAGGCTGCCCGCCACCCGGTCCTCGCTGGCCCCCAGGGGCAGCTCCACGAAGGGCGTGGGCGCCGCGACAATGGGCAAGGGGCGGGGCCTGGTGCGGCAGGCCGGGCAGAGCGGGCCCTGGGGGTCGCAGCCCAGGGCGCAGCCCTGCACCACCGTGATGGCCGGCAACAGGCGCGCCAGGGCCCGTGCCGCGCTGGACTTGGCCGTGCCCTTCTCCCCTCGCAGCAGCACCCCGCCCAGACCCAGGTCCACGGCCAACAGCAGCAGGGCGCGCTTCATCTGTTCCTGGCCCACGATGGCGGCAAAGGGGTAAAGTGCAGGTCCTGGCGGATAAGTATGGGCGGCAGCGTGGTTCACGGTACGTAGGGACTCCTGAGTGCGGGCAGCCCCCAAAGTATAAGAGCCCGGCCCAGGGGTGTAAACTGCGCATCGCCATAGAAATTCGCTCAGCGCTGTTTCTTGAATAAGTTGAGACTCGTGCGGGGAAGCTGCCTGCTTTTCGGCGGGTGAGGAAAGAGGCGGGTAGGGATAGCCGAAGCCCGCTAGGAGTCAGTCCTGCTCAAAAAACACCGCTTTTTATCCCAAATTTGTAGTTTGCTGGCGAAATATAACCATAATAGGACTGGCATCATTGTATTAATGAATGAATTTTGATTCATATAACCGATTTGACCCCAGCTAATCATAAATCGCACAATAATACGCGATCCCTTGCGTATTGCGGCCTTATTCTCATTCTCTTCTTGGCGCGGGGGTGGCCAATCCGACAAAAGATACCGGACGAGATTTGTTCATGCCTTGCGGCGAAATGGCGTGAAAAAGTCTTTTCCGGAGAGGGCGAACCGAGCAGAAACGTTCGCAACGTTGTTTCCTCGCCCGGGAGGAGGGGAGGCAAGGAGGAAGAGGGAGATGGAGCTTAAGGCAGAGGTACTGGACAAAATCGAGGCCAAGGGAGTGAATCGCCGGGAGTTTATTAAACTGGCCACGGTGGTCACTTCGGTGCTGGGCCTGGCCCCCAGCATGATCCCTAAGGTGGCAGAGGCCATGGCGGTTAAGCAAAGGCCCACGGTCATCTGGCTGCACTTCGCCGAGTGCACCGGCTGCAGCGAGGCCTTTATCCGCGCCACCTATCCCTGGATCGACGAGATCGTCCTGGACGTGCTCAACGTCGCCTACCACGAGACGATCATGGCCCCCTCGGGCAAGAACGCCGAAAAGTCCCTGCACGACGCCATGACCAAGTACAAGGGCAAGTACATCCTGGTGTGCGAGGGCGCCATTCCCACCAAGAACAACGGCGTGTACGGCAAGGTGGGCGGCCGCACTATGCTCTCCATCGCCAAGGAGGCCACCAAGAGCGCCCTGGCCACCATCTGCGTGGGCCAGTGCGCCTGCTTCGGCGGCGTGCAGGCCGCCAAGCCCAACCCCACCCGGGCCATGGGCGTGGGCATGGCCACCGGCACCAAGACCATCAACATCGCGGGCTGCCCGCCCAACCCCATCAACATGGTCTCCACCGTGGTGCACTTCCTGCTTCTGGGCAAGCTGCCGGCCGTGGACAGCAACGGCCGTCCCCTGTTCGCCTACGGGCAGTCCATCCACGACAACTGCCCGCGCCGCGGCCACTACGAGAACAAGGAGTTCGTCAAGAAGTGGGGCGACGCCGGGGCGCTCAAGGGCTACTGCCTGTATGAGATGGGCTGCAAGGGTCCCAACACCTCCAACAACTGCCCCCTCGTAAAGTTCAACGACGGGACCAACTGGCCCATCGGCGCCGGAGCCCCCTGCATCGGCTGCTCCGAGCCGAACTTCTGGGACACCCAGTCCCCCTTCTATGAGCCCATCTAGGCCGGGCCGGTGGAAGGACAAGGTTTAGACAATATCGCTCCATGAAGGAGGACCAAGGAGATGGCTAAATACACCATCGATCCCATTACTCGCATCGAGGGGCATCTGCGCATCGATGTGGAGATAGAAGGCGGCAAGGTAACCAACGCCTGGAGTTCGGCGCAGCTGTTCCGCGGCCTGGAGATCATCCTGCAGGGCCGCGACCCGCGCGACGCGCCCTGGATCACCCAGCGCGCCTGCGGCGTGTGCACCGAGGTGCACGCCCTGGCTTCCATCCGCGCCCTGGACGACGCGGTGCGGGTGAATATCCCCCCGCTGGCCCGCATTGCCCGCAACCTGGTGCACGGAGCCCAGTTTATCCATGACCACCCGGTTCACTTCTACGTGCTCTCGGCCCTGGACTGGGTGGACGTGGTCAGCGCCCTGAAGGCCGACCCCAAGAAGACCGCCAGCCTGGCCAACAGCCTGGGCGACTACCCCAGCAGCGGCGTGGCCGACTTCAAGGCCGTGCAGGACAAGCTGAAGACCTTCGTGGCCAGTGGACAGCTGGGCCCCTTCGCCAACGGCTATTGGGGACACCCGGACTACCGGCTGCCCCCGGAGGCCAACCTGATGGCCGTGGCCCACTACCTGATGCTGCTCCGGCTGCAGGTCAAGGCCGCCCGCATGATGGCCCTGTTCGGCGGCAAGAACCCGCACATGCAGACCTATGTCACCGGCGGCGTGACCTGCGCCCAGGACATGCTCGACCCGGACCGCCTGGCCGAGTTCCTGTACTACCTCAAGGAAATGCAGGCGTTCATCGACAACGTCTACATCCCCGACGTGCTGGCCGTGGCCGCCTTCTACAAGGACTGGGGCGCCAAGAACATCGGCGGCACCACCAACTTCCTGGCCTACGGCAACTTCCCCCTGAACTCCGGCCGCTACGCCGACGAGAAGTTCTTCATGCCCGCCGCGGTGATCATGAACCGCAACATCGGGGCTCCGGCCGCGGTGAACCCCGAGCTGATCACCGAGGAGGTTAAGCGGGCCTGGTACAAGGACGGCCCGGCCCTGAACCCGGCCAAGGGCGTCACCAAGCCCCTGGGCAAGCCGCGCTACAACTACGGCGGCAAGTACTCCTGGTTCAAGGCCCCGCGCTACCAGGGCAAGCCCATGGAGGTCGGCCCCCTGGCCCAGGTCCTGGCCGCCTACGCCAAGGGCCAGCCCCAGACCAAGGCCCTGGTGGGCGCGGTGCTCAAGCACCTGAACGTGCCGGCCAGCGCCCTGTTCTCCACCCTGGGCCGCACCGCCGCCCGGGCCATCGAGACCAAGGTCATCGCCGACCAGATGGCCGCCTGGGTGACCGAGGCCATCGGCCTGATCAAGGCGGGCAAGATCGAGACCGCCGCCGAGTGGAAGTGGCCCGGCGAGACCATGGGCTTCGGCCTGATTGACGTGCCCCGCGGCGCCCTGGGCCACTGGGTGCACCAGGACGCCAAGAACAAGATCAAGAACTACCAACTGGTGGTTCCCTCCACCTGGAACCTGGGTCCCCGCGACGCCAAGGGCCAGTTGGGGCCGGTGGAAGAGGCCCTGGTGGGCACTCCGGTGGCTGATCCCAAGCAGCCCCTGGAGATCATCCGCACCGTGCATTCCTTCGACCCCTGCATCGCCTGCGGCGTGCACGTGATCGACCCGGACACCAACGAGGTGCGCAAGTTCAAGGTCTGCTAAGCGGGCCGTTTACCAGTCAAAGCGGGGCGGCGGGTTTCTCGCCGCCCCGCTTGCCTTCTGCTATACTACGAGACCAGATGAGCACTGTATCCGAGCAACGCATCCTGGTGCTGGGCGTGGGCAACGTGCTGCTCACCGACGAAGGCGTGGGCGTGCGCGTGGTGCACGAACTCATGGCGGCCTACGACTTCCCCCCCAACGTCAAACTGGTGGACGGCGGCGTGCTGGGCCTTTCCCTGACCGGCATTCTGATGGAGGCCGATCAGGTGATCATCGTCGACGCGGTGCGCGGCGGCGAGGAGCCCGGCACCCTGTACCGCTTCCCCTGGGAGGCCAAGCCCGAGCACATCCAGTACAAGGACAGCCTGCACCAGATAGACCTCATGGAGACCATGGCCATGCTGCCCCTGCTGGGCCAGCCACCGGCCATGGTGGTGCTGGGGGTGGAGTTCGGCGACATCGACAACTACGGCCTGGAGCTGACCCCCTCGGTGGAAAAGGCCGTGCGCCCGCTGATGGATCTGGTGCTCAAGGAGCTGGAGGGCCTGGGAGCGCCGGGCGCGCCCAAGGCCCAGCCGCAAAAGGTGACCAATGTGTTTGGCCATTCCAGCTAGGATCATCCGGCTCGGCGACGACTTGGCCACCGTGGAGGTGGGCGGGGTGCAGCGCACGGTAAGCACCCTGATGGTGCCGGAGCTGCAGGTGGGCGACTACATCATCACCCACGCCGGCTTCGCCCTGCACCGGGTGGACGAACAAGAGGCCCAGGCCTCCATAGAGCTGCTGCGCGATCTAACCAATATGGTGCCCCAGGAAGGCTAGGAAGAATTCAGATATGGAAAAAACCGCCCGCAAGGAAAAGGTCTGTCAGGAGCAGGACTGCACGGATCAGTGGGCCGAGCTCTCCACCGAGGTGCGCGATCAGGGCCGCTGCTTCGTCTACTGCCCCTTCTGCGCCAATGAGATGGTCACCCGCTGCTCGGCCTGCGGCGAGGCCATCCACGACACCGGCTTCCGCTACTGCCCCTACTGCGGCTCGCAGTTCGAGGACTAAGGGCAGGGGCCGCGCCCGGCCCCCCGCCTTCTGATTTCCCCTGCAAAATACCGGAGCGGCCGGCTTAGGACTCCCGCAGGGCCTCCACCGGCATGAGGTTGGCGGCCTTGCGGGCCGGAGCCAGGCCGAAGGCCAGGGCGATGGCTATGCTCAGGGCCGTGGCGCCCAGGGCCTGGGGCCAGGGCAGGTCGAACTCCAGGGCGCTGAGCTCGCGCACCAGGGCGGCCACTAAGAGGCCCAACACCGCCCCGCCGCCGCCGCCCAGCAGGCCCAGGGCCGAGGCCTCGGTGAGAAACTGCAGCAGCACGTCGCGGCGGCGGGCTCCCACCGCCCGGCGCAGGCCGATCTCGGGCGTGCGCTCCTTGACCGCGATGAGCATCACGGCCATGATGCCCACCCCGGCCACTAAGAGGCTCACCGCGGCCACGCCGGTGATGGTGGCGGTGAACAGGCGGCTGGATTCCTCCCGGGTCTTAATGGTCTCCTCCTGGGTCTGGATGCGGAAGTCATCCTCCTGCCCGGGCCGCAGGCGGTGCCGCTGGCGCAGAAGCTGAGCTACTTGCTCCGTGAGAGCGCCCGCGGCGCCTTCGTTCTTGGCCCGCACCACGATCAGGCCCACGTAGCGCTGGCCGCCCAGCAGCCGCGACTGGGCGGTGCGCAGGGGCAGGTACAGGCGGTCGTCCAGGTCGTTGCCGTTGGCGTCCAGGCCTTTGGGCTGCAGCTCGCCCACGATCAAAAACGGCTGCTTGCGGATGTCCACCGTGCGGCCCACCAGGGACTTTTCGCCGGCCAGGTGCTCGCGCAGGGTGCGGCCCACCACCGCCACCCGGCGGCGGCCCTTTTCCTCCCGTTCGTTGAAAAAGCGGCCCTCGGCCAGAGCCTGGCCCTCCAAGACGAAGATATCCGGCGTGGAGGCCAGCACCACGGAGTCGGTGGTGCCTGCGGGACCGGTGATACGCATCAGGCGCATCTCCAGGGGCGCGGCGCCCTCGGCTCCTTCCAGGCGCCCCAGGGCGTCGGCATCGGCCGGCTCCAGGGACTGCACTTCGCTGGTGGTGCGGCTGCGCAGACCGCTGAAGGCCCGCTTGGCCGAGCGCACGGTGATGACGTTGGTACCCAAGGCCGTGAGCCGCTCCAGCACCTGGTTGCGGGTGCCTTCGCCCACGCCCACCATCACCACCACCGCCGCCACTCCCACCAGCAGGCCCAGGGAGGCCAGGAAGGAGCGCAGGCGGTGGTCGCGCAGGGCCTCGGCCGCGGCCAGCAGCAGGCGCATCCGGCGGTCCCAGCTCATCGCAGGGCCTCCACCGGGTCCAGGTGCGCCGCCTTGCGGGCCGGGGCCAGCCCGAACAAGAGCCCCACCAGGCAGCTGAAGCTCAAGGCCCAGACAAAGCCCGCGAGGCTGAAGGCGGTGGGTACGTCCAGCAGCAAGGTGGCCAGGCTGGACAGGATCAGGCCCAGGGCCAGGCCGCAGAGGCCACCCGCCGCTGACACTGCCAGGGACTCGATGAGCACCTGGAACATGATGTCCCGCCGCCGGGCCCCCACCGCCCGCCGCACCCCTATCTCGTAGGAGCGTTCGCTCACCGCCACCAGCATGATGTTCATGATCACCACCCCGGAGACGAACAGGCTCACCACGCTGATGAACGAGAGCATAGCCACCAGGGCCCGGCTCTGCCTGGTGATGAGCTGCGTCAGCTCCTCGGGGGTGATGATCAGGAAGTCGTCGGGCACGCCCGGGCCCAGCTTGTGGTTCCGGCGCAGCAGCTCGGTGACCTCCTGTTTGATCTCCTCCAGGCGGCCGGGGTCTTCCAGGTTGGTGCGCATGCCGCTGAGCTTGTCGTCGCGGGACATGCGCATCATGGCCGTGGCCAGGGGGATCAGCACCAGGTCGTCGCGGTCGTGCCAGCTGCTGGAGCCCTTGGACGCCAGCACCCCCACCACGGTGAAGGGTGTGCGGCCGATGCGCATGCGCCGGCCCAATGGGTCTTTGCCCTCGAACAGTTCGCGCACCACGGTGGTGCCCAGCACCGCCACCCGGGCCCGGCGCTGCTCATCCTCCATGCTCAGGAAGCGGCCGTTGGTCACGGCCCAGCGCCGGGCCGCGGCCCAGGTGGGCGGCGCGCCGCGCACCCGGGTGCTGGTGTGCTTGCCGCCGGCCGACACCCGGGTGCGCGGCACGTTCTTGTGCGGCACCACCCGGGCCACGCCGTCCAGGCGGCTGATGGCCTCGGCGTCGGCGGGCGTTATGGTCATGGTGCGCTTCATGCCCCGCCGCACGCTCAGGCGGCCGCCGCCGCCGGAGACGAAGAAGGCGTCGGCGCCGAAGCCCATGCTCTCCATCATGGACAGCACCCGCTGGCGGGTGCCCTGGCCGATCTGGTGGATCACGGTGAGCGATGAGATGCCGATGATCAGGCCGATCATCATCAACAGGGCGTAAGAGCGGAAGGCCCACAGGGAGCTGAAGGCAGCCCGGATCAGGCGCCAGCTCAGGTTCATGCCTGCTCTCCGGGCGGGGGCAGGGCGGCCAACTGCTGCAGGGCCTGGGTGGGCTCGGCCACCTTTTCATCGCTGCGCACCCGGCCGTAGATCAGGCGCAGCACCCGGTGGGCCATGCAGCCCACGGCGTTGTCGTGGGTCACCAGCAGGATGGTGCGCCCCTCGTTGTTGAGCCCCTGCAAAATGGACATCACCTCCAGGGAGGAGCGCTGGTCCAGGTTGCCGGTGGGCTCGTCGGCCAGGATCAGTTCGGGGTCGTTAACCAGGGCCCGGGCGATGGCCACTCGCTGACACTCGCCGCCGCTCAGCTCGCCGGGGCGGTGGTGCAGGCGGTGCTCCAGTCCCACCCGGGCCAGGGCCTTGCGGGCCCGCTCCTCGACGTCGGGCGGAAAATGGCCGGCGTAGGTGAAGGGTAGCTGCACGTTGGCCAGGGCAGTGGCCCGGGGCAGCAGGTGGAAGGACTGGAACACGAAGCCCAGCTTGGCGTTGCGCAGGCGGGCCAGGTCGTCATCGCTGAGGCTGGCCACCTCCTCGCCGTCCAGCCGGTAGGAGCCGCCGCTGGGCCGGTCCAGCAGGCCCAGGATGTGCAGCAGGGTGGACTTGCCCGAGCCTGAGGGGCCCATGATGCTCAGAAACTCGCCGGCCTCCACCCTCAGATCGATGCCCAGCAGCACCGGGGTGGGCACCTTGCCCCGGTGGTAGGTCTTGGTGATGTTATGCAGCTGTATCACGCGGCGCCTGACATATGCGGATGGGTGAATCGGCTTCTGAGCCCGGCAGCGCCCCGGCGGTTAGCGCCGGGTGCCTATGTCCTTCAGGGGCGAGGACCTGGGCACGATGATCGCCTGGCCCTCCTTCAGGCCCTTTATGATCTCCACCCGGCCTGATTCGTTCCAGCCCACCTGCACCGGCACGGGCTTCACCTTGCCTTTTTCGCGCACGTAGACCAGGCCGCGTTTGCCCCGCTGGCGCACGGCCTCCAGAGGCACGGTGAGCACGTTGTGGCGCACGGCGGTGACGATGCTGACCGTGGCGGTCATCTCCGGCTTGAGCAGGCCGTGGTAGTTGCCCAGGATCTTTATGACCACGTCGTAGTACACCACGTCGTCCACGATCTTGGCCGAGGGCTGCACGGCGTCCACCACCCCCTGGAACTTGCGGCCGGGGTAGGCGTCCACCGTGAAGGTGGCCTGCTGGCCCACCTTGACCCGGCCGATGTCGGTCTCGTCCACGAAGTCATCCACCTGCAGCCGGGACAGGTCCACGATGGTGATGAAGGTGGGCGCGCTGAGGCTGGCGGCCACGGTCTCGCCCTCTTGGGTGGTGACGCTGGATACCACCCCGGCGATGGGCGCCCGCACCGTGGCGTAGTCCAGGTTGACCTGGGCCGAGGCCAGGCGGGCCTTGGCCGCCCCTTCGTCGGCCTGGCCCACCCGGAGGTCCTGCTGAAAGCTGTGCTGCACCTGGGCCAGCCGGGCAATGGCTGAGGCCACCTTGGCTTCGGCCACCTGCTGGCGCTCCTGGGCCCGGTCCACGGCGTCCTGGGCCACCAGGTCGCCCTTGCGCATCTGCTCCTGGCGCTTGAGGTCCACGCTGGTGAGCTGCAGGGTGGCCTTGGCCTCGGCCAGCTCGGCCTGGGCGCGGGCGATTTCCTTGGGTCCGGTGGTGCGCACCCTGCGCAGGCGGGCCTCGTAGGCGGCCAGCTCGGCCTGGGCCTGGGCCAGCTTGGCTTGCAAGTCCGCATGCTCGATCACCGCCACCACCTGGCCGGCCTTGACCGTCTGGCCGATGCTGGCCAGCAGCTTCTCCACCCGGCCGCTGACCCGAGCCCCCACCTTGACCTCGGCGCCGACCTGAGGCTTGACCGTGCCCGTGCTCACCACCAACCGGCGGATGGTGCCCCGCACCACCTTGTCCGTCCGGCCCTGAATCTGGGTGGATTGGCTGGAGCGATGGCCGGCCAGCCACCAGACCAGGGCCACGACCAGCACCAGGGCCCCTGCCAGCGCAACCACTAACGTGAGGCGTTTTTTGCCCTTCAAGGCGGACCTCCTGCAGCCGTTGGCGTTGCTGGATGGTATCTTATATCGGCATGTCCTCAGGCGCCAGACATAGCCCGGTCCAGCTAGAAGAGCAGAGGGTGCGCGCCCTGGCCCGGTCCGTGGACGCCGCCCTGGCGGCCATCAGCGCCGGCCGCTGCCCGGACTGCGCCGCGGCCCAGCGCCTGGCCGGCCGGGTGCGCCGGCTGGCCCTGGCCCTGTTTCCGGACAAGGCCGCCACTTATGATCTGATCTACGCCCCCCGCCTGGCCCGGGCCATCCGCCGGCGCTTTCCCCTGCACTAGCCGCCGCCTCGAGGCGGCACGGGTTGGGCCGGTCCCAGCAGGCTGAGCAGCAAGGCCAGAGCCACGATGGATATCACCAGGACCCCGGCCGCCAGGGGCACGGACAGCCCCGCGGTCAGACGCAGCCCCAGAAACAGCAGGATAAGCACGTACAAGAGCAGGACCGTGGCCAACGGCAGGGCCACGGCATTGGGCAGAAAGGGCAGCAGCACGGCCAGCACCCATATGCCGCCGGCGTAGGCGTAGACCCGCAGAAAGCCGGCCAGGGACAGGGAGCTGCGCATGATGAAGCGGCCCGAAACATAGAACACGGCCGCGAAGAGCAGCGAGCGCGCGAGGTTATTGAGGAAATTCACCGCCGCCACCGGCAGGGGTTGGCCCTTGATGAGCACCGCCAGGAAAGGCAGGGCCTGCAGCACCAACAGGAAGATCAGGGGCGGGGCCAAGTCCCCCTGCTGGGGCAGGGCCCGGAAAAAGGCCAGGGGGTGCCGGGAGGCGCTCCAGGCCACCTGGAAGAAGCTGGCCGGACGGCGCCAGTTGAACTCCGTTGCCAGGCTATCCAATCTCCGGCTCCCTAAGGCCGCGCGAACTATGTCAAACTAGGACAAGACCCAGGGCTTGTCAAGCCGAGAAGGGCCCAGGTACCGTGGCCACTTGCTGGTTGGATTCAGACTGGGAGGATGTTATCATTATTAGCAGCTTATGCAATGCGAATGGTCCGCAAGGAACGTATTGAACATGGTGTATAAAATCGCTGCGGCCAGCTGGCTCCTTCTGCTGCTCTGCCTGGGGGCTGGGTCTGCCTCGGCGGCGGTGTTCACCGCCAGGTATCTTTTGGAGCCCCTGTTCGCTTTCCAGACTGAGCATTCTGTCGACTACCTGCGCCTGCCCGTGGACCCGGGCATGGGCTGGCTGGTCTACAAGTACCAGGACAATGTGCCCACCCTCACCAATGAGCTGATCACCGAAGAGAGCCTGTTCGACATCAGCGAGTTCGAGCGCGGCGCCACTACCATCATCCCCGTGGTGCCGGTAACCCTGTATCTGCGCTACGCCAGCCGGGACCTGGAGGAGCGCGAGGCCGAGGGCAGCCGCATCTTCCGCCGGGGACCGCCACCGGTGCCTATATTCCTGCGCCTGCTGTTCCCCAAGGTGGTGGCTCCGCACAAGCTGGGCCTGATCCAGGAGCAGGGACGCCGAGTGCCCGCGGCCGGCTGGGGCGTGCTGGAGTTCCTTTTTGTGGAAGAGGGCCTGTTCTCCGGCGAGGAATGGAGCTGGGACAACTTCATGCCCCGGCTGCTCAGCGTGGCGGCCCTGGTGGTCACCGGCCTGCTGTTCATTGAGTTTCTGCGCGTGGTGGTGCTGCTGGGCCTGCGCGCGTTCCGCAGCTCGTCGGGCCATCGCTCCTAGAACGCTGCTAAAAAATGACGGCGGGCCAGGGGGCCCGCCGTTTCATTTGTTAGGCGGCGGGATCAAGACTCCAGGTGGTCATCCAGCACATAGGGGTTGACCTTGCCGCACTTGGGGCACAGATAGTAATTCTTCTTGTGCAACACCTCGGGCAGCTTGTCCTTGGGCACCTGGGCGTACTGAGCGGCCTGCACGTCGGCGCCGCATCCTTCGGTCTTGCACTTGACGTATATGGACATAACCACGCTCCGGTCATAGGGTTTTGGGGGCTGGCCGCCTGGGGGGCGGCGCGGGCACCCACCTATGGTGTTTATATACCAGCAACCTGTCAAGTGAAAATGGCGCCGCCGGGGCGCTGAGGGGCGCTTCGCGGAAGCGGCGCGCGCCTTGACAAGCACCCAACCCCGGAATATTATGCAAACTTCCAGTCGGGGGTTGATGGGCAACCGCCGCTGTTTTTAAGAAGTTGCGTCGCCTAGGCCCTAGAGGGCCGCCCAGAGGCGCCAAGCCCGGCCTGCCGTAGTGGGCCCAGTCGGGGAGCATGATCCCAGCCAGCCTAAAACCGGAGCAGGGGCAGGGTCCCCTGGCCGCCTACGACTACCATCTGCCGTCCGGGCTCATCGCCCAGCGTCCGGCCCGGCGGCGGGTGCAGGCGCGGCTGCTCCGGCTGGGACGGCACGGCGGGGCCCCGCAGCACGAGCGGGTGGCCCGGCTGACCAGGCTGCTCAGGCCCGGCGATCTCTTGGTGCTCAACCAGACCCAAGTGGTGCCGGCCCGGCTGCTGGCCTTTAAGCCCAGCGGCGGACGGGTGGAGGTGCTCCTGCTCAGCCCGGCTCAGCCCCTGCAGCGCCTGGCCCAGGGCGCAGAGCTGCACCAGTGCCTGCTGCGCTCCCACCGGCACCTGGCGCCCGGCGCGCGGCTGCTATTGCCCGGCCAGCCCGAGCACTGGCTGCAGGTGCGCCAGCACCAGGCCCGGGGACAGGCCCTGGTGGAGTTCCCCTGCTCGGCCCTGGCCCTGGCCAAGGAGCGGGGCCAGACCCCGCTGCCGCCCTACATCAAGCGGCCCCATGGTCCCAGCGCCCAGGACCAGCGCCGCTACCAAACGGTTTACGCCGCCCAGCCCGGCGCGGTGGCCGCGCCCACGGCCGGCCTGCACCTGAGCCGGGAGCTGCTGGCCGCCCTGGAGCGCCGCGGGGTGCACAGCGCCCGCCTGACCCTGCACGTGGGCTATGGCACCTTTGCCGAGCCCTCGGCCGCGGACCTGGCCGCCGGCCGCCTGCACGCCGAGTGGGTGGAGGTGCCCCCGGCGGTAAGCCAGGCTGTGGCCCAGACCAAGGCCCGCGGCGGCAGGGTGATCGCGGTGGGCACCACCAGCCTGCGGGCCCTGGAGTGGCGAGTGGGGCCCGGCGGGGTGCCTCAACCGGGCCAGGGCTGGTGCGAGCTGTTGATTGCGCCGGGCCATGAGTTTAAGGTGGTGGACGGCCTGTTGACCAATTTCCACCTGCCCCGCACCACCTTGCTGATGCTGGTGGCGGCCCTGGCCGGGCGCGAGCGGGTGTTAGAGGCCTATGCCGAGGCGGTGCGGGCGGGCTACCGTTTTTACAGCTTCGGCGACGCCATGCTGATCATCTGAGCATGGCGCGCCTGAGTTTTGCTACCGAGGCCCACAGCGCCGGGGCCCGCTGCGGCCGGTTGCAGACCCGGCGGGGGCCGGTGCACACGCCGGTGTTCATGCCGGTGGGCACCCAGGGCTCGGTGAAGGGGCTGATTCCGGAGGAGGTGGCCGGGCTGGGGGCCGAGCTGGTGCTGGCCAATACCTACCACCTGATGCTGCGGCCGGGGTGCGGGGTGGTGGCCGGGTTGGGCGGGCTGCACCGCTTCATGGGGTGGCCGGGGCCCATCCTCACCGACAGCGGCGGGTATCAGGTCTTCTCCCTGAGCGGCCTGCGCCAGCTGGAGGAGGAGGGCGTCAGCTTCCGCTCCCACCTGGACGGCGAGCTGATGCACCTGACCCCGGAGGCGGTGGTGGCCGCCCAGGAGGAACTGGATTCGGACCTGATGATGGTCCTGGACGAGTGCCCGCCGGCCGGGGCCCAGCGCGGCTACCTGGAACAGGCCCTGGCCCGCGACGCCCGCTGGGCGGCCCGGGCCCTGGCCGGCCGCAGCGAAAAAGGCGGCGCCCTGCTGGGAATCGTGCAGGGGGGGGTGTATCATGACCTGCGGGCCCGGAGCGTGGAACTGATCTGCGCCCTGGAATTGGATGGCTTTGCCTTAGGCGGCCTTAGCGTGGGCGAGCCCAAGGAAGAGATGATGGAGGTTGTGGCGCGCACCGTGCCCTTGCTTCCAGCGGACAAACCGGTGTATCTCATGGGCGTGGGCGAACCCGCGGATTTGGTGCGCTGCGTTGGTTTGGGGGTGGACATGTTCGACTGCGTGCTGCCCACCCGCATGGCCCGCAACGGCACCCTGCTCACGGCCCGCGGGCGGCTGAACCTGAAGAACGCGCGCTATAAGGACGATCCCCAGCCGGTGGAGGAGGGCTGCAACTGCTACACCTGCCGGGGCTACAGCCGGGCCTACCTGCGCCACCTGTTCATGGCTCGGGAGCTGTTGAGCTACAGACTCAACACCATACACAACCTTTACTATGTGTTGCAGTTGATGGCCGGCCTGCGCCGGGCCATCGCCCGAGACGAATACGAGTCCTTCGCCCGCGACTTCTTCTCCGGCCTGGAGGAGGGGCAGGGCGAGGAGGCCCTACCTAACTAGGAGGAAGACATGTTGGATCTGTTTCACGCTGGTGTAGCCTGGGCCCTGGGCACAGGCCAGCAACCCGCCGGCAAAGGCGGCGAGAGCGCCGGCGGCCTGGGCAGCCTTCTGTCCGGCCCCATCCCCATGCTGGTGCTGATGTTCGTGATCTTCTACTTCCTGCTCATCCGGCCCCAGCAGAAGAAGGCCAAGGCCCACCGCGAGATGCTCTCGGCCATCAAAAAGGGCGACCAGGTCATCACCGGCGGCGGCATCTACGGCCGGGTGACCGGCGTGGACGACCAGACCCTGGTGGTGGAGATAGCTCCCCAGGTGCGGGTCAAGATCAACCGGGCCAACGTGGCCGGCGTGGCTGGCGCCAACCAGCCTGCCCCGCAGCCGCCGGCCAAAAAGAAGTAGCCCTCGCCTAATCGGCCCTGCGCCCGCCGGTCCCGCCCTGAATCCAGGGCGGGCATGGGTGCATGGAGGACTTGCTGCAAGAGGAGCGGACCTTGCCGAAGAACTTTTTCTTAAAGGCCGCGGTGGTGGGGTTGGTGGTCCTGCTGTCCCTGCTGTTCCTGGTGCCCAGCCTGGGGGGCAAGATGCCCACCTGGTGGAGCAGCTTCCTGCCCAGCGATAAGATCCGCCTGGGCCTGGACCTGCAGGGCGGCATGCACCTGATCCTGGAGGTGGAGGTGGCCAAGGCGGTGGCCTCGGCCGTGGAGCGCGGCAGCCAGGAGCTGGTTCGCCGCATGCACGAAGAAAAGATCCGCGCCACCCGCCCCGAAACCCACCCGGACAACACCATTACCCTCACCCTGCTGCACGACAGCGACCGGGCCAAGTTCGAAGACATGGTCCTGCGCAACTACCCGGACTACAAGCTGCTGGCCGCGCGCACCCTGCCCGACGGCAAGATAGCGGTGAGTCTGCAGCTCAAGCCCGAGGCCGTCAAGCACATCGAGGAACAGGCCGCCACCCAGGCCTTGGAGACTATCCGTAACCGCATAGACCAGTTCGGCGTCAGCGAGCCCGAGATCCTGCCCCAGACCGGCGGCCGCATCCTGGTGCAGCTGCCGGGCATCAAGGATACCCAGCGGGCCATCTCCCTGATCGGCAAGACCGCCCAGCTAGAGTTCAAGCTGGTGGATGAATCGGTGAATCCGTCCGCGGTCACCAAGGCCACCCTGCCGCCGGGCACCGAGCTGATGTACCTCTACCGGCGGGACCGCAGCACGCGCATGGTGAGCAAAGAGCCCATCGTGGTGTTCAAGCGGGTGGCCATGACCGGCGAGACCATCACCGACGCCCGGGTGCAGGTGGATTCGCAGTACAACGAGCCCTACGTGTCCGTGGCCTTTGACAGCCGGGGCGCCCGCCAGTTCGGCGACATCACCACCCGCAACGTTAAGAAGCGGCTGGCCATCATCCTGGACGGCAAGGTGCAGTCCGCGCCGGTGATCCAGGAGCCCATCACCCGCGGCGAGGCGCGCATCTCCGGCGACTTCACCATGGAGGAGGCCCGCGACCTGGCGGTGGTGCTGCGTTCGGGCGCCCTGCCCGCGCCGGTGAAGATATTGGAAGAGCGCACGGTGGGCCCCAGCCTGGGCCAGGACTCCATCGAGCAGGGCTTCCTGTCCATGGTGGTGGGCTTCATCTTGGTGGTGGGCTTCATCCTGGTTTACTACCGCTTCGCCGGCGTGCTGGCCGACCTGGCCCTGCTGCTGAACCTGGTGATCATCGTGGCCGCGCTGGTGGCATTCCAGGCCACCCTGACCCTGCCGGGCATCGCGGGCATCATCTTGACCATAGGCATGGCCGTGGACGCCAACGTGCTCATCAACGAGCGCATACGAGAGGAGCAGCGTCTGGGCAAGACGCCGTATGCTGCCGTGGAGGCGGGCTACTCCAAGGCCACCTTGACCATCCTGGACGCCAACATCACCACCCTGATCACGGCCCTGGTCCTGTTCCAGTTCGGCACCGGCCCCATCCGCGGGTTCGCCGTGACGCTCTCCATCGGCATCATCAGCTCGATGTTCACGGCTATCACCTTCACCAGGCTGCTGTTCGATCTTTATCTGTACCAGTTCAGGCCCAAGCGGCTCCTGATTTAGGGCCGGGGAGCGCGTAGCATCCATGGAACTGATCAAACCAGACATCAACATCAATTTCGTAGGCCTGCGCTACAAGGCCTTCATCGCCTCCGGCCTGCTGATCTTGATCACCATCGTCTCCCTGATCGCCCACGGGGGACCCAACTACGGCATCGACTTCGCCGGCGGCATCCTGGTGCAGGTGCGCTTCAAGTCGGACACCGGGCCGGGCGACATCAAGGCGGCGCTCAAGCCGCTGGGCATGGAAACCGCGCTGGTGCAGCGCTTCGGCGAGAAGAAGGGCCACGAGTACCTGATCCGCGACGAGCGCAAGGAGCTTAAACTGGAAGGCCTGGCCGGCCGCATCGGCAAGGCCTTGGAGGCCAAGTACGGCGCGGGCAACTTCGAGGTGCGCCGGGTGGAGATGGTGGGGCCCAAGGTGGGCAAGGACCTGCGCGAAAAGGCCCTGCTGGCCATCCTCTACTCCATCCTGATGATCGTGGTCTACATATCCGGTCGCTTCGAGCAAAAGTGGGGCCTGGCCGCGTTGACCGCCGGCGTGCTGGTGGTGGCCACCCTGATCGTGCAGGCCGTGCTCAGCGCCGCCGGCGGCGGGGAGGGCAGCGGCGCGGTCTGGCTCATCATCACCGCCCTGGTGGTCACGGTGGGGCTGTGCTGGCTGATGAAGCTACGCTACGCCTTGGGGGCCATCGTGGCCCTGATCCACGACGTGGCCATCACCGTGGGCGTGTTCAGCGTGCTGGGCCGTGAGTTCACTCTGGCCACGGTAGCGGCGTTGCTGACCATCATTGGCTACTCGCTCAACGACACCATCATCGTCTTCGACCGCATCCGGGAAAACCTCAAGAAGGCGGGCAAGACTCCCTTGAGCGAGGTGATCAACGCCTCGGTGAACCAGACCTTGAGCCGCACCATCCTCACCTCGGGCACCACCCTGCTGGTGTTGGCCTGCCTCTATATCCTGGGCGGCGGCGTGATACAGGACTTCGCCTTGGCCATGTTGGTGGGCGTGGGAGTGGGCACCTACTCCTCGGTCTACGTGGCCAGCCCTATCTTGCTGGCCCTGCCCGAGGGCGCGCCGCTGTTCGCCATAAGGCGCCGCAGCCCTCGCCGGCCGGCCCGTGGCCCGGCTGTGCGGCGGACGGCCCCGGAGGCGGCGGCGGAGATGGTCCCGGAGCGGACCGAGCGGGAGACCAGCCCGATCAAGACGGCCAGCGCCAAGAAGCGCAAGAAAAAACCGGGCACTAAAAAGAAAAAGCGCAGGTAAGCCGGTGGGGCGGGGGCGGCGTTTTATCTTGCCAAGGCCCAATGGCCCCGGCTAAGTTTTAGAGGCCATGGGCCGAATCATCACCATCGCCAATCAGAAAGGCGGAGTGGGCAAGACCACCACTGCCGTCAATTTGGCGGCCAGCCTGGCCTTGGCCGAGCAGCCCACCCTGCTGGTGGACTGCGACCCCCAGGGCAACGCCACCAGCGGGTTGGGCGTGACCATCGAGCCCGGCCAGCCCACCCTGTACCACGTGCTGATCGGCCAGGTGCCGGCGGCCCAGGCGGTCTGGCCCACCAGCCTGAGCAAGCTGCAGATCATCGGCTCGGACGTGAACCTGTTCGGGGCCGAGTTGGAGCTAGCCGACACCCCGGACCGGGAGCGGCTCTTGGGCCGGGTGCTGGCCCCCCTCATCGAGCACTACCGCTATCTGCTGCTGGACTGCCCGCCCTCGCTGGGGCTGTTGACCCTCAACGCCCTCACCGCGGCCCAGGGGGTGCTGATCCCGCTGCAGACCGAGTACTATGCCCTGGAGGGCCTGACCCAGTTGTTGCACACCGTGGCCCGGGTGCGGCGCACCCTCAACCCCGGCATGCAACTGGAGGGCATCCTGCTGACCATGTTCGACACGCGCAACAACCTGGCCCATCAGGTGGCCGAGGACGTGCGCAAGCACTTCAAGGACCTGGTCTACGACACGGTGATCCCGCGCAACGTGCGCCTGTCCGAGGCCCCCAGCCACGGCCTGCCCGCCATCCTCTACGACATGCGCTGCGTCGGCGCCGAGAGCTACGTGGCCCTGGCCCAGGAGGTCATGGCCGGGCCGCGGGGCCAGGACGGCGCCCCGGCCGAGAACGGCAGGGCGGCGTGAGCGACGCGCAGGACAAGGGCGCCAAGAAGCCGCCCAAGCGCAAGCCCCCGGCCCTGGGCCGCGGCCTGGCCGCCCTGCTGGGCGACGATGAGTTCACTGCCGCCGGCCTGCGCAGCGAGCCCCGGCCCGGCGAAAAGGTGATCCACCTGCCCCTGGAGCGCCTGGAGCCCAACCCCTTCCAGCCCCGGCGCAACTTCGCCGACCAGGCCCTCAAGGCCCTGGCCGAGTCCATCGCCGAGCACGGCGTGTTGCAGCCCCTGGTGGTGCGGCCGGTGGGCGGCGGCTACCAGGTCATCGCCGGCGAGCGGCGGCTGCGGGCCTGCCACCTCTGCGGCCTGGCCGAGGTGCCGGTGGTGGTGCGCCAGGCCACGGACCAGCAGGCCCTGCTCTGGGCCCTCTTAGAGAACCTGCAGCGCGAGGACCTGGGTCCCCTGGAGGAGGCTCGCGCCTACGAACGCCTGGCCGAAGAGTTCAAGCTGAGCAACGAGGAGATCGCCAAGGGCGTGGGCAAGGACCGCTCCACGGTGGCCAACGCCATGCGTCTACTCAAGCTGCCCGAGTCCCTGCAGCGGGACCTGAACCAGGGCCGCCTCAGCGCCGGCCACGCCCGGGCCCTGCTGGCCCTGGCCAACGAGGCCCAGATGCGCGCCGCCCGCGACGAGGTGGTGAAAAAGGGCCTGTCCGTGCGGGCCACCGAGGCCCTGGTCAAGAGGCTGCTCTCCCGGCCCGCCCCCAAGGGCCAGCCCAGCGCCGAGCAGGTGCACCTGGCCAGCCTGGCCGAAAAGTTGCGCTACCGTCTGGGCGCGCCGGTGGTCATCCAGCGCAAGGGCAAGAAGGGCAGCATCGTGGTCAGCTTCTCCTCGGACCGGGAGCTGGAGCGCCTGCTGGAGCTGCTGGGCGGCTGATGCGCCTGGTCATCGACGGCTACAACCTCATCCATCACTGCCTCGAGCTGGCCCTGGCCCATGAGCGCGGCCGCGGCCGCGAGGCCCTCGTTGAGGCCCTGCGCCTGTACCGCAAGAAGCGCCCCCATCGCGTTACGGTGGTCTTTGACGGCGGCCTGGAGCCAGGCGGCCAGCGCACCAGCCTGGCTGGGCTGCCGGTGATCTTCTCGGGCGCGGCCCGCTCGGCCGACGACGTGATCGCGGACCTGGCCCGGCAGGAGGGGCGAGGCCTGACCGTGATCACCTCGGATCACGGCCTGGCCGACCGTTGCTGCCTGCACGGCGCCGTGGTGCTGGACAGCAACGAGTTCGGCCTGCGCCTGATGGAGGCGGCCCTGGGCGCCGCCCCGCCCGAGGAAGGTGGGGACGAGGGCTGGGACTTCAGCACCAAAAAGAAGGGCCCGGCCCGGCGCCTGCCCAAGGCCCAGCGCCAGAAGGCCAGGAGAAAAGGGCGGCTGTAGACGGATGGAGAAGGAATAAAAAAAGCCGGGGAAGAAGGCGGTTAAGGTAGGGAAGGGGGAGGGCGCAACTAGTCATCCTACCGCTACCACGGGACCGTTCTGGATTCGGGACAGGAAGGCGGCAGGATCTCCGGACCGCTGCGATTCCGGCGCTCCACACCCATCCTTCCGCCCGCTTTCATCAACTTTTTCTTCCCAACCTCTTAAACAAAACGGCCGCCCTGAACCGGCGGCCGTCTCGCGTGCAAGCAAACTTTTTTCTCGCTCAGCGCCAGCCGTGCTCCTGGCCGGCGCGCAGGCGGGCGATGTTCTCCCGGTGCTTGTAGATGATGATCAGGGACATGATCCCCGCGGCCATGATCGCGGCCAGGGGCGCGCCCAACAGGGCCAGCCAACCCGGCGCCGAGGCGCAGCCGATCAGAGAGCCCAGGGACATGTGCTTGCTGAGCCAGGCGATGATGATCAACAGCATTGCCGTGCCCAGGCCGGCCAGGGGCGCAAAGGCCAGGACCACGCCCAGGGCCGTGGCCACTCCCTTGCCGCCGCGGAAGCGCAGGTAGACCGGCCAGCAGTGGCCCAGGAAGGCGGCCAGGCCCGTGGCCGCCACCCACCAGGGGGTCAGGAGCTGCGCGGCCAGGAAGGTGGGGGCGAAGCCTTTGGCCACGTCCAGGAGCAGGGTGACCACACCGGCGGCCTTGCCCGCCTGCCGGGCCACGTTGGTGGCCCCAATGTTGCCCGAGCCCCCGGACCGCGGGTCGGGCCCGCCAAAGGCCCGGGCGGTCAGCAGCCCGAAGGGCACCGCCCCCAAGAGATACGCCCCCGCCACCAGCGCCACCCCCAGCCAAACCATCGCATTCTCCCCCGGCCGGATCAGGATTTAGACGCGCCCCGCCTGGCCACGCCAGGCTTGCTAGGCCGTCGTGCTCAGTGTATTCTCATTTAACCTAGGAGGCAACCTTGCGAGTCTGCGTCATAGACGGCCAAGGCGGGGGCATCGGCAGCGTCATCATCCGGCGCCTGAAGGAAGAGTATGGCGAGACGATGGAGGTGCTGGCCCTGGGCAGCAACGCCATCGCCACCGCCCAAATGATGAAGGCCGGGGCCAACCGCGGCGCCACCGGCGAAAACGCCATCCTGGTCAGCATCCAGCAGGCGGACGTGATCATCGGCCCCCTGGGCATCGTGCTGGCCAACGCCATGATGGGCGAGATAACGCCTCAGGTGGCCGCCGGCGTGGCCGCCTGCAGCGCCCGTAAGTTTCTCCTGCCCCTCACCCAGGAAAACGTGGAGGTGGCGGGCGTGACCCGCGAGCCTCTGCCGCACCAGGTGGACCACATCGTCAAGGTCCGCCTGAAGGAGATGCTGGAAAATGTGTGAAGCCACCGCTTACTTGCTCAATAAGAACGGCGAAGAGGAGCTACTGCTTTCCGACGTGGACGTGATCGAGCCCGGCGAGGACGGCAAGGTGCGCCTGGTGTCCATCTACGGGGAGCAGAAGATTCTGCCCGGACGCATCAAGTCTATGTCCCTGGTCAACCACCGCGTGGTGCTGACCCAGGACTAGACTCCGCCGCTCCCGAGCCGCAAGGAAAGGGGAAAGAAAATGGCCGACCAAGCCGCCATCGACAAGGTGGTAAGCAAGCTGCACTGGCTGGGGCACGACTGCTTCCGCCTGGACTTGCCCCAAGGCCCCATCTACTTCGACCCTTTCGAGATCAAGGGCGGGCCCCAGGCCGCCTTGATCCTGGTGAGCCACGACCACTTCGACCACTGCTCCACCGACGACCTAGCCAAGATCAGCGGCCCGGACACGGTCTTCGTCACCGAGTCCGACAGCGCGGCCAAGCTCTCCGGCGACGTGCGGGTGCTCAAGCCGGGCCAGAGCGTGGAGGTGGCTGGCGTGCAGGTGGTGGCGGTGCCGGCCTACAACCTAAACAAGGACTTCCACCCCCGGGCCAAGAAGTGGCTGGGCTTCATCGTCACCGTGGACGGGGTGCGCATCTACCACGCCGGCGACACGGACTACATCCCGGAGATGGACCAGATGCGGGTGGACGTGGCCCTGCTGCCGGTCAGCGGCACCTACGTCATGACCGCCACCGAAGCGGTGGACGCGGCCCGGGCCATCGGCCCCCAGCTGGCCATTCCCATGCACTACGGCGCCATCGTGGGCGACAAGAACGACGCCCAGAAGTTCGCCAAGGCCCTCGATGGGGTGGTGCCGGTGCGCATCCTGCCCAAGGAGGCGTAAGCCCTTGGCCGCCGGCGGCCTGCCTCCCCTGATTGCGGCCGGCCGGCGGCCCTGGGACGTGCTCTGTCTGGGCAACAACGCCGCGGACAGCCTGTGTCTGGTGCCTCACTTCCCCGAGCGGGGCAGCAAGCTGCGCATGACCCGTTTTTTGGCCACCGGCGGCGGCCAGGCGGCTACCGCCGCCTGCGCCCTGGCCCGCCTGGGCCACCGGGTGGCCTATGCCGGCGCGGTGGGCGACGACCCGGCCGGCGAGCTGGCCGCCTCCCGCCTGCGAGAGGCCGGGGTGGACCCTTGCGGCCTGGTGGTCAGGCCCGGCGCCACCAGCCAGCAGGCCTTCATCATGGTGGAGGAGGGCGGCGGCGAACGCACCATCATCTGGACCCGCGACCCGGCCTGCCACCTGGACCCTGCCGAACTGGACCCGAACCTGGTCACCTCCTGCCGGACCCTGCACCTGGACGGCCACTTCATTGAGGTCAACCTGACCGCGGCCCGCCTGGCCCGGGACAGCGGCGCCCTGGTCTGCCTGGACGGCGAGCGCATCCAGGAGGGCACCCTGGAGCTGGTCAGGCTCTGCCACGTGGTGGTGGGCGAGCGCAGCTTCCCCCAGCGCCTGACCGGCGTCGCCGACCCCCAGGAGTCGCTCCGCGCCCTGGCCGACCTGGGCCCGGCCTGGGCCGGCCGCACTTTGGGCCACCAGGGCGCCGAGATGCTGGTAGACGGCCAGCTATATTGCCACCCCGGTTTTGTTGTGCAGGTGGTGGACAGCACCGGCGCCGGCGACGTGTTCCACGCCGGCCTGCTGCACGCCATTCTCCTGGGCCAGACCCCGGCCCAGGCCCTGGCCACGGCCAACGCCCTGGCCGCCATCAGCACCACCGCCTTGGGCGGCCGCAGCGCCCTGGCCGACCGGGCCGGCCTGGAGGCCTTCCTGGCCGCCCGAGGGTCGCAGGCAGGTTAGGGGAGGCTTGCCGGCTAGGTTGACTGGCCGGTGAGGGCCTTGGTCAGCTTGCTCATGGAGCTGCCCGGCCCCATGGCGATGAGGGTGTCGCCCACCTCCACCACCAGGTCCGCCGGCGGGTTGAAGCGCATGGAGCCGTCGGGCTTTTTAATTGCCAGCACGATCAGGTCCAGCTTCTGGCGGATGCCCGAGTCCTTGAGGCTGGTGCCGGCCAGCTCAGCGCCGGGCCCCACGGTCAGCTCCTCCATGCGCAGGGGCTGGTCGATGGTGCTGTGGAAGGTGAGGTCGATGAAGTCGGCCACCGAAGGCCGGATCACGGTCTGGGCGATGCGCCGGGCGCCGATGAAGTAGGGCGAGACCACCTTGTCCGCGCCGGCGTGCCTGAGCTTGCGCTCGCTGCCCGGCTCGGTGGCCCGGGCGATGACGAACAGGTCCGGCCGGATGTCCTTGGCCGTGAGCACGATGTAGACGTTGTCCGCGTCCGAGCTGACCGTGGCCACCAGGCCCCGGGCCCGCTCCACGCCGGCGGCCAAGAGCACCTCGTCCTCGGTGGCCGAGCCCAGCACGTAGTGGATCTTGTCTCCGCCCAGGCGGCGGGTGACCTCTTCGTTGCTGTCGATGACCACCACCTGGCGGCCGGCCTCCAAGAGCATCTCGCAGACCAGGGCGCCGATGCGCCCATAGCCGCAGATTATGTAGTGGTCCTTCAGGGACCCTATGGCGCGTTCCACGCTCCTTCTCCCTAATATCTCTCTGAGCCGGCCCTCCACCATGAACTGAGTGGCGGCGGTCAGGATGTAGAAGATGGTGCCCACGCCGCTGCCGATCAGCACCATGGTGAAGATGCGCCCCGAGGTGCCCAGGGGCCGCACCTCGCCGTAGCCCACCGTGGTCACGGTGATCACGGTCATGTACAGGGCATCCAGCCAGCTGAAGTTCTCCAGCAGGTGGTAGCCCAGGGTGCCGAACAGGAGCACCCCGACCACCAGGGCCAGGGCCATCTTGATGCGTCTGCTAGTCATGAGGGCGTCCGTGGGTCCCGCCGGTGGCCAATGGGCCGCTCAGCGGGCACCGCCGGTAGCGGGCGCGGGCTCGGAGGCCACCACCTCGGCGGTGAACTCCACCAGGTGGTTGGGCAGGTTGGCCAGGACGATCATGAAGGGGATGCTCTGGCCGGGGCCCACCACGTACTTGTTGCCGTCCGGGCCCAAGGGGCTGGAGAGCCGGCGCTCGATGGCGGCCAGGCTCAGGTGCCTCAGCTCGCCGGGGGTCAGCACCGCGCCGGCGTAGGAGGTGGCCTGCCGGGCCAGCTTGCCCTGGCTGTCGTACAGGCGGCCCTGCACCAGCACCGCCGCCCGGGGCTTGTTGTGCTGGTTCTCCACCAGGCCCTGGATAAGGAAGATGCGCCCGGCGGTGTCGTTCTCGCGGAAGAAGCGCTGCACCTGGCTCAGGGTCATGCGCACCGGCTCTTCCTTGGCCTCGCTGCGGGTGGCCGCGGTCTGGGGCTGGCCCAAGAGGGGCGCCAGTCCGGGTAGGGACTTGGCCCGCTGCATCAGCGAGCCCTCCAGGCCCATGCGGTCCAGCACCACCACCCCGCCCAGGCTGGCGATGGCCACCAGCAGGGCCAAGCCGATGATCCAGAACAGGGCCTTGAACAGCGAACTCCGGCCGGGCAGCGGCTCCTCCGGGTGCCCGCCCAGGCCGAAGTCGGCCAGCTCCTGGGCCCGCTGCTGGTCCACGTCCTGGTAGTCATGCAGGTCCAAAGGTGTAGGGCCGAAGGGCAGGGCCGGCGGTGGCGGCGGGCCTGTCTCGCGTCTGGCGGCGGCGGTCTTGTCCTTGGGCTTGGTTTCGGTCTCGGCTGCGTCCTGGGCTTTTTCGGCTGGCGCAGGGACCGTTGCCTTGGTCGCGTCCTGGTCCGGCGCGGCCACGTGGAACACCTCGCCGCAGACGCTGCAGCGCACCCAGGCGCCTTCGGGCGGCAGGCTGGACTCGTCCAGCTTAAAGTCCGTGTCGCAGGTCTGGCAGTGGACGATCATGCCTTATCCCCGCGCCCTCAGTGGGTCTTGAGGTCGTATATGCCGGCCAGGCAACGATACCCCTCGTTGAAGTCCAGGCCGTAACCCACCAGAAAACCCTTGGGCACCTTGAAGCCCACGTAGTCCAGGTCCAAATCTATCTGCCGGCGCTCGGCCTTGTCCACCAGCACGCAAATTTTAACATCCGCCGGCTGGTACTGCCGCAGGTGCTCCTTGAGCCAGGCCAGGCTCAGGCCGGTGTCCACGATGTCCTCCACCACCAATACCAGCCGGCCGCGCAGGGGGAGCTCCGGCGGCTTTGTCATCTGCACCCGGCCGGAGCTGGTGTCGCCGTGGCCGTAGGAGGACAGGCGCACGAAATCGATCTGGGCCGGGATGCTCATCTGCCGGGCCAGGTCGCTCATGAAGATGAAGCAGCCCTTGAGCACGCCCAACAGCACCGGCTCCTGGCCGGCCAGGTCTCGGGAAATCTGGCTCGCCAGCTCCCTGACCCGCTCTTGGATGGCCTCGGGGGCTATGACTAGGTCTGTGGGTTGTGGCTGAATCAACTGCGGCTCCTGGTCCGCCCCTGGCTGTGAGGCCCAAGCGCCCGGTATCAGTAGTTAATCTGTGAAACAACATAGAACAGGGGCCAGGGCAATGTCAAACGGATTGTGCCCGGCAGAGGCCTGCCCGCCGTCCCGGACCTCAAAAAAAGCGGGGCGCGGCAGTGCGCGCCCCGCTTTTGGCTATGTATCGAGACGCTTAGACCGCAGCGCGGGCCTTGGGTTTGAACAGGTTCTTCAGGCTGATGAAGCCCATCTTACGGCGCAGGATACCGAGCTGGTCCTGCAGAGGCAGCTCCCGGGGGCAGACATCCTCGCAGGCTAACAGGCCCATGCAGCCGAACACGCCCTGGTCCGTGCCCACCACCTCGAAGTACTGCGCCTCGCTGCGCTGGTCCCGGGGGTCCAGCATGAAGCGGGCGATGCGGTTGAGGGCAAAGGCGCCCACGAAGTCCGCGCGCATGTTGGCCGTGCCGCAGGCCGCCACGCAGCAGCCGCACTCGATGCAGCGCTCCAGCTCGAAGATGGCGTTGGCCAGGTCGTTCTCCATGCGCTCTTCAATGACCGTGGGGTCGAACTCCCGGTCGGTGTGGATCCAGGACTCGATCTTGGTGTTGGTGGTGCGGAACCAGGTGCCGGTGTCCACCGACAGGTCGCCCACCAGCTTGAACACCGGCAGGGGCATCAGGGTTATCTGGTCCGGCAGCTCCTTGGTCAGGGTCTTGCAGGCCAGGCCCGGCCGGCCGTTGATCACCATGCCGCAGGAGCCGCAGATGGCCATGCGGCAGGCGAAGTCGAACTGGAGCGAGGGGTCCCGCTCCTCCCGGATGCGGTTCAAGGCGATGAACAGGGTCAGGGAGGGGGTCTCCTCCAGGCGGAAGGTGTCGGTGTGGGGCACCGAGGCCGGGTCCTGGGGGTTATAGCGGAATATGTTGAATGTAAGCTGCCTGCTCATGACCGGTCCTCTTTGGGGGCGTCCATGGGGATGATCTCCACCTTGCCGTAGCCGCGGTCGCCCGGCGGCAGGTACATGACTTGGGTGGCCGGCTCGTACTTGAACACCGGCAGGTCGGCCTGCATGTCCGGCCAATAGGCCAGGGTGCGGTTGAGCCAGTCACGGTCGTTGCGCGCCTGATAGTCGTCGCGGGCGTGGCAGCCGCGGCTCTCGGTGCGCATCAGGGCGCCGTAGGCCACGCAGATGGCCAGGCGCAGCATGCCGGGCATCTTCAAGGCCAGGTTAAGCTCGGGGTTGGCCCCGATGCCGTTACTGCGCAGGCCGATCTGCTTGGCGCGGGCGTAGATGGCCTGCAGGTTGTGCACGGCCTTCTGCAGGTCGCCGCCGTTGCGGAAGATGCCCACCCGCTCCATCATCTCGTTCTGCATGGCGGCCCTGATCTCGTAGACGTTCTCCTTGCCGCCGCCGCGGGTGAGCTTCTTGATGCGCTCCTGGTCCTTGGCCACGGCCTGGCGCACCAGGGTGGTGTCGAAGCGGGCCTCGGCCCCGGCCAGGTACTCGGCCACTCTCTGGCCGATGTAGCGGCCGCCCACGATGGTCTCGGCCAGGGAGTTGCCGCCCAGGCGGTTGAAGCCGTGCATGTCCCAGCAGCACGACTCGCCGGCCGAGAACAGGCCCTTGAGGCCGTAGGCGGCGCCGTTCTTGTCCGTGCGCACCCCGCCCATGGAGTAGTGCTGGGCCGGCCGCACCGGGATGAGCTGGTGGATGGGGTCCACGCCCAGGAAGTGGCGGCAGAGGTCATACACCTCCCGGAGCTTGGTGTTGATGTGCTTCTCTCCCAGGTGCCGGATGTCCAGCCACAGGTGGTCGCCGTAGGGGCTGGGCACGCCCTTGCCCTGGGCGATGTGGTACATCATCCAGCGGCTGACCACGTCCCGGGAGGCCAGCTCGGCCTTGGCCGGCTCGTACTTGTCCATGAAGCGCTTTTCATCCACGTCCAGCAGGGTGCCGCCGTCGCCGCGGCAGCCCTCGGTCACCAGGATGTTGGTGGGCACGATGCCGGTGGGGTGGAACTGCACGGCCTCGGGGTTGCCGAAGGGCACCAGGCCGGTGTCCAGGGCCACGATGTGACCGCCGCCTTCGTTGATCACCGTGTTGGTGGTCTCGGAGTAGAGCCGGCCGTAGCCGCCGGTGGCGATGAGGGTGGCCTTGGCCAGGTACACCCTCAGCTTGCCGGTCTTCAGGTCCCGGGCCACGCAGCCCAGGCAGTTGGCGCCGTCGTGGATCAGGCTGATGGCCTCCACCCGGTCGTGCACGGTCACGCCCAGTTGGGTGACCTTGTTGTCCAGGGTGTAGAGCAGGGTGTGGCCGGTGCCGTCGGCGGTGTAGCAGGTGCGCCATTTGGCCGTGCCGCCGAAGGCGCGGGCGGTGATCAGGCCGTGGCGATCCTGGGGCTCCACGGCCTCGAACTCCTGGCCGCCCTTGTAGTAGGTGGCCTTGCCCGCCACCACCCGGTTCCAGGGTATGCCCCAGAAGGCCGCCTCGCGCACCGCGATGGGCGCGGTGTCGGCGAAGATGCGGGCCACCTCCTGGTCGCAGCCCCAATCCGAGCCCTTGACCGTGTCGGCGAAATGGATGTCGGGGTTGTCGCCCTCGCCCATGGCGCAGTTGCCCAGGGAGGCCTGCATGCCGCCCTCGGCGGCGCAGGAGTGGGAGCGGCGGGGCGGCACCAGGCTGAGCAGTATGGTCTCGAATCCCTTGGCCGCGGCCTCCACGGCCACCCGCTCGCCGGCCAGGCCGGCCCCGATGCACAGCAGGTCAGTGTAGAAGGTCTGGTATTCCATGGGGCGGGCCTCCTTAAACCGGCAGCGTCCAGAAGCGGATGATGGTGATCAGGCCGATGAGGATGAAGACGCCCGTCAGCACGTTCTCGAAGCGGTGCAGGCCCTTGCGGCCGCTGCGCTTGATCACGCCCCACTTGACCAGGATGCGGTAGAAGCCGATGCCCACGTGCAGCTCCACGCAGGGCAGCAGGATAAGGTAGAACACGCCCCAGAACCCGGTCTGCACCCGCAGGGCGCTCTTGGCCGCGGTGATGGGCAGGTTGGTCAGCACGGTCCAGATGTGGATGGAGCCCATGACCAGGATGACCATGGCCGTGACGGCCTGGATCAGCCAGAGCCAGGTGTCGGTGTGGTGCAGCATCTTGGCGTGGCGCCAGATGACGCCCTGCTCGCTGGAGGTGTAGGGGATCTTGCGCGCGGCCAGGATGAAGTGCAGGAGCATGGTGGCCCCGATGATGGGCCCGCCTACCTGGGCCATGTAGGTGGCCTCGAAGAAGTAGGCGATGGTGTTCATAACCTTGGGTCCCAGGTTTACGCTGGCCACCAGGACCATGTGCGACCACATGAACAGGATCAGCCCGGCGCCGGTGAGCATCTGCAGCCAGTCCAGATAGGCTGCGCTGCGGCTGGGCTGTCTTACGTAGATGGCGGTGTCGATGCCACTCATGACGACTCCCAGATTGCGGTTGTCAGCCCGCTTGGGCCTCGGCCCGCGGCGGGCGGTGATAAGTTAATCAGCGTCCGTAGGCCTGCCGGCCCTGCTCATACAGGTCCGCGCCGTGGACGTCGTTGACCACGAATAAAGGCATGTCCTTGACCACCAGGCGGCGCACCGCCTCGGGCCCCAGCTCGGGGTAGGCGATCACCTCGGCCTCAATGATGGCCCCGGCCATGAGCGCCCCGGCCCCGCCGATGGCCGCCAGGTACACCGCCTTGTGGTTCACCATGGCCTCCTTGACCTCCTGGCCGCGCTTGCCCTTGCCGATCATGACCTTGAGCCCGCGCTCGATGAGGAAAGGCGCATAGGCGTCCATGCGGTAGCTGGTGGTGGGGCCGGCCGCGCCGATGACCCGGCCGGGCGGGGCCGGCGAGGGTCCCACGTAGTAGATGGCCGCGCCGGCAATGGGGAAGGGCGGCTCCTGGCCCGCCTTGATGGCCTCCACGATGCGCTTGTGGGCTGCGTCGCGGGCGGTGTAGATGGTGCCCGAGAGCAGCACCTGGTCTCCGGCCCTGAGCTGGCTCACGTCCTGGTCGCTGAGCGGGGTGGTCAGGCGGATGGTCTGGCTCATAGCACCGCCTCCTTGTGCCGGGCGGCGTGGCACTGCACATTCACCGCCACCGGCAGGCTGGCGATGTGGCAAGGCCGGATGTCCACGAAGACCTTGAGGCAGGTCATGCGCCCGCCCAGGCCGGCCGGGCCGATGCCCAGGTCATTGACCGCGGCCAGCAGCTCTTCCTCCAGCTTGGCGGCCTCGGGGTCGGGGTTCACCGAGTCCAGCTCCCGCAGCAGGCTGCGCTTGGCCCGCACCGCCGCGTCGTCAAAGGTGCCGCCCACGGCCACGCCCAGGATGATGGGCGGGCAGGGGTTGGGGCCGGCGGCGATCACCGTATCCAGCACCGCCTTCTTGACCCCCTCCAGGCCCAGGGCCGGGGTGAGCAGGAAGACCTTGGACATGTTCTCGCTGCCGCCGCCCTTGGGCACCAGCCACACGTGCACCTTGTCCCCAGGCACGATGCGGGTGTGGATCACCGACGGGGTATTGTCGCCGGTGTTGGCCCGGCTGAAGGGGTGGCAGACGCTCTTGCGCAGGTAGTAGTCCTTGAAGCCCCGGCGCACGCCCTCGTTGATGGCCTCGCCCAGGTCGCCGCCCACCAGGTGCACGTCCTGGCCCAGGTCCACGAACACCACGGCTAGGCCGCAGTCCTGGCAGATGGGCAGGCGGGTGTCTTGGGCCAGGTCCGCGTTCTCCAGAAGGCGGGCCAGGACCCCCTTGCCCACCGGCGATTCTTCGGTAGCTATGGCCTGCTCGAAGGAGCGGCGCACGTCCGCGGGCAGCTCGATGTCCGCTTGGCCGCACATGCTGGCCACGGCGTCGGTTATGGCCGACACCTGAACTTCGCGTACTGCTGACAAGCCCTATCTCCTAAAGAATGAATCCGGGAAAGCCCGGTGAAGCATCCAAAGCGATCAACCATTTCTAACTGCGCGCCCTGCCCATGTCAACCCCAGCTTGTGCCTATTCTGAACAAAACTCATCGATTCTGACAGGGCGTTCAGTTCAGTGATTGAGCGGACCTGGCGAAAGTCCTGTCGTTTATAGGTTTTTGCTGTTCAGGGGGAATGAGGACGGTTCAGGGGCGCTGGTGCAGGCGGTGCAGGGTGCCTGCCGGCAGGCCCAGGTAGAAGCCGGCCAGCAGGATGGCGTTGAGCAGGCTGGTGCGCAGGGCGCCCCCCCGCTGCCAGCGCCGGGCCGAGGTCACGGCCGGGGCCGGGGAGGTGAGCACCCGGCCCCGGCGTCGCAGCCGCCGCACCAGGGCTACGTCCTCCATCAGGGGCAGGTCCGGAAAGCCGCCCACGCGCGCAAACAACTCCCGGCGCAGGAACAGGCCCTGGTCGCCGTAGGGCATCTGGGCCAGGGCGCAGCGCGCGGCCACGCCCAACTCGATGAGGCGCAGGCCGGCGCGGCGCTGGTCCAGACGAAAGGCAAAGGCCCCGGCCGCCACGCCGGGCAGGGCCAGCACCCGGCGCACCTCGTGCTGCCAGCCCCAGGGCAGGCAGGTGTCGGCGTGCAGAAAGAGGAGTATCTCGCCCTTGGCCGCGGCCGCACCGGCGTTCATCTGCCGCCCGCGGCCCGGCAAAGATTCAATCACCCGCGCGCCGGCCGTGGCGGCCTGGGCCTGGGTGGCGTCCTGGCTGTGGCCGTCCACCACCAGCACCTCTGCGCCCAGGGCCCGGCGGGCACTGGCCACAGCTGCGGCCACCCAGTCCTGTTCGTTGAGCGCCGGGATGATCACGCTGATGCCCTGGCCGCCGTAGCAACCGGGCCAGAGAAGAGAGGAGGTGCTCATGCTGGCAGACCTGAGCCTCAGGTCTTGATGGCGCCGCCTCAGGTGAAGCCGCTGCCGGCGGTGCAGGTGTAGCAGTGTTCGGACATGGCGATGGCCGCGCCCTCGGGCGGCGGGCCGGGCATCTGGCTGACGTGCACCCGCCGGCCGCCCAAGGGTATGCCCGCGGCCAGGTTGAAGTCGCAGTCGTACAGGCAGCCGTCCCAACCCACGCTGACCAGGCTGCGGCACATGAGCCCCTGCACGGCGCAGGGGTTGAAGCCGTGGGCCAGCTTGTCCAGATAGCCGTCGTAGTTGCCCGAGCGTAGCAGCCAGTCGCGGAAGCGGCCCAGGGGCGCGTTGGCCAGGGTGTAGAGGTTGTTGAAGGTAATGCCCCAGCGCCGCTGCAGCTCGCCGCGGAAGCGCCGCTCGGCCGCCTCCTGCTGCGGCGGCAGGAAGGCGCCGGCCGGGTTGACCACCAGGTTCAGCTCCAGGCCGCTGTCCGGTTGGCCCCAGCCCATCTGGTTGAGCAACTCCAGGCCCAAGCGTGAGCCCTCGAACACCCCGGCGCCGCGCTGGGCGTCCAGTTGGCTGGGGCTCAAGGAGGGGAAGGAGGCCACGATCACCACCCGCTTATCCCGCAGCAGGGCCAGCAGGTCGGTGTGGTTGCCGTCGGCGAGCACGGTCAAGTTGCTGCGCAGCATCACCCGCGGCGCCACCTCCGCGCAGCGCCTAATCAGCTCGGGCAAATGCGGGTTCAGCTCCGGCGCCCCGCCGGTGATGTCCACCACCGCGAAGCCGCCCCGGGCCGCGTACTCCGCCACCTGCTGCACCGTGGCCTGGTCCATCATCTCCCGGCGGTGGGGGCCGGCGCTGAGATGGCAGTGCTTGCAAGCCTGGTTGCAGAGCAGGCCCAGGTTGACCTGCAGGGTCTCGGTGCGGCCCCGCCGCAGGTCAAGCTGGTTTTGGCTCAGGGCCTGGGCGAAGGAAACCACGTCTGCCTCGCAGGAGCGGCCGGCTGTCTTATAGGGACAGCTTGTCGGCCTGGTTGCGCATCTGTATGCCGTGCACCAGGGTGGCCCCGCCCCGGATGTAGGAGGCCACGTGCACCGCCTCGGTCATCTCGGTGAGGTCCGAGCCCTGCTCCAGGCAGGCCTGGGTGTAGGCGTCGATGCAGTAGGGGCACTGCACGGCATGGGCGGCGGCCAGGGCGATGAGGGATTTCTCCCGGCGGCTTAGGGCGCCGTCGGCCATCACCGCCTCGGCCCAGTCAAAGAACTTCTTGGCCAGCTCCGGGGCGGCCTTGGCGATCTCGGGGAAGCGGGGCAGGTCCTGGGCGTTGTAGTAGTGTTCCATCCTAATCTCCGTTTCTGCTCCGCGTACTCGGCGCGGGCCCGCATCCAAGTAAAATTCTAAGGCTTCGCCGGCCCAGGCAGCAAGCCGGCCCTACTTGATGTTCACGTCCTCCAGCAATATGGGCTGGATGGTGTTGTGCAGCCCCACCTGGAAGCCGAACAAGACCGGGTGCTCCCCCTTGAGGTGCTCCAGATAGGACAGCCACAGCGAGGCCAGCAGGGCCAGAGTCTTGCCTATGTCCGCGGCCAGGTGCTGGATCACGTTGTCGCTCAGGGACATCACCTGGCCCTGGTAGTGCGTCACCTCGATGAGGTGGAACAGGGAGAGCAGGCAGCGGTACAGGGCCTCGAACTCCAGCATCATGGGGTTGCGGGTCAGAGTGATGATCTCCTGCTCCCGTTGGGCCAGCAGGTTGAACAGTATTTTGATCTGGCCCCGGTCGGGGCGCATGTTCAGGCGCATTGCACCTACCTGCAGGCGCGCCCGCCGGAAGTGCCGGGCCTTCCAGCCCTTGTCCACCAGCATCACCTGCTCCAGCTCGTCGCGGTTTTCGGCCAGGAGCAGCATGTTGAGCATGATGTCGATGCCCATCTGCCGGAAGAAGACGCCCAGGAACATGTTCAAGCGGTGGTGCCGCTGCTGCTTTTCCCGGTGCACGATCAGCTCTTCCAGAATCAGGCCCAGGACCAGGGCGTGGATGGGCAAAAAGGACAAGTGCAGGTAGAAGTAATTGCTGATGTAGCTCGCATCGCCCACGTACAGCCAGTAGCCCAGGAACATCAGGGCGGACAGGGCCAGCAGACTGACGGCGATGGTGACTCTATCCAGGTACTTACGGCTGAAGAGGCTGAAAGGCAATACAGGGCCCTTCCCGTGGCGCTGGTTGGTTGGGCGGCTCTTTTTAATTTACCGGCAACCAGGCCCCAACGCCAGGAAAGATTACCCCCTGGACAGCACCCTGTATCAACGCGCCGGCGCGGGCACCTCGGCCAGGACCAGGCGCAGGCCCTGCGAGGGGCGGCCGATGGCTTGGCCCTGGCTGCTGGTCAGGAAGCGCCGGACCATTTGCTCCGAATCCAACTCCTCCACCAGCGAAAGGCTCGACTGGGCCAGGAAGCTGCGGCTGTGGCCTTGCTTGATGCCGAACAAAAACGGCTCGCCGTGCCGGGTCCTGGCCGCGGTCGCGGGCCGGCCCTGAGCCCCCTTGGCGTTGATCTGGTCCAGGGCCTCTTGAAGGAGGTAGTCGAACACCAGGCGGCTACCCTGGTGGGCGCCCTTGGCCACCAGCTTCAGGGTGGCGCGCACCCCGGCCTCTTGCAGGTAGTAGGTGACCCCCTCCCAGATGAACAGGGTGCGCTGATCAGCCCGGTAGCCGGCCCGGGCCAGGCTCTGGCCCAGGTCGTCCTTGTCAAAGTCCACGGCCACGTAGGCCACGCCCGCGGGCATGGCGCCCAGGGCTTTCTCCACCCGCTGGCGCTTGTAGGCCAGGGTGGCCGGCAGGTCCACCTCGAAGAAGCGCAGGCCCGGATACTGCTTCTGGAAGCGGTAGGGCCGGCTGTCCAGGCCTGTGCCCAAGATCACCACCTGCCTGGCGCCGGCGGCTGCCTCCTGGGCCAGCACCTGGTCGATGTACTTGGTGCGGGCGGTGATGTAGAAGAAGGTGCGGTTGCCGCGGCGGCGGAGGGTGGCCAGGGCCTGGGCAAAGTCCGCGGGCAGGTATAGCTGCTGGCCCAGGAAGTCCTGGTCCACCAGGCGGGCGGCCAGATAGTCTGGGTTGCGGGTCTGGGGGTCAGGGTCCTTGGCGCCCAGGGCCCGGTAGGCCGAGGTCACCTGGGCGGTCCAGGAGACCTGCCCCGGCGGCACGGCCTGGGCCGCGGCGGCCAAGAACACCAGCCAGGCCAGGGCCGCAACGCCCAGGCCGCAGGCGGGAATACGGTAAAGCGAGCGCATCTTTTGGCTACGCATAACCAAACCTCCCTGCCCCTGCGGCCGGGGGCCAGCGTGGCTTTATGGGGAGAATGCTAATCCGGCCCTGGCGGGCCAGTCAAGCTGGGCTTGGGCCAAGGCCTGCCCTCGTATAAAATACCTGTAGGACCCAAGTGGGGAGGTTCGTGTGCGCCTGGAGATTTGCGAAATATTCCTGAGCATCCAGGGCGAGTCCAGCTTCGCGGGCCTGCCCTGCGTCTTTGTGCGCACCGCGGGCTGCCCCCTGGATTGCCGCTGGTGCGACACCCAGTACGCCAAGCTGCCCGGCCGCCTCATGGACCTGGGGGCCATCGTCTCTCTGGTGCGGGACATGGGCGTGCCGTTGGTGGAAATCACCGGCGGCGAGCCCCTGATCCAGGAAGCCGCACCCCAGCTCATGTCCCTGCTGCTGCAGCGGGGGCATACCGTGCTCCTGGAGACCAGCGGCGCCTTTGACCTCTCGCCGGTGCCCCGGGACGTGCACGTGATTATGGACATCAAGTGCCCCTCCTCGGGCATGGCCGGCCGCATGCACTGGCCCAACCTGGGCCTGCTGCTGCCCCACCACCAGGTGAAGTTCGTCATCGCCGACCGGGCCGACTACGAGTACGCCCGCCGCCTGATCCTGGAGCAGCGCCTCCTGGACCGGGTGCAGGTGCTCTTGTCGGTGGTGGCCGGCCGCCTGGACCCTCGGCAGGTGGTGCAGTGGATGCTGGAGGACCGGCTGCCGGTGCGCTTCCAGTTGCAGCTGCACAAGTACATCTGGCCGCCGGACATGCGCGGGGTATGAAGAGGGAAGAAGGATTGGGAAGGAAAAATGGGCTCGGGGCCGCCTGCAATTAGCCGGCGGTTGAACCCATAACCAGCGCCGCGGAATAGTACCTGCCGCGCGGCCAGGAGATAGTAAGCGCCGCCCGGCTTGAACCGCCCGCGTACGAATTCGCCAGAAGACCCCGAACACAGCCCTCGCTAATCTTTCCTTCACCACCTCTTTTCTTTTTCCCCGAAATAAAACGCCCCGCCCAAAAGGACAGGGCGCTGCTCTTGCCGTCAGGCGGCTACTTCTTTTTACGGTGCGTCTCTAGCCAGTCCTGCATCTGGCGCAGGTTCTTGGCCGCCTCCCAACGGCCCTGCTCGAACACGCCCATGTCCGCGCCCATCATGGCCGAGGCGAAGCGCATGGAGTTGGCCCAGAACAGCCATTGCTGGGTCCACAGCCGCTCGATGTACTGGTCAAATGGGCTCTGCTTCTGGGCCGTCCCCTCGGCCAGACCCTCGCGCCAGGCCTGCTGCATGAGCTGCGTGGCGGCCAGCACCTGGGCGTCGGCGTCTTGGATGCTCTGGGCCAGGCGGGCCATCTGGCCGTCCACCCACTGTTGGCTGTGGCAGGCCCGGCACACGCCCTGCATGCGCGCCTGGCGCTGGGTCTGCTCCTGGGCGTCGATGAGGAACTTGGAGGCCGGCTGGCCGTCCAGGGTGGTGGCCAAGGGCCGGCCGTCGGCGTTTCGTATGATGCTGGTGTCCGAACTCTTGGGGTGCGGGTGGGAGTAGGTCAGGCCCAGCAGCCGCACCCAGATGCGGTCGGCCATCTGGTGGCTGCGCTGGGCAATCACCTTGCCCCCGGCGTCAGTGAGCAGGCTCACGTGACAGGTGGCGCAGGTGGGGGCGCTGAAGTCCTTGCCTGGGGTCCAGGGCACGGCCTCCATCTGCCACTGCTTGTGCAGGGCGAAGTAGAGGTTGCCGTGCTTGCTCACCTGATAGACACGGTACACCGGCACGTCCGGGCCCTTGTGGCACTCGGAGCAGGTGTAGGGCGAGCGGGCCAGGGCCAGGGAGAACTGGTGTCGGCTGTGGCAGGGCGTGCAGGAGCCCTTGCTGTTGTCCGGGTTGATGCGGCCCACGCCGTGGTTGGGCCAGCCCGTAAGCCTGGGGAAGGGCATCTCGCCCCAGTCGCCGGTGTCGCGGGTCTGGAGGCCCTGCACCTCCACCTTGGTGCCGTGGCAGTACAGGCAGGACTCGGCATTGGTCAGGGCGCCCGGCGGCTGCAGCTTGATGCCTGTGCCCTGCACCAGGGGCCTGCCGTTGATCTGCCGGGCCAGGTCCATGTACAGCGAGTTGTTCACCAGGTTGCCGTGGGCCTGGGACATCAGGTTGCGGCCGTACTCCGACTCCTCAGTGGGGTGGCAGGTGGCGCAGTCCTTGGGCGTGACCACCACGTGCACCTGCTGGTCGCCGTGGTTGAAGGTGTCGGCATGGGACTTGGGGTCCAGGGTGTGGCACTCGGCGCAGCCCACGGCCACGTCCCGCAGCGCCGCCGGCGCCTGCTGCAGCGACACCCGGCGCTTCAGCGGCGGCTGCTTGAGGGCCTGGGCCAGGCTGGTGCGCGACATGCGGCCGCGCCGCCAGTCAGCCACGATGGCCGGGGTGGCGTCGTTGTGGCAGTCCAGGCAGGCCTGGGTGGCTGCGCTGACCGGCGCCGCCGGCTCGGCCGGGGCCGGGCCGCTCCAGAACAGACCCAGCAGGCACAGCACAGCCGCCCCGGCCCAGGGCCAGGGCAGGGCCGCGCGCCGGCCGCGGCCGGTATTCACAGCTTGAGCCATATGGGGGGCGTGAACACCCGGGCGCCCAGCTCGTTATCGATCATGAACAGGCCGCTGGATTCCTTCTGGGTCAGCTTCATCTTGCCCACCACGTCCGCGGCCGAGGACTCCTCCTCCACCTGCTCGTCCACGAACCAGCGCAGCATGCTGGCGCTGGCGTGGTCCTTGATCTTAAGGGCCAGGTCCATCAGGCCGTTGATCAGGCCCGTGACCTTGGCCTCGTGCTTGGCCACGGCCTGGAACACGGCCAGGGGACTCTGCCAGTCCGTGGGCGGCCCCTCGATGGCGCTCAGGGTCACCCGCCCGCCGCGCTCGTTGACGAAGGTGTAGAACTTGACGGCGTGGGTCATCTCCTCCTGGGTCTGCACCCGCATCCAATGGGCCATGCCCGGCAGTTGCTTCTGATCGAACCAGGTGGCCATGGACATGTACAGATAGGCAGAGTAAAGCTCGGCGTTGATCTGGCCGTTGAGGGCGGCCTCCATCTTGGGGTCAAGCATACTCAGGGCTCCTGGGAGGGAAGGTTGCTTGCGGCCGGCGCGGGCCCGGCGTTTACATAGGATATATTCTTGCGCAGAACCGGGCAGGGTACAAGCGCCAGCTTGGTCACCCTCGCCAGGGCCCAAAAGCAGCGCGGCGTCCCCAGAAGGACGCCGCGCTGCTTCGGTTTCGCGACCCTAGTCGTCCAGACCCGCAAGCTCGCGCATGAAGCGGGCCAGGGCCGAGACATCCTCGTCGCCAAAGCCGCGTCCCACCAGGGCATTTTCGATCTGGGCCACCATGCCGGCGATGGGCAGGGCCGCGCCCACCTCGCCGGCTGCCTCCAGGGCGATGCGCAGGTCCTTGCGGTGCAGGCTGACCCTAAAGCCCAGGGGGTACTGGTTCTTGATCATGTTGCCCGAGCGGAAGTTGAGCACCCAGGAGTCGCAGGCCCCACCGCTGATGGCCTGCACCACTTTTTCCATGTCCAGGCCGGCCTTCATGCCCAGGACCAGGCCCTCGGCGGTACTCAGGTAGTAGCCGGCCAGGGTCGCCTGGTTGATGGCCTTGGTCACCTGTCCGGCGCCGATGGGCCCCACGTGGGTGATGCGCTTGCCCATGGCGCGGAGCACGGGCAGGGCCTTGTTCAGGTTCGCCTCGGCCCCGCCCACCATGAACACCAGGGTGGCCTTTTGGGCGCCTTCGGAGCCGCCGGACATGGGCGCATCTATCATGCCCACGCCCTTTTCGGCCAGGGCCGCGGCAAAGCGGCGGGTGGCGCCCGGACTGATGGTGGAGGTGTCCACCACCACCGCGCCGGCCGCGGCGCCGTGGATCACGCCCTCTGGGCCCAGCAGCACGCCCTCCACGTCCGGGGTGTCGCTGACGCAGGTGACGATGACCTCGGCGCCTCGGGCGGCCTGGGCCGGGGAGGCGGCCCGCGCGGCCCCGGCCGCGGCCACCGGCTCCTCGCGCTCACGGTTGCGGTTGTGCACCGTGAGCTGGTGCCCGGCCTGCAACAGGTTCAAGGCCATGGCCGCGCCCATGGTGCCCATGCCGATAAAGGCGACCTTCATGCTGCTCCTCCTAATCTTCAGCCGTGGATGCCGTGCTTAATATTAAATGCCAGCCCGGCACCAGGCTCAAGCAATTTACGCGGACCAAGCCTCGGCGGCCGGCGACCGGCCAAAAACCCGCCGCCGCCTGGGCGGGGCGGCGGGGTGGCTTGGTTTGGGCGCGGAGTTTTCACCCCCAGCGCAGAGGCCCTATTTGCCGGGGGCCATGGCCTCCTTGGCCCGTCTTGGGTCCTGGGCGGCCTTTTGGAGCAGCCGGGCCGACTCGGCCTCGGGCAGCCAGCGCACCCGGCCCGTGCCCACGTCGTATATGGCGCCCACCACCTTGGCCGCGCCGCTCTGCACCAATTGGCGGGTGGCCGCGCTTTGCAGAAAGAGGTCGCCGATGGACTGCCATACGTTCTGCTCAATGGCATAGGGCACGATGTCCTTGCCCCGCGCCTGGGGGTGGGCGACCAGGGCGGCCCGCACCGCCGGGATGATGGGGGCCACCAAGGGGGGGATGTTACGCTCCAGGGGATGGCCGTGGCCCAGTACCTCGCTGGCCACCGCCGTCACCGCACCGCATTGGGTGTGTCCCAGCACCACCAGCAGCGGAGTCTTCACGTGGGCCAGGCCGTATTCGATGGAGCCGGCTTCATCAGTCTTGACCACGTTGCCGGCCACCCGCACTACGAAGATATCCATCACCCCGGCGTCGAAGATAATCTCCACCGGCACCCGCGAATCAGAGCAGGTCAGGACCGTGGCATAGGCATGGTCGGCCTGGTCTTCCCGGCCCGCCTGCCCCAGGCGAGCCTGGTCCTGGTGGAGGCGCAGGGGGTTGCCGGCCACGAAGCGGGCGTTGCCCTCGCGGAGCATCTGCAAGACCTGTTGCGGGGACGGCTTGTGGGCCGTGCCGGCGGCCGCGGCCAAGCCCGGCGCCAGGCCGGCCAGGAACAAAAGCGCAGCCATGAGCAGCGCCCAAGGCGTCTTGAAAGCCATAAGGCCTCTCTCCTTGTTCGCGGTTAAAGCGTCATAGAAACAGTGTAAGCCATTACAACCATCCGCCTGAGGTTTTCCGGTGGGAGCGGGCGAGGCCTGGACCGAAAAATTAAAAGCCCGCCGCCCTGGTGGGGGCGGCGGGCTGCATTAAATCAGGCGTGGGCCTACTTCTTGGCCGCGAGCTGCTTCTTGCACTCGGCGATGGCCGCGTCCTCGGCCTTGATGTCCTCCAGGGTCTTGGGCTTCATGGCCGCGGGCAGGGGCTTGACCCCGCGCTTGATCTTGACGTACTCGGTGCCGGTGATGTCATAGATGGCCGCGGTCATCACATCGAACTTGTCCACGCCGGGCACGTCCTTGACCCGCTCCTGGGCCGCGCCCATCTCCGGCTCCAGGATGTCGGCCGGCCGGGCGTCAAAGGGCTCCTTGCCGAACTTGAAGCCCTTGAGGATTTTGTCGCGCAGGGCCGGGTCCACCTTGGTGGGGGTCTTGCCGTAGAGGCCGTAGGCCAGGCCCTTGGTCTCGTTGGTCACCATCTTGTACTTGCCGAACAGCACGTTGAGAACCGCCTGCACACCCACGATCTGACTGGTGGGGGTGACCAGGGGCGGGGTGCCCAGCTCCTGGCGGGTGACGGCCACCTCCTGATACACCTCATTAATGCGGTGCAGGGCCTTGGCCTCCTTGAGCTGGCTGACCAGGTTGCTGATCATGCCGCCGGGCACCTGGTGCACCAGCACGCCGGTGTCGATGGTGGACATCTTGTTGGGCATCCAGTAGTCGCGGTACTTGGGCGCCACCTGCTCCAGCTTCTCGCCGATGGCCAGCATCAGCTTCAGGTCCAGGCCTGGGTCCCGGGGGGTGCCTTCCAGGGACACCATGATGGGCTCCACGGCCGGGTGGCTGGTGCGCAGGGCAAAGGGCGCGATGCAGGTGTCGATGATGTCCACGCCGGCCTCGGCCGCCTTGAGCATGCTCATGCAGGCCATGCCGCTGGTGTAGTGGCTGTGCAGGTGGATGGGGGCCTGGCACTTGGCCTTGAGGGCCTTGACCAGGTTGTAGGCGTCGTAGGGTGCGATGAGCCCGGCCATGTCCTTGATGCAGATGGAGTCCGCGCCCATGGCCTCCAGTTGGGCCGCCTTTTCCAGGTAGTACTCCAGGTTGAACACCGGGCCGCCCATGCGCCGCTCGGTGAGGGAGTAGCAGATGGTGCCCTGGAAGTGCTGTCCGTTGGCCTTGACGCGCTCCACCACCGTCTCGAAGTTGCGGTAGTCGTTGAGCGCGTCGAACACCCGGAACACGTTGATGCCCGCCTCGCAGGACAGGTCCACGAACTGCCGGGCCACGTCGTCGGCGTAGTTGCGGTAGCCCACCAGGTTCTGGCCCCTGAGCAGCATGGCAAAGGGAGTCTTTTTGGCGTACTTGCGCAGGGTGCGCGGCCGCTCCCAGGGGTCCTCGCCCAGGAAACGGCTCATGGCGTCAAAGGTGGCCCCGCCCCAGACCTCCATGGCCCAGAAGCCGGCTTCGTCCATCATCTCGGCTACTTCCAGCATGTCCTCGGTGCGCATGCGCGTAGCGAACAGAGACTGGGTGCCGTCGCGCAGGGTCAGGTCCTCGATCTTCAGGGGAGTGGGGTTGCCGCCCCAGTCCAGCTCTTGGCTCATCTTCACTTCTCCCTTTGGGCGCCCGCTTTGGTCCTTCTCAGGCGGTCAGCACTTCGCGGCGATATCTCCCGGCGCCAGCTTATTGGTCTAGGCTTGGGTCTTGATTTAAGTTTCCAAATGTATGCTGGTTGCCCGGACTAGTCAAGGCCGTTGGCGGGAGGCTCGGGCTTGTTCGTAGGAGGGCAGGATGGTATCGTTGTTGGCGTCCAGGCTGCCTGTTCTGGCAGCAGGGGAAAGGCAAACCAGCCCGCATGGCGAAAAAGAGCTATAACGGCGCCGGGCGCGTCCGCCGGCCGCCGTCCGAGCTGGCCCGCAAGCTGCTGTCCCGCTTTCAAGCCGAGGACCGGGTGCTGGTCATCATCGCCGCCGACCCGGATGCCCTGGCCTCGGCCATGGCCATCCGGCGCCTGCTCTGGCGGCGGGTGGCCTCGGTGACCATCGCCCGCATCAACGAGGTGACCCGGCCGGACAATCTGACCATGATGAGCCTGCTGGGCATCAAGGCCGTGCCCCTGGCCGGGCTGGACCCGGCCAGCTTCAGCAAGCGGGTGATGGTGGACAGCCAGCCCCATCACTACCAGGAGTTCCCGGACCTGCCCCTGGAGGTGATCATCGACCACCACCCCCTGGGCGACAAGACCAACAGCCAGGCCGGCCTGGTGGACGTGCGGCCCCGCTACGGCGCCACCTCCAGCATCATGACCGAGTACCTCAAGGGCGCCAAGATTACCCCCTCGGTGCGCCTGGCCACGGCCCTGGTCTATGGCATCAAGACCGACACCGCCAGCTTCGGCCGGGCCGCGCTCCTGGAAGACGTGCAGGCCTTCCAATACCTGTTCCCCAAGGCCAACCAGTCCACCCTGCGCAAGATAGAGTTCAGCGAGTTGCGCCTGAAGGACCTGGCCCTGCTGCACCTGGCCCTGGACCGCTTCGCCGTACGCAAAAACACCCTCTTCGTGCACTTGGGCAAGGTGGCCAGCCCGGACAACTTGGTGCAGATCGCCGACTTCTTCATGCACGTGGAGTCCATATTCGTCAGCGTGGTCAGCGGCATCGCAGGCGACAAGCTGGTGGTGATCCTGCGCAGCGCCGCCTACCGCACCAACGCCGGCAAGCTGGCTGAGGAGGCCTTTGCCGAACTGGGCACCGCCGGCGGGCACCAGTCCATGGCCCGGGCCGAGATACCCCTGGAGACCTTAGCGGCCTCGTGCAAAGACCTCAGCGACGACACCCTGGGCCCCTGGGTGCAGCGCCGGTTGCAGCGCTCGGGCAAGGGGAAAAAGTAGTTTTTCGAGTTTTTTATAAAATAAGCCTTTATTATTCAGTAAATACGCTAAAATCCAAAATAAAACTTAGAAAAAGATTTTAACTATCTATAATTATTAATTTTAATACCTAAGATTCTTTTGGCGAAGAGAGGGGGGCATGTTTGCCAGACATCCGGCTATCTTCACGCTGCTCACGTTGTTGCTGGGCCTGGCCCTGTTGGCGGGCTGCGCCAGCAACACTGCGTCCAGGCAAAGTGCCGTTTCACAGGCTGAGCTGCTGCGCGCTTCACAGGCTGACCTGGAGGCCTATCAGAAGTTTCTGGAGCAGCATCCGGGCACCCAGCCGGGCGGTTATGGCCAGCAGGGCCAGGACCAGCTCGACGCCAAGGCCTATGACCTAAAGCAGACCAAGGAGCTGCTTCTGGCCGGCGCCTCCTACCTGAACTCCCGCGGCAACTGGACTGACGAGGTCAAGGGCAAGCAGATATACGATGCCTTGCAGATTATGTCTGCGGAGACGGTGGCACGCGCCTTGATAGAGCTGGTGGCGGAAAACAGTCCTAACCGTTTGCAGATACTGTTCTTAGGGGTCAAGCTGGGTCTTAGGGGCTCGCAGGAGGGCCTGATCAAGCTGCTCATGGCATTTGGCGACAAGCAGATGGCAGAGGACTGCCTGAACAGCGGCTCGCCCGAGTTGCGGCAGGGCGGCATACGGTGGGCAAAGGCCCACGGTTTGACCGTGCGGCAGCACAGTAGGGGCAGCCACCGAGTGAAATGGGGGCAGTTCTAAAAAATGCAGTGCTTAAGACATGTAAGATTACAGTGATGAACAATAATGATGTGAGATAACTTTAAATAAAATAATTAACACAGCGTAATTTAAAATGATTAGACCGACAATTAACGCGCAAAAAGGCCGGATCGTCCAAGAGGCGATCCGGCCTAGTGTAGTAAGCTCGGGTAAGCGGATTTGCGGGCGGGTCTGGCCCCTAGAACTGAATCAGGGCGCTGCCCCAGGTCAGGCCGCCGCCGAAGACCGTGAAGCAGACCAGGTCCCCGGGCTTGATGCGGCCGCTCTGGATGGCCTCGGCCAGGGCGATGATGCAGGAGGCCGAGGAGATGTTGCCGTACTTGTCTACGGTTATCACGAACTTGTCAAAATCGACCCCCAGCCGCTTGGCCACGGACTGCAGCATGCGCAAATTGGCCTGGTGGGGGATGAAGTGATCCACGTCCTCCAGCTTGAAGCCGTTGCGCTCCAGGATCAGGTTCACCGCGTCCGCGAAGAACTTCACGGCCACGCGCACCGAGGCCGAGGCCTCGATCATCTTCAGAGTGTGGGCCTTGCTGTCCACGGACTCGTGGGTGATGGGCGTGGTCTTGGAGCCGCCGCCGGGCATCAAGAGGTTCTGGCCGCCGGCGCCGTCCGTGCCCAGGTAGGTGTCCAGCACCTGGGGCCGGGCCGCGTCCGCGGTGAGCACCGCCGCGCCCGCGCCGTCGCCCCACAGGATGCAGTTGCTGCGGTCGCCCCAGTCCTGCACCCGGCTCATGACCTCGCTGGCCGCCACCAGCACGGTCTTGGCCATGCCGGTCTGGATGTAGCGGGTGGCCACGTCCAGGCCGAAGATGAAGCCGCTGCAGGCGGCGGTCACGTCAAAGGACACGGCCTGGGGCGCGTCCAGCTTGGCCTGCAGCCAGTTGGCCGCCGAGGGGCAGTGGGTGTCCGGAGTGATGGTGGCCATGATGATGTAGTCCAGGTCCCGGTCCGTGACCCCGGCCTGGGCCATGGCCTGGCGGGCGGCGGGCAGGGCCAGGTCGCTGGCCGCCTCCTCGGGCGCGGCCACCCGGCGCTCGCAGACTCCGGTGCGCTTGACGATCCAGTCGTGGGTGGTGTCCAGCGTCTGCTCCAGGTCGTAGTTGGTCAGCACTTTTTGGGGGAGATACAGACCGGTGCCTGCCAGGCGAATAGGGGCCATCCAGCGTCTCCGCAGCGATCAACCGGGCCGCGCCTCCCCTCGGAGGCGCGGCCCGGGGGTCGGTGTTACTTCTTTTTGCGGGCAGCCTTGCTCTTCTTGGGCTTGGCCGCCTTCTTCTGGTGGATGATGGCCGCCTGGGCCGCGGCCAGACGGGCGATGGGCACCCGGTAGGGGGAGCAGCTCACGTAGTCCAGGCCCACCCGGTGGCAGAAGTCCACGCTGTCCGGGTCGCCGCCGTGCTCGCCGCAGATGCCCACCTTGAGGCCCGGCCGGGTGGAGCGGCCCCGCTCCACGCCCATGGCCACCAGCTGGCCCACGCCTTGCTCGTCGATGCTCACGAAGGGGTCCTTGGGCAGGATGCCCGCGGCCACGTAGCTGGCCAGCAGCTTGCCGGTGTCGTCGCGGGACAGGCCGAAGGTGGTCTGGGTCAGGTCGTTGGTGCCGAAGGAGAAGAACTGGGCCGTCTCGGCGATCTGGTCGGCGGTCAGGGCCGCGCGGGGCAGCTCGATCATGGTGCCCACCAGATACTTGATCTTCACGCCCTGCTGGCTCATCACCTGGGCGGCCACCCGCTCCACGATCTCGCGCTGCAGATTCAGCTCGTTAACGTGGCCCACCAAGGGGATCATGATCTCGGGCAGCACCCGTTTGCCCTCGCGGGCCACCTGGCAGGCGGCCTCGAAGATGGCCCGGGCCTGCATCTCGGTGATCTCCGGGAAGCTGATGCCCAGACGGCAGCCGCGGGTGCCCAGCATGGGGTTGAACTCATGCAGGGACTCGATCTTCTCCTTCAGGTGGGCGGGTTTGACGCCCATCTCCTTGGACAGGGCGTTGATCTCCTTGCTGTCCTTGCTGTCGGGCAGGAACTCGTGCAGGGGCGGGTCCAGGGTGCGGATGGTCACCGGCAGGCCGGCCATGGCCCGGAAGATGCCCACGAAGTCCTCGCGCTGCATGGGCAGAATCTTGGCCAGGGCGTTCTTGCGGCCGCGCACGTCGTCGGCCAGGATCATCTGGCGCACGGCGCTGATGCGCTCGCCTTCGAAGAACATGTGCTCGGTGCGGCACAGGCCGATGCCCTCGGCGCCGAAAGCCCGGGCCACGCCCGAGTCGTGCGGGGTGTCGGCGTTGGTGCGCACGCCCAGGGTGCGGATCTCGTCGGCCCACTTCATGAACTGACCGAAGTCGCCGGTGAGCTTGGGCTCCACCTTAGGCACCTGGCCCTTGTAGACCTCGCCCTTGGAGCCGTCCATGGAGATCCAGTCGCCTTCCTTGACCACCACGTCGCCGGCATGGAAGCGGCCCTTGGCGTAGTTGACCGCGATCTCCGGGCAGCCGGCCACACAGCACTTGCCCATGCCGCGGGCCACCACCGCCGCGTGGCTGGTCATGCCGCCGCGGCTGGTCAGGATGCCCTGGGCCGCGTTCATGCCGCGGATGTCGTCCGGGCTGGTCTCCACGCGCACCAGGATCACCTTCTTGCCCTCGCCGGCCCATTTCTCGGCGTCTTCGGCCGAGAACACCACCTGGCCCACGGCGGCGCCGGGGCTGGCCGGCAGGCCCTTGGCCAGCCGGGTCTTGACGGCCTTGGGGTCCAGGGTGGGGTGCAGCAGCTGGTCCAGCTGTTCCGGGGAGACCCGCATCACCGCCTGTTCCTTGCTGATGAGGCGCTCCTTGACCATGTCCACCGCGATCTTCACGGCCGCGGCGGCGGTGCGCTTGCCGGTGCGGGTCTGCAGCATCCACAGGCGGCCCTGCTGGATGGTGAACTCGATGTCCTGCATCTCGTGGTAGTGCTGCTCCAGCTTGTTGCGGATGCCGGCCAGCTGCTTGTAGAGCTTGGGCATCTCCTGCTCCAGGGTCATCATGCCCCTGGGCACCTTCTTGGCCCGGTTGATGGGCTGCGGGGTGCGGATGCCGGCCACCACGTCCTCGCCCTGGGCGTTGGTCAGGTACTCGCCGTAGAAGTAGTTCTCGCCGGTGGCGGGGTCGCGGGTGAAGGCCACGCCGGTGGCCGAGTCAGTGCCCATGTTGCCGAAAACCATGGCCTGCACGTTGACCGCGGTGCCCCAGTCCTCGGGGATGCCGTGAATCTGGCGGTAGCTGATGGCGCGGGGGATGTTCCAGGACTCGAACACGGCGCCGATGCCGCCCCAGAGCTGCTCCATGGGGTCCTCGGGGAAGGGCCGGCCCAGGCGCCTCTTGACCAGGGCCTTGAATTCGGCCACCAGCTCCTTGAGGTCCTGGGCGCTCAGCTCGGTGTCCAGCTTCACCTTGCGCTGGTGCTTCTTGTGCTCCAGTATCTCCTCGAAGGGGTCGTGCTCTTTTTCGCCGCGCGGCCGCACGCCCAGCACCACGTCGCCGTACATGTTGACGAAGCGGCGGTAGGCGTCATAGGCGAAGCGCTCGTTCTTGGTCTTGGCGATCAGGCCCGGGATGGTCTGGTCGTTCAGGCCGATGTTGAGCACCGTGTCCATCATGCCGGGCATGGACACCCGGGCCCCGGAGCGCACCGAGACCAAGAGGGGGTTCTTCACGTCGCCGAACTTGGCGCCCATGGACCGCTCCACCTTCTTCAGAGCGGCCTCCACCTGCTTCTTCAGGCCTACGGGATATTTCTTGTCTTTTTGGTAAAAGGTGCAGACCTCAGTGGTAATGGAAAAGCCCGAGGGGACCGGGATGCCCAGGTTGGTCATTTCCGCGATGTTGGCACCCTTGCCGCCCAGAAGGTTTTTCATGCCGGCCGAGCCTTCGGCTTTGCCGTCGCCGAAGTAGTAGACGAACTTCTTCTTGGTCACGATGGTTCTCCCTAATTAAGTGAAAAGACTGCAACTATCCCGGTAGCCTTCAGCAAATTCAGGCCCTTGGCCACGCTACCGGGAGGGGCGGTCGATTGCGATCGCGGAAGTATATCACAGGCGCCTAGCGACCCACCACCCACTGGTTTTTCTCCTCCAAATGCCCCTGCAAGGCCCGACGCAGCACGGCGGGCAGGGCTTGGACCTTGCCTTTCTGGTCCACGCAGCCGTGCTTGGTGAAGCCCAACACCAGCTCCCGCTCCCGGCCCTGGTCGTCCGGGCCCAGGATGCGGTAGCTGAACAACAGCGAGGCCCGCTTGAGCCAGGCCACCGAGGTCTCCACCGCGATCAGGTCGTCGTAGCGGGCCGGGTGCAGGTAGCGCAGCCCGGCCTCCACGGCCGGCAGGTGCAGGCCCTGCTGGGCCATCAGGCGGTAGGGGAACCCGGCGGCGCGCATCAGCTCGGCCCGGCCCCGCTCAAAGAAGCGCAGGTAATTGCCGTAGTACACCACGTTCATGGCGTCCACATCGCCGAACAGGGGCCGCAGCTCCACGCGGTGCATCACCAGCCCTCCACCAGCCGCTCCACCAGCTTATGGGCCTGGGGCTCGTGGACTCCGCCGGCCTGGGCCGCGGCCTCGTGGAAGCCCAGCGCGCCCGGGCCCCGCTTCTGGGAGTCCCAGAGCAGATAGGGCACCGGCTGGCGGCCATGGGTGCGGGTGGTCAGGGGCGTGTAGTGGTCCGTGGCCAAGAGCAGGCGGTGCGGGCCCAGGGCGGCCAGGCTTTGCATCAGCGGGCCCACCACCCGGCGGTCGAAGTCCTCGATGGCCTGCAGCTTGAGTTCCAACTGGCCGCTGTGGCTGGCTTCGTCCGGGGCCTCCACGTGCACATAGGCCAGGTCCCCGCTCTGGAGCCCCTCCAGGGCCGCGGCCACCTTGCCGGCGTAGTTGGTGTTCAGGTAGCCCGTGGCGCCGGGCACCTCCACTGGCCTCAGCCCGGCCAGCACGCCCAGGCCCTTGATCAGGTCCACGGCGCTCACGGCCACGCCCCTGAGCCCGAAGCGCTGGGCAAAGGTGGGGAAGGCCGGCCGGGTGCCCTGGCCCCAGAGCCAGATGGAGTTGGCCGGCTCCTGGCCCTGGGCCCGGCGCCTGGCGTTGGCGGCCTGGTCCTTGAGCAGGGGCCAGGAGGCGCGCACCAGTTCGTTCACCGCGCGCATGGCCCCGCCCGCGTTCAGCACGTCGTCTACGGCCTGGCCGCTGCGGTCGTGCGGGGGCACGGTGGCCGCCTCCAGGGGTCCGTCCTGCCAGACCAGCAAATGCCGGTAGCTCACGCCGGGGTAGAAGCGCAGGCCCTCGCGGCCCAGGGCTGCGTCCAGGGCGCGGATCAGCTCCGCGGCCGCGGCGCTGTCGATGTGCCCGGCCGCGTAGTGGGCCATGACGGTGCGTTTCGCCTGCCAATCCAGGGTCACCAGGTTGCAGCGGAAGGCGATGTCCTGGGGCCCCAGCTCCACGCCCATGGCCGCGGCCTCGATGGGCGCCCGGCCGGTGTGGTACTGAGCCGGGTCATAGCCCAGCAGGGACATGTTGGCCGTGTCCGAGCCGGGCTCCTTGTCGGCCGGGATGGTCTGGGTCAGGCCCAGAAGGCCCTCCTGGGCCAGGCAATCCATGTTGGGTGTGGCCGCGGCCTCCAAGGGCGTGCGCCCGCCCAGGGCCTCCTGGGGCAGGTCGCCCATGCCGTCGCCGATCAGGATGAGGTATTTCATGCGGCCTTCCCCCGGATCAGGCCACCCGTATGATCATGGTGGGCTCGGCGATCACCGGCAGGGCGTCGATCTGCTTGAGCGCCGCCTGCATCGCGGCTTCTCGGGCCTGGTGGGTGAGCATGACGATGGGCACCGGCCCGGCCTGGTGCCGGCCCTTCTGGATCACGGCCTGGATGGAGATGCCGTGCTCGCCCAGCACCTTGCTGATGGCCGCCAGCACGCCCGGCCTGTCCTGGGCCGTGAAGCGGAAGTAGTAGCGGCAGACCGCATCCAGCAGCGGCGCCAGGGGCAGGGGGCCGTTGTCATGGGCCGCGGTGCCCAGGGGCGGCACCCGACCGGGGCAGCCGGCGGTCAGGTCCCGGGCCAGGTCCAGCACGTCGCCCACCACGGCCGAGGCCGTGGGGCGGCGGCCGGCGCCGCGGCCGTGCAGGAGCACCTGACCCACCCAGTCGCCGTCGATGTGCAGGGCGTTGAAGGGCCCGTCCACCGAGGCCAGCAGGTGGTCCTGGGGCACCAGGGCCGGGTGCACCCGCGCCTCCACGGCCCCGCCCGCGTTGTTCAGGATGGCCAGCAGCTTGACCTTGAACCCGAACTCGCCGGCGAACTGGATGTCCAAGGGCGTGATGCGGGCGATGCCCTCGGTGGGTATGTGGGCCAGATTGGGCTGGCGGCCGGTGACCAGGGCGGCCACGATGGCCAGCTTGTGGGCCGTGTCGCGGCCCTCCACGTCCATGCTGGGGTCGGCCTCGGCGTAGCCCAGCTCCTGGGCCTGGGCCAGCACCTGCGCAAAGGGCTCGCCCGCCACGGTCATGCGGCTGAGGATGAAGTTGCAGGTGCCGTTGAGTATGCCCAGGCAGGTGCTGATGCGGTTGGCGGCCAGGCTGTCGCGCAGGGCGCGCACCAGGGGTATGCCCCCGCCCACCGAGGCCTCGAAGGCGATGCTCACCCGCTCCTTGCGGGCGGCGGCGAATATCTCGGCCCCGTGCGCGGCCAAGAGGGCCTTGTTGGCCGTGGCCACCTGCTTGCCCTGGGCAATGGCCTCCAGGATGAAGCCCCGCGCCGGCTCCAGGCCGCCGATCATCTCCACCAGGATGTCTATCTCCGGGTCGGCCAGCACCGAGCGGGCGTCGGAGGTGAACACTCCCTTGGGCAGGCCCAGCTCCTGGGCCAGCTCCGGGCGCAGGTCCGCGGCCTTGGCCAGGATCAGCTCCGCGCCCAGGTAGTCCGAAAGGCGCTGCCTCTCCTGCACCAAGAGCTGGGCCACGCCGCCGCCCACGGTGCCCAGGCCTAAGAGACCCACCTTGATGGCTTTGGCCATTGCCCTCCTCAGCGCTTAGGAGTTGAAAAACCGGCGCAGTCCCCGCACGGCCTGGTTGATGCGGTGCTCGTTCTCCACCAGGGCGAAGCGCACGTACTCGTCGCCGTACTCGCCGAAGCCCAGGCCCGGGCTCACCGCCACCCTGGCCTCCTTGATCAAGAGCTTGCTGAACTCCACCGAGCCCAGGCTCAGCCAGCGCTCGGGAATCTTGGCCCACAGGAACATGGTGGCCTTGGGCACCTCCACGTCCCAACCGACGCGCTGCAGGCCGGCGCAGAGGGTGTCGCGACGGTTTTTGTACACGTCCACGATCTCCTGCACGCAGTCCTGCTGCTCGTTGAGGGCGATGATGCCCGCGATCTGGATGGGCTGGAACACGCCGTAGTCCAGGTAGCTCTTGATGCGGGTTAGGGCCTGCACCATCTCCGGGTTGCCCACCGTGAAGCCCAGGCGCCAGCCGGCCATGGAGTAGGACTTGGACATGGAGAACAGCTCCACGGCGATGTCCTTGGCGCCGGGCACCTGCAGCACGCTGGGGGCCTGATAGCCGTCGAAGACCAGGTCCGCATAGGCGAAGTCGTGCACCAGCCAGATTTCATGTCGGCGGCAGAAGTCTACGATCTTGTACATGAAATCTATGTCAACCACCATGTTGGTGGGGTTGTGGGGGAAGCTGATGATCAGCATCTTGGGCTGGGGCCAGGTCTGGCGATAGGCGGTGCGCAGGTCCTCGAAGAAGTCCCGCCCCGGCAAGAGCGGCACCGAGCGCAGGTCCCCGCCGGCGATGACGACGCTATACGGGTGTATGGGATAAGTGGGGCTGGGCACCAGCACCACGTCCCCCGGGCTGACGGTGGCCAGCACCAGGTGGCTCAGGCCCTCCTTGGCGCCGATGGTGGCCACGGCCTCGGTGTCCGGGTTCAGGTCCACGTCGTAACGCCGCTTGTACCAACTACAAATGGCGTGGCGCAGCTTGGTGATGCCCTTGCTGGCCGAGTAACGGTGGTTGCTGGCCTTGTTCGCCGCCTCAATGAGCTTTTCCACGATATGGGGCGGGGTGGGCAGGTCCGGGTTGCCCATGCCCAGGTCGATGATGTCCTCGCCTCTGTGGCGGGCCGCCATCTTCAGCTCGTTGACCACCGCGAACACGTAAGGCGGCAGTCGTTTCATACGGCGAAACTCTTGCATGATTCCTACCGGCGTTTGGTTGGGCGCCGGGGTACGCCCTGTTGCGGCCCTCGGTAGCCTAACCCAGGTTGAATAAAGGAACTTATCGCAGGGCCTGCGGGGTGTCAACCCCGGCTACAAGGGGGTTTACAAGGCCCTGGAAGGGCAATGCCACATGTTTATCAGGTGATTCGTCGTAACGGAACCAGTTACGGGCCCCAAGTGAGGCCGCCGTAGGGTTCCAGGGTGCTGAATGAGGTTCAAATCAAGAGTAAAGACGGCAGGTAAAAAGTAATAATAAACGGGGAGCTTGCTTAAGCTCCGTTCTACTTTAATCAGTTCCCGCCGGGGCCGGTTTGATCCAGGCGCCGGAGGCTCCCCTGGCCATCACTTAGAGGGCGGCCCTGTCGTCCCTTTTTCCAAACCGCTTTTTCTGTTTTTTTCTTTCGCCCCATCCCCCTGCATGATCCGCCAGACCCACAGGGCGCAGAACAAGCCCACGAAGGCTCCGGCCAGTACGTCGCTGGGAAAGTGCTTGGTGACCATGATCCGGCTCAGGCCCACCAGCCCGGCCAGGGCCAGCAGGGGCGCTCGGGTCCGCGGCCAGAGCAGGGACAGGGCGGTGGCGGCCGAGAAGATACGCAGGGTGTGGCCCGAGGGAAAGGAGTGCTGCGTGTATTTATCGGCAAAAAAGGTGAAGCCGTACAGGCCCTGCTTAAAGAGCATCTCCGGCCGAAAGCGGCCGAAGAACCACTTGAGCAGGTCGCCGATGACCATGGCCGCGGCCACGGCCACACAGCAGAACAGCACCCCGCGGGTCAGCGGAGAGAGCCCGCGGGCCAGGGCCGCGGCGCCGGCGACCACCAGGCCCAGGAACAGCAGCACGTTGAACACGTGGTGGTCGGCCAGCAGGCTGAGGTATTTGCCGGCCGCGTACCAGGCGCTGCCGTGCAGGGCGTGGGCCGCCTGGTCCACGGCCCGGTCTACAAAAAAGTAGAACAGGCATATGGCCGCGGCCAGGGCCAGGGCCGTCAGGGCGGTGGTTTTGAGCAGACCGCGGTCCATGGCTTCTCCTTGCGTGTTTGCCCCAGGCCGATGTTAGCCCAGGCCCCTGGCCAGGGTCAAACCAGGCAATCCCTGCGGGCCGGGCCTTGCCAGCCTAGGCGCAGAATAGTATGGTCTTGGCAGCCCGTCCGCCGGGCGGCCCCGACCAGCCTCAGCCAAAGGAGCCCGCGTTGCCCCTGAAGGTCGTCATCATCGGAGCAGTGGCCGCAGGGCCCAAGGCCGCCTGCCGGATCAAGCGCCTGCTGCCCTCGGCCTCGGTCACCATGGTGGACCGCGACTCCTTCATCTCCTACGGCGGCTGCGGCATACCCTTCTACGTCTCCGGCGACGTGGCCGACCTCAAGGGCCTGACCTCCACCAGCTTCCACATGGAGCGCAACCCCGAGTTCTTCCGCGGCGCCAAGGGCGTGGAGGTGCTGCCGGCCACCGAGGCCCTGGCCATCGACCGGGCGGCCAAGATCGTGCGGGTGCGGGACCTGGCCAGCGGTGCCGAGCGAGACCTGGCCTACGACAAGCTGGTCATCGCCACCGGCAGCGTGCCCTTCATCCCGCCCATCCCCGGCGCGGAGCTGGCCGGGGTGACGCCGGTGGCCAACCTGCACCACGCCCAGGCCGTCAAGGACGCGGTGAGCCAGGGGCAGGTGGGCAGCGCGGCCATCATCGGCGCCGGGGCCACTGGCCTGGAGATGGCCGAGGCCCTGGCCGACCTCTGGGGCGTGGAGGTGCACGTCTTCGAGATGGCCCCGCAGATATTGCCCGGCCTGGCCGACCCGGAGCTGGCCCGCATGCTTCAGTGCCATCTCCAGGCCCAGGAGGGCGTGCACCTGCACCTGGGTGCCAAGGTGGAGGCCATCCAAGGCGACGACCAGGGCCGCGTGCGGGCCGTCAAGGCCGACGGCCAGGAGTACGCCGTGGAGCAGGTGATCCTGGCCACGGGTGTGCGGCCCAATGTGGCGCTGGCCGCAGCCGCGGGCCTGGACCTGGCCGAAAACCACGGCATCCGCGTGAACGAGTTCCTGCAGACCAGCGACCCGGACATATTCGCCGGCGGCGACTGCGTGAGCCTGACCCACCTGGTCAGCGGCCAGCCCCTGTATATGCCCTCGGGCTCGCTGGCCAACCGCCAGGGCCGCGTGATCGGCAGCAACGTCTGCGGCGGCCAGGCCCGCTTCCCGGGCGCGGTGGGTAGCTTCTGTATCAAGCTCTTCGGCCTCAGCCTGGCCCGCACCGGCCTGAACCAGGCCCAGGCCGAGAAGCTGGGCCTGGGGTGCGTGGCGCCCCTGGTGGTACAGGCGGACCGGGCCCACTTCCACCCGGACAACAGGCTGATGTACCTCAAGCTGGTGGTAGAGGAGGGCAGCCGCCGGGTGCTGGGACTCACCGCCCTGGGCGAGAACGGCGACGCGGTGGTGGGCCGGGTGAACGCGGTGGCCGGGCTCTTGGCCCGGGGCGCGCTCTTGGAGGAGCTGAGCAACCTGGAGCTGGCCTACAGCCCGCCCCTGGGCGCGGCCGTGGACGTGCTCAACGCCGCGGCCAACACCTGCGAGAACATGCTGGCCCACAAGCTGCGGCCCATGGGCCCCGAGGAGTTCTCCCGCCGCCTGGCCCAGGGCATCGGCGGGAGCACCGTGTTTCTGGACATGCGGGCCATGGACAACGCCAAGCCCTACCTGGAGTGCCTGGCCCCGCAGTGGTGCCACCTGCCCCAGGAGACCCTGCGAGAGCGCCTGGACGAGGTGCCCCGGGACCGGGACGTGGTCCTGGTGTGCAACTCCGGGGTGCGTTCCTACGAGGCCCAGGTGATGCTGGACGCGGCCGGCATCCACAACACCTTCAATCTGGCCGGCGGCGTGGCCGCGGTGAAGAAATGGGGCGAGCCCATCCTGCCGGCCCAGGAAGAAGAGTAGGGTCGTGGGCAGGCCCTTGGCAGCCTCGAAGGGCTATATCGCGGCGGGAACGACGATCGTCATGACGGGATGGACACGTGGCTGAAGAGGACAAACGCGAGGGCCAGGCACCGGTGTTAACGCGCGGCTCGGTGCGCTTCGAGGTGCACGGCACCGAGGTCCTGGAGAAGCAGGTCAAGCAGAGCGGTAACTCCGGCCGCATCTACCTGCCGCCCAACTGGGTGGGCAAGCGGGTCAAGATCATTCGTGTGGATTAGGAGCGGCCAGTGTCGCTTAAGCTGGTGGTCATAGGCGCCGGGCCTGGAGGTTATCAGGCCGCCATCCGCGCCGCTCAGCTGGGAGCCAGGGTCAGCCTGGTGGAGCAGGCCCAAGTGGGCGGCACCTGCCTGCACAGAGGCTGCATTCCCACCAAGACCCTCAAGGCCACGGCTCAGGCCCTGGAGGAGGCACACCGCCTGCACGAGTTCGGCATCACCTCTAGCGGCCAATTCCAGGCCGACCTCATGGCCATCAACGCCCGCAAGCAGCAGGTCATCGACACCCAGACCCAGGGCATCGCAAAGCTTTTGCAGGCCTGGGGCGTGGAGCTGGTGTGCGGCCGCGCCTGCCTGGACGGGCCCCAGGCCGTGGAGGTGGAGCTGGCCGGCGGCGGCCGCGCCCGCTTGGAGGCCGAGCGTCTGATCCTGGCCAGTGGCTCGCGGCCCGCGGACCTGCCCGGCCTGGCCCGCGACGGCGAAGCGGTGCTCAACTCCGACGACGCCCTGCTGCTCAAGGAGATTCCCGGACGCCTGCTCATCGTGGGCGGCGGGGTGGTGGGCTGCGAGTTCGCCTTCATCTACGCGGCCCTGGGCAGCCAGGTGACCCTGGTGGAAGCCCTGGACCGCCTGCTGCCCATGCCATCACTAGACGCCGAGGCCTCGCGGCTGCTGCAGCGGGAGCTGAAGAAGCGCGGGGTCAAGGTGCACATTGGCCGGATGGTGGGCGAGCTGAAGCGCGAGCCGGGCGGCCTGGAGGCCCGGCTGGACCCCAGCCCCCTGCTGCTCCCGCCCGCCAAGGGCAAGACGCCGCCGCCGATCACCGTGGCCGCGGATCAGGTGCTGGTCTCCGTGGGCCGGGCCCTGAACAGCGACGGCCTGGGCCTGGCCGAGGCCGGCCTGAGCCTGGAGCGCGGGGCCGTGCAGGTGGATGGGCGCCTGGCCGCCGGGCCCCAGGGCGTGTACGCCGTGGGCGATGTGCTGGGGACGGGCCGGCCCATGCTGGCCCACATGGCCGGGGCCGAGGCCCGGGTGGCCGCGGCCAATGCCCTGGGCGCAAACCTGACCGTGGACTACCGGGCGGTGCCGGCCGTGGCCTTTACCACGCCCGAGGTGGCCTGGGTGGGCCTGAGCCCGGAGCAGGCCGCGGCCCAGGGCCTACAGGCGGCCGGGCACCTGTTCCAGATGCGCGCCCTGGGCAAGGCCCAGGCCATGGGCGAGCTGGCCGGATTCTGCAAGCTGCTCAGCGAGCAGCCCAGCGGCCGCCTGCTGGGCGCCACCATCGTGGGCGCCCAGGCCAGCGCGATGATCCACGAGTGCGCCCTGGCCCTGAAGCTGGGGGCCACGGTGGTGGACCTGGCCCACACCATCCACGCGCATCCCACCCTGAGCGAGGCCGTGGCCGAGACCGCGGACCTGGCCCTGGACCAGTGCCTGCACGCCCCGCCGCCCAAAAAGGGCTGAGCCCAGCGCGGCAAAGCCAAGGGGCCGCCCGCCTGGGCAGCCCCTTGGTTTTTGGGCGATGCCTGATCTAGGGCTGCACGCCGGCCATGCGCTCCAGGCGCTGCAGGCGCAGCTCCATGGCCTTGAGGCTGAACTCGATGTCCTCCAGGCGCTTGAGCACCTTGTCCAGGCGGTGGGCCAGGTCTGGGGGCAGGGAGTCCGCTACCGGCCGCGACGTGCCGCCGGCCGAGGACACGGCGCTGCCGCTGGCAGCGGCCGGAGCCTGGGCCGCGACCTGGGGCGGCTTGATCTGGCGCACGTTGACGATGTCGCCGCGCTGCAGGTTGACCATCTCTTTGTCTCCCTTGACCAGCACGCTCTGGAAGGGTAGCCAGTCATAGACCATCTGCTGGTCGTCGGGGTTGGGCACCCGGTATTCCGAGCCGTCGGTCAGGATGATCAGGGTGCCGTTTTCTTTGACGTTTTGAATCAAAACCTTCCGATTGACCGGCGCGGCCGCCGCCAGGCCCGCGGTCAAGGCGGCCAGCAGGCCCAGGGCGATCAGCGCGGCAAAGAGTCCTTTATAAACGGGCATGAATCCTGCTCTCCTTGTTTGGCGGATATATTAATCTAGGTTAGATTGAACACCATCGCGGCCCGGCTGTCGAATGACAAATTGATGGCGGTCGGCAAAGGCCGGGGCCTGGTTGACACCCCTGGGGGGCTGTGGTAACCACCGTGACGATATAACTTTTTGGGCCGGGCAAAACGCAGAGAGTCGATCATGAAAGTTCGTTTTGAGCCCTTTGCAGTGGAGATAGAGGCCGAGGCCGGCACCAGGCTGCTGGACGCGGCCCTGGACGCCGGCGTACACATCAACGCCTCCTGCGGTGGCCAGGGCGTGTGCGGCAAGTGCCGGGTGACGGTGGAAGAGGGCAGCCTGGAGGGCGGCCTGTCGGAAAAGCTCAGTCCGGACGACGCCGCCAAGGGCGTGCGCCTGGCCTGCCAGTCGGTGCTCAAGGGCGACGTGGTGGTGCGGGTGCCGGTGGAGAGCGCCCTGGACAAGGCGGGGCTCAAGGCCCTGGCCGCGGGCGCGGCCCAGACCGCCAAACTCATCGGCGCCGAGCAGCTCAAGGCCCAGGGCCGCTTCGACCCGGCCCTGGTCAAGGTGACCGTCAAGGCCGAGCCGCCCAGCCTGGCCGACAACCGCAACGACGTGGCCCGGCTTTTGGCCGCGCTCAAGGAGGCGGGCGAACGGCGCTTCGTCTTCGACTTCGAGGCCATCCGCGACCTGCCCGCGGCCTGGCGCCAGGGCGACTGGCAGGTGACCACCACCATCATGCGGCCCGTGGACCGGGCCACCGGCCGCAACCACGTGATCCGGGTGGAGCCGGGCGACACCAGCGCCCGCAACCTGGCCGTGGCCATCGACCTGGGCACCACCACGGTCTGGGCCCAGATGATCGACCTGCACTCCGGCGAAATCCTGGGCACCGAGGCCGACTTCAACGGCCAGATCGGCTACGGCGAGGACGTGATCACCCGCATCATCTACGCGGGCAAGCCCGGCGGCCTCAAGCGTCTGCAGGATGCGGCCACCGGCTCCATCAACGAGGTGCTCAAGGCCCTGGCCCGCAAGACCAAGGTGGACCTGTCCGAGATCAGCCTGGCCACCCTGGCCGGCAACACCACCATGACCCAGCTCTTTCTGGGCGTGGAGCCCAAGTACATCCGCCTGGAGCCCTATGTGCCCAGCGCGGCCTACTACCCGCCGGTCAAGGCCAGCCGCTTCGGCCTGGCCCTGCCGGACCACGTTTCGCTGCTGTTGTTCCCCTCGGTGGCCTCCTACGTGGGCGGCGACGTGGTGGCCGGGGTGATGGGCGTGGGCATGCACACCGACGAGCACCTGACCCTGTTCATCGACATGGGCACCAACGGCGAGGTGGTGGTGGGCAACAAGGACTGGATGGCCTGCGCCGCGGCCAGCGCCGGCCCGGCCTTCGAGGGCGGCGGCATCAAGTTCGGCATGCGGGCCACCCAGGGGGCCATCGAAAACTTCTCGGTGGACCCCTTCAGCGGGGAGCCGGCCATCATCACCGTGGGCCGCACTAAGCCCAAGGGCATCTGCGGCTCCGGCCTCATCGCCCTGGTGGCCTCCCTGCTCATGGCCGGGCTCATCGATCAGCGGGGCAAGTTCCGCGTGGAGCACCCCAGCGACCGCCTGCGAGTGGGCGAGGACGGCCCGGAGTACGTGCTGGCCTGGGCCGAGGACACGGCCATCGGCCGCGACATCACCCTCACCGAGGCCGACGTGGACAACCTGATGCGGGCCAAGGGCGCCATGTACGCGGCCTACATAACCCTCTTGGAGGGTGTGGGCCTGAGCATCCACGACCTGGAGCGGGTGATCCTGGCCGGCGGCTTCGGCCAGTCCATCAACCTGGAGCGGGCCATCATCATCGGCCTGCTGCCCGAGCTGCCCCTGGAGAAGTTCACCTTCATAGGCAACGGCTCTTTGCTGGGGGCCCGCCTGGTGGCCATGAGCAACCCCCTGCGGGGCGAGGTGGGCGACATCGTGGAAAAGATGACCAACTTCGAGCTGTCGGTGGCACCGGGCTACATGGCCAACTACACCGGCGCCAACTTCCTGCCCCACACCGAGGCCAAGACCCTGTTCCCCGAGACCTATCGCCGCCTGGAGGAGGCCCGCGAGGCCCTCAAGGCCGCGCCTTAAGCAGGACTATTCATGGGTGCTGGCTGGCGTCATTGTTTTAACTAAATTTCTCCGCGTTTTGGCAAATCCATTGTAATTGAACAAATGTGGTTTGCACCTCTTGGTCCGGCACAGCCAGCCGCCGGCAGACAAGGCGTCTGGCGAGCAAGCGCCGCAGGTGTAGTAGAAGCTACATCGAGGCGCGAGCGAAGCCAGCAACGCAGTATGGCGGTGGCTGGCGAAGCCGGACTAGCCTACCAGCCTTCCAGGGGACAGCCGGCGCAAAGGGGGTTGCTGCGCTTGCAGCGCTCCTTGCCCAGGCGCACCAAGAGGCCGTGGAACTCGTTGAACAGCGGCGCCTGGTGGGGCAGGTGGTCCATGAACACCTCCTGCAGCTCGAAGTAGCCCATGTCCTCCTCGGCCAGGCCGTGGCGGCCCAGGATGCGGAAGGTGTAGGCGTCCACCACGAAGATGGGCTGGCCCGCGGCGTACAGGGCGATGGCGTCGGCGGTCTCCGGTCCGATGCCCTTGGTACCCATCAGACTGCGGCGCAGCTCTGTGAGCGGTCGGCTGAAGAAGTAGTCCAGGTCCCCTTCGTAGCGCTCCTTGATCATGGCCAGCAGGTTGGCCAGGCGGCCGGCCTTGAGGTTGTAGTAGCCCGAGGGCCGGATGAGTTGGGCCAGGCGCTCCCGGGGCAGGTCGGCCAGGGCCTCCAGGGACAAGAGCCCCTCCTGCTTTAGGTTGTCCAGGGCCTTGACCACGTTGCCCCAGTTGGTGTTCTGGGTCAGCACTGCGCCCACCATGATCTCCAGGGGCGTGTCGCCCGGCCACCAGTGCTGGGGGCCGTAAGCGGCCAGCAGGCGGCGATAAAGCTCTTGCAGGCGTCGGGCCGTGGACATGGGCGCTGTCTCCGCGGGGATGTACGTTCATCTAGGCTAACACGTAAGGGCAATTCTGGGCAGGGGCGACGGTGTGGCAGGAAAAGAGGGAACAGGGTTGAGAAGGATAATGATGGCCTGGATGCCGCTGCTTCCCTGCCGCGCTCCGGCCGGCATCATGGTCCCGCCTACCTGATAATCCCCAGCCGCGCCCCCTCGCCAGCGCGCAGACACACCCACCCGGCAGGGCCCGTACACGCCCCCTTTTTCCAAACCTCTTCATCTCCAGTCTTCTCTTCCCCCGCACCCTGGCTTGACAGTTCCGGGGCCTGCCGTATAGATTTTGCATGCCGCCTTAGCTTGGCGGCCTAATTTTTGCTCGCATGCATCAAGGGAGAGCGCGGCGCATGGCCGGCGAGGCACGCCTCAAAAAGACCCGCAACTTCGGGGTGGTGGCGCACATCGACGCCGGCAAGACCACCTTCACCGAACGCGTGCTGTTCTACACCGGCCGTACCCACAAGATCGGCGAGGTGCACGACGGCACCGCGGTGATGGACTGGATGGCCGAGGAGCAGGAGCGCGGCATCACCATCACCAGCGCCGCCACCACCTGCCAGTGGCGCGGCCACACCCTGAACATCATCGACACCCCGGGCCACGTGGACTTCACCATCGAGGTGGAGCGTAGCTTGCGGGTGCTGGACGGGGTGGTGGTGGTGTTCTGCGCGGTGGGCGGGGTGGAGCCCCAGTCCGAGACCGTGTGGCACCAGGCCGACCGCTACCGGGTGCCCAAGATCGCCTTCATCAACAAGATGGACCGGGTGGGCGCGGACTTCGCGGCCGTGTTGCAGCAGATGCGCGACAAGCTGGGCGCCCGCCCGGTACCCATTACCATCCCCTGGGGGGCCGAGGACACCTTCTCCGGCGTCATCGACCTGGTCGCCATGCAGGCCCTGGTCTGGGACGAGGCCGAGCAGGGCGCCAGCTATCAGCGCCTGCACATACCCGAGGCCATGGCCGAGGAGGCCGCGCGCGGCCGCGAGGCCCTCTTGGAGGCCATGGCCGAGACCGACGACCAGCTCATGGAGCTGTACCTGGAGGGCCAGGAGGTACCAGCGGCGGAGCTGAAGGCCGCGGTGCGCCGGGCCTGCCTGAAGCTGCAGATCGTGCCGGTGTTCGCCGGCAGCGCCCTGCGCAACAAGGGCGTGCAGCCGGTGTTGGACGCGGTGGTGGACTTCCTGCCCTCGCCCCTGGACATACCGCCGGTGGAGGGGATGAATCCCCAGAGCGGCCAGACCGAGAGCCGCCGGGCCGACGACGCGGCCCCGCTCAGCGCCCTGGCCTTCAAGGTGCAGATGGACCAGGGCCGCAAGCTGGTTTATCTGCGCGTGTACTCGGGCTCCCTCAAGGCCGGGGCCGAGGTCTACAACGTGACCAAGGGCCTGACCGAGAAGGTGGCCCGCATCCTCCGGATGCACGCCAACAAGCGCGAGCGCCTGGAGGAGGCCAAGGCCGGCGAGATCGTGGGCGTCATGGGCCTGAAGAACACCGGCACCGGCGACACCCTGTCCCCGGCGGACCGGCCCATCATGCTGGAGCCCATCGACACCTACGAGCCGGTGATCAGCGTGGCCGTGGAGCCCAAGACCGTGGGCGACCAGGACAAGTTGGCCGCGGCCCTGAATAAGCTGGCCGACGAGGACCCCACCTTCCGGGTGCGCGAGGACGAGGACACCGGCCAGACCATCATTTCGGGCATGGGCGAGCTGCACCTGGAGGTGCTGGTGCACCGCCTGCAGCGCGAGTTCAACCTGATGGTCAACGTGGGCCGGCCCCAGGTGGTCTACCGCGAGACCATCACCGAGCCGGTGGAGGTCAGCCACACCTACGACCGCGACCTGGGCGGCGTGCGCCAGGTGGGCGCGGTCACCCTGGCCCTGCGGCCCAACCCCCGCGGCGGCGGCAACAGCTTCCAGGTGGACGCCCCGCCCGAGCAGGTGCCGCCCGAGTACCGCGGTCTCTTGCAGCAGGCCGCCGAGGAGGGTCTGGCCGCGGGCGTGCTGCGCGGCTACCCGGTGGTGGACGCCGGCGTGGTGATCACCGGCGGGCAGATGCAGCCCGGCGTGTCCACCGAGCTGGGCTTCCGCCTGGCCTGCTCCCTGGCCCTCAAGAAGGCCCTGGAGCAGGGCGGCCCCATCCTCCTGGAGCCCATCATGAAGGTGGAGGTCATCGTGGGCGAGGAGTTCATGGGAGAGGTGATCGGCGACCTCAACGCCCGCGGCGGCGCGGTGGAGTCAGTGGAGCCCAAGGGCGGCAGCAACGTGGTGCGGGCCCTGGTGCCCTTGAAGGCCATGTTCGGTTACTCCACGGCCCTGCGCTCGGCCACCCAGGGCCGGGCCATCTTCACCATGCAGTTCTCGCACTACGACCGTTTGGAAGACAAGAAGCGCCAGAATTAGCTCTGGGTCCAATCCTTGATCTTCTGGCGCAGCTTGGCCTCGAACTTCTCCTCGATGTCCGCCCAGTCCGCCGCGTCGCCGGCCTCGGCCCAGGCCGCCAGATCCCGCTTTAGCTTGGCCTCCACCTGCCGGCCCACTTCCTCCCACTCGCGGTCGCGGCGCCGTTTGCAGGAGGCCCGCCAGGAGCTGCCCCCGCCGCCGCCCAGCCAGCAGGCCATGCCGATGATGAAGCCCAGGTCATAGGGCCAGCCCGTGTTGTGCGCGGCGTAGATCTTCACCGAGCTGAACAGGGAGATCACGAAGGTGATCCAGGTGATGAAGCCGTGCCACAGCCCGGCCCAGAAGCCGGCCGGGTGCTGGGCGTCAAAGGGGCCCTGGGGCCCGGCGGCGCAGCCGGCGGCCAGGGCCAGCAGGCACAGGGCACCTGCCATCAGCCAGGTCTTTTTCATCGCCGTCTCCTCCCACAATTACGCGCGGCCGCAGGCGCAGGCCGACGCGTGCGGCGCCATGGGGGCGCTTTCGGTTACGACGCGATGATGCGGGGCCCGGGCGGACCCCCAAGCTGGTTGCAGCCCGCGCTCAGGGCAGGGCCGGGACGCGCTGGCCGCTCTCCACCACCAAGCCGGAGCGAGGCTGGTTCCAGCGCCAGCCCCGCGGGCCTTGCTCCTGGTCCTGGCGCCTGTCAACCCCCGGCCGGCGCTTACGGTGCTGCTCGCGGTCCTCAACTTCTTTCAGGGCCTTTTGGGCCTTTTCCCGTAGGTGGGGCTTGTTGGTCAACATCGACACCGCCCGACTCAGGTGGTAGCGGGCGGTGGGCAGCCGGCCGCGCTGCTGGAAAGACAGGCCCAGGTACAACGAGCTCTCGCCCAACTGCCCCATGCGCCCCAGAGTCACGCCCAGCTCATAGAGAGCCCGGGCGTTGCGGGGCTCCTTGGTCAACAAACGGCGGAAGATGTCCTCGGACTGGGCCAGGTCGCCCTGCTGCTGATAGGCCCGGCCCAGGGCCAATTGGGCCTCGTAGTCATCTGGGCGCAGGACCAGGGATTGGCGCAGAAGCTTCTGGGCCTCGGGGTACTGGCCCATGTCCAGGCGGCAGATGCCTTCATCGCGCAGCAGATAGGAGTCCTGGGGCCAGAAGTCGTGCAGCCGCTTGAAGAAGCGGAGGGCGTTCTCGTTCTCGTGCCGGCGCTGATACCACAGGGCCAGGCCGTAGAGGGGGTAGGGGTCCCGAGGGTTCTCCTTGGCCCGGCGGTAGAAGGCGGTCTTGGCCTCTTCTTCGGGATCGTACAGGGCGATGAGCCGGGTCTGGATGCGCAGGAACTGGTGGTTGTTGAAGGAGCCCTTTTGGGGGCCGTACTGGCGCACCATGTTGGCCACCGTCTCCATACGCTCGGGGCCGGTGGGGTGGGTGCGCAGGTAGGTGGGCACCTCGCCGCCCAGGGTGCTCTCCAATCGCCAGATGCGCTGGAAGCTCTTCTCCAGCTCCCCGGCCGGATAGCCGGCGGCGGTCATCACCTTGAAGGCGGCCCAGTCGGCCTCGGTCTCGTCCTCGCGACTGAAGGACAACTGCTGCTGGATGTTGCCGGCCATGGAGCCGATGGTCAGGGCCTGGCCCAGCTGCGGCGCGCCCGCCACCGCCCCCAGCAGCATGCCGGCCAGCATGCCGGCCAGGGTGGCGGCGTTGGTGGGCGCGGATTTTTCCAGGCGACGGGCCAGGTGCCGCCGCCAGATGTGCCCCATTTCGTGGGCCATCACCCCCACCAGCTCGCCCTCGCTCTCCAGGGTGGTGATCATGCCCCGGAACATGAAGATATAGCCGCCGGGGATGGCGAAGGCGTTCATCTCACCCACGTTGGCCACGTAGAACACGAAGGGGAAGGGCTTGTCCGGGACGTAGGCCTCCAGCTTGCGGCCCAGGCCGCGCACGTAGCCCACGATGTCCGGGTCGTCCACCAGGGGTATGGCGGCCAGGACCTCGTTCAGGGCCTGGCGGCCCATCTTGCGCTCTTCTTCCAGGGTTATGAGAGCGCCGGCCTGCTGGGGCAGGAGGCCCAGGCCCACGAACAGAGCCAAGAGCAGACAAACGATGCGTTTAAGCATGTCAACTCCCCTTGCGCTCGATGAGGCTGCGGCCGGTCATGGCCGCGGGCTGGGGTAGTCCCATCAACTCCAGGATCGTGGGCGCCACGTCGCACAAGGCGCCGCCGGAGTGCAGGGACGCTCCCCGGCGCGACGGATCCACCAGGATCAGGGGCACTGGGTTGCTTACGGTGTGGGCGGTGTAGGGCCCGCCGGTGACCGGATCGATCATCTGCTCGGCGTTGCCGTGGTCGGCGGTCACCAGGGCCCGGCCGCCGGCGGCCAAGAGCGCTGGGATCACCCGGGCCAGGCAGGCGTCCAGAACCTCTATGGCCTGGCGGGCGGCCTCGAATACGCCGGTGTGGCCCACCATGTCGCCGTTGGCGTAGTTCATCACCAGTAAATCATATACGTCCGCCCGCAGGCGCGCGAGCACCTCCTCGGTCACCTCCACGGCGCTCATGGCCGGCTTCTGGTCATAGGTGTCCACGTCCTTAGGGGAAGGGATCAGCACCCGGTCCTCGCCGGGCACCGGCTCCTCCATGCCGCCGTTGAAGAAGAAGGTCACGTGGGCGTACTTCTCGGTCTCGGCGATGTGCAGCTGCCGCTTGCCCGCCCGGCTGACCACCTCGGCCAGGGTGTGGTCTATGGTCAGGGGCGGGAAGGCCACCGGCACCGGCAGGTGCTCGTCGTACTGAGTCATGCACAGGTAATAGGACAGCCGGGGCCGGTCGCTGACGTCGAAGCCCTTGAAGTCGGGCGAGTTCAGGGCCCAGGTCATCTCCCGGGCCCGGTCGGCGCGGAAGTTGAAGAAGATAACCGCGCCGCCGTCCTGGATCAGCCCCACCGGCCGGTCGAACTCGTCCACCCGCACCATGGGCTCCACGAACTCGTCGTACACCCCGCGGCTGTAGGACTCCTCCACCGCGGTGACCACGTCGCCCACCTTGGCCCCCTGGCCGCGCACCAGGGCCGCGTAGCCCCGCTCCACCCGCTCCCAGCGCCGGTCGCGGTCCATGGACCAGTAGCGCCCGGCCACCGAGGCGATCAGGGCCTGGGGGAAGGCGTTGAGGAAGTCCTGCAGCTTCTGCAGATAGCCGGCCCCGGAGTCCGGCGGGGTGTCGCGGCCGTCCAGGAAGGCGTGGATGAAGATGCGCTCCACCCCGGCCTCGGCCGCGGCGGCGATCAAGGCCTCCAGGTGGGTCTGCAGTGAGTGCACGCCGCCGTCGCTGACCAGGCCCAACAGGTGCAGGGCGCCGCGGCCCTGACGCGCGGCCGCGAAGGCCTTTTGCACCTCGGGGTTGTGGCCCAGGGAGCCGTCGACCACGGCCCGATTGATGCGCGCGATGTCCTGGTACACCACACGGCCGGCGCCCAGGTTCAGGTGCCCCACCTCGGAGTTGCCCATCTGCCCGGCGGGCAGGCCCACGGCCTCGCCGCTGCAACTGAGCTGGGTGTGGGGGTAGGTGGCGAACAGGGAATCAATGAAGGGCGTGTGGGCCCGGGTGACCGCGTTGCCCTCGTAGTCTTTGTTGATGCCCCAGCCGTCCAGGATCATCAGCATCACGGGCTGGTGCTTGGCCATGTCCGCTCCTTAAGGATTGGGCTGCGGCCCAGGGGCCGGGGGCAGCAGATCCTCCAGCATCTGGGCGTCCAGCTCCAGCCGGGGGGCGTCGCCCCACAGGGAGTCCAGGTCGTAGAACTCGCGCACCGGCTCATAGAACACGTGCACCACCACCTCGCCGTAGTCCAGCAGTATCCAGCGCCCCTCGCTCAGGCCCTCGCGGCCCACCGGCCGGCGGCCGGCTTTCTTGAGCACCCGGTCCACGTTTTCGGCGATGGCCAGGGCCTGGCGGGTGGAGCGGCCGCTGGCCAGCAGGAAGTAGTCGGCGTATCCGGTCAGCTCGCCCACCTCCAGCAGGGCCAGGTCGCGGGCCTTCTTGCTATGGGCCGCCGCCGCGCACAACAAGGCCAACTCTCGGGCGTCCCGGGGCCGCGGCGGCCGGCTGCGGGGTCTGGGTTCGGCACTCACCGGCTCTGGCCCGAGTTCGTGTATAGTTTCATGTCCTTAATATAAGCCTCCACCGCCGGGGGCACAAGGAAGGTGATGGAGCGGCCGGCCGCCACCCGGCGCTTGATGTCCGTGCTGGAGATGTCCAGCAGGGTGGTGGCCACCTGCCGCGCGCCATGGCCGCCGGGCAGGCGCACCCAGCCGTCCTTGACCAGGGCAAAGGCCGGGTCCAGCTCGGCGCGCAGGTAATCCAGCAGGTTGCGGGCCGGGTTGTAGGGCCGGTCCATGACCACCAGATTGGCCAGGTCGAAGATGCGCCGGGGATGATACCAGGTGTGCAGCCAGAAGAAGGCGTCCACGCCGATGAAAAAGTATAGCTCCCGCTCGGGGTCTTGCTGCTTGAGGGCGGCCAGGGTGTCGGCGGTGCGGCTGAAGCCGCCGCGGCTGATCTCCAGGTCGCTGGCCTTGAAGCCTGGCCGCTGGGCCACGGCCAGGCGCACCATCTCCAGGCGGTGGGCGGCCGAGGCCTTGACCTTCTTGTTATGCGGCGGCACCGCGCAGGGCATGAACCAGATTTCGCTCAGCGCCAGGGCCTCGCCGGCCTCCTCCACGCAACGCAGGTGCGCCAGGTGTATGGGGTCGAAGGTGCCCCCGCAGATACCCAGCCGGAAGGCCACTAGGCGCGCACCTGCCCGTCGCCGTAGGCGATGAACTTGGTGGTGGTCAGCTGGGTCAGGCCCATGGGGCCGAAGGCGTGCAGCTTGGAGGTGTTGATGCCGATCTCGGCGCCCAGGCCCAGCTCGCCGCCGTCGTTGAAGCGGGTGGAGGCGTTGACCAGCACCAGGGAAGAGTCCACGCCGTCGATGAAGCGCTTGGCCCGCGCGTAGTCCTGGGTGACGATGGCCTCGGTGTGCCGGGAGCCGTAGCGGGCGATGTGGTCCATGGCCTCCTCCAGGGAGTCCACCACCTTCACCGCCAGGATCAGGTCCAGGAACTCGGCCGGCCAGTCCTCCTCCTCGGCGGCCTTGGCCCTGGGCACCAGGGCCTGGGTGCGGGGGCAGCCGCGCAGCTCCACCCCGCGCTCCATGAGCGCCGCCGCTGCCTGGGGCAGGAAGGCCGCAGCCTCGTCCGCGTGCACCAGCAGGGTCTCGATGGCGTTGCACACGCCGGGCCGCTGGCACTTGCCGTTGATGGCCAAGTTCACGGCCATGGCATGGTCCGCGCCCTGGTCCACGTACAAATGGCACACGCCCTTGTAGTGCTTGAGCACCGGTATGCGGCTCTCGGCGGCCACGAAGCGGATCAGGCTCTCGCCGCCCCGGGGGATGATCACGTCCACCAGGTCCTCTTCCTTGAGCAGGGCCAGGGTGGCGGCCCGGTCCGTGGTGGGGATCACCTGGGCCGCGGCCGCGGGCAGGGCGGCCCCGGTGAGGGCCGTGCCTATGAGCCGGGCCAGGGCCAGGTTGGAGTGGATGGCTTCCTTGCCTCCCTTGAGCACCACCGCGTTGCCAGACTTGAGGCACAACCCAGCCGCGTCCACGGTCACGTTGGGCCGCGACTCGTAGATGAAGCCGATGACGCCCAGGGGGATGCGCTGGCGCCCCACCAAGAGGCCGTTGGGCCGCCGCCACATGGAGGTGACCTCGCCCACCGGGTCGGGCAGGGCAGCCACGTCCCTCAGCCCCTGGGCCATGGCGGCGATGACCTTGTCCGACAGGGTCAGGCGGTCGATCATGGCCGCGCTGAGGCCGGCCTGGGCCGCGCCGGCCAGGTCCTGGGCGTTAGCCTCCTTGAGGACCCCGGCCTGGTCCTCCAGGGCCGCGGCCAGGGCCAGCAGGGCCTGGTTCTTCTGGCCGCTGGACAGGGTGGCCAGGCTCCGGGCAGCCTCCCGGGCCTGCGCGCAGATCCGGCGCACTAGCTGCTCAACAGACATGCCACGCTCTCCTCGTCCTCCAGGTCGAACACCACCAAGTTGTCCCGGTGGATGGCCTCGTCAAAGTCCTTGTACCCCAAGCAGGCCTGAATTTCACCTGAGCGCAGCCCCTTGATCTTGTCCAGCTCGCCGCTGGCGTAGTTGCACAGACCCACGCCTAGCACCACTCCGCCCGGACCCAGCACCCGCACCGCCTGGCCCTGGCCGAAGCGGCCGCGCACCTCGCGCACCCCGGCGGGCAAGAGGCTCTTGCCGCCCTCGCACAGGGGCCGCACCGCGCCCTCGTCCACCACCAGCTCGCCGGCCGGCTTGGCGTCAAAGGCGATCCAGGCCTTGCGCGCGGTCAGGCGCTCGGCATGCGGCAGGAACAGGGTGCCCAGGTCCTGGCCCGCGGCCAGGCGGTCCAGCACGCCGTCCAGCCGGCCGTTGGCCACGATGGTGTGCGCCCCGCAGAGGGAGGCCTTTTCCGCGGCCTTGACCTTGCTCAGGATGCCGCCGCGGCCCACGGCCCCAGGCTGGGCGTTGGCCAGCTTGAGTAGCGCCGGCTCCACCTTTTGCACCAGGGGGATGCGCTTGGCCTCCGGGTTCTGGCGGGGGTCGGCGTCCAGGATACCGTCCACGTTGGTCAGGTTGATCAAGAGGTCGGCGCCCAGCTGGTTGGTCAGGGTGGCGGCCAGGTTGTCGTTGTCTCCCAGCTTGATCTCCTCCACGGCCACGGTGTCGTTCTCGTTGATGATGGGGATCACGCCCCAGTCCAGCAGGGTGAACAGGGTGTTGCGCGCGTTGAGGTAGCGCTGGCGCTGGCGCAGGTCGCCCGCGGTGAGCAGCACCTGGGCCACCTTGAGCTGGTGCGCGGCAAAGGCGTCCTCGTAGGCCTGCATGAGCCGGGCCTGGCCCAGGGCCGCCGCGGCCTGCTTCTCGGGGATGGAGGCGGGCGTGAAGCCGGGGCGCAGCTTGGCCGCGCCCGAGGCGATGGCCCCGGAGGAGACCAGCACCACCTGCCGGCCGCCGGTCTTCAGGCGGGCGATCTGGCCGGCCAGCTCCGCCACCCGGTGCAGGTCCAGGCCCTGGGGCCCGGTGAGCACGCCCGAGCCCACCTTGACCACCACCCGTTGGCTGTGGGCTATGATCTCAGCCCTGTTCAAGCTGCGCCTCCCCTTGCTCCCGGTCCAGGCGCCCGGCCAGGGCCGCCAGCAGCGCGGGCACCCCCTGGCCGCTGAGGGCGCTGATGGGGAACACCTCCAGGCCCTGGGCCTGCACCTGGCGCTGGAATGACTCCAGGTTCTCCTGGGCCTGGGGCAGGTCCAGCTTGTTGGCCGCCACCAGGCCGCCGCGGCTGGCCAAGGCCGGGTCATAGGCCCGAAGCTCGGCGCGCACCGCCTCCAGGTCCTCCGCGGGACGCTCCGTGCTCAGGTCCACCACGTAGAGGAACAGCCGCGTGCGCTCCACGTGCTTGAGGAACCTGAGCCCCAGGCCCGCGCCCTTGTGCGCGCCGGCCACCAGGCCGGGGATATCGGCCATGGTGAAGGGCTCCCGTCCCTCCAACTGTACCACGCCCAGGTTGGGAATCAGGGTGGTAAAAGGATAGTCCGCCACCTTGGGCCGGGCCGCGCTGGCCGCCGCGATCAGGCTGGATTTGCCCGCATTGGGCAGGCCGATCAGCCCCACCTGGGCCAAGAGCTTCAGCTCCAGGTGCAGGGTGCGCTTCTGGCCCTCCTCGCCGGGCTGGGCCAGGCGCGGGGTGCGGTGGGTGCTGCTGACGAAGTGGCGGTTGCCCTTGCCGCCGCGGCCGCCCTGGACCACCACCACCTCCTGGCCCTCGCTGGTCAGGTCGGCCACCACCTCGCCGGTCTCCTGGTCGCGCACGATGGTGCCCACCGGCACCTCCACGACCTTACCCTGGCCGGCGCGGCCGGTCTTGTTGCTGCCCTGGCCGTGGGCCCCGCGGCCGGCCCGGAAGTGGCGCAGATAGCTGTGGTCGGCCAGGGTGGCCACCCGCTGGCTGGCCCGCAGCACCACGTCGCCCCCCCGGCCGCCGTCGCCGCCGTCCGGACCGCCCTTGGGCTGGAAGCGCTGGCGCATGAAGCTGACGCAGCCCCGGCCGCCGTCGCCTGCCGCCACCTCGATTATGGCTTCGTCCACGAAGCGCATGACTCGCTCCGGGCTCTGGGTGCAGAAACAGCACGGGCGGCCGGGGCGCTTTGGTCAGCGCCGCCCAGAGGCCGCCCGCAATGCCCGCGAACTAGGCGGGATAAACGCTGACCCGCTTGCGGTCGCGGCCCAGCCGTTCGTACTTCACCTTGCCGTCGATCTTGGCGAAGAGGGTGTAGTCGCGCCCCAGGCCCACGTTCTGGCCGGGGTGGATCTTGGTGCCCCGCTGGCGCACCAGGATGCTGCCGGCGCTGACCATAAAACCTTCGCCGCGCTTGATGCCCAGCCTCTTGCCCGCCGTGTCGCGGCCATTGCGGGAGCTGCCGCCTGCCTTTTTGTGTGCCATGGTATCTGCTCCTTAACCGCGGCCTAGGCCGGGATGTCCTGAATGCGCACGGAGGTGAAGGGCTGGCGGTGGCCCCGCTTGACCTGATAGCCCTTGCGGCGCTTTTTCTTGAAAACCACCACCTTCTTGGACTTGCCCTGCTCCAGGATGACCCCGGTGACTGCGCCCTCCAGGTGGGGCTGGCCGATCTTGGGCTCGCCCTGGCCGCCGACCATCAACACCGGGCTCAACTGAATCTGCTGGCCCACGTCGCCGGCCACTTTCTCCAGGCGCAGCACCTGGCCCGGCTCTACCTTATATTGCTTACCGCCTGCGGCGATCACTGCGTACATGGTTGCTCTACCTCCCAAAATTTAGAAGGTGAAGTATAGGCAAAGGAGCAAAAACTGTCAAGAGACCGGGCGCCGCAAAGCGACATATGAGGACCGCGCCGCCTAAGGTGGGGCGGCCCGGCCCGGTTTACGCGTATCGGGGCCTACTTGGCCTTCTTAAGATAACGGAAGTACTCGCTATCCGTGGACAGAATCAGCTCCAATTGGTCGCCGGGGGTGGCGCCCAGGCTCTCCAGGGTCTTGAACAGGGCGTAGAACTCCGGGTTCTGGCCGTAGGCCTGGCCGTAGATGGCCGTGGCCTTGGCGTCGGCCTGGCCGCGGAGGCCCTGGGCCTGCTTATAGGCCTCGGAGCGGATGCGGGCCAGCTCCTTTTCCATGTGCCCCAGGATGCGCCGCTTCTCGCCCTCGCCCTCGGAGCGGTACTGGCTGGCGATGCGCTTGCGCTCGGAGATCATGCGCTGGAACACCTGCTTCTGCACGCTCTCCACGAAGTTGATGCGCTTGATCTGGATGTCCACCACCTCGATGCCGTACTGGGGGGTCAGCTTGGCCGCCTCGGCCAGCATGCGGCGGATGATCACCTGGCGCCCCACCTTGACCGCCGTGTCGGTGCGGCTGGCGCTGTCATCGTCCTCGTCGCCCTTCCTGACCGTGGGCATGTACCCGGAGGTGGCGGTGATGCTCACCGGCTTCCAGTCACGGGAGCGCACCAGCTCCACCAGCAGGTTGGAGGAGACCTGGTCGCGCACCACCGAGTCGATGATGTCGTCCAGGCGGCTTAGGGCGCCGCGCTCGGTGGCCACGGTCTGCAGGAAGCGCAGGGGGTCCACTATGCGCCAGCGGGCGGTGCTGTCCACCCAGATGTACTTCTTGTCCCGGGTGGGAATCTGATTGGGCGAGCCGTCCCACTTGAGCAAGCGCTTCTCGAAGGTGTGCACCTCCTGGACCAGGGGGAGCTTGAAGTACAGGCCTGCCTTTTTGTAGGGGCCGCCCACCGGCTTGCCAAACTGGGTCACCAGGGCCTGCTGGCCCTCGCGCAACGTGAAGAAGGAGCCCGAGGCCACCAACACCGCGATGATGAGGATGACCACCAGGGGGGCGCCGGCCTTCATGCTGCTCATGGCTTCACCCCCTTTCCGGCCGCCGGCGGCGCTCCGGGCCGCAGGTCCAGGTGGGGCAAGAGCCCCTTGACGTTTTCATCCACCACGTAGACCCGCTGCGAGTTCTTGAGCAGCCGCGCCATGGCCTCCAAATACAGGCGGCGCTTGGTCACTTCCTGGGCGGCCAGATAACTCTTGAGCACGTCCAGGAAGCGCTTGGCCTGGCCCTGGGCCCGGTTGATCTTCTCGGTGGCGTAGCCCTCGGCCTCGGTGACCACCCGCGAGGCCTCGCCCAGGGCCTTGGGTATCTCGCGGTTGTAGGCCTCCTGGGCCTCGTTGATCATGCGCTCCTTCTGCTGGCGGGCCTCGTTGACCTCGTTGAAGGCCGGCTGCACGGGCAGGGGCGGGTTCACGTCCTGCAGCTTGACGGTGATGATCTGCACCCCGGTCTTGTATTCGGTCAGGATGGCCTGCAGCTTCTTCTGGGCCAGGGTGGCGATCTCCATGCGCTGCAGGGTGAGCACCTGGTCGCTGAGGCTGTTGCCCACGATCTGGCGCATCACCGACTCGGACAGGTCGCGGATGGCGGCCACCGGATCGCGCACCGCGAACAGCCAGAGCTGCGGGTCCTTGATCTTGTACTGCACGATCCACTTGACCTCGATGACGTTGAGGTCGCCGGAGAGCATCAGGGACTCGTCGCCGTAGCCCTTTTCCGTGAACCGGCTGCGGACGCCCGGGCTGATGCCCCGGAAGCCGAACTCCTCCTTGAACACCCGCCCGGTCTTAACCGTGATGGCCTTTTCCACGCCCAGGGGCAGCTTGAAGTGCAGGCCGGGGCCCAACTCGCGCACGTAGCGCCCGAAGCGCAGCACGATGCCGGTCTCCTCGGGCCCTACCGTGTAATAGGAGGTGGAGCCCAGGGCAATGAGGGCCACGATGAGCGCCACCACCCACAGGCCCTTGGCCCGCCGGAAGCTGGGCATCTTCTGCTTGAACTCTTCCAAGACCTTGCCGATGTCCGGCTCGCGACCAGTTCCCCGGGGAGGGGGAGTCCAGTCCATGGGCATGTCAAAACCTCGTTTGGTGGGCTAAGTTTATGATTCTCAATGGCGAAATAATAACAGGCTCCTGGCTGGGGGGCAAGGACTCCCGGAGGCCGGTCAAAACCATTGCCCGGAGCCCGCCGTTGGGGCGCTCGCTTGTCTGCCTAGGGGTTCCACGTTTACCATGAATGATGTAGCTAAACTCGTCAGCAAACGAGGAGGAATGCCATGCAATGGATTACCAGGTCCCACGTGCACGTGGATCGGGTGGCCTGTCCCTGGCTCATACGGCGTTTTGTGGATTCTCAGGCTCAATTCCTTTTCGTGCCAAAGAGCCAAGTGGAGACCATGGCCGCCCAGACCGGCGCCATACCCTTTGACGCCCCAGGCGCCGAGCTGGGCCACCGCAAGGAGCGCTGCACCTTTGACGCCATCATAGAAGACTATGGGCTGAGCGACCCGGCCCTGCTGCGTCTGGCCCAGATCGTGCGGGCGGCGGACACCGACGATCTCACCGCTGACCCCCTGGCCGCGGGCCTGGAGGCCCTGGCCGTGGGCTACGGCCTGCGCTTTCCGGATGACCAGGAAAACCTGGCGGCCCAGTTCGCGGTGTATGACGCCCTGTATGCCTGGTGCCGCCTGGAGGTGGCGGCTGGGTCCTCGGGAGCCTAATCCTCCAGGGTGCAGACCATCACCCGCTCGGAGTCGCACTCCTGGTCGCAGAATTCGAAGCGGAACTTGCGGTACAGGCGGATGGCCGAAATATTGCGGGACGCCACTTCCAGGAAAAGCTTGCTCAGGCCCAACTCCGCGGCCTTGTCCAGGGCCATCTGGGCCAGGACGCTGCCCAAACCTCGCCGCTGAAACTCCGGCAGCAGGAACACCAGCAGCTCCGCGTCCCGGCGCTCCGGATGGGGCAGCAGGGCTGCATGGCCGATGATCTCCTCCTGTTGGTAGAGCACAAAATTGTGACCCTGGGCCAGCACCGTCTCCACCCAGGTGCGGCGGGTGTGCTCTTCGTGGGGGGGCAGGCCCTGGGCCCAGCCCTTGGGCTCGAAGCTGTCGTACATGCGCTGCAAGGCCGCGCAAAGCTCTAGCCCGCAGGCCGCGGCCGCAAAGACCTGGCCGGTCTTGTCCTGGCAGCTTACCCGGGGAGGCTGGAACATGGCTCACCTGGCGCCAAGCGCGCTGCATGTGTGCTTATATTTATAAGAATAGCACAAAAAACGGGCGGCAACCGGCCGCGCAGCAGGGCCCAAAGAGCAAGAATCGGGTTGGCCGGGCCTGGCTTGGGGGCCATGATGGGGCCAGCCAACGGAGGGGCTGCATATGCGGGCTCAAGACTTTGCGCGCATCGAAAAGGCCATCGCCTACATTCAGGACCACGCCCGGGAGCAGCCCGGCCTGGCCCAGATCGCCGCGGCCGTGCACCTGAGCGAGTACAGCTTCCAGCGCCTGTTTCGGCGCTTCGCCGGGGTCAGCCCCAAGCGCTTCTTGCAGTACCTCACCGCCCAGTACGCCCGGGAGCTATTGCAGCGCTCCCGGCCGGTGCTGCAGGCGGCTTTCGAGGCAGGGCTGTCCTCGCCCGGCCGCCTGCACGACCTGACCCTGAACGTCTACGCTATGACGCCGGGCCAGGTGGCCAGCCGCGGCCAGGGCCTGGTCATCCGCCACGGCCTGCACTCGTCGCCCTTCGGCCCCTGCCTGCTCTTACTAACCGAGCGCGGGGTCTGCGGCCTGGCCTTCGTGGGGCCCGGTGAAGAAGCGCAGGCCTTGGAATACCTGGCCGGGCGCTGGCCCGAGGCTGCCCTGCGGCCAGACCAGACCGCCACCCGGCCCATGGTGCAGCGCATCTTCGCCCCGGCCGCGCATGGCCAGGGGCAGCCCCTCAACCTGCTGGTGCGGGACAGCAACTTCCAGATACAGGTCTGGGAGGCCCTGCTGCGCATCCCGGCCGGCGCGGCCGCCACCTACGGCGAGCTGGCCCGCTGGCTGGGCCGGCCGGGCGCGGCCCGGGCCGTGGGGACCTGCTGCGGGGCCAATCCCATCGCCTACCTGATTCCCTGTCACCGGGTGCTGCGGGGCAGCGGGGCCCTGGGCGGCTACCGCTGGGGCCTGGAGCGCAAGCGGGCGCTCTTGGCCTGGGAGGCAGTTCGGGCCGAGGAAAGCTAGCCGGCCGCGTTCTGCTGGCCCCGCCAAGGCGCGAAGCGCAGCAGGAGGATCAGGCCGGGAATGGCCGCCAGGGTGCAGAAGATGAAGAAGGCCGGATAGCCCATGGCCTGGGCCATCCAGCCGGTGGGGGCGCTGGCCAGCACCCGGGGGATGCCGATGAGGCTGGATAAGAGGGCGTACTGGGTGGCCGTGAAGCGCCGGTCGGTGAGGCTGGCCATGAAGGCCAGGAAGGCGGCGGTGCCCATGCCCGAGGTCAGGTTCTCAAAGGCGATCACCGCGGCCAGGCCCCAGAGCTGCGGGCCCAGGTAGGCCAGGGCCGCGAAGCCGGCGGTGCTCAGGGCCTGCAGGATGCCGAAGCTCCACAGGCAGCGGCGGATGCCCAGCTTGAGGATGATGATCCCGCCCAGGAGCCCACCGCCCACCGTGGCCCAGAAGCCGAAGAGCTTGACCACCGCCCCGATCTGGCTGTTGGAGAAGCCCAGGTCCAGGTAGAAGGGGATGGTCATGGTGGAGGCCATGGAGTCGCCGATCTTGTACAGCAGGATGAAGGCCAGGATGCCCACGGCGCCCGTGCGCTGAAAATACTCCACAAAGGGCTGAATCACCGCGTCTTTCAGGCTCTTAGGCGTGCCCTGGGGATTGGCCGGCTCGCGACAGAACAGGGTGGTGCCGATGCCCACCAGCATCACCGCGGCCATGACCATGTACACCCCGCGGAAGCCGATGTGGTCGGCCATGATCAGCCCGCCGCCGCTGGCCAGGAGCATGCCCACCCGGTAGCCGTTGACGTACAGGGACGAGCCCAGACCCAGCTCCGAGTCGCGCAGGTCTTCGCGGCGGTAGGCGTCCACCAGGATGTCCTGGCTGGCGCTAAAGAAAGTGACCAAGAGGGCCATCAGGGCCATCAGGGTGGGCTGCTGGGCCGGTTTGGTCAGTCCCAGGGCCACGATGGCCGCGGTCAGGCAGACCTGAACCACCAGCAGCCAGCCCCGCCGCCGGCCCAGGAAGGGCAGGCGGAAGCGGTCCAGGAGCGGGGCCCAGAGGAATTTGAGGGTGTAGGGCAGGCCCAGCAGGGCCATGAGACCGATGGTGGCCAGGTCCACCCCCTGCTGGCGCATCCAGGCCTGCAGCAGGCTGATGGTTAGGAGCAGGGGCAGGCCGCTGGAGAAGCCCATGAGCAGGGCCACCAGCATGCGGGTGGTGAATATCTGGCCCAGCAGTCCGGGCACCGGTTAGGCCGCCTCGAGGCCGCAGCAGTCCTGGTTGTGTACGCTCGATACGGGGATGGGTATTAATTTCGGCAAGTAAGCGCGCCGCCTCACTCTATGCTCACGATTTCCAGCACCCGCATGCCGCCTGGGGTCTGCACGCGCACCTCCTCGCCTTCTTCCCGGCCCAGCAGGGCCCGGCCGATGGGCGAGTTCATGGAGATGCGTCCGCAGGTGGCGTCGCTTTCGGCCGCGCCCACGATCTGGTAGGTGATCTTCAGGTCGCCGTCTGGGTCGTAGACCGTGGCCGTGCAGCCAAACACCACCCGGCCGTTGGCCTGGGGCAGGGGGTCCACCACCTCGGTGGTGGCCAGCAGGTTCTCCAACTCCGCGATCTTGGCCATGATGATGGCGTTGCGTTCCTTGGCGGCGTGGTATTCGGCGTTCTCGGAGAGATCGCCGTGGGCCCGCGCCTCTTCGATGGCCTTGACGTTGGCCGGCAGCTCCACCTTGCGCAGGCGGGTCAGCTCGTCCTGCAACTGCGCATGGCCCTGCCGGGTGATGAGTGAACGACCCAAGCTAGCACCCCTGGTTAGATGATGACCTATGGGCGGGCCGGGCGCGGCCGCCCCGCCTTTCGTGCATGCGGCGGCGCGAGGCACCTCGCCTCGGCCGCCTGGGCAAGAGTATAACATCAAGCCCCGGCTCGCTCAACGACCAGACAATCGCCTGTGGGGTCTGCTTGTTAAGAGAACAGGGCGATGATATACTACAGCCCTCGCGCGAAGCGGGCCGGGGAACCCCCTGAAAGCCCTAGCGCATTTTGCTCCGCCTGAGGCTTGACAGCCGGGGCGGATTGCTATAGTCAACATCATGTTTTAGGGGGGCGCTGCGGTGAAGGTGCGACTGATGGACATCCCGCCGGAAGGGTTGCAGGCCACCTTCAGCGACACCGCGGCCCGGCCCCAGGACCTGGGCGAGCAGGTGGAGTCCATACTGGCCCCGCCGGGGGTCAATGTGTGGTTGCGCCGCCGCGGCGATACGGTCAGCGCCCAGGGCAGCTACACGGCCGAGGTGAACCTGGCCTGCAGCCGCTGTCTGGTGCCCTACCGGCTGGAACTGGCCGGCGAGGTGGACTGGACCTTCCGGCCCCAGCCCGAGGACCAGCCCGAGGAGCTGCGCCTGACCGGCGACGACCTGGAGGTGACTTTTTACAAGGACGGCGAGGTGGACCTGGCCCAGGCCCTGCGCGACGAGGTGAACCTGGCCCTGCCCATGGCCCCCCTGTGCCGCGACGACTGCCTGGGCCTTTGCCCGGTCTGCGGCCGTCCCCGGCAGGCGGGCCGGGAGTGCTGCCCGCAAAAGAAAACGGATCCCCGCTGGGCCGAGTTGGCCAAGCTAAAGAGCTGAATGATTTTCATCCCCGCCTATGGGCGCGGAGCACACGGAGTTAACTAAGTCATGGCCTTACCCAAACGACGTCATTCCGTCACCCGGCGCAACCGCCGCCGGGCGCACGATGCCATCAGCCTGCCCAACGTGGCGGCCTGCCCGCAGTGCGGCGAACCCAAGCAGCCCCACCGGGTCTGCCCCTCTTGCGGGACCTACAAGGGCCGTCAGGTGGTGAGCAAAGAAGAGTAAAAGCTGTCCATGCGCATCGCCCTTGACGCCATGGGGGGCGACCGGGCCCCCGAAGCGGTGGTGGAAGGCGCCGTATTGGCGCTGAACCAGGTCCCCACCGACGTGGAAGTGGTGTTGGTGGGCGACCAAGAGCGCATCAAGCCCATCCTGGACCGCCTGGGGCCGCCCAATGAGCGGCTGCACCTGCAGCATGCCTCGGAAGTGGTGGCCATGGACGAAGTGCCCAGCATGGCCCTGCGGCACTTCAAGGACTCCTCCATCCGCGTCTGCTACAACCTGCACAAGGCCGGCGAGGCCGACGCGGTGGTCAGCGCGGGCAACACTGGCGCGGTCATGGCCCTGGGCGTGGTGATCATGGGCCGCCTGGAACTGGTGGACCGGCCGGCCCTGGCCTCGGCCTTCCCGGCCCTGCGCGGGCCCACCCTGCTCATCGACGTGGGGGCCAACGTGGACTGCACGCCCATGATGCTACTCCAGTTCGGCTACATGGGCAGCGTGTACGCCGAGCGGGTCATGGGCCTGGCCCAACCCAAGGTGGGCCTCTTGAACGTGGGCGAGGAGCCGGGCAAGGGCAACACCACCGTCAAGCAGGCCAGCGAATATCTGCGCAGCAGCGCCCTGAACTTCCGGGGCAACGTTGAGGGCCGCGACCTGTTCGTGGGCGAGACCCAAGTCATCGTCTGCGACGGCTTCGTGGGCAACATCTGCCTGAAGCTGGTGGAGGGCCTGGCCATCAACTTCAACGTGTTCTTCCGGGAGATCATGACCAGCACCCTCCGGGGACGTCTGGGCGGGCTTCTGCTCAAGGATCATTTCCGGGACGTGGCCACCCGCATGGACTACGCCACCTACGGCGGGGCCCCCCTGCTGGGCATCAACGGAGTGAGTCTGATCGGCCACGGTTCCTCCTCGCCCAAGGCGATCGTGTCGGCGATCAAGGCCGCGGCCAACACCGTGCGCTCGCAGGTGACCAAGCATCTCAGCGAAGGCCTGGCCCAATACCACGACAACCTGGCCGCGGGCAGGGTGCGCGAACCCAGGCCGCACCCGGCGTCCAGCCAACCGGCCCCCTAACGCCACACCCAGGGAAGAGGCGGTTTACGATGGATTATTTCTTTAGCGAAGAACAGGTGATGATCCGTGACCTATGCCGGCAGATCGCCGAGGAGCGGATCAAGCCGGTGCGGGCCGAGCTGGACGAGAAAGAGCAGTTCCCCAGCGAGATAATGAAGGCCCTGGCCCAGGCGGACCTGTTCCAGATCATCATCCCCGAGCAGTACGGCGGCCTGGGCGGCGGCTGCCTGGAGAACTGTATCGCCGTGGAGGAGCTTTCCCGGGCCTGCTGCGGCGTCTCCACCAGCTACGCGGCCAGCTTCTTGGGCGCCTATCCCATCCTGCTGTTCGGCTCCGAGGAGCAGAAAGAGAAGTACCTGCCCCTGATCGGCAGCGGCGAGCAGTACTGCGCCTTCGCCCTCACCGAGTCCGCCTCGGGCAGCGACGCCGGCAGCATCCAGACCGAGGCCCGGCGCGACGGCGACTCCTACGTGCTGAGTGGCTCCAAGCAGTGGATCACCAACGGTGGCCAGGCCGGCATCTACACCGTGGTGGCCATCACCGACCGCAGCAAGGGGGCCCGCGGGGCCACCGCTTTTATCGTGGAGGCCGGCGACCCCGGCTTCACGGTGGGCAAGAAAGAGCGCAAGCTGGGCATCCGGGCCAGCGCCACCGCCGAGCTAATCTTCAGCGACTGCCGCATCCCGGCCGACCGGGTGCTGGGCAAGGAGGGCCTAGGCTTCGTGGTGGCCATGCGCACCTTTGACAAGTCCCGCCCCGGCGTGGGGGCCCAGGCGGTGGGCCTGGCCCAGGGCGCCCTGGACGAGGCCGCGGCCTTCGCCCGGGTGCGCAAGCAGTTCGGCAAGCCCATCATCACCTTCCAGGCCGTGGCCCACATGCTGGCCGACATGGCCACCGAGATCGAGGCCGCCCGGGCCCTGGTCTACGCCACCGCCCGCTTCATCGACAGCGGGGCCAAGGACATCAGCAAGGTCAGCGCCATGGCCAAGGTCTTCCCCTCGGACGTGGCCATGCGGGCCACCACCAACGCGGTGCAGGTGTTCGGCGGCCACGGCTACATGCGCGAGTACCCGGTGGAAAAGATGATGCGCGACGCCAAGATCCTACAGATCTACGAGGGCACCAACCAGATTCAGCGCAACGTCATCGGCCAGGAGCTCAACAAGGAATACGGCCGCAGCCAGTAGCTGGTCCGGAGGACGCCCGTTTCATGAATATAGTGGTGTGCATCAAGCAGGTCCCGGACACGGCCCACGTGCGGCTGGACCCCGAGACCCACACCCTCAAGCGCGAGGGCGTGAAAAGCATCATCAACCCTTTTGATCTTTTCGCCCTGGAGGCGGCCCTGCGCATTAGGGAGCAGGTGGGCGGCAGCATCATTGCCCTTTCCATGGGTCCGCCCCAGGCGGCCGAGGTGATCAAGGAGGCCATCGGCTATGGCGTGGACGAGGGCCTGCTGCTCAGCGACCGGGCCTTTGCCGGCGCCGACACCTGGGCCACCACCGCGGCCCTGGCCGCGGCCATCGGCCAGATAAAGGGCGTGGACCTGATCGTCTGCGGCAAGCAGGCCGTGGACGGCGACACCGCCCAGGTGGGGCCGGGCATCGCCCAGCGCCTGGGCCGGCCCCAGGTGGCCTTTGTCAAGGCCTTCCGCGAGGTCAGCGACCAGCGCCTGGTGGTGGAGCGCCAGATGGACGACGGCTTCGACGTGGTGGCCCTGCCCCTGCCTGGGTTGATCACCGTGGTGCGGGAGGTGGGCGAGCCGCGGCCGCCCTCGCTCAAGGGCAAGATGCGGGCCAAGAAGTACCAGGTGCCGGTAAAGGGCGCCGCCGAGCTGGGCCTGGCCCCGGAGCAGGTGGGCCTGGCCGGCTCCTACACCCAGGTGGTCAAGGTCTTCGCGCCCCAGGCCGCGGGCGAGCGCCGCAGGCTGGAGGGCCCGCCGCAGCAGGCGGGGACCCAGGTGGTGGACCTGCTGGTGGACAACCAGATCATCATGCTGGGGAGCTAGCCGTGGTGGTGATCATCGACCAGGAGCTTTGCACCGGCTGCGGCGAGTGCGTGGAGGCCTGCCCCTTCGAGGCCCTGAGCCTGGAGAATGACAAGGCCCAGGTGAACGACGCCTGCACCCTGTGCGGGGCCTGCGCGGACATTTGCCCCACCGGGGCCATCACCGTGCCCGAGGTGGAGCGCGCGGCCGACGACCGCGCGGCTGGGGCCCAGGGGGTGTGGGTATTCGCCGAGCAGCGCCAGGGCGTCATGCCCGAGGTGGTGGCCGAATTGCTGGGCCAGGGACGCCGCCTGGCCGATGAGCTGGGCGTGGAACTGGGCGCGGTGCTGTTGGGTCACGGCCTGGACGGCAAGGCTGGCGAGCTGTTCGCCCTGGGCGCGGACGTGGTCTATATGGCCGACGACGAGCGCCTGGCCGCGCTCAACGACGACATCTACACCCAGGTCCTGGCCCGGGTCATCAACGAGCACCGTCCCGAGGTGCTCCTGGCCGGGGCTACTTCCCTGGGCCGCTCCCTGATCCCCCGCGTGGCCACGGCCGTGGCCACGGGCCTGACCGCGGACTGCACCGGCCTGGCCATCGACCCGGAGAAGCGCCTGCTGCTGCAGACCCGGCCCGCCTTCGGCGGCAACATCATGGCCACCATCATCTGCCCCCAGGCCCGGCCCCAGATGGCCACCGTGCGTCCGCGGGTGATGAAGCAGGGCCCGCGCCAGGAGGGCCGCCAGGGCCGCCTGGTTCAGGTGGCCCTCAACGCCGGAGACCAGGCCCGCACCCAGGTGCTGGAGGTGGTGCAGGAGCTGGAGGAGCAGGTGAACCTCACCGGCGCCGAGGTGGTGGTCACCGGCGGCCGCGGGCTGGGTGGTCCCGAGGGGTTTGAGCTGGTGCGCAAGCTGGCCACGGCCCTGGGCGGGGTAGTGGGCGCCACCCGCGGCACCGTGGACGCCGGCTGGATCGGCCACGCCCATCAGGTGGGCCAGACCGGCCGCACCGTCTCGCCCAAGCTCTACGTGGCCCTGGGGGTCAGCGGCGCGGTGCAGCATATGGTGGGCATGCAAAGCTCGGACAACATCGTGGCCGTGAACACGGACCCCAACGCGCCGATTTTCTCCATAGCCCACTATGGTATAGTAGGTGACTTGTATGAGGTGGTGCCGGCCATGCTGGACCGCTTGGCCGAGCTGCGCGGCCAGGGGGCCTGAAGTCGGCGGCCAAAAAAGTTGACAGGCCAAAGCCTCCTGTGAAAGGTGTGATGGTGGACGTTCAAGGCAAGGTGCATCTGGTTACCGGAGGCTCGCGCGGCATCGGGCGGGCCATCTGCCTGGCCCTGGCCGCGCCGGGCGACGTGGTCTACTTCAACCACTACGACCCGGATGAGGCGGCGGCCAGCGAGACCGTGGCCTTGCTGGACAGCGCCGGGGTCAAGGCCTTTGGCCTCAAGTTCGACGTGGGCGACCCTGAGCAGAGCCGCGCCTGGGTGGAGAAGGCCGCCCAGGAGCAGGGCCGGGTGGACAACCTGATCAACAACGCCGGCATCACCATGGACGCCCTGCTGGTGCGCATGACCCCCGCGCAGTTTGAGCGGGTGCTGCGGGTGAACCTAGTGGGCGCCTTCTACTGTCTGCAGGCCGCGGCCAAGGTCATGATGAAGCAGCGCAGCGGCAGCATCGTCAACGTGGCCAGCGTGGCCGGCCAGATCGGCAACCCGGGCCAGGCCAACTACGCGGCCTCTAAGGCCGGGCTTATGGCCCTGACCAAGACCGCGGCCAAGGAGCTGGCCGGCCGCGGGGTGCGGGTCAACGCGGTGGCTCCGGGCTTCATCGATACCGAGATGACCGCCGCCGTGCCCGAGAGGATCGCGGAGATGATGAAGGCCATGATACCCCTGGGCCGCGCCGGCCAGCCGGCGGACGTGGCCGACGTGGTGGCCTTCCTGTGCTCGGACGCCGCCCGCTACCTCACCGGACAGGTTTTGCACGTGGGCGGCGGCCTGTACATGTAGGCGGCCGGAAAAGAGAAGAGACCGCCGCTATCGCGTGGCGGCGACCAATGATAAGTGGGGACCATGAGGTCCTGCCGAACCCTGGGAGAGTGTGGTAAATGGACATCAAAGAGAAAGTCAAAGAGATCATCTGCGAACAGCTGTCGGTGGCTCCCGAGGACGTGGTGCCCGAGGCCTCTTTCGTGGATGACCTGGGCGCGGACTCCTTGGACCTGGTGGAGATGATCATGGCCATGGAGGAGGCCTTCAACATCTCCATCGCCGACGAGGACGCCGAGAAGATCAAGACGGTCCAGGACGCCTGGAATTACATCGAGAAGATGCAGCAGCAGGGCTAGGCATCCAGTCCCGGCATCCTGCTCCCTTGCCGCCGCCGCTTTTCGTGGCGGCGGCGTCAGGACTGGTACCTTAGGCACGAGGAGTGGTTGTGCAGCGTAGGGTGGTGGTAACCGGACTGGGGCTGGTCACGCCCCTGGGCACCGGCGTGGAAAAGACCTGGGAGGGCCTCAAAGCCGGCAAGAGTGGCATCGGCCCCATCACCAAGTTTGACGCCTCGGCTTTCAAGACCCAGATCGCGGGCGAGGTGCTGGACTTCGAGGTGGAAAAATGGGTGCCCGTCAAGAAGATCCGCCGGCTGGACCCCTTCATCCACTTCGCCATCGCCGCCTCGCGCATGGCCTGGGAGTCGGCCGGCCTGCCCGAGGTCATGCCCCAGGAGCAGGCACCCCGCGCCGGCTGCATCCTGGGCGTGGGCCTGGGCGGCCTGATCACCCTGGAAGAAACCATCCGCATGACCGAGCACAAGGGTTTTGACCGGGTGAGCCCCTTCTTCATCCCCAAGCTCATCGGTAATATGGCTCCGGGCGAGGTCTCCATGATCTTCAACCTCAAGGGACCCAACACCTGCGTGTGCACCGCCTGCGCGGCCGGCACCCACGCCGTGGGCGAGGCTATGAAGAATATCCAGCGCGGCGTGGCCGACCTGATGGTCTGCGGCGGGGCCGAGGTGGTCTGCACCGCCACCACCCTAGCTGGCTTCGGCGCGGCCCGGGCCCTGTCCACGCGCAACGACCAGCCCACCAAGGCCAGCCGGCCCTTCGACGCCCAGCGCGACGGCTTCGTCATGTCCGAGGGTTCGGGGGTGCTGATCCTGGAGGAGCTGGACGCCGCCAAGGCCCGCGGGGCCAATATCCTGGCCGAGATCATCGGCTACGGCCTGTCGGCTGACGCCTACCACATGACCGCGCCCGACCCCACCGGCGAGGGCTTCGCCCGCTGCATGCAGATGGCCCTGGACGACGCCGGCGCGGCCCCCGGCCAGGTGGAATACATCAATGCCCACGGCACCTCCACGGACCTCAACGACGCCACCGAGACCAAGGCCATCAAGCTGGTCTTTGGCGACCACGCCCACAAGCTGGCCGTAAGCAGCACCAAGAGCATGCTGGGCCACATGCTGGGGGCCACCGGCGGCGTGGAGGCGGTGGCCAGCGTGTTGACCATCCGCGACCAGATCATGCCCCCCACCATCAACTACGAGAATCCGGACCCGGCCTGTGATTTGGATTACGTGCCCAATCAGGCCAGGGAGGGCAAGGTCAACACCGTTCTGAGCAACTCCTTCGGCTTTGGCGGCACCAACGCCAGCGTTCTGTTCAGGGCCTATCAGCCCTAGACGCGCCCGGTCGGGGCCGGCCAGAGCATTTATGCGAGGGCCTCTATTGAGCCCTAGACCTAGCAAGGACCAGTACTACCTGGATATCGCCCGCGAGGTGAGCCGGCGGGGCACTTGCCTGCGCCGGCAATACGGCGCGGTCATCGTCAAGGACGACCAGATCGTCTCCACGGGCTACGCCGGTGCGCCCCGGGGGGTGGTCAACTGCGTGGACCTGGGCCGCTGCCTGCGCGACGAGATGGGTATCCCGGCTGGACAGCGCTACGAGCTCTGCCGCTCGGTGCACGCCGAGATGAACGCGGTGATCCATGCCTCCAGGGCCCAGACCCTGGACGCGGTGCTCTATCTGAGCGGCATGGAGGTGGCCGACGGCCAGCCCACCGCGCGTCCCGAGCCCTGTCTGCTCTGCCGGCGGGTGATCATCAACGCCGGCATCCGCGAGGTGGTGGTGCAGCCCCGGGGACAGGCCATCAAACGCCTGGACCCGGCCCAATGGATCGCCGAAGAGAACCAAGCCGCCGCGCAGGGGTTGGTGGCTCCGCCGGATAACGGCGGCAAGGCTTCCCAAGGGGGAGGGGGAGGTGACTCGTGAGGTGTCCCTTCTGCGGAAAGCTGGATAACAAGGTGGTGGATTCCCGGGTGAGCAAAGACGCCTCGGTGATCCGCCGCCGCCGGCAGTGCCAGGACTGCGGTCAACGCTTCACCACCTATGAGCGGGTGGAGGAGATGGAGACCTACGTCATCAAGAAGGACGGCTCCCGGGAGATATACGACCGCAACAAGGTCAAGGCCGGCATGCTCAAGGCCCTGCAGAAGCGCCCGGTGTCCATCGACCAGGTGGAGGAGTTCCTGGACGGCCTGGAGGCCAGCTTTCAGGAGCGCAACCTGCGCGAGATTCCGGTGCAGGCCCTGGGCGAGGCGGTGATGAAGAAGCTCAAGGAGCTGGACGCGGTGGCCTATGTGCGCTTCGCCAGCGTGTACCGTGACTTCCGCGAGCTGGACGAGTTCATGCGCGAGGTCAAGGACCTTCTGGCCACGCGCAAGGAACCACCCGCCGGCTCCTGATGGCCGCCGCCCTCCCATCCGACACCGTTCAGCAGCACTACATGCGCCGGGCCCTGGCCTTGACCCGCCGGGGGTTGGGCCACAGCGCGCCCAACCCGGCCGTGGGGGCGCTGGTGGTGGCCGGGGGCCGCATAGTTGGCCGCGGTTGGCACGCCAAGGCCGGCCAGCCCCACGCCGAGGTGCTCGCCCTGCGCCAGGCCGGGGAGGCCGCCCGTGGCGCGGATATCTACGTCACCCTGGAGCCCTGCCACCACCAGGGCCGCACCCCGCCCTGCACCCAGGCCATCCTGCACTCCGGCGTGGCCCGCGTGTTCTACGGCGCCGGCGACCCCAATCCCAAGGTCAAAGGCGGGGGAGGGGAGTTCCTGGCCGCCCAGGGGGTGCAGGTCACGCCTGGCGTGATGGGGCCGCAGTGCGCCTTTGAGCACCGTTTCTTCATCACCCACGCCACCAAGGGCCGGCCGCACGTGATACTCAAGACCGCGGCCAGCCTGGATGGCAAGACCGCCACCGTGGAGGGCCACTCCCGCTGGGTGACCGGGCCGGCCGCACGGCGCTTCGTGCACCGACTGCGGGGCTGGGTGGACGCCATAGCTGTGGGCGCGGGCACCGCCCTCAGCGACGACCCCCAGCTCACCTGCCGCCTGCCCCACGGCCGCAATCCCCTGCGCCTGGTGGTGGACAGCAATCTGCGCCTGCCGCCCACGGCCAAGGCCCTGGACCGGACCGCCGCGCCGGGCTGCTTGGTGGCCTGCGGGCCCAGCCCGGACAAAAACAAGCGCCGGGCCCTGGAAAAAGCCGGGGCCGAGGTGCTGCCCCTGCCCTTGGGGCCGGGCGGCCGGGTGGGCCTGTCCGTGCTGCTGGCCGAGCTGGGCCGGCGGGGCGTCACCAGCCTCTTGGCCGAAGGCGGGGCCGAGCTGGCCTGGGCCCTAGTGGCCCAGGGGCTGGTGGACGAGGTGATGTACTTCTTCGCGCCCAAGCTGGTGGGCGGGGCCGCGGCGCCGCCCATGATCGGCGGCGCCGGCGTGGCCCGCATGGACCAGGCCGTGGCCCTGAGCCGGCCCCTGGTGCGCCGCTTCGGCGATGACGTCATGTTGTGGGCCGCGGTAAAATAACTGGCAAGACCTGAGCGCGGCCACAAGGAGGCAAGCATGGGCAATCCCGTATGTTGGGTGGAGCTGACCACCAGCAACCTGGAAGAGGCCAAGCAGTTCTACACCGGACTGTTCAAGTGGCAGTTGGAGCCATTTGCCGGTTCCAAACTGCCTTACTTTTTCGTGCACACCGGCCAGCCGCCCACCGGCGGCATGATGCCCCGGCCCGGACCCGACGTGCCCGTGGCCTGGACCATGTACGTGGAGGTGGATGACCTCAGCGAGACCTGCGAAAAACTCAAGCGCCTGGGCGGCACGGTGCTCAAGCCCAAGGCTTCGGTGCCGGGCATGGGCTGGTACGCCGTGGTCAGCGACCCCCAGGGCGCGGTCTTCGGCCTCTGGCAGCAGCGCAAGGAGTAAGGGGCCAGATCATGTTCACCGGCCTGGTGGAGGGTATGGGCAGGGTGGGGCGCATCACGTCCCAGGGCCCGGACGCGGTTCTTATCATTTCTCCGCCCTGGCCCCTGGCCGAGACCGTGCTGGGCGAGTCCATCGCGGTCAACGGCGCCTGCCTGACCGTGACCAAGCTCACCCCCCAGGGCTTCGCCGTGGACGTGTCGGCCGAGACCCTGAGCCGCACCACCCTGGGCCGGCTGCAGGCCGGCGCGGAGGTGAACCTGGAGCGCTCCCTGCGCCTGGGCGAGCGTCTGGGCGGCCATCTGGTCACCGGCCACGTGGACTGCCTGGGCAGCCTGCTGCGCATCCAACCCCAGGGCGCCTCCTATGTCCTGGAGGTGGGGCTGCCGGCCGAACACCTGCGCTATGTAGTGGAAAAGGGCTCGGTTTGCCTGGATGGCATCAGCCTGACCGTGAACCAGGTGGGCCCCGACCGCTTCGCTCTTAACATCATCCCCCACACCTGGCAGACCACCACCCTGCATCTTGCCAAGCAAGGCGATTCTGTTAATATTGAGACCGACCTCATCGGCAAGTATGTGGCTAGGCTGCTAAATCGCGATGAGGGCGCGCCCGGGGCCGGCCGCGGCCTGACCAGCGAAGACCTCAGGCGCATGGGCTACTAGAGGCCCTGGCCCAGCCCGAGGCAGCGGAGAGTGGCGGCGCGGTGGAGGAGGTGGAGCTTAGCGGCTATTATCCTGGGTTGATCGGCCAGATCACCCAACTCCACGCCGTGTATTACGCCCAGCACTGGGGCCTGGACCTGTCCTTCGAGGCCCAGGTGAGCAGAGAGCTGTCCGAGTTCATGGCCGGCTTTCAGCCCCAGCGCGACTTTCTGCGGGCCGCCCGGCAGGGCGAGCGCCTGGCCGGGGCCGTGGCCCTGGACGGCAGCCAGACAGAAGGCGCCCGCCTGCGCTGGTTCATCGTGGACCCGGCCTGGCAGGGCACTGGCCTGGGCCAGCGGTTGCTCAGCGAGGCCCTGGCCTATGGCCGCGCGGCCGGGCACCGGCGTTTGTTCCTGTGGACCTTCGCCGGCCTGGACGCGGCCCGGCGCCTGTACGAGGCCGCGGGCTTTCGCCTGGCCGAGGAGCACCCGATGCAGCAGTGGGGCCAGGCCATCGTGGAACAGAAGTTCGTCTTGGACGTTTAAGGCCGGCCGGCCACATTTAAAGAGCGCCGCGCCCGCACGGGCGAGCACATAGGAGAAACTCCATGCCCTTGGCCAGCATAGAAGAGGCCATCGAAGAGATACAAAACGGCCGCATGGTCATCCTGGTGGATGACGAGGACCGGGAGAACGAGGGCGACCTAACCATGGCCGCGGAGCTGATCACGCCCGAGGCCATCAACTTCATGGCTACCTATGGCCGCGGCCTGATCTGCCTGTCTCTGACCCCGGAGATGGTGGAGCGCCTGGGCCTGCCCCTGATGGTGCGCGACAACCAGTCGCCCTTTGAGACCGCCTTCACGGTCTCGGTGGAGGCTCGCCACGGCGTGACTACCGGCATCAGCGCCCACGACCGCGCCCACACCATCCGCACCGCCGTGGACCCTGAGTCCGGCCCGCACGACCTGGTCAGCCCGGGGCACGTCTTCCCCCTGCGGGCCAAGCCCGGCGGCGTGCTGGTGCGCACCGGCCAGACCGAGGGCTCGGTGGACCTGGCCCGCCTGGCCGGCCTGACCCCGGCCGGAGTCATCTGCGAGGTGATGAAGGACGACGGCACCATGGCCCGCCTGCCGGACCTGGAGGTCTTCGCCGCCCGGCACAAACTGAAGATCATCAGCATCGCGGACCTGATCAGCTACCGCATGCGCAACGAGTCCTTCGTGCACCGCCAGGCCGAGGTACACCTGCCCACCGCCTTCGGCGAGTTCACGGCCATCGCCTACTCCAACGACGTGGACACCCTGGAGCACGTGGCCCTGGTCAAGGGCGAGATCAGCCCCGACGTGCCGGTGCTGGTGCGGGTGCACTCCGAGTGCCTTACCGGCGACGTGTTCCACTCCCGGCGCTGCGACTGCGGCGACCAGCTGGCCGAGGCCCTGCGCATGATCAACGACGAGGGCCGCGGGGTGCTCCTGTACATGAAGCAGGAGGGCCGGGGCATCGGCCTGATCAACAAGCTCAAGGCCTACGAGCTGCAGGACCAGGGGGCCGACACCGTGGAGGCCAACGAGGCCCTGGGCTTTCCGGCCGACATGCGCGACTACGGCATCGGCGCCCAGATTCTGGCCGATCTGGGAGTGCGCCAGATGCGCCTGATGACCAACAACCCCAAGAAGATGGTGGGCCTGGAGGGCTACGGCCTGTCCGTGACCGAGCGGGTGCCCCTGGAGATTCCCGCCTGCCCGGAGAACGAGGCCTACCTGCGCACCAAGTGTACCAAGATGGGGCACCTGATGAGCCAGATCAATCTGGCGGAGAGGGGGTAACATGGCCAAGGTAATAGAGGGGACCCTGCGCGCCGAGGGCATGCGCTTCGCCCTGGTGGCCAGCCGCTTCAACGACTTCATCACCAGCAAGCTGCTGGAGGGAGCCCTGGATGCCCTCAAGCGCCACGGCGCCAACGAGCAAGACCTGACCGTGGTCTGGGTGCCGGGCTCCTTCGAGATCCCCCTGGTCACCCGCCGCCTGGCCAAGTCCGGCAAGTACGACGCGGTGCTGGCCCTAGGCGCCGTGATCCGCGGCTCCACGCCCCACTTCGACTACGTGGCTGCGGAGGTGAGCAAGGGCGTGGCCCAGGTGGGCCTGGAGACCGGCGTGCCGGTCATCTTCGGGGTGCTGACCACCGACACCATCGAGCAGGCCATCGAGCGGGCCGGCACCAAGGCCGGCAACAAGGGCGCCGACGCCGCCCTGGCCGCGGTGGAGATGGTGGATCTGCTCAAGAATCTCTAGCCCGCCTGCCATGGGCGACCGCCGCCGCAGCCGTGAATTGGCCCTGCAGGTGCTCTACCAGATAGAGCACGGCGGGTCGCCCGAGGAGGCCCTGTCCCTGTATGCGGACAACTTCCCGGCCCCGGCCCGCCTGTGGCGCTACGTGCAGGAGCTGGTGCGGGGCATCGCCCAGCACGGCCCGGAGATAGACCGCCTGCTGGGCCAGGCCAGCCAGCGCTGGCGCCTAGAGCGCATGCCCCAGGTGGACCGCAACATCCTGCGCCTGGCCTGCTACGAGATGCTCTTCAGCCAGGGCCAGGTGCCGCCCAAGGTGGCCATCAACGAGGCGGTGGAGCTGGCCAAACGCTACGGCGGCGACGAGTCGCCCTCGTTCATCAACGCGGTGCTGGACTCCCTGCTGGCCGCCAATGCTCCGGCCGCCCAAGCCTAGCCATGGCCCCCTCCAACACCTTCCAGAACCTGTCAGCCGATAAGCAGGAGCGCATTCTGGACGAGGCCCTGAGCGAGTTCGCCGATAAGGGCTACGCCCGGGCCTCGGTGAACAGCCTGGTAAGCCGGCTGGGCATCGCCAAAGGCAGCATCTTTCAGTACTTCCGCGACAAGCCCGGCCTGTTCCAGCACGTCTTCGACTTCGCCGTGGGCCGGGTCAAGGACCACCTGCGCCGGGTGCGCGACCAGAGCCGGGGCCAGGACGTGTTCGTGCGCATCCAAGAGAGCCTGCTGGCCGGCCTGGCCCTTATCGAGGACAACCCCCGCCTGTTCCAGCTCTACCTGCGCATCGTCTTCGAAGGCGACGTGCCCTTCCGGGGCCGGCTGCTGGCCTCCATACGCCTGTTCAGCCGGGACTACCTGCTGGACCTGCTGCGCGAGGGCGTGGCCGCCGGGCAGCTCAGGCCGGACCTGGACCTGGAGCTGGCCGCCTTTGTGGTGGACGCGGCCCTGGAGCGCTTTCTGATGGCCAGCAGCGTGGCCCAACTGGACCCGGGCCTGGGCCTGTACCAGGCCGACCCGGACCAGGCACGGGTCCTGACCGGCCGCCTGGTGGATACCCTGCGCCAAGGCCTGGGGGCCACATGAGCGCCTGGCTGCTGATCATCGCCATGGAAGCCGAGGCCCGGCTGCTCATCTCACGCCTGACCCCAGCCGAGGCCATTGGCGGACGGCCAGCCTTTGCCGGCCGCCTGGGCGGGCAGGACATGCTCCTGCTGCTCAGCGGCCTGGGACAGGTCAACGCGGCCCAGGCCGTGACCGCGGCCCTGGAGACGCGGCCGGAGATAGCGGCGGTAGTGAACCTGGGCTGCGCCGGGGCCTACCCGGACAGCGGCCTGCGCCAGGGACAGGCAATCCTGGCCAGCGAGGTGGTGCTGGCCGACCTGGGCGTGCAGACCCAGGACTATTTGCACGGCCTGGAAAAAGTGGGCATACCCCTGGCCCAGGGCGTCTACAACCGCCTGCCCTGCGACGCGGGCCTGAACCAGCGCCTGCTGGCCGCCCGGCCGGAGCTGGCCCAGGGCGTCTTCGCCACCGTGGGCCGGGTCAGCGGCGACCAGGCCACGGCCCGGGCCGTGGCCGCCCGCTGGGGCGCGGCCGTGGAGGACATGGAGTCCGCGGCGGTGGGCCTGGTGGCCCGGCACTACGGCCGGCCCTTTGCGGCCCTGCGCGGCATCAGCAACCTGGCCGGCCAGCGCGAGTTGGACGTGGCCGCCGGGGCCGAGGCCGCCCAGCGGGCCCTGCTGGCCCTGGAGGAGGCCTGATGGGCCGCGCCCTGCGCTTCGGCTTTTCGCCTTGCCCCAACGACACCTTCGCCTTCCACGCCCTGGTGCACGGCCTGGTGGACAGTGGCGGCCTGAGCGTCGCACCGTTCCTGGCTGACGTGGAGGAGCTGAACCAGCGGGCCCTGGCCCACGAGCTGGAGGTCAGCAAGCTCAGCTTCCACGCCCTGGCCCACGTGCTGGAGCGCTACCAGCTCCTGCGCGCCGGCGCGGCCCTGGGCCGGGGCTGCGGGCCGCTGGTGGTGGCCCGTACCGGCTTTGACCCCGCGCGCCTGGGGCAGGTGAGGGTGGCGGTGCCCGGCCGGCTCACCACCGCGCATCTGCTGCTCAGCCTGTATCTGGGCCGGCCGCCCCTGGTGCAGACTATGGAGTTCAGCCAGGTCATGCCCGCGGTGGCCGGCGGGCAGTTCGAAGCCGGGCTGATCATCCACGAGGGCCGCTTCACCTACCCCAGCTACGGCCTTGCCTCGCTGCTGGACCTGGGCGCCTGGTGGGAGACGGAGACCGGCCGTCCCATACCCCTGGGCTGCATTGTGGCCCGCCGCGACCTGGGGCCGGAGGTGATAGGGCAGGTTGAGCGGACCTTGGCCGCCAGCGTGGCCCATGCCCAGGCCCACCCCCAGGACTCCCGCGACTACGTTCTGGCCCACGCCCAGGAGATGCAACCCTCGGTGGTGGTCCAGCACATAGAGCTGTATGTGAACGACTTCAGCCGCGACCTGGGTGACGAGGGCCTGGCTGCCGTGGAGGAGCTGCTAGCCCGCGGCCGGGCCAGCGGCCTGCTGCCGCCGGCCAAGGTGTCTTTATGGTGACAACGGGAAAATTTTTGACCTGACTCGCCCCAGGCGTTAAATTTAGCCTGATATCTTCGGGTCTTTGCAGGAGACATGGAGAATTGGAACCTGAGCCACGACCAGGGATGTTGCACCGGCTGCGCCAGTTGTTCAGCGGCCCGGTGAACACCTCCGAGGACCTGGAGCGCGAGATACACGGCCTGGTGGACCAAGGCGAGGCCCAGGGCCTGATCACACCCCGCGAGGGCAAGATGATCGAGGCCGTCCTGGAGCTGGACGAAACCACCGCCGGCCAGGTGATGGTGCCCCGCATCGACATGGCCACCGTGCCCGAGTCCGCCAGCCTGGAGGAAATCATCGCGGTGATCGTGCGCTCGGGCCACTCGCGCATCCCCATTACTGGCGAGGACCTGGACCATATCAAGGGCGTGGTGCACGCCAAGGACCTGCTGCCTTACTGGGGCCGGGACGCCGCCGGGGTCAAGCTCAGCGACATCTGCCGGCCGCCGCTGTTCGTGCCCCAGAGCATGCCCATTGACCAGCTCCTAAGCGACTTCAAGCGCAAGCGGGTGCACCTGGCGGTGGTGGTAGACGAGTACGGCGGCACCGCCGGCATCGTCACCATGGAAGACGTGCTGGAAGAGATCGTCGGCGAGATCGTGGACGAATACGACCAGGAAGAGCCCCTGTTCCAAGAGCAGGCCGACGGCTCCCTGCTGGCCGACGCCCGCCTGGAGATAGACAAGCTCTCCGAGCACTTGGGTGTGGAACTGCCCGAGAAGCTGCCCGAGGGCCGCTTCGAGACCCTGGGCGGCTTCGTGGTCACCCTGCTGGGTCGGGTGCCGCGGCCCCAGGAAGAGGTGAGCTTCGGCCCCCTGCGCATGGTGGTGGTGGACGCCGACCAGCGCCGGGTAACCAAGGTGCAGGTTTTCCTCGCCCAGCCCCAGCCCACCCCGTCCGGAGACTGACCCCTCTTGTCCAGACTCGATCGCTGGCGCCCTCCCCGGGGGGCGGTCCTGGCCGCCGCGCTCAGCGGCCTGATCCTGGCTGTGGCCTTTCCGCCGCTGAACCTGTGGCCCCTGGCCCTGGTGGGGCTGGTGCCGCTGCTGGCCTTGGCCCGCCGCCTGCCCCCTCGCCAGGCCCTGGTGGCGGGCTGGCTCTGGGGCCTGGCCCTGTTCCTGGGCCTGATGTATTGGCTCACCGTGGTCTTCACAAACTACGGCGGGCTCTCCTGGCCCCTGGCCACCCTGACCCTCTTGATCCTGGTCTGGTACATCGGGGCCTACGCCGGGGTCTGGGCCTGCCTGCTGAGCTGGTGGGGCGCCAAGAAGCCCTGGGTACTGCTCATCGCCGCGCCCCTGGCCTGGGCCGGGCTGGAGTGGGTGCGCGGCCAGATATTCACCGGCCTGCCCTGGCTGCCCTATGCCATGGGCCTGAGCGGGGCGCTGCCCCTGATCCAAAGCCTGGAGCTTTGGAGCACCACCGGCCTGGGTGCGCTGCTGGTGCTGGCCAACGTACTGGCCGCCTGGCTGATCCTGCCCCGCCTGGAAGGTGGCCGCTGGGGATGGTCCCAGGCCGCGGCCGCAGCGGCGCTGGTGATGCTGCTGGCCCTGGGTTGGAGCTGGGGAAGCTGGCGTTTGCAGCAGGTGCGTGCGCTCCAGGCCGCAGCGCCCAAGCTGGCCGTCACCGTGGTGCAGGGCAACTTCAGCCTGCGCGAGCTCTGGAACCGCGGCCTGCGCGTTCAGGTGCTGCAGCGGCAGATGGACCTGACCAGCCGGGGCGGCCAGCAGGTCTCCGGCCGGCCCTGGCTGGTGGTGTGGCCCGAATCCGCGGCGCCGTTTTACTTTCTGCGCGAGGCGCGCCTCAGCCGGCCGGTGCTGGAGTATGCGCGTCAGCACCGTGTGTATTTGATGCTGGGCTGCCTGGGTGCGATTGAGAAGGGCAAGCGGCTGCAGGTGAGCAACCGGGTCTGGCTGCTGGGCCCCGGAGGGGAGCCCCGCGTCTTCTACGACAAGGTGCACCTGGTGCCCTTCGGCGAGTACGTGCCCCTGCAGCAGATTCTGTTCTTCGTGCGGGCCGTGGCCCAGATCGGCGACGACTTCGCCGTGGGCCAGGCCGGCAAGACCCTGGACGTGAGCGGGGTGCCTGTGGGACCCTTGATCTGCTACGAATCCATCTTCCCGGAGCTGGCCCGGGCCCAGAAAAAGAACGGGGCGCGGTTGCTGGTCAACCAGACCAACGACGCCTGGTTTGGCCGCACCAGCGCGCCTTATCAGCACATGGCCCACCTGATGTTCCGCTCGGTGGAGAACCGTCTGGCCAGCGCCCGGTCCGCCAACACCGGCGTGTCGGGCTTTGTGCTGCCCAGCGGCGAGGTAACCCGCGCCACGGACATCTTCGTGCCCGCCGTGGCCACCCAGAGCCTGCCGCTGATGAATCAGATGACCTTTTTCAGCCGCCATGGCGATATAGTAGGACCAGCGGGCCTGATCGTGGGTCTGCTCCTGCTGGGCCTGAGCGCCTGGCAACGGCGCAGGGAAAGAGAGGCCAAAGATGTTTGAGGAGCTAAAGGAAAAACTTAAGGATTTGCACAACCGCTTGCAATTACTAGCGGAGTATCTTTGACCCGGCTGCTAAGCAGCAACGTCTGGCCGAGTTGGACAAGGTCATGGCCAAGCCCGGCTTCTGGGATGATCCTCAAGCGGCCAAGGAGGTGATGAAGGAGCGAGCCGAGCTCGAGCAGCCCCTCAAGGAGTTGGACAGCCTATCCCGCCAGGCCGAGGACGCGGAGGTGCTCCTGGAGCTGAGCGCCGAGGAGCAGGACCGCGAGACGGCCAAGGAGGTCAAGGCCGGACTGGAGGCCCTGGAACTGGGCGTGGCCCGCCTGGAGTCCCAGCGGCTGCTCTCCGGCGAGGACGACCACCGCGACGCTATCCTGGCCATCAACGCCGGCGCCGGCGGCACCGACGCCCAGGACTGGGCCCAGATGCTGCTGCGCCTCTACACCCGCTACGCCGAGCGCCAGGGCTTTGAGACCCGCCTACTCGACTTGCAGGAGGGCGACGAGGCGGGCATCAAGAGCGCCACCATCGAGGTCAACGGCAGCCAGGCCTACGGCCTGCTCAAGGGCGAGTCAGGCATCCATCGCCTGGTGCGCATCAGCCCCTTTGACGCCGCCCACCGCCGCCACACCGCCTTTGCCTCGGTCTTGGTCTCGCCCCAGATCGATGAGGACATCCAGATCGAGATCAACGACAGCGACCTGCGCGTGGACACCTTCCGCGCCTCCGGCGCCGGCGGCCAGCACGTGAACAAGACCTCTTCGGCGGTGCGCATCACCCACCTGCCCACCGGCGTGGTGGTGCAGTGCCAGAACGAAAAGAGCCAGCACCGCAACCGCGACTTGGCCATGAAGGTGCTGCGGGCCCGGCTGTACGAGATGGAGCTGGCCAAGCTGCGCGCCGAAAAGCAGGAGGCCTACCAGGACCAGCAGGACATCGCCTGGGGCAGCCAGATACGCTCCTACGTGCTGGCGCCCTACCGCCTGGTCAAGGACCACCGCACCGCCGTGGAGGTGGGTAACGTGGACGCGGTGCTGGATGGCGACATAGACCGATTTGTACAGGGGTATCTGCTCTGGCGCAGCCAGCAGCGCGCGGCTTAAACCCAACGCCTCACGACAAACGCCGCCCACCCATGGGCGGCGTTTGTATTGGGCGCGGGCGCTACCTGGCAGCGCGTTTAAGCTGGTTGGCGTACTCCAGCACGCCCTGGGCGATGCCCTGGGCCAGCAGGTCGCGGTAGGCGGAGGTGGAAAGCAGGCGGTGCTCCTGGGGGTTGGTGATGAAGCCCACCTCCACCAGCACCGAGGGCATGCGCGCGCCGATGAGCACGTAGAACGGCGCCTGCTTGACCTTGAGATCCTTGACCCGGGCCTTCTGCCCCACCTGGCGAAGCAATTTGCTGTGCACCACCCGGGCCAGACGGTTGGACTCGTTGATCTTGGAGTTGAGCATCAGGTCGTTGAGTATCACCTGCAGGTCGCTGATGGAGCGGGTGGTGGTGGCGTTCTCGCGGGCGGCCAGCATCATGGCCTGCTCGTCCGAGGCCAGGTTCAGGAAGTAGGTTTCCACTCCGCGCAGGCGGTGGTTGGCCGCGGCGTTGACGTGTATGGAGACGAAAACGTCGGCGTTCTTGGTGTTGGCCAGGGCGGTTCGCTCCTCCAGGGGCAGGAACTTGTCGCTGTTGCGGGTGAGCAGCACCTGGCAGCCCATGAGCTTTTTGAGCTTGGCCGCTACCCGCCTGGCGATGTCTAGGGTCAGGTCTTTTTCCTTGAGGCCCTTGTAGCGGGCGCCTTCATCCTTGCCGCCGTGGCCGGCGTCGATCACCACCCGCTTGATGCTCAGGCCCAGGGCCGCGGCCAGCCCCACCTCCGGCGGTTTTTCCTTGGCCCGGCCCCGGGGCACCTTGCGCTCGCGCTTGCTTTTTTTGGCCTGGGCCGCGGCCTTGGGCTGTTCGCCGAAGCAGTCGATCACTACCCGGAAGGGGTTGTCCAGGGTGAAGACCTTGTAGGAGACCACGTGCTTGATGTCCAGCACCAGGCGCACGGTGTCCTTGCTGTACTGGCCGGCGCGGGCCGCCCGCAAGAGACCGTCGCCGATGGGCACCGTGTCCTTGAAGCCGGCGGGCAGGCGGGCGCCCTTGAGGTCCAGGTACAGCCGCCGCGGCTTGTTGTGGTCCGGGTCCTTCTTGAGCAGGGCCGAGTTGTAGGGTACGGGCTGCTCCAGGCTGATCACCACCCGGGTGTAGCTGGGCGTGCTCCAGTGGCGCAGGTCCTTGACCTCGCTCAGGGCGTCTTGGACGGCCTGGGCCTCGCGGGCCTGCTTGGGCTTGGGCTTTTCCTTCTGCGTCTTGGTCTTGGCGGGCTTGGCGGAGGCAGGCTGCTCGCCCTGGCGCTGCTTGAGGGCCAGCAGCTTTTCCAGGGTGTCCAGGCGCTGCTTGGCCCGCGGGGCCATGTCCCCCCGCGGGTAGTTCACGGTGACCTTGAGGTACTCCAGGTAGGCCTGCTGGGGATTGCCGGACTCTTCATATAAGCCGGCCAGCATGAGCTGGCTGTCGTCGGCCAGGGATGACTTGGGGAAGTGGTTGCACAGGCGCTTGAACAGGTCCATGGCCTGGTACAGGTCAGTGTCGCGCTTGAAGCGGCGCCAGGCCTCGGCATGGATGCGGCCCATCCACAGCAGAGAGCCCGGCGCCAGCGGTCCTTGGGGCAGGGCGGTGTAGACGCGGGCAAAGCGGTCGGCCAGACTCTGCCAGTTCTGGTAAACGCCCTGAGCCCGGGGGTGCTTCATCAGCCAATGGAAGTCGGCCCGGGCCTGGTCGTAGATGGCCTTGGCCTCCTGGGCCGCGGCTGGCGCGGCCAGGAGCAGGGCCAGGCCCAGCAGGGCCGCCAGACAGGCCCCGCGGGCTATGCGCCTATTCCAGCTCACGCTGCAACTCGTCCAGCAGGTTCAGGGCCTCCAAAGGCGTCAGTTTGCTCAGCTCCAGCCGGGCCAGCCGCTTGAGCACTGGGTGCTCGGCCGGGGCGAACAGGGTCAGCTGGCCGCCGTCGTCCCTGCCGCGCTCCGCGTCCGGGGCGTGGTGGTCGCCGTTTTCCAGGCGTTTTAGTATCTGCCGGGCCCGGGCCAGCACCGGCTCGGGCAGGCCGGCCAGTCGGGCCACGGCCAGGCCGTAGGAGCGGCTCACGCCGCCCGGGGCCAGCCGGCGCAGGAACACGATGGAGCCCGCATACTCCTTGACCGCCACGTTGAAGTTCTTCACCCGGCTGTGGGTGGCGGCCAGCTCGGTCAGTTCGTGGTAGTGGGTGGCAAACAGGGTCTTGACCCCCACTCCGCGCAGGTCGTGCAGGTGCTCGGCCACGGCCCAGGCCAGGGACAGGCCGTCGAAGGTGGAGGTGCCGCGGCCCACCTCGTCCAGGATCACCAGGGAGCGGGGCGTGGCCGCCCTCAGTATCTGGCTGGTCTCGGTCATCTCCACCATGAAGGTGGAGCGGCCGCCGGCCAGGTCGTCCATGGCCCCCACCCGGGTGAAGATGCGGTCGATGATGGGCAGGCGGGCCTCGGCCGCGGGCACGAAGGAGCCGGCCTGGGCTAAGAGGCAGACCAGGGCCACCTGCCGCAGGATGGTGGACTTGCCGGCCATGTTGGGCCCGGTGATGATCAGCACCTGCTGCTCCTGGTCGTCCAGGTGCAGGTCGTTGGGCACGAACTCGCCCTCCTTGAGCATCTGCTCCACCACCGGGTGGCGGCCGGCGCTGATGTTTAGCTCGCCTGCCTCGCTCATCTGGGGGCGGTGGTAGTCGCGGCTCAGGGCCAGGTGGGCCAGGCCGGCCAGCACGTCCACCTGGGCCACAGCCCGGGCTGCGGCCACCAGGCGTGGTCCCTGGGCAGCCACCGCCGCGCGCAGTTGTTCGAATAGCTCCCGCTCCAGGGCCAGGGCTTTTTCCTCAGCCCCCAGCACCGCTGCCTCCTGCTCTTTCAGCTCCGGGGTGATGTAGCGTTCGGCCCCGGCCAGGGTCTGCTTGCGCAGGAACGTGTCCGGTACCTTGTCCAGGTGGGCCCGGGTCACCTCGATGTAGTAGCCGAAGACCTTGTTGAAGCCCACCTTCAGCGAGGGAATGGCCGTGCTGGCCCGTAGCTCGGCCTGCAGGCCCGCGATCCAGTCCTTGCCCCGGCTCTTGAGTCGGCGCTGCTGGTCCAGCTCTGGGCTCACGCCCTCGGCGATGACCCCGCCCTCGGCCAGGTTGAAGGGCGGGCTCTCAATCAGGGTGGCGGCCAGGCGGCCGGCCAGGTCCTCCAGGCCGCCCAAGCCCGCGGCCTGCTGGGCCAGCAGCGGCGCGCCCAGGGGGCTGAGCAGGGCCTGCAGCTCGGGCAGGGCCAGCAGGGCGTCGCGCAGGGCAGCCAGGTCACGGGGCGTGGCCTGGCCCAGGCTGGCCCGGCCCACCAGGCGGGGCAGGTCGGGCAGGGCGGCCAGGGCCTCGCGCAGGCCGTCCAGGAGCAATGGCTGCTCGCTCAGCTCGGCCACGGCCTGCTGTCGTTCCTCGATGGCCTCCAGGGAGCGCAGGGGGAAGGCCAACCACTGTTGCAGCAGGCGGCCGCCCATGGGCGTGACGGTGTGGTCCACCGCGGCCAAGAGCGAGCCCCGGCGGCCGCCGCCGGCAATGGAGCGGAACAGCTCCAGGTTGCGCTGGGCATTGGCGTCCAGCACCAGGTGGCTTTCGACTTGGTACAGGCTCAGGGCCTCGATGTGCTCCGGGCTGCGGCGCTGGGTGGACAGCACCGCGCTCCAGGCCAGGGCCGCGGCTACCAGGGCTGGGTCGTCCGCGGCCTCACAGCTATCGGGCAGGCGGCCCTCTAAGAGGCCTCGGGCCTGGCCCGGCGTGGGCGGGCGGCCGGGAGACAGGCTGCGGGGCAGGGCCCCGGCCGCCGGCCCCAGGTCCGCCAAGCCGGGGTGGCCGGCCTGGCTCTCGGCCAGCACCAGCTCGGCCGGCCCCCGCCGGGCCAGCTCGTCAGCCAGGGCCGGGCCCGGCGGCAGGCTGGTGGCCAGGAACTCGCCGCTGGCCAGGTCCAGGTGGGCCAGGCCCAGGTTGTCCTTGCCCAGGTACAGGGCGGCCAAATAGCGGTGCTCCTTGGCCGGCAGGTGGTTGGGGTCGATGAACATCCCCGGGCTGACCACCCGGGTGATCTCCCGCCGCACCAGGCCCTTGGCCTGGGCCGGGTCCTCGGCCTGGTCGCAGACCGCCACCTTGAACCCGGCCTCCACCATCTTGGCCAGATAGGCGTCCAGAGCCCGGTAGGGCACTCCGCACATGGGCACCGGGTCCGGGTGGCCCTTGTCGCGGGAGGTCAGGGCGATGGACAGGGTTTTGCTGGCCACCAGGGCGTCCTCGAAGAACATCTCGTAAAAGTCGCCCATGCGGAAGAACAGGATGCAATCCGGCACCTGCTCCTTGAGTTCCAGGTACTGGCGGATCATGGGCGTGTCCCGGGTGGCGCCCAGGGACGGGGACAGGTTGTTGTCTGTAGTAGCGGACGGGCTGAGGGGAGAGGCGGTCATACTGGTTAGGGCCCTATCTTCCTCCGATGTAGGCCGGCGCCGCGGCCTGGCGGAACGGCGGCGCCGGGCTTGCTCAAAAGATAGCAAAAATCCTGGGCTAAGGCCACCGGGGGCCGGGGAGGGGCTCAGTGGGCGCGGGGGCTCATGGTGTCCCATTGGTGGCAGCGGGGGCACTTCCAGGTGAGCTGGTGGGAGACGTAGCCGCACTGGCTGCACTGGTAGCGGGCCCAGTCGCCGTTGATCTGCTTGAGCAGCTCGCCGTAGGCCTGCAAGGCCTGGCCGTCCTCGCCCCGGGCCAGGAGCACCTCGCCGCGCAGGCGGTGCACGTCCAGCAGGTGAGGGGCCTTCTTCACGGCCAGATTGAGCATGGACAGGGCTCGCTCGTCGTCGCCGTGCTGGTGGTAGTGCTGGGCCAGGGCCAGTAGGGTGGTCACCGCTGCCTGCTCGGGTTCGATCTCCCCGAAAAAGCTCTCGGCGGCCGCCTCGCCCAGCTGCTCCTGGGCCGCATTGACCCGCGAAATCACCAGGTGGGAAAACTCCGGCGAGAGGTTCACCGCCTTCTTCCACACGTTCAGGGCCCGGCGGGCCCGCCCCCGGGCCAGCTCCAGGTCGCCCAGGTGCAGATAGGCGTCCAGGCAGTTCTTGTGCACGTTGATGGCCTGGGTCAGGGCCTCCTCGGCCCGGTCCAGCTGGCCCGAGACCATCAGCTCCTTGCCGTACTCGGTCTTGTAGTGGGCCAGCACCTCGCGGCTGTCGCTGTGGGTGAGCTTGTCCAGGCGGCGGCGGGCCTCGAAGGCGCGCTCCCAGTCGCGCATCTCTTCATAGAGGGTGGCGATCTGGCGGCAGGCCTCCACATGGCGCGGGTCGGCCTTGAGCACTTCGTCAAAGGCGTCGGCCGCCCGGTTGAACAGCCCGCCCTTCTTGTAGTCCAGGCCCAGGTCGAACATGGCCTGCAGGTGCGCCGAGGCGTCCAGGTTGGGCCGGGCGATGATGGACTGGCGGATGCGCACCGCCCGCTCGATCTCCCCCTTCTGGCGGAAGAGGTTGCCCAGCACCACGTAGGTCTCCACGGTGTCGGAGTTGAGGGTCACTGCCTTGGTGAACTCCTCGATGGCCTGGTCGGTGTGGTCGGCCATCAGGTGGCTGATGCCCCGCATGAAGGCGTCATCGCTGGCGCTGCGCACGGATTCGTTCAGGGCGCTGTTGGCCCGGCGTTTGCCCTCGGCGCCGGCGCGGCCCCACACCCAGCCCACCAGCAGCCCGGCTAGCACCAGGATCAGGCCCGTGACCAGCTTGGCCACGGTGAGCGAGTACCCGCCCAGGGTGAGGAGGATGGTGTCCATGCCTAGGGCTTGTCCTTGTCTCCGGGGAGCTTGGGCTTGTTGTCTGGCGCCGGTTTCTGGGCCGGGCCCAGGGGCGCGGGCTTGAGCGGGCTGTCGTCCTTGGGCGCGGCGGCCGCGGGCTCGGGTCTGGCCGGGGCAGGAGGTTTTAGCGGGGGCGCGCTCTTGGGCAGCGGGCCGCTCTTGACCAGAGGCGCGGACTGTCCCGCGCCCTTGGGCTCCAGGCGGGGCGCGGCCGCGGCCAGGTGGTTGGCCGCCACCTCGGGCTGGCCGGCCACCACCGCATCGCCGGTTACCGGCAGGTTGCGCAGGGAGCTCAGCTCGCGGTGCAGCTTCTCGATGTCCTTCTTCTGGGTCCAGACTTGGCTGCGCAGGCGCCAGCGCTCGGCGATGCCCACCAGGCTGGCGGCCAACAGGCCGATGAAGAAGGCTAGCAGGATGATCAGGTAGGTGGCGTAGGGTGTGGACTGCCAGTGCAGGAAGAACAGGTTCAGGCGCAGGGACAGGGGGTGGCTCAGGGGGGTGATGTTCTGGATCATGAAGGTGATGGCCAGGGCCACCACCGCCGAGAGCACGATTATTTTGATATAACCCATGACTTCCCTTATTTCAGATCGGCAAAAAAGGGCCGCAGCTTGTCGCAGGTGGCCCTGATGTGCTCGGGAATGACCCTGACCTCGCCGAACACGGTCATGAAGTTGGTGTCGCCGTCCCAGCGGGGCACCACGTGAAAGTGCAGGTGCTCCTCGATGCCGGCCCCGGCCGAGCGGCCCAGGTTCAGCCCCACGTTGAATCCGGCCGGCTTCATCACCTGCTTGAGGGCGTTGACGCTGCAACGCACCAGGTCCAGCAGGTCGCACATCTCCTCCTGGCTCAGGCCGTCCAGGCTGGGCAGGTGCCGGCGGGGGGCCACCAGCAGATGGCCGTTGTTGTAGGGATACTTGTTCATCATCACCAAGGCGTGTGTGCCCACCCCCAGCACCAGGTCGTCGGCGCCCTTGCCGTCGCCGGCCAGGCAGAAGATGCAGCCGTTAGGTTTGTCCTCGTCCAGTATGTAGGTCATGCGCCAGGGGGCCCACAGAGTTTCCATCAACCACAACTCCTAGAACTTGAAGATCCGGCCCGTGATTTGCTTGCCCACTTCCAGGATACCTGCGGTGCCGCTTCCCCGGAAGCCCTTGGCCACCGAACCTGGGTTAAATAACAGTATAGCGCCCTTTTGGTAATTAGTGGGAATATGCGCATGGCCGAAAACCACCGCGTCCACTCCGCTGAACTCCCGGCTCACCCGCTCGGCCAGGCCCATGGGCGAGCCCCAGCCGTGGATCAGGCCTATCTTGAATCCTTCGGCCTGCACCACCCGCTTGGCCGGCAGCTCGGCCGCCACCAGAGGCCCGTCCATGTTGCCGCACACGCCCAGCACCTGGGGGGCCTCCAGGGCCTCCAGCACCGCCAGGCTGGTCAGGTCGCCGGCGTGCAGGATCAGGTCCACGCCCGCAAAGTGGCGCCGGGCCCGCTCCACGAACTCCTGGTCCACCTCCTTGAGGTGGGTGTCTGAGAGCACGCCGATCAGCATCACGCCTCGCCGGAGGGGCCGCCCTGGGGGTCGGTTTTGACCAGCTCCACCTGCCCCCAGGCAGCCAGCTTGCGGCCCAAAATTATCACCGCCCCCAGCACCCTGGGCAGGCCGCTGACCCAATCCAGGGCCGGGGCCAGGTCGGCCGGGGTCTGCACCCGGTTGCCCAGGGCCGTGGCCGCGGCGTCGGCCAGGGCCCCGTCCGGGGCCAGCACTGTGGCCGCGTCGGCCCGGCCCAGGCTCAGGGAGTGGCCCACGCTGCCCGAGCTGGTGGCCATGGCCAGGGGCATCTGCTCGGCCTTGATGGCCAGGGCCAGGCGGCCGGACAGGGGAGAGTCGCCCGCCCCCAGGCCCACGGTCAGGTCTCGGCCGGCGTCCAGGTACAGGTCGCCGCCGTTTTCCACCACCACCGCCCCGGCCAGGGCCTTGAGGTCTTGGGCCACGGCTTGGGCAATGGCCCCGGCCACCGCGGCCATGGGCCCGGTGCCCGCCACCTGGCCGGCGGCCAGCATGGCCTTGACCAGGGGCGGGGCCAGGGGGTCGGAAGGCAGAGGGGTCAGGGAGCGCAAAAAGTCTGGGTTGGCCAGCAGATACTGCTCCAGGCCGCGCCGGTGGCGCATGATGGACTCCACCGCCTGTTCCGGCAGCGGCCGTGGGGCCAGAATCCAGAGATCGGTCTCCTTGACGCAGGCCCGGAAGGCAACCAGCTCCCCCTGGCCCCGCCAGACGCGGTAGACTCTCTCCTGAAAGCCGGTCAAATACGGGCGTTCTCCCTGAATAAAAAACCCCTTCCCGCGGACGGTCCCTTCTTATAGAACAGGCTCCGCGAGGCTGTCAACGCGCCAGGGGCCGTTTGGGACGGGCCTGAACCAGGGCGGCGAAACCGGCCGCGAGGTTCGTCCGCCGTTTCTTGACTTGGCCTGTGGGATCAGCTATGTAGAGTTGGATCAGCTAGAAGGAGGGGCATGAACAGCCGCCGTCTGGCCCGGCTCATGGATATCATCTGCGACGTGAAGGCCCACCCGCGTCGCACCCCTGAGGATATGCGCCGGCGCCTAGCCATCTCCCGCCGCCAGTTCTACAAGGATCGCGACGCTTTGCTGGCCATGGGCTTTGGCTTTCATTTTTCGCGGCGCCGCGGCGGCTTTGTGTTGGACAAGGAGCTGACCTTCAACGTCAGCGGCCTCAGCCTGGCCGACCTGTTCGCCCTGGTGCTGGCAGTGCGCGAGCTGACCCGGCTCAACGACTTCGCCCTGGCCATGGGCGCCCTGGCCGGCCTGCGCACCCTGGTGGCTCAGCTGCCCGAGTCGGTGCGGCCGCTGTTCAACGACGCCGTGGACGGCGTGGTGGTGGCCGACGGCTTCGGCTGCGACCCTTCGGTGCTGGGCGCCCTGGAACAGGCGGTCAACGAGGCCCGGCGGGTGGTGCTGGTCCTGGAGGGCGAGGGGCCCGAACAGCGGGTGGACGTAGACCCCATCCGCTTGATCCTGCGCGAGGGCACCCTTTTCCTGCAGGCCCAGGGCTTGGAGGCCGAGGGCGACGGCCTGGTGGCCCTCAACCGGGTGCGGCGGGTGATCGCCACGCCCTTCTTTTCGCCCCGAGGGCCGGAGGGCCGCGCCGGCGAGCAGTGACCTGGAGGAAGCACGCATGCATGAGGCAGTGATCGTGAGTGCCTGCCGGACGCCGGTGGGCTCGTTTTTGGGTTCGTTGTCGTCGTTGAGCGCCACGGAGCTGGGGGCCGTCGCCATCAGCGAGGCCCTGGCCCGGGCCGGCCTGAGCAAAGAACAGGTGGACGAGTGCATCATGGGCAATGTGCTGCCGCACGGCCTGGGGCAAAACCCGGCCCGGCAGGCGGCGCTCAAGGCCGGCCTGCCCTATAACGTGGGTTGCATCACGGTGAACAAGGTCTGCGGCTCGGGGCTCAAGGCGGTGATGCTGGCGGCCCAGGCCGTGGCCTGCGGGGACGCCTCGGTGGTGGTGGCGGGTGGCATGGAGAGCATGTCGGGTGCGCCCTACATGCTGCTGGGCGCCCGGCGGGGCTATCGCATGGGCGACGGCAAGATAACCGACGCCCTGCTTTGCGACGGGCTGTGGGACCACATCAACGACTTCCACATGGGCATGAGCGCCGAGCTGTGCGCGGCCAAGTACGGGGTCAGCCGCCAGGATCAGGATAAGTTCGCCTATGACTCTTATGCCAAGAGCCTGAAAGCCTCTAACGAGGGCAGGTTCAAAGAGCAGATAGTGCCGGTGGAGATACCCCAGAAGAAGGGGGCGCCGGTGGTGGTGGAGCGTGACGAGGGTCTGCTGGAGCCCAACCTGGACAAGCTGGGCTCGTTGCGGCCGGTGTTCAAGCAGGATGGCAGCGTGACCGCGGGCAACGCCAGCAGCCTCAACGACGGTGCCGCGGCCGTGGTGGTGATGTCTGCGGCCAAGGCCAAGGAGTTGGGGATCAAGCCTTTGGTGAAGGTGGGGGCGCAGGGCGCGGCGGGTCTGGACCCCAAGTACGTGCTGGTGGCGCCGATTTATTCGATCCCGCGGGTGGCGGCCAAGCAGGGAGTGGACCCCAAGGCCATAGACCTGCACGAGATCAATGAGGCCTTTGCGGCCTCGTCGGTGGCGGTGCAGCGGACGTTGGAGCTGGACCCGCAGCGGATCAATGTACACGGTGGGGCGGTGTCCATCGGGCACCCCATCGGCGGCTCCGGGGCGCGGGTGCTGACCACCTTGATCTACGCCATGAAGGAGCGGGGCGCGGGCCTGGGCATGGCCAGCCTGTGCCTGGGCGGCGGCGAGGCCGTCAGCCTGATCGTGGAAAACGTCTAAAGACGAGATGCAGCCAGGAGCAACGAGCATGGAGATCAAGACCCTCGGCGTGGTGGGCGCCGGCCAGATGGGCAGCGGCATCGCCCAGGTGGCCGCGGCCGCCGGCCTGAGCGTGCTGATGAACGACGTGAAGGATGAGTTCTGCCAACGCGGCCTGGGCGCCATAGCCGGCAGCCTGGCCCGTCTGGTCAAGAAAGAGAAGATCAGCGCCCAGGATCAGGAGGCCATCCTGGGCCGCATCAAGACCGCCACCCAGCTCAAGGACCTGGCCGCCGCGGATCTGGTGGTGGAGGCGGCCACCGAGAAGGTGGAGCTGAAGCTGGAGATATTCCGCAAGCTGGACGCCATCTGCCGGCCGGAGGTGATCCTGGCCAGCAACACCAGCAGCATCAGCATCACCAAGATCGCCGGCGTCACTCAGCGGCCGGGACTGGTGGTGGGCATGCACTTCATGAACCCGGTGCCCATGATGTCCCTGGTGGAGATGATCCGCGGCCTGGCCACCAGCGACGATACCTTCGCCGCGGTGACCGCCCTGGCCAAGCGGATGGGCAAGGTGCCGGTGCCGGCCAACGACTACCCTGGCTTCGTGGCCAACCGCATCCTCATGCCCATGATCAACGAGGCGGTGTACTGCGTGGTGGAGGGCGTGGGCCGGCCCGAGGACATCGACCAGATCATGAAGCTGGGCATGAACCACCCCATGGGGCCCTTGGCCCTGGCCGACCTCATCGGCCTGGACACCTGCCTGGCCATCATGGAGGTGCTGCACCGGGACCTGGGCGACAGCAAGTACCGCCCCTGCCCGCTGCTGCGCAAATACGTAGACCAGGGCTGGCTGGGCAAGAAGAGCGGCCGCGGCTTTTATCAGTACTAGCCGGCCTGGCCAAGAAGAACAAGGCGCCCGCCTCCACCGCCGCGCGCAGCGGGCGGGCGCCTGCCGTTTAGTCTGCGGCCCCGCTGCGCGGAGCGCTACTTCCGGGCCCCGTTGGCCGGGCGGGTGATCTCCAGCTTTTTCATGCGGAAGGCCAGGGTGGAGGGGTTGATATCTAGTAGCTCCGCGGCCCCGCCCTTGCCGCGCACCTTCCAGCCCGTCTGCTCCAGGGCCCACAGGATGTGCCGCCGCTCGTTGTCGCGCAGGGTGTGGCCGCCGGCGTCCTTACTGATGGAGGGGTGGCCCAGGCCCAGGGTGGGGATGCGGAAGTCCTTGCCGTTGCCCAGCAGGATGCCGCGCTCGATGATGTTCTCCAGCTCGCGCACGTTGCCCGGCCAGTCATATTGCAGCAGCTTGGCCAGGTCGGCGTTGCGCAGCTGCATGACCGGCTCGCCGCTCTTGGAGGCGTGGATTTCCAGGAAGTGATTGGCCAGCAGGCCGATGTCCTCTCGCCGCTCCCGCAGGGGCGGGACCTTGATGGGGAACACGTTGAGGCGGTGGAACAGGTCCAGGCGGAAGTTGCCCCGGCGCACCCCCTCCTCCAGGTCCCGGTTGGTGGCCGCCACCAGGCGGAAGTCGGAGCGTATGGTCTCGGTGCCGCCCACTCGCTCGAACTCGCGGGTCTGCAGGACCCGGAGCAGGCTCACCTGCATCTCGAAGGAGAGCTCGCCGATCTCGTCCAGGAACAGGGTGCCGCCGTCGGCCAGCTCGAAGCGGCCGGCCCGGCGTCCGATGGCGCCGGTGAAGGCGCCCTTTTCGTGGCCGAACAGCTCGCTGGGCAGCAGGATTTCGGGCAGGGCGCTGCACAGGACGCGGATGAAGGGCTTGTCGTGGCGGGGGCTGTTCTTGTGTATGGCCCGGGCCACCAGCTCCTTGCCCACGCCGGTCTCGCCCAGGATAAGCACCGTGCAGGCGGTGGCCGCCACCTGCTCCACCTGGGCCAGCACCTGGATCATGGGAGGGCTGTTGCCCACTATTTCGTCGAAGTGCAGGCGCTTGACCTGCTGCTCTTCGTAGTAGAGCTTTTCCTGGGTCAGCTTCTGGTTCAGGCGCCGTATTTCCTGGTAGGCCCGCGCGTTGTCGATGGCGAAGGCCGCCTGGGCCGCGAAGTAGGAGAGCAGCTCCAGGTCCGACTCCTCGAAGGCGCTGCTGAGCAGGCGGTTGTCGTGGTAGAGCACGCCGGCCACCTTGTTGCGCAGGGTCATGGGCACGCAGATGCGCGAGCGGATTACGTCCTCCGACTGCCCTTGGCCGCGCTGGGGCGGTTTGCTGGTGACGATTCGCCCCTTGCCGTCGGCAATCACCTGGTTGATCAGGCCCATGGAGGAGCGGAAGGAGGGATGGTTGATCTCCTCGGAGGTGAGGTTCTTGGAGCCGCGCAGGCGGAAGCGCTCTTCGCCCCGCTCCTGGTCGTGCAGGAAGATGGCCGCCCGCTCGGCGCCGGTCAGGCGGTTGGCGGTGACCAGTATCTGCTGGATCAGCTCCTTGTCGTCCTTGATGGTCACCACGTCGCGGCCCAGCTTCAGTATCTCCTTGAGCAGGTCGTGGCTGGAGGAGGGCTGCTTGATCAGGGGCCGCAGGTCCTCGGGGATCAGGGCCTGGTTGGCCGAGCCCAGGATGTTGCAGGCGGTCTGGGCCGTGGCCTGGGCCAGCTTCTCCTTGCCCAGGGCCAGGTACTGGCGGGCCAGCTCGGCTTGGGTCTGGGCGATGGCCCGCTGTTGGCCGGTGCGCTCCAGGTGCTTCAGGGACAGGTTCAGCGACTCTATGACGCGCTGGGGGGGCAGGCTTTGGCGCTTCTGCAGCAGGCCCTTGTAGCGGTAGGCGACTCCCTTCATGAAGATGTTCTGGCTGTCGATCATCAGCTCGATTTCTTTTTCCAGGGAGACGCCGGGCTGCGACGGCAGCTTGCCGGTTTCCATGGCCCAGCACAGCTCCATGAAGTAGGTGTAGCTGCGCAGCACCACGTGCACCCGCTTGCTGTCGCGCAGAAAGTCCTTCAGGTAGAGCAGGGAGGCATCGTAGTCCTCCTTGAGGAAGTGGATGAAGGCCCGCATCAGGTTGCCCCGGATCCACACCCAGTCGTTTTTTTCCTTGCTGGCCTCGGCGATGGACTGCTCCAGCAGGTCCAGGGCGTCGTCCACCCGGCGCAGGTCGATCATCACCGCGGCCATACCCGAGCCGGCGGTGGCGGCCAGGTAGCGGTTGCCCGTCTCCAGGCACTGCTTGCGGATGGCGTCCATCATGCCCAGGCCGTGGGTCTCCTGCCCCACCTGGGAATAGCAGTAGGCCGCCACCTGGGCGGCCAGGATGGGGAAGCCGCCGCGGGGGAACTTGTCCACGCCGGGGACGGACTCCTCGTAGCAGTGCACGGCGTCCTTGAACAGGCCCTGCCAGTAGAAGAAGAAGGTGTTGAAGCTGGTGGCCGAGCGCAGCAGCTTGGGGTTGTTGAGGTCCTTGGCCATCTTCCAGCCCTTGTTGAAGCGGCGCAGGGCGTTGTCGTACTGGCCGCGCAGCCACTCGTTCTTGGCCATGTGCATTTCCAACAGGGACTGGTTGCACTGGTCGTTCCACCTGCGGGCCCGCTTCATGGCCTCCTGCAGGATGGACAGCACCGTGGTGGTGTCCTGCCGGGCCGTGGACACCTTGGAGTACTTCACGGCCGTGTCGGTGAACAGCTCGTCGGCCTCGCGCCCGCGCTGCAGCAAGAGATCGTCCAGGACCTTGCGGTAGCAGCACAGGGCCATCTCGTTCTTGAAGGAGCGCAGATAGCTGTCCCCGGCCTTCAGGAGCCAGAGGCAGCCGTCATGGTCGTTGGTCAGTTGCAACAGGTGGTAGGCCAGAGCCTGCACCCGGCGGTCGCTGTCCTTGATGTCCAGGAGCAGGATCTTGACGATGTAGCGGTTGAGCAGCTCCTTGTCGTGTTCGGTGAGGGACTCCAGGTAGTGCTGGCGGCGCTGGGGGTCGTTGAAGGCGTACAGGCCGGGGCGCTTTTTGGTCAGGCTGCCCTCCTGGATGCCGTCCTCCAGGTCCTGGATCACCTCCGAGGCCTTTTTCTGGGTCAGTTCCAAGACCCAGTCGATGGAAAAGTCGCCTGGAAACAAGGAGGCCACGGCCAGGGACGGCGGGTAGATGGCAAGGGTGTTCATGGCTCTGACTCCGGCAGGTTAAGGGCCGCAGGCGGCCGGGGCTCGGCAACTGGTCAATAATGCCGAGGGCTTCGCGGAAAATGGTGCGCGCGCAATATACTGTGCAAAAAAGCAGTATGTTGCGCAAGGAGAATTTGCCTTGATGCGATAATAATTAACTAACATATTTAAATTACAGAATAAATAAATAACACCTTTCTTGGCATGATTACTGCTCCTTCAATTTGGTCGATCAGGCCTGCCCTGTACCACACCAGTTTTCCGTACGAGGCCCTATGTACGACCTGGCCCTGATCAAATACGAAAAGCCCTTGGAATCACTGCGCAAAGCCATAGAGCTCTGCAGCGGCTTCGCGGGCCTGGCCAGCGGGCAGCGCGTGGTTATCAAGCCCAACCTGGTGATCTGGCTGGAGGGCGTCAACTTCCCCAAGTTCGGGGTGCTGACCACCGCCCGCATGATCGAGGACCTGGTGCTGCTCCTGCGTGAGCAGGGGGTCAGGGACATCACCCTGCTGGAAGGGGCGGTGGAGTACGAAAAGGGCGGGGAGTCCGTGGTGGCCCAGGCGGCCAGGGGCATGAACCTGACCAAGCTGAGCCGGCAATACGGCCTGAAGGTGCTGGACGTGCACCGGGGCTCCTTCCGCAAGGTGGAGGTGGACGGCCTGGAGTTCGCGGTGAGCGAGTTCATCTTCGCGGCCGACTTCATCATCGACCTGCCGGTGCTCAAGACCCACTCCCAGTCGCGTGTGTCCCTGGGGGTCAAGAACCTCAAGGGCCTGCTGAACATCCCCTCGCGCAAGCGCTGTCACAACGCCAGCTCGGAGCAAGGCCTGGACCACTACCTGGCCCGGCTGCCGGACCTGGTGTGGCCCTCGCTCACCATCATCGACGGCATCTTCTCCTTGGAGAGGGGCCCGCTCTACACCGGACTGGCCCGGCGCGCCGACCTGATCCTGGCCTCCCGGGACGTCATCGCCGCGGACCAGGCCGCCGCGGCCCTGCTGGGCTTTGCGCCGGCGGAGATACCTTATTTAAAAATGGCGGCGGACAAGCGAGGCCGCCCCAGCGACCTCAGCGACGTAAATCTGCTGGGGGGCGTTGACCTGCGGGGCACGCTGCCGTCCCACGCCTGGAAATTCGAGCAGGACCACGAGGCCGGGGTGCCGGAGTTCATGGCCAAGGCCGGCATCCAGGGCATCCAATACCCCGAGGCCGACGACTCGCTGTGCACCTACTGCTCGCACTTCATCAACTACATAATCATGGGCATCTTGTCGGCTAAAAACAAAAATCAGCCCTTTGACCAGATCGAAATCCTCTACGGCAAGAAGCAGCGGCCCAGCGGGAAGGCCAGGCACACGCTGCTGGCCGGCCAATGCCAGGTGCGCGCCAACGCCAAGAACCGCCTCATCAAGCACTGCGTGCAGATCAAGGGCTGCCCGCCCAGCCTGGCGGACTTCATGGCCGCCTACGCGGAGCTGGGCATAGAGCTGCCCGAGGGATTCGCGCAGTGGATGCAGCAGAGCCCGGAGACCCTGCACATGCGGCGTTACCTGAAGGACCCGGCCTTTGACCAGGGGCTGTTCAGGCTGGCGGACGAGGCCGGCAAATGAGGGCGCGGCCGCAGGGTCCGGGGGGAGGCAGGAGCGGGAGATGAAGTACATCGCTTTTCAGAAAAAGGGCGCGCTGGCCTACGTCCTGTTGAACCGCTCTTCCTTCAACCCCATCAACTACCCCCTGGCCCAGGAGCTGGGCCAAGTCTGGCGCGAGTTCGAGGCCGACCCCGAGCTGCGGGTCTGCATCCTGTCCTCCCAGGCCGACAACTTCTGCTCCGGCTTCGACATCCAGACCATCCGGGAGATGGTGGAAGCCGGCAACTACGCCTGGTCCAAGTCGGTGATGTTCGGCGAGGTCAGGGTGGGGCCCCAGGACAACGGGGTGAGCAAGCCCATAGTGGGCGCCTATCACGGCATCGTCAACGCCACCGGCCTCTGGCTGGCCCTGCAGGCGGACATCATCCTGGCCACGCCGGAGACCAGCTTCGGCCTGGGCGAGGGGCTGCTCAACTTCCCGGTGGAGTTCGCCGGGCTGCTGGCGCGCTACCTGCCCCGGGTCATCGCCAACCAACTGCTGCTGACCGCCAGGCCCCTGCCGGCCCAGAGGCTCTACGAGGTGGGGGCCATCAACCAGATAGTCGAGCGGCCGCAGCTTATGCCTATGGCCGAAAAAATAGCCGGCCAGATCTGCGCCTGCGGGCCGGGGGCGGTGTCGGTGATGAAGCGCCTGGCCGACGAGGCCAAGGCCGCCGGCGCCGAGGCCGTCGGCGCCCGCACCGGCGAGTTGGCGGTGCCGGTGGTCAACTCCGCCGACACCAGGGAAGGTGTGCGGGCGTTTTTCGAGAAACGCAGGCCGGTCTGGGGGAGCAAAGGCAAGCCCGCCTAGGCGGCCGGCCACGGGAAACGGAGCAGGCCATGAGCTTCAAGTGGGAAAAGCTGCAAAAGCACTACGGCTACAGCGACGAGGAGATGCAGGCCTTGCAGGCGGACCCCCGCAAGGGGCCGGCCACCCAGAAGCTGTTCTCGCCGGAGATAGCCCAGAAGTACCTGGTCATCCGAGTGGTGGCCTCGCACGGCTGCACGGCCGGTATGCGGGTGGGGGACAAGCTGGTGTTCCGTGCCCTGGGGGTGCTGGTGCCGGAGAAGTGCAGCCCCTGGTGCTCGCAGGCCCTGGCCGAGATCGGCGGCTTCGCCAACATGGCCCAGGACCGCTTCGTCTCGGGCCTGGACCCCAACGGCATGGTCTACAACCACTTCTCCTGCATGGACGCCGGCCCGCGCTGCGGCTGGGGGCAGGTGGTGATGAAGGCCGAGGTGGTGGACGAGGCGGGGCTGGTCGAGCTTTGTAAGCAGGGGGCGGCCAAAAAGTGAGGCCAAGCGTCAGCCATAGCGGCGCGCCGTCCCAGGCCGCCGCCGGCGGGGCCCTGGCCAGCCTGCGCGTGCTGGAGATGGTGGACAACGACGCCGCCCTGGCGGGCAAGCTGCTGGCCGACCTGGGCGCGGAGGTGGTCAAGATCGAGAACCCGCGCCAGGACCGGGGCCGGGAGCAGGGGCCCTTGGCGCCCGGCCAGGCCGGCCAGAGCCTGCGCTGGATAAGCGGCAACCTGGGCAAAGAGAGCCTGCTGCTGGACCCGGAGACGCCGGAGGGCCGCGACACGCTGACCAAGCTGCTGTCCGGGGCCGACATACTCCTTGAGGCCACGCCGCCGGGCTACCTGGCCGGGCTGGGGCTGGACTATCAAACACTGAGCCGGCAAAACCCCGGCCTGGTCATGGTGTCCATAACGCCCTTTGGCCAGCGCGGGCCCTACAGCGGTTTCATGGGCGACGACCTGGTCCTGTGGGCCCTGGGCGGCATGCTCTACGTGACCGGCTCGGAGGACGGCCCGCCGCTGCAGATCAGCGTGCCCCAGTCCTACCTGGTGGCCGGAGCCCACGCGGCCCTGGCGGCCCTGATCGCCCACGCCTACAGCCGCCGCAGCGGACGCGGCCAGCAGGTGGACCTCTCGGTGCAGGCCTGCATCCCCTGGGTGGCCCAGACCGCTCCGGATTACTGGCCCTGTTTCCAGGACATCCAGCGCCGGGGCGGCACGGGCTGGAGCATACCCTCGGAGGTGGAGCCCAAGGGCCTGCGGCGCACCACCACCTGGCGCTGCCGCGACGGTTACGTCTGCGCCTATCTGATAGCCGGCGGCCCGGCCGCCAAGATGAACGCGGCCCTGTTCCAGTGGATGCGCGAGGAAGGCTGCCCGCCGCCGCCCAGCGAGGGCATCTCTTGGGACTACTTCAGCCTGCGGCGCCTGCCCCAGGCCGTGATCGACGAGATCGAGGCCCAGATGGCCCGCTTCTTCCGCAAGCTGGACAAGGAGCGCCTGTTCCGGGAGGGACAGCAGCGCGGGGTGATGGTCTACCCGGTGCTGGACCTGGCCGAGGTCCTGGCCAATGAGCAGCTAGAGGCCCGCGGCTATTGGGGCCGCGTGGCGGTAGCCGGCCAGGACCGCGCCGTGCCGGCCCGCTGGGCGCACCTGAGCCTGACCCCCCTGTCCGCGGCGCGGCCCGCCCCGGCCCCGGGCCAGCACGCCGCGTGGCTGCGGCAGGGCTGGCCCGCCCGCCAGCACGCCCAGCCCGCCAGAGCCCAGGCAGAGCAGCCCTTTGCCGGGCTGCTGGTGGCGGACTTCAGTTGGGCCGTAGCCGGCCCCCTGACCACCCGCTATTTGGCCGAGCACGGGGCCACGGTGGTGCGGGTGGAGTCCTGCGACTCTCGGTCCATGGACATCGTGCGCTCGGTGCCGCCCTATTACCAGGACCAGCCCTCCCTGGAGAGCGCTGGCCTGTACCACCGCCTGAACGTGAACAAGCTCAGCCTGGGCCTGGACCTAGGCACGCCCGCGGGCCGGGGCCTGGCCCGGCGGCTGGCCTTGCGCGCCGACCTGGTGGTGGAGAACTTCCGGCGGGGGGTGATGCGCAAGTGGGGCCTGGACTACGCGGCCCTGGCCAAGGAAAACCCGGGCCTGATCTACCTTAGCTCCACCAACCTGGGCCAGACCGGCCCCCTGAGCAGCTACGGCGGCTTCGGCAACCTGCTCACCGCCTACGCCGGGTTTTACGCCCTGACCGGTTGGCCCGAGGGCGAGCCCCTGCCCCTGCCCGGCGCCTACACCGACTACATCACCCCGGTGCTGAGCGGCCTGGCCCTGCTGGCCGCCCTACGGCACCGCGAGCGCAGCGGCCAGGGGCAGTACATCGACATATCCCAGCTGGAGTGCGGCCTGCAGATGCTGGGCCTGCCCCTATTGCAGCAGGCCTGCGGCGGACCGGCCTGGCCGCGCCTGGGCAACCGTTCCCCCTATGCCTGCCCCCACGGCGTGTTTCCCTGCCAGGGCCAGGACCGCTGGTGCGCCATCTCCGTGGCCAGCGATGAGCAGTGGCGGGCCTGCCAGGAGGCCCTGGGCCGGCCCGGCGCCCTGGCCGGGGAGAGGTTCGCCAGCCAGGCGGGCCGGGTGCAGCACCAGGACGAACTGGAGCGGACCCTGGCGGCGGTCACCGCCACCAGGGCCGCGGAGGAGCTGATGCGGGCCCTGCAAGAGCGCGGCGTGCCGGCCGGGCTGGTGGCCAGCTCCGCAGACCTGTTCCAGGACCCCCAACTCAACAGCCGCGGCTTTTACCGAAAGCTGCGCCACCCCCTGCTGGGCGAGCACTGGATCATGCAGAGCCCGGCCGTATTCACGCGCACCCCGCAGTCCCTGACCAGGCACGCCCCCTGCCTGGGCCAGGACAACCAAACCGTGTGCCAGGAAATCTTGGGCCTGCCCCCGGCAGAGGTGGAGGCCGCAGCCAGGCTGGGGGCCTTCGGTCAGGGCAGCGGACCGGCCCAAGCGCCCAGGTTGTCAGCGGGCAAAGGAGTAGGCTGATGATCATTCGCGACATCACCGTTGGCGGCGCCATCCGCCACCCGGAACGCACTGCGGTGGTTAGCGGGGAGACCCGCTACACCTTCCGCGAGCTGCACCAGCGCAGCAACCGGCTGGCTAACGCCCTGCTCGGCCTGGGGCTGGGCAAGGGCGACATCCTCTCGGTCTATGCCGACAACTGCCCCCAATACCCGGAGATCGCCGCTGCCTGCATAAAGACCGGCATAGCCATTGCGCCGTTCATGGTCTCGGTGCCGCCGGCGGACCTGGTGCCCATGATCAACAACTGCCACTCCCAGGCCGTGATCTGCAGCCAGCGCTTCCTGGAGCCGGTGAGCCAGTTGCGTGGCCAGCTCAGCCACACCCGGCACCTGATCTCCCTGGGCGGGGGCGGCGGCGCGGCCCTGGACTATGACGACCTGCTGGCCCAGGCCTCGCCCGCCGACCCGCCGGCGCCGGTCTTGGATTACCCGGACCTGAGCTACGTGGGCTCCACCAGCGGCACCACCGGCCTGCCCAAGCAGACCATGCGCACCTATGAGACCACCCTGGCGGTGGGCCTGGAGATCGCCTACGCCCTGGACCTGAACCCCAACGACGTTTACTTCCAGCCCTGCACGGCCATCTTCGGCATCGGCTGCTGGCGCCTGCTGCTGCACCTGGGCTGCACCTGCATCCTGCCCAACGACTTTAGCCCCCAGAGCATCCTGGAGACGATCCAGAAGGAGCGGGTCAGCAAGATTTTCACCACCGCCGGCTGCGTCCGGGAGCTGCTTAATTTTCCGGGACTGAAAGACTACGACCTGTCCAGCCTGCGGCGGATATGGGTCACTGGCGCGCCGCTGACTGCCCCGGAATGGGAGCGGGCCATCGGCGTCTTCGGCTACAGCTTCGTGCAGGCCTACTCCATCCAGGAGCAGGCGCCGGTGAGCCTGCTGCAGCCGGAGGACTTCCGGGAGGCCCTGGAGGGCGGCCGTCCCGAGCGCCTGCGCTCGGTGGGGCGCCCGGCCCTGGGCGTGCAGATTCGCGTGGTGGGGCCCGACGGCGCGCTCTTGGGGCCGGGCGAGCTGGGCGAGGTGGCCACCTCCGGCGGCAACCTGATCGCGGGCTATCTGAACAATCCCCAGGTCACGGCCGAGGCCATCCGGGACGGCGTGTTCTACACCGGCGACCTGGGCCTGTTCGACGACGAGGGCTACCTCTACCTCAAGGGCCGCAAGAGCGACATGGTGGTCAAGGGCGGCCAGGTGGTGCTGCCCCAGGAGGTGGAGGCGGCCATCTTGCGCCACCGGGCGGTGCGGGAGGTGGCCGTGGTGGGGGTGCCGGCCGGAGCCAAGGACTCCAAAGTGGTGGCCTTTGTCGTCGGCGACAGCCGGACGCCGCCGGAGGAAATCCTGGACCAATGCCGGGCGGCCCTGCCCGCCCACGCGGTGCCCACGGAGCTGATCTTCGTGGACAGCTTCCCCAAGACCGCCAGCGGGAAGGTGATGAAGCACAAACTCATCGACCAATACCAGGCATAGCCGACTCTAGAGGACGTTGAAAGCCAAAGAGCTGCGGAAACGAGGTACGCCATGGCCAGCAAGGCAAGCGAGACGCTCAAGCTGATGATGAAAGACGCCGGCCCGGACAGGTGGGCCCAGTACGTGGAGATGGGCAACAAGAACTTCTGGACCCTGCAGAACCACTGGATGATGAACGTCGAGAAGAAGTACGGCCAGAGCGCGGCCGTGGCCTTCGACGGGCTTTGCTACGGCCGGGCCATCGAAGTGGCCGCCTTTCGGCTGCTGAAGTTCTTTCGGTTCAGCGACGACAAGCTGGACACCCTGGCCAAGGTCTACCAGCTCTCGCCGGCCGGCTCCTACATCGACATCGACTTCCAGCGGCTGGACGAGCACACTCTGCTGCGCCGGGTGACCAACTGCCCCATACAGAACGCCCGCCTGGCCAAGGGGCAGGAGCCCATCGCCTGCAAGGAGCCGGTGACCATCGCGGCCGGCAACATCGCCCGGGTGGTGAGCCCGGACATCAAGATCACCTCCGTGCTGTGCCCACCGGACCCGGTTCCGGAAGGCCTGTGGTGCGACGTGGTCTACACGCTGAAGTTTTGACGGCGGGGCCGCATCGCCGCCGCGATTATAGCTTCGACCGATTCAGGGAGCCCTCTTTCTTGGTAACGCGCCGACGACCAGCATCAGCGGAAAAAGGGGAGCCGTGGGAAGGTATACGGCCCTTGGCATCCGGGGCCTGAGTACGCACCGCCAGGTGCAAACCTCATGAAAGGGAGGAAGGCGGCTATGGATCAGAGAAAAAGAAAACTGTTCCCGGTGATGTTGGTATTACTGCTGGCGGCGGCGGTTTGCGTGCCCTGGGGCTCCACCGCGGCGGCCAAGCCCATCGAACTGCGGGTGGCCTACTACAGCCCGGACAACCATCCCCTGACCGTGGCGGCCAAGGAAGTCTTGGCCGACATCGACAAACTGACCATGGGCCGGGTCAAGATGAAGATGTTCGCTAGCCACTCCCTGCTGCCCACCAAGGAGATGGCCACCGGCGTCAATGAGGGCACCGCCTTCTGCGCCAACTGGTACCTGCCCTACATGTCCAAGACCATCCCCCTGTTCAACATAGAGACCCTGCCGGTCTGGACCAGCGGTCATTACAAGGCGGTCATCGACGCCTACGAGAACGGCCTCAACGATCTGTACACCCAGGCCCTGCAGCGGCAAGGCCTGAAGAACCTCAAGGTGGCCGGCGTCAGCATGTGCCTGTGGCGGGTGCTGACCACCAAGAAGAAGCTGGTCAAGGTGCCCGCCGACGCCAAGGGCCTGAAGATACGCAGCGTGGGCGCCGAGGCCGATATGTGGCGATCCTTCGGGGCCAGCCCGGTGAACATCACCACGCCCCAGACCTACGAGGCCCTGGCCCGCGGTGTGGCCGACGGCGCCACCAACTACCTCGAGACCATGATGGACCGCAAGTGGCTGGAGCACACCGACTACGTGACCTGCATCAACCTGAGCCCGGTGTTGATGCACATCATCTACAACTACAAGATGCTGGACAAGCTCAGCCCCCAGGACAAGGTCATCGTGGAGAACGGCATGAAGCGGCTGGCCCAGATCACCCGGCTGCACATCCTAGAGGGCGAGGGCTACGCCTTTGCGGTCATCCCGCGCAAGTTCAACACGGTCATCTACGTCCCCACCGCCAAGGAGCACCAGGAGTGGGTGAAGGCCTGCCAGCCCCTGGTGGCGGCCTTCACCAAGAGCAAGGACCCTCTTATTCAGCAGGCCATGAAGATCGTGCATAAGTACAACCCGTAGGAGCAGCGGAGCACCTGTTCCAGGCGGCGGGCAAGGGTGCCTGCGCCGGCAGCGCCGGTGCAGGCAGGGAGAGGCGGAGGGCAGCGCCCGCCAGACAAGCGCCAGCACACCGTGCGTGGCGAGCGGCTCTGATCAGTGATCTAACCCCCGGAGTAAGGCGGGGTGGCGATTTAGAACCATAGGCCGTCCAGGCTTTGCCAAGGCCAAGGCTTGAGCGCGGTCTTGCGGACACAGGCGACCTTGGAAGCGTTCCACGGAGAGCAGAAACATGCCAAGTAAGTTCGACATCATCGTCATAGGAGCAGGGCACAACGCCTTGATCGCGGGAGCCCGGTTGAGCAAGTCCGGCCTGAAGGTGCTGTGCCTGGAGAAAGCCGGCATGCTGGGGGGCTGCAGCAGAACCGACTGGAACATCGTGCCCGGGGGCTACGGCGTCGGGACCGGAGCCCTGGTGATTCAGCAGCCCATGTTGCGCGTGGCCAGAGAGCTGGGGCTGGAGGAGCACGGCTTCGAGCCCATCCTGATACCCGAGGACGGCATCATCCTGCGCTATCAGGTGGGCGCGAAGTACGAGATAAGCATCCCGGTCTACCGCGACGTGGAGATGACCTGCGCGGCCATCGCCAAGTACTCCACCAGCGTGGCCGACGAGTACCGGCGCATGGTGCAGGAGTGGTCGCCCTTCACCAGGATGGTGGGCGAGGTGTTCAAGTGGAAGGAGCCCAAGCACTCCATGCTCTTCGCCATGCTGGAGAGCCTGGGCCCCAAGGCCATGTGGCTGTTTCTGGGCCGTTGCTCGGACATCCTGCGCTTCTACTTCTCGGAGGACTGGATCGGCGGCATGTCGCGCATCCCGCGCATCTCCGGCTTTACGCCCCAGTTTCCCGGCTCGGGCTACGGCAGCCAGAACATCCCCCGGGTGCATTTCTCGGTCCCCTTCCGGGCCAAGGGCGGCATGGCCGGGCTCATCGAGCCCCTGGCCAAGGTCATCGAGGCCCACGGCGGCCAGGTGCGCAAAAACGCCGGCGTGGAAAAGATCATCCTGGAGGACAGCAAGGTCAAGGGCGTGCGGCTGGAGTCCGGCGAGGATATCCAGAGCAACATCGTGCTCTCGGGCACCAACGCCAAGATAACCTTCCACCGCTTGATCGGCGACGAGAACCTGGAAGACGACTTCGTGCAGTATCTGCGGCGCACCCGGGAGTCCATGCGCATGGCCTGCGTGTTCGTGAGCATGGACCAGCCTTTCCTGCCCGAGCTGGAGTGCACCGAGTTCCAGTTCGCCAAGGGCCTGCGCCACACGGAGATCAACGCCCTGGAGGAGCTGGAGCACCGCCTGCCCAAGGACCCCTCCATCTACATCGACAACCCCTGCCTGAACGACCCCACCCTGGCCCCGGAGGGCAAGTGCTGGGTGGGGCTGTACGACTCGGCCGCCTATCGCCTGGAGGGCACCACCTGGGCCGCGGCGCGCGAGGAACACGCGGACAACATGATCAGGCAGGTGGAGAAGGTGTACCCAGACTTCCGCAAGCACGTCATCGACATGGCCATCATGGACCCCACGGACTACGAGCGGGAGTTCAACCTGTGGCGGGGCTCCATCATGGGGCCGGCCCTGAGCATTGACCAGATGTTCTCCATGCGCCTGTCCTACGCCACCAGCTTCCAGGGCCTCTACCTGACCGGCATGTCCACCCACCCGGCCGGCGGCATGATCGGCATCCCGGGCTGGAACTCGGCCGACGTGATCCTGGGCGATCTGGAAAAGGGCGCCGTCAAGGCCTGAGCACGGATTCGGCCCGGACAGGGGAAGGGAGGCGAGGCGTTGCTCATCAAGATCGGCACCCTGGGCAAGATGGCCGCGGAGTTCGCCGGCATCGAAAAAAGAGACGGCTATCTGGTGGCCACCTTGCAGGTCAAGGAGGGCATGCAGTGGGAGGTGGTGTCGGCGGTGAGCTATGCCGAGACCCTGCAGATAGCCAAGGCCGCGCTGCGGCCCAGCATCCTCTGGTACCTGTGCACCGGCTGGCTGAATCAGAAAAAGGCCAAGGCGCCCAAGCTATAGGAAGGTGAATGATGAGCCCGGCCAAAGGTGAGTATTACTCCGAGCTGGAAATAATGCCCGCGGGGCAGAGGCAAGAGTATTACCTGGAGCAGGTGCGCCGGCAGGCGGCCTATGCCTACGAGCACGCCCCGGCCATGCGCGTCAAGATGGAGGCGGCCGGCGTTTCGCCCCGTGACATAAGGCGGCTGCAAGACCTGGAGGCCATACCCATCACCACCAAGGACAGCCTGATCGAGGCGCGCAAGGCGGATCCGCCCTGGGGCGGCCTGCTGGGCGTGCCGGCCCAGGAGATTCCTCGGGTCTATCTCTCGCCGGGCCCCATCTACGACGTGCAGTCCACGGACGACAGGTTTTTCATCCGCTGGCGCCGGCGCATGCACGCCCATGGCTTCCGGGCCGGCGACATCGTGGTCAACACCTTCTCCTATCACATGTCCCCGGCCGGGCACTGGTTCGACGAGGCCATCCGGCAGATCGGGGCCACGGCCATCCCCATGGGGCCGGGCAACACCGAGCTGCAGGCCCAGGTGCTGCGGGACATGCGGGCCACGGGCTGGACCGGCATGCCCAGCTTCCTGAAGGCCATCTTTGCCAAGGCCGCCGAGCTGGGCATAGACCCCGGCCGCGACTACCATCTGCGGGCGATCTCCGCCGGCGGCGAGATGGGCGGGGCGCAGATCCGCCAGGAGATGCACGACAAGTACGGCATCCTCTCCTACGACTCCTACGGCACCGCGGACGTGGGGCTGATCTCCTACGAGTGCAAGCAGCGCAACGGCATGCACGTGCACGAAGAGCTTCTGGTGGAGATCGTGGACGAGATAACCGGCCAGCAGCTCGGGCCGGGCGAGGTGGGGCAGGTGGTGGTCACCCCCTTCGACCGCTGCTACCCCCTGTTGCGCTTCGGCACCGGAGACCTGTCCTCCTACCTGGAGGGCGAATGCGCCTGCGGCCGCACCGCGGCCCGCCTGAGCGGAATCCTGGGCCGGGTGGGCCAGGCGGTGCGGGTGCGGGGCATGTTTCTGCACCCCCGCCAGTTGAAGGAGGTGCTGGGCCGCTTCGGCGAGATTGAGCGCTACCAGGCGGTGATTTCCAGGGAGCAGGGCCGCGACAGCATCCTGCTCAAGATACAGATCCGCGGCGGCGGGCCGGCCGAGGAGGCGATGCTGGCCTCCCTGCGCGCCAGCTTCGAGGATGTCTGCCGGCTGCGCCTGGATGAGGTGGCCTGCGTCTCGGCCAAGGAGATGGGCGACGGGGCCAAGGAGATGGTGGACGCCAGAAAGTTTTAGCCGTTACCGCACCGAGCTCCCGCACCTTGAGCAACACCTTGGCCGCGGCACATGCCCGGGAGCCTGAAATCAGGGGTTTCCCGAGAGGGAGGTTATAAAGGATGCTTCGGGCGATAATCGCGGCGATCAACAAGACATCCAGCTTCTTCGGTCTGCTGAGCGGGATATTGATCTGCGTCTTGGCCTGCCTGCTGATCTATGACGTATTCATGCGCTTCGCGATCAACCGTCCCGTTGACTGGACCTTGGACATCACCCAGTTGCTGCAGGCGGCCATAGCCTTTTTGGCCGCGGCCTACGTGCTCAAGATCGACGGCCACGTGAATATGTCGGCCGTGGTTTCCAACCTGGGCCCCAAGTGGGGGCGGCGGCTGACGATCACCGCCAACGCCATAACCGGCCTCACCAGCGCCTGGATGTGCTGGCTGTCCTGGAGCCTGTTCACCAAGAGCCTGGCCATCTCCGAAAAATCCTTTGGCATTGAAATCCCCCTGGCGCCCTGGAAGCTTTTGGTCTCCATCGGTTTCGGGCTTATGTGCCTGCAAGGTTTGTCCATGGCCTTGAATCTGTGGCTTCACCCCGAGGAGTTCACGTCGGACGGAAGGGAGGGGCACTGATGCTGAGCGCCACGGCCGGAATAATTCTTTGCCTGTTGGTCCTGTTCACCCTGCTCCTGATGGGCGCCCCCATCTTCATCTGCCTCCTGCTGTCCGGAATGATAGGCCTGGTGTCGGTGGAAGGCTGGCAGATGCTGAACAACGTGGCTGGCAAGATCGCTTTTTCCCATGTCTCGGGCTACTCGCTCCTGGCGGTGCCCATGTTCATATTCATGGGCAATCTGCTGCTCACCCATCGCATCGGCCAGGACCTCTACGACGGCATGTACCGCTGGTTCGGTCGGCTGCCCGGCGGGCTGGCCATCGCCAGCACCATCGTCTGCGCGATCTTCGGATTCATGAGCGGCTCCAACACCGCCGCCTCGGCCACCATCGGCTCCATCGCCATACCGGAGATGGAGAAAAAGAAATACGACCGCAAGCTGTCCCTGGGCACCCTGGCGGTGGCCGGCACCCTGGCCGCCCTGATTCCGCCCAGCACCATCATGATCATCTACGGGGTGAACGTCTCCGGAATCTCCATCGGCGAGGTCTTCGTGGGCGGCATCATCCCCGGCCTGATCCTGACCGGCCTCATGAGCCTGTACATCTTCATCGTGGCCAAGATATCGCCCAAGCTGGCGCCGGCGGGCACCTCCTACGCCTTTAAGGACAAGGTCAAGTTGCTGCCTCGTCTGGTGCCGGTGGGGATCCTTTTCGTCGCCATCGTGGGCGGCATGTACATGGGCGTGTGGACGGCCATCGAGGCCAGCGCGGCCAGCGTGTTCATCTCCATCATCATCATCATCTGCTACCGCCGCCTGAGCGCGGCCGCGGTCTGGGACGCGGTGAAGCGCACCGTCAAGATCTCGGGCATGATCTACATGATCATCATCGGCGCCAACGTGATGAGCTATCTGTTCTTCGTCACCGGTTTCCAGGACGCGGTGAGCAAGTTCATCCTCCATTTCTCCCTGCCACCCTGGGGGACGATGCTCCTGATCCTGTTCATCATGACCATCCTGGGCACCTTCCTGGACGTTATCGCCCTGATCACCATCAGCGTGCCCATCTTTCTGCCCCTGGTCACCGCAGCGGGCTACAGCGATGTCTGGTTTGGGGTGATCGTCACCGTGGCCTCGGAGATGGCTCTCTGCACCCCGCCGGTGGGCGTGAACCTCTTCGTCATCCAGGGCATCGCGCCCCGGGGCACCACCCTGCTCACCGTGGCCAAGGGGGCTGCGCCTTTCATCGGGGTCATCTGGGTGCTGCTGGTGCTGTTGGTGGCTTTCCCGGGCCTGGTCACCTGGCTGCCTGGCACCATGGGCGCGCGCTGAGGCGGGCAGGGCGTGGCCGTGATCATAGAGCGCCAGTCCTACGACTGGTAGACCGCGGCAGGCGGCCGTTTCGGCACCATTGGCCTGAGGAGGGGAGCATGGCGAGCGCAGAAAAATATCCCGCCCTTTTCCAGCCGGGCCGGATCGGCGGCGTGTGGCTGAAAAACCGCCTGGCCATGGCCCCCATGGGGCTGCTGGGCCTGGTGGAGAACGACGGCCTGCTCAGCCAAATGGCCATCGACTACTACGAGGAGAGGGCCAAGGGCGGGGTGGGGCTGATCATCACCAGCCTGTTCCACGCCTCCAGTAAGTACGATCCCTTCTGGGTGGACGGGCGCTATTTCCCCTTCCCCCGCCTGGACTCGGAGATCGCGGCGATGCGCCTGAACCGGCTGGCCGAGCGGGTGCACGACTATGACTGCAAGCTGTGCGTGCAGCTCACCGCCGGCTTCGGCCGGGTGGCGGGCTCCAAGTACATCCGCTCCGGCACGCCGGTGGGACCCTCGCCGGTAAAGAACTACTGGCTGCCCCAGGTCACCCTGCGCCCCCTGAGCACCGGCGAGGTGGAGGCCCTGGTGGCCTCCTTCGGCCAGGCGGCCCGGCTGGCCATGCTGGCCGGGGCGGACGCCATAGAGCTGCACGCCCACGAGGGCTACCTGATCGATCAGTTCATGACCGCCCTGTGGAACCAGCGCAGCGACAAGTACGGCGGGCCCACCCTGCGCGACCGCATGACTTTCCCCCTGGAGATCATCGCGAGCATCAACCTGGCCACCAAGGGCCGGCTGCCCATCATCTTCCGGGTGGGCATCGAGCACCGCATACCCGGCGGGCGCACCCGAGAGGAGGGCCTGGAGCTGCTGCGCATCGTGGAGGCGGCCGGGGTGGCGGCGGTGGACGTGGACGCCGGCTGCTACGACAACTGGTACTGGCCGCACCCGCCGGTGTATCAGCCGCCGGCCTGCATGCTGGAGATGGCCGAGCTGGCCAAGGCCACGGTCAAGGACATCCCGGTGATGTGCGTGGGCAAGATGAGCTACCCGCAGATCGCCGAGGCGGCCCTCTCGGAGGGCAAGGCGGACTACGTGATCATCGGCCGCGGCCTGCTGGCCGATCCCTACTGGCCCCAGAAGACCCGTGAGGGCCGGGAAGAGGACATCGTTCCCTGCATCGGCTGCCACGAGGGCTGCCTGGGCCGCACCCGGCGCATGAGCCTGAGCTGCGCGGTGAACCCGGCCTGCGGCGATGAGCGCGCCCTGAGGCTATCCCCGGCCAAGGTGCGCAAGAAGGTGGTGGTGGTGGGCGGCGGGCCGGCCGGCATGGAGGCGGCCCGCGTCTGCCGGCTGCGGGGCCACGCGGTGACCCTGCTGGAGCAGGGCAGCCAGTTGGGCGGCCTGTTGATCCCGGCCTCGGCGCCGGAGTTCAAGCAGGACCTCGCCCTGCTCCGAAGCTACTTCCAGGGCCAGATGGACAAGCTGGGGGTGGAGGTGGTCCTCAACACCAGGGCCACGGCAGACGACGTCTTGGGCCTGCACCCGGAGGCGGTGTTCCTGGCCACCGGGGCCAGGCCGGCGCTGCCGCCGATGCCGGGCCTGGACGACCCCAAGGTGCGCCAGGCCGTGGATGTCTACCTGGATGCGGGCCTGGCCGGGGACAGGGTGGTCATCGTCGGCGGCGGCTTCGTGGGCTGCGAGCTGGCGGTGCACCTGGCGCGGCAGGGCCGGCAGGTGACCGTGGTGGAGCAATTGCCGGCGATTCTGGAAAACATGCGGACCGTGCACCCCAACCGCGAGATGCTCTTGGCCATGCTGCAAGAGAGCGGGGTGGCGCTGCTGACCAATACGGCGCTCCAGGAGATCGCGGAGGCGGGCGCCAAGGTGCTGATCGACGGCCAGGAGCCCAAGACGCTGACCGCCGACACGGTGATAATGGCCACCGGCTTCGCGCCGCACTGCGAGTTGTTCGATGAACTCTGGGGCCGGGTGCCCCAGGTCTTTTGCATCGGGGACTGCCTGCGGCCGGGTAAGATACTGGACGCCGTGTGGGACGGCTTCGGCCGGGCCCGGGTCATGTAGGCTCCGCCACGCCGGCGATGAACAACCGGGGCAGGCAGGGTATCATGACGGCCGAGGTGGCTTGGACCGGTTACGGCGGTTGCGTGGTATCATGACGGCCGCAGTAGAATCGCCGTGGCATCTCTGGGCCTGAACTAAATCAGTGGGCAGGTGGCAACCATGAGCCAGAACAATACCGTGCTGGGGCTGGTGGGCAGCCCGAACCCCGAGGGGCGCACCAATCAACTGGTCTCCGCGGCCCTGGAAGGGGCGGCCCAGGCCGGCGCCGGCGTCGAGTTGATTCAGTTGAAGGATCAGGTGGTGGAGCCCTGCCGGGACTGCCTGCCCTGGGTGTGCAAAGACAACCTTGAGTGCAGCTTCCCGGACCAGGCCTTCGCGTTTTTGAGCGAGAAGCTCCTGAACTGCGGGGCCCTGGTGTTCGGCACCCCGGTCTATTGGTGGGATGTGAGCGGGCTGGTCAAGTACCTCATCCTGAAGATGTTCCGGGTGTACGCCCGCCGCGGGCCCTTGAACGGCCTGCCCGCCCTGGGCATCGCCATCGCCGGGGGCACCGGCAACGGCCTGGTCTCGGGGCTGCGGCCGCTCTACCACTTCCTGCAGATGATGCAGATGCGCGCCCTGCCTCCGCTGCCTGCCACGCGCTTCAACTTCCAGGAGGCCCTGGACAAGGCCGCCGAGCAGGGCGGGCAGTTGGCCGGGCTGGCGGACCGGCGGCGGCCCTTCGCCAACCTGGAGGAGCGGCTCTTGTGGTACGACGACCTGCCCTACCTGGGCCTGAATCGGGCCCAAGAGCGCGAGCTGCTGGCCTCCCTGACCTGCCGCGCCCTGCCGGAGGACCTTTCGCCGGCCCAGGGCCTGGCCCGGGCCCAGGCCTGGAAGGCCGCGGGCCGGCGCCTGGAGTCCCTGCAGGAGATCGGCCAGATCTACCAGGCCGGCGTGGAGCTGTTCGAGAAGGGTTAGCCGGCGCCGCTTTCCCGACTTTCATGGTTTTCCCGCCCAGAAGATTCGGGCCGGCCCCGCCCGGCCGGGACCTCCCGGCCGCCGGCGCCGTCCGCCCAATTCCGCCCTTTGACGACCCCGCCTGCGAGCATCCCCACCGCTGGCTGCAACGGCCCGGCCCCGCCCGCTAAAAAAGACCTTGACAGGGGGAAAGCATTTTTCGTAACGTAATATGAAATGGAGTAACATATTGTGGAACTAGTACAGAGCATAGAGCGGGCGGCGTCGGTGCTGCGCTGCCTGGGTCGGGGCAACCCCCTGGGCCGGCGGCTGGTGGATGTGGCCCGGGAGACTGGCCTGAACAAGGTCACCGCCCGGCGCATCCTGGGCACCCTGGTCAAGGAGGGCCTGGTGGAGCACGAGGCCGAGACAGGGCTTTTTCGCCTGGGGCTGGGGCTCACCGAGCTGGCGCGCGCGGCGGTCAATCACCGGGGCATCTACGACCTGGCCTACCCGGCCATGATCCGGCTGGCCGAGCTGACCGGCGACACCATCTACCTGACCCTGCGCCACGGCCTGGAGGCCATCTGCCTGGAGCGGGTGGAGGGCTCGTTTCCCATCAAGACGCTCACCCTCAAGACCGGCGACCGGCGGCCCCTGGGCGTGGGCGCCGGCAGCCTGGCCCTGCTGGCCTTTTTGCCCCCCGAGGAGATCGCCCCCATCCTGGAGGCCAACTCCCCGCTGTTCGGCAACTACGGGGTCCTCAAGCCAGAGGACGTGCCGCAGCTGGTGGCGCTGGCCCAGAAGCAGGGCTACGGCTCCAACGACGGCAACGTGATCCCGGACATGAGCGCGGTGGCGGTGCCCATCATGGGGAGCCAGGGCAGGCCCTTCGCCTCCCTGAGCGTGGCCGCCATCACCAGCCGCCTGCAGGGCGCGCGGCGCCGGCAGGTGGTGGCCTGGCTGCAGCAGGAAGCGCGGGCCATCGAGCAGAAGCTGCCTCCGGACGAGCGTCTGCCCACCCTGGAGCTGCAGGGAGTGGTGGCGGCCTCGGGGAGGTAGCCGGGCCGCCCAGGGCCCTGATCAGTCCAAGACGGTACGCGGATCAGTCGTGCCTTTTTGATAGTTCCTGTTTGCCTAGGAGGGAATCATGAACAGGAAAGCCTTTTTTATCTGTGGTCTGGTCCTGGCCCTGGGATTGTTTCTGCTCGGCTCGGCGGCCTACGCCGCCGGCTATCCGGAGAAGGACATAACCATTATGGTGGGCTATTCGCCGGGCGGTTCCACGGACACCACCGTGCGCACCGTGGCCACCATGGCCAGCAAGCTCCTGGGCAAGCCGGTGGTGGTGGTCAACCGGCCGGGCGCCGGCGGCTCCCTGGCTCTGGCCGCCCTGGTCAAGGCCAAGCCCGACGGCTACACCCTGGGCAGCTTCAACATCAGCGCGCCCATGGGCAACGCGGTGCGCGCCACCGATCCCTTCAACGCCTCCACCGACTTCACCCCGATCTGCAACTTCACCTCCTTCCCCAACGCCATCGTGGTGCCGGCCAAGAGCAAGTTCAAGACCCTGGCCGACCTGCTCAAGGCGGCCAAAGCCAAGCCGGGCGTCATCACCGGGGCCACCTCCGGCGTGGGCAGCTCCCAGCACTTCGCCCTGGAGCTACTCAAGCACCAGGCCGGCGTCAACATCACCCACGTCCCCTTCAAGGGCAGCGCGCCGGCGGTCACCGCCCTGCTGGGCGGCCATGTTGACTGCGGCGACATCAACAGCGTGGACGTGATCCAGCACATCAAGGCCGGCAAGCTGCGGGCCCTGGCCGTGACCTCGGCCAAGCGAATCCCCGAGCTGCCCGAGGTGCCCTCCATCGTCGAGGCCGGCTTTCCCGGCGCGGTGATCGTCTCCTGGATCGGCTGCGCCGGACCCAAAGGCATGCCCCCGGCCGTGGTGCAGAAGCTGGCCACCACCTTCCAGAAGATTCTGGCCGACCCAGCCATCAAGTCCAAGCTCAAGAGCATCGGCTTCAACACCACCTACATGCCCCCGGACCAGTTCCGCCAGTTCGTGAAGAATGAATACGACCGCTACATGGAGTTGGCCCAGAAGGCAGGCATCCGCAAGAAGAAGTAGGTCCGCGGCGGCGGCGGCCCGCCCTTTGGGTCGGGCGGCCGCCGCGATACCCCCCAACCTGCAACCCTGGCGGTGAGGCCATGTTTCGCGATGATGTAGTCGCGGCGGTCGTGTTCCTGATCTTCGTGGTGGTGGTGGGCAGCGAGGCCCTGACCTACAACCTGGGCCAGAGCATAAGGGTGGTGGGCCCCGGCTTCTTCCCGGTGGTGCTGCTGGCCATACTGGCCCTGCTGGCCATCGTCCTGCTCATCACCTCTATTAAGGATTGGTCCAAGCAGCGCCGGGCTGCCTGGCCGGCGCGCTTTCAGCCCCTGGCCCTGGTGACGGGCGCGGTGGTGGCCTATGCCCTGGTGCTGCCCTGGCTGGGCTTCCTCATCACCACCTTCCTGTTCTCCACGGTGCTGTTCCGCTTCGGCTACCCGCGCAAATGGCTGCTGCCCCTGGCCGGGGCGGCGGTGACCAGCCTGGCGGCCATGCTGGTGTTCGAGGTCTGGCTGCACACCCAGTTCCCGCCCGGCTTTTTGGGGTTCTAAGATGGAAGTATTGCAAAACCTGCTCACCGGCCTGAGCGTCAGCCTGTCGCTGATCAACGTGTGGTATTGCTTCCTGGGCTGCCTGCTGGGCACCCTCATCGGCGTGCTGCCCGGTCTGGGCCCCACGGCCACCATCGCCCTGCTGCTGCCCATGACCTTCAGCCTGCCCCCGGTGACGGCCATCATCATGCTGGCCGGCATCTACTACGGGGCCATGTACGGCGGCTCCACCACCTCCATCCTGGTGAACATCCCCGGCGAGGCGGCCAGCGTGGTCACCTGCCTGGACGGCTACCAGATGGCCCGCAGGGGCCGGGCCGGGGCGGCCCTGGGCATCAGCGCCTTCGGCTCGTTCATCGCCGGTACCATCGCAGTCTTCGGCCTGGCCCTGGTGGCCCCGGCGGTGGCGGAGTTCGCGCTGAAGTTCGGCGCGCCAGAGTACTTCTCCCTGGTCTGCCTGGGCCTGGTGGGGGTCACCTTCCTCAGCCAGGGCTCCATGCTCAAGTCGCTGATGATGATCGTGCTGGGCCTATTGTTCAGCACCGTGGGCCGGGACATAATCACCGGCGAGGCGCGCTTCCGCTACGGATTTTTCGAGCTGGAGGACGGCCTGGGCTTCATCCCCATCATCATGGGTCTGTTCGGCGTCTCGGAGATACTGCTGAACCTGGAGAGCCTGGCCGCGGCCAAGCGCGACGTCTACAGCCAGAAGATCAAGGGCCTGCTGCCCACCCTGGCCGACTGGCGCCGCTCCATAGGGCCCATCCTGCGGGGCTCAGTGCTGGGCTTCTTCATGGGCGTGCTGCCCGGAGGCGGCGCGGTGCTGGGCTCCTTCGGCTCCTACGCGCTGGAGAAGAAGGTATCGCGGCACTCTAAGGAGTTCGGCAAGGGCGCCATCGAGGGGGTGGCCGGCCCCGAGGCCGCCAACAACGCCGCCTCGCAGGGGGCCTTCATTCCCCTGCTGACCCTGGGCATCCCCTCCAACTCGGTGATGGCCCTCCTGGTGGGCGCGCTCATCGTGCACGGCCTGCAGCCTGGGCCGCTGTTGATGAACCAGGCCCCGGACCTGTTCTGGGGCGTCATCACCTCCATGTATCTGGGCAACGCCTTGCTGCTGGTCCTGAACCTGCCCCTGATCGGGTTGTGGGTGCGCATGCTCAAGGTCCCTTACCCCACGCTGTTCCCCCTGATCCTGATGTTCTGCTTGATCGGGGCCTACTCGCTGAACTACAACGTCTTTGACATCTACCTGATGGCCGTCTTCGGGGCCCTGGGCTACGTCCTGCGCAAGCTGGAGTTCGAGCCCACGCCTCTGATCCTGGCCTTCGTCCTGGGCCCCCTGATGGAGGACAAGCTGCGCCAGGCGCTGCTCATCTACGGCGGCGACCCCACCGTGTTCTTCACACGCCCGCTCTCGGCGGTTTTCCTGGTGACTGCCCTGGTCCTTTTGGCCTTGCAGGTGTTGCCCAACCTGCGCAAGGTCAAGTCCAAGGCCTTGCAGGACTCGGAGCCCCTCTAGGTTGAGCGCGGCCCAGGCGACCGGAACCCAGCTTCTCAAGGAGTAAGCAATGTCAAGTCAGGCAACGATTGAGATCTCCGGAGGCGAGGCCTTAGCCAGGATGCTGGAGAAGTGCGGGGCGCCCTACATGTTCGGCATGGGCGGCTACCAGATTCTGCCCTTCTACGACGCCCTGGCCCGCCGGGGCAACCAGCGGCCCCGGCACATGCTGGTCTGCGACGAGCGCTCCGGGGCCTACATGGCCGACGGCTACGCCCGCCTGAGCGGACGGCCCGGGCTGTGCGACGGCACCATGGGTCCGGGGGCCACCAACCTGGTCAACGGGCTCATCGAGTCGTATCACGCCGGCAACCCGGTGGTGGCGGTGGTGGGCGACTCCAACCGCCTGCACTCCTGGAAGAACATGACCCAGGAGACCCGCCAGCAAGAGGTGCTCAGCCCCATCGTCAAGGAGTACATCTCCGTGGAGGTGGCCCAGCGTCTGCCCGAGCTGGTGCGCCGAGCCTTCCTGGTGGCCACCAGCGGGCGGCCGGGGCCGGCGGTGCTCAGCGTGCCCGAGCTGGTGATGCATGGCATCTGGTCCTTCAATGAGGCCGACTTCTTTCTGCCGCCCCATGTCTTGGCCGCCCCGGCCTTCCGGCCGGCGCCCGATCCCCGCGAGCTGGTCCGCGCGGCGGCCCTCCTGGCGCGGTCCCGCCGGCCGCTATTATTGGTGGGCGGCGGCATCCACATCTCCGAGGCTCACGCGGAGCTGGCCGCCTTGGTGGAGGAGCTGAACCTGCCCGCGGCCTACACCCTGAGCGGCAAGGGCTGCCTGGCCGACGGCCACCCCCTGTGCGCCCACCTGTTCGGCCGCTACGACCGCTTCGCCAACGAGCTGCTGGCCCAGGCCGACCTGCTCATCGCGGTGGGCTTCAAGTTCGGTGAGATCGCCACCAACCGCTACAGCCTGATCCCGCCGCGCACGCCCATCATCCAGGTAGACATCGTGCCCGAGGAGCTGGGCCGGCACCAACCCCTGGCACTGGGCCTGTGGGCCGACGCCAAGCTGGCCCTGGCCGCCCTGCGCCAGGAGATAGGCGGGGCCGCGGCCCAGCAGCGCCAGCGCCGCCAGGAGTACGCGGCCCAGGTGGCGGCCATGCAGCGCCAGTGGCGCCAGGCCAACCACCAGCGCCTGCACTCCAGCGAGAGCCCCCTGAACATGGGCCGGGTCTGCCACGAGCTGAGCCGGGCCATGCCCCCAGACGGCGTGCTCCTGGCCGACGGCGGCTTCGCCGCCCACTGGACCGGCCTGCTCTACGACACCCCGGCGGCCGGCCGCAGCTTCATGGCCAACCGGGGCAACGCGGCCATCGGCTACGGTGTGCCCGGCGGCATCGGGGCCCAGCTGGCCGCCGGGGAGCGGCCGGTGGTGGCCATCACCGGCGACGGCGGCCTGAACATGAGCCTGGGCGACTTGGAGCTATTAGTGCGGGCCAAGCTGCCCCTGACGGTGCTGGTGGTGAACAACGCGGCCTCGGGCTACGTCAAGGCCCTGCAGCACAGCATGTATCACCGCTACCAGTCCTCGGACCTGAGCGAGATGAACTACGCCCGGCTGTTCCAGGACATGGGCGGGCAGGGCGTCCGGGTGGAGGCGCCCGAGCTGCTGGGCGGGGCCCTGGCCGAGGCCCTGGCCGAGAGGGGCGGGCCGGTGCTCATCGACATGGTGACCACCCGCGACCCGGAGCACATGCTGCCCGCGGCCGACGCCCGGGCCAAGGCGTCAAAGCCGGCGGCCTCGCTCAAGGCGGCCTGAAGCAAAGAAACAGCGGCGAAACATACCGCAAAGGAATGAGGAAATGACGCAGACCAATTGGGCGCAAAAGGTGGCGGTGGTGACCGGCGGCGCGCGGGGCATAGGCCTGGCCGCGGCCAAGTTGTTCCTGGGCCGGGGGGCGGCCGTGGCCTTGTGGGACGTGCTGGCCCCGGAGCTGGCCCAGGCGGCTCAGCAGTATGCCGGCGGTCCGGGCCGGCTGCTGACCCAGGTGGTGGACATCGGCGACGAGGCGCAGGTGGCCCAGGCCGCGGCCCAGGTGGCCCAGGAGCTGGGGCCGGCGGACATCCTGGTGAACAACGCCGGCATCGTCAACCCGGCCACCATGCCCGAGGCCACCGCCGCCGATTGGGACGCGGTGGTGCGGGTGAACCTCAAGGGCAGCCACTTCTGCGCCAAGGCCCTGCTGCCCCAGTTCCAGCAGAAGGGCGGCGGCCGCATCATCAACATCGGCTCCCGGGCGGCCTTGGGCAAGCACGCGCGCACTGTGTACTCGGCCACCAAGGCCGGGCTGCTGGGCATGACCAAGACCTGGGCCCTAGAGCTGGCGCCCGCGCAGGTAACGGTGAACTACATCGGCCCCGGGCCGGTGGCTACGGAACTCTACAACCAGGTGAACCCGGCCGACAGCCCGCGCACCAAGAAGCTGGTGGCCGCCATTCCCCTGGGCCGCCTGGGCACCCCGGAGGACGTGGCCTATGCCATCGCCTTCTTCGCGGCCGACGAGGCCTCCTTCATCACCGGCCAGTCCATCTACGTCTGCGGTGGCATGAGCGTGGGCTCCTTCGCCGCCTAGCTGTAGACGCTAAAGAGGTTGTTCACAGGATTCCGGAAGTAGAGACTGGTGATTGCAACATCAACCGTCTTTGCTTTGGAGGTTCCCGTGAACCACCCTCACCAGAATGTCAGGACCACGTTTTATAGTCGAGCCTTGATGGTGCAAAGAGTTTTGAAGGAAGGAAAAGGGGTCCGGGAGTCGGCCGAGGCCTTGGGCGTGAGCCGGCGCACGGTTTACAAGTGGCTGGCCCGCTACAGAGCCGGTGGTCATGACGCTCTGCATAATCGAAGCTCCCGCCCTCGCCGCAGCCCCCGGCGTTTGCCGGTGGGGCGGGTGGCCACCATTGCGGGCATGCGGCGCATGGGCATGAACTCACCCCAGATAGCCTTTTCTCTTTCCCTGCCTCTTTCCAGCGTGGCCCTGGATCTGAGGCGCCTGGGGCTGCAAACCCCCAATCACCAGATTGGAAAACTGTGAACAACGTCCTTGCTAACAACACCTAGCCGGGCCGCCGCCTTGCTCCGGCCCGCCCGGAGTGGGGGCCGGCGGACCCATCAACCCACCCCCAACCATCGCCTCGAGGAGACGGCATGGAATTGTTGCGTCTGGTGTTGAGTGACGAGCAACTGAGCATGTGGGTGGCGGGCTTTCCCGTCTGGGCCCTTTTTCTTGTCCTGGCCGTATGCATAGCCTTGCTCTCCAAGGGCGCGGACTACATGGTGGATGGCGCGGTGGCCCTGGCCCGGCGGACCGGCCTGCCCCGCATCGTCATCGGCGCCACCATCATCAGCCTGGGCACCACCACCCCCGAGATGTTCGTCAGCGTCATGGCCGCCTGGACCGGCAACCCCGGCCTGGCCTTGGGCAACGGGGTGGGCTCCATCATCTTCGACACCGGATTCATTTTCGGGCTGTTGTGCATCTTCGTCCGGGTGCCGGTGCGCCGCTATATTCTCAACCGCACCGGCTGGGCCCAAGTGGGGGCGGCCTCCTTACTGGTACTGCTGGCTCTGGGGGCCTTGTGGCTCGACCCGGTCGCGCCGATCCTGGGACGAGGAATGGGCGCCCTGTTGCTGGCCCTCCTGGTGCTCTACATGTACCTCTCATACCGCTGGGCCCGCGAGAGCGGCCAAGTTGATCGGAGAGAGGAAGACATAGCCTCCAGGAGCTTGGGCCAAGCCCTGGGCGTCATCCTGCTGGGCCTAGTGGGGGTGGTGGCCGGCAGCCGGGTGCTGGTGCCCGTGGCCGCCGAAGGGGCCGCCCGCCTGGGAGTACCCCAGGATGTCATTGCCGCCACCCTGGTGGCCTTCGGCACCAGCGTGCCCGAGCTGATGACCGGCATCAGCGCGGTGAAAAAGCGCCAGCCCCAGATCATGGTGGGCAACGTGGTCGGGGCCGACGTGCTCAACTGCCTGTTCGTAATCGGGGCGGCGGCCTTTGCCCGTCCCCTGGCGGTGCCCCCCAGCTTCTTCCTGTTCCACTTCCCGGCCATGCTGCTGATCCTCTACAGCTTTCGGCTGTTCATATTCATAAACAAAGACGGCTGGTTCAAAAGATGGCAGGGGGCTTGGCTCTTGGGCATCTATCTGGTCTACCTGGTCCTGCAATATGCTTTAGAACTCGGCGAAGCCCACTCTATTTAATCTCACAGGTTACAGGAAGAAGCAGCAGGCCTCTTAGCCGGCCGGCCAAACCAGCGACGCCCTCCCCAGGCCCCGCGGCCGGGAGGGCGCCGTCGCTCGGACGCTGCGAATTGTTTCAGACCGGGGCCGGGCGGCTCCAGGCGGGCCGGCCCTGCTTGCAGGTGTAGGAGGCCAGGCTGCCGCCCAGGACCTGTTGCACCAGCTCCGCGGCCCTCAGCAGCTTGGCGAAGTCCACGCCGGTGGGCGCGCCCATCTCCTCCATCATGTTGACCAGGTCCTCGGTGGCGATGTTGCCCATGGCCCCCACCGCGGTGGGGCAGCCGCCCAGGCCGCCCACCGAGCTGTCGAAGACGCGGCAGCCGGCCTGGTAGGCGGCGTAGGCGTTGGCCAGGCCCAGGCCGCGGCTGTTGTGGAAGTGGGCGGCCAGGCCGATGCCCAGGCCGCCGGCCGCCAGCTCGCCGAAGACCTCGGCCACCTGCCGGGGGTTGGCCATGCCGGTGGTATCGCCCAGGGAGGCCTCACGCGCCCCCAGGTCGGCGTAGGCCTGGATGATCTCGCGCGCCTTGGCCATCGGCACGGCGCCCTCGTAGGGGCAGCCGAAGGCGGTGATCACGTAGCCGCGCAGGCTCTTGCCCGCGGCCAGGGTCAGGCGGGCGATCTCGGCGAAGCCGCGCAGGGAGTCCTCAATGGACATGCCCACGTTTTTCTGGTTGTGGGTCTGGCTGGCCGAGACGAACAGGGCCAGCTCGTCCACCGGCGTCTCCAGGGCCCGCTGGCAGCCCTTGAGGTTGGGCACCAGGGCGCTGTAGGTCACCCCCGGCGCCTTGTGGATGCCGTCCAGCACCTCCAGGGCGTCCTTGAGATGGGGGATCATCTTGGGGTGCACGAAGGAGGTCACCTCGATGCGCTTCAGGCCGGTCTGGCTCAGGCGGTCTATCAGGGCGATCTTCTGCTCGGTGGGGAAGAACACCGACTCGTACTGCAAGCCGTCGCGGGGCCCGACCTCCACCACGCTCACCGGATCCAGTGTCATCACTGCTCCTCGCTAGGGCGGCTCAGGCGGCCTGCTCCTTGGAGTAGCCCAGCAGCCGGGAGATGTCGGCCGCGGCCTGCTTGACCAGGGGGGCGAAGCGCCGGCTCACCTCCTGGGCGTCGTGCCGGGTCAGGGGGAAGGCCACGTTCAGCCCGGCCACCGCCTCGCCGGCGTAGCCCATGATGGGCGCGGCCACCGCGCAGAGGCCCTTCTCCAGCTCCTCGCGGTTGTAGGCCAGGCCCTCCTGGCGGATTCTCTGCAGCTCGCCTAAAAACGCCTGCCGGTCGGTGATGGTGTTGGGGGTCTTGGCCTCCAGCCGCGTCTTGTCCAGAATGGCCAGCAGCTTCTCCTGGGGCAGGTTGGCCAGGATGGCCTTGCCCATGCAGGTGCAGTAGGCCGGCAGGCGGTCGCCGATGCGGTGGTGGGTGCTGACGATGTGGCTGGCCTCCAGGCGCTCGATGAAGACCACCTCGGCGCCGTCCAGCACCGACAGGTTCACCGTCTCCTGGGTGGTGTCTTTGAGCCGGCGCATGTAGGGCAGGGCCAGGTGGCGCAGGGACAGCCCCTTCACGGCCGCGGCGCCCAGGGAGATATTCTTGGCCCCCAGGCGGTACTGCTTGCTGCCCGGCTCCTGCTCCACGAAGCCCAGCTCCTGCATGGTTTTGAGCAGGCGGTAGCAGGTGGTCTTGTTCAGGCCCGAGGTCTGGGCGATCTTCTCCAGGTTCAGGGGCTCCTCTTGCCCGCCCAACAGGAGCAGCAGCTTAAGCCCCTTCTCCAGAGACTTCACCCGGTCGTTTTCCGAACGCGGCAAGGGCTATCCCAGCGCTTTCTTGATCAGCTCGATGGCCTCGGCCGGTTGGCGCGCCACCTGCACGCCGCCGTCCAGCAGGGCCTGGATCTTGGTCTTCATGGCCCCGCGGCCGCCAGTCACGATGGCCCCGGCGTGGCCCAGCTTGGTGCCCTCGGGAGCGGTGTGGCCGGCCAGGTAGGCCACCACCGGCTTCTTTACTAATCCCTTAGCCACCAGCTCGGCGGCCTCTTCTTCCATGGTGCCGCCGATCTCGCCCACCAGGAGCGAAGCCCTGGTCTGGGGGTCCTGCTCAAACTTTAGCAGAACATCGGCGAAGCGCAGCCCCACCAGGCGGTCGCCGCCCACGCCGATGCAGGTGCTCTGGCCGATGCCGGCCGCGGTCAGGCGGCTGACCAGCTCATAGGTCAGGGTGCCGCTGCGCGAGGCCACGCCCACGGGGCCGGGGGTGAAGTAACGGGTGGGCACAAATCCCAGGATGGCCCGCTCCGGGGGCGAGATCATGCCCGGCGTATTGGGGCCGATGATCACCGCGCCGCGCTTCTGTTTCTCCTCCATGATGGCCATGGCGTCGTGCAGGGGCACATGCTCGGTGACGATGACGATGAGCTTGACGCCGGCGCGCAGGGCCTCCAGGGCCGAGGCCTTCACGGCCTTGGCCGGGATGAACAGGATGGCGGCGTCGATCTGGTGCTGGGCCACGGCCTCGGCCACCGAGTTGTACACCGGCACCCCGCAGACCTCCTGGCCGCCGGCGCCGGGGCGGGTGCCGGCCACGATCCGGGTGCCATAGGCCAGCATGTTTTCGGTGTGGTGCCGGGCCGCGCTGCCGGTGATGCCCTGGATCAGGACCTGGCTGTCCTTGAAGGCCAAGATGCTCATCTGCGGTCCTCCGTAACCTCAATGGCTTTCTGCACCGCCGCCTCCAGCTCGCGGATGGGCGTCACGCCGATGGCCTCCAGGATGGCCTTGCCCTCCTCCTCCCGGTTGCCGGCCATGCGCACCACCAGCTTGAATTTGGGGTGGTGCTGCTCCAGGAAGTCCTTGATGCCCTCGGCCAGGTGGTCGCAGCGGTTCAGGCCGGCGAAGATGTTGACCAGCACGGTCTTGATGGCCGGGTTGTCCTTGAATATCTGGAAGGCGTCGTAGATGCCCTGGCGGTCCATCTGGGCGGTGTCCAGGAAGTTGGCCGGCCGGCCGCCCCACATGCGCATCAGGTCCAGGATGGCCATGGTAATGCCGGCGCCGCTGGAGAGGATGCCTATGTCGCCGTCGAGGCCCAGGTAGGTCCAGCCGCGGTCGCGGAAGTCGCTCTCGCGGGCGAACTCCTCGGGGCTCTGGTTGCGCGGCCGCGCCAGCGCGGGCTGGCGAAACAAGGCGTCGCCGTCCACCGCCGCGGCGCCGTCCAGGGCCACCACCTTGCCTCCAGTCGTCAGGGCCAGGGGGTTGACCTCCAGCATCTCCAGGTCGCGGGCCACGAACACGCTGTACAGGGCCGCGACCACCTTAGTCAGCTCGGCGACCAGGCCCTCTCCGGCCCCGCCGCCGGCCAGAAAGCGGGCCGCCTCCTGGGCCTGCTCTGGCGTCAGGCCCAGCGCGGGCGACACCGGCAGGCGCAGAATCTTGGCCGGGTCCAGGGCGGCCAGGCCCTCGACCTCCACGCCGCCCTCCCGGCTGGCCAGGATCATGGGCCGGCTGTTGGTGTAGTCCACCACGATGCCCAGGTACAGCTCCCCGGCCAGGGAGAGCTTCTCCTCCACTAGCAGGCTGGCCACCTTCTCGCCGTGGTGCTGGCGACCCAGCAGGGCGGCGGCGCGCTCGGCGGCCTGGGCCGGCGTGTCGGCGAACTGGATCAGGCCGGCCTTGCCCCGGGCCTTGATCAGGGTCTGGGCCTTCAAGGCCACCGGGCCGCCCAGCCGCTGGGCCGCGGCCTGGGCCGCGGAGGCGTCGTGCACCAGCTCCCGGCGGGGCGTGGCTATGCCGGCCAGGCCCAGAAGGTCTTTAACCTCGTACTCGTATATGCGCATCGCGATGTCGTCTCCTCAGGCGTTTGACTGAAACCAGCCGGCCCCCGGCCCCGGCTCACATCATCAGCGAGGGCAGCCACAGCACCAGGCCGGGCCAAACGATGACCATGGCCAGGCCCACGATGTCCAGGATCATGAAGGGCACCGAGCCCTTTATGATGTCGTTGAGACTCACCTCCGGCGGGGCCACCGCCTTCATCACGTAGAGGTTCAGGCCCAGGGGCGGGGTGATCTCGGCCAGCTCCATGTTGACCACGAACATGATGCCGAACCAGACCAGGTCGAAGCCCAGGGCCTCCACCATGGGCGCGAAGATGGGCACTGTGACCATGATGATGGCCGCCGGGTCCATGACGCAGCCCAGCACGAAGAGCATCAGGTTGATGCCTATGATGACCACGTAGCGGTTGAAGCCCAGGCCGGTCACCCAGTTCACCAGGTTCTGCGGCACCTGCAGGTAGCTGAAGACGTAGCCAAAGGCCGAGGCGGCCACCAGTATCCAGAGGATGAAACAGGTGGTGCGGGTGGTCTTCTGCAGGGCCTCCTTGAGCACCTGCCAGGTCAGCTTGCGGTAGCACAGGCAGATCACCAGCGCGGCCAGGGCGCCCACCCCGGCCACCTCGCTGGGGGTGGCGATGCCGGTGTACAGGGCCCCGAACATGAACAGGGCCAGGCCGGCCAGGGGTAGCACCATCCACAGGGAGGTGAAGCGCTCCCGCCAGGTGAAGCCCCTCACCCGGGGGGCCACCGAGGGCTTTATCACCGCCAGGACCAGGAAGTAGGCCACCCGCCAGGCCACCAGGAGCAGGCCGGGGATGATGCCGGCGATGAAAAGCTGGCCGATGGAGGTTTCGGCGATGATGCCGTAGATGATCAACAGGATGCTGGGCGGTATCAGCACGCCCAGGGCGCCGCCGGCGGCGATGGAGCCGGTGGCCAACTTCTTATCATAGCCGCGCCGCAGCATCTCGGGCACGCACATGCCCCCCACCACGGCGGTGGTGGCGGTGCTGGCCCCGCAGACGGCCGCGAATAGGGTGCAGCCCATCTGGGAGGCGATGGCCAGGCCAGCCGGGAGGCCGCCGATCCATTTGTTGAGCATGGCAAAGGCGTCCTTGGCCGCGCCAGAGACGATGATGATCTCGGCCATGAATATGAACAGGGGCACCGCCACCAGGGCGAAGGAGTTCACCTTGCCGTAGGCCAGGGTGCCGAAGAGGAACAGGATGCGCGGCCCCACCAGGATCAGACCCATGCCCAGGGCCACGAAGCCCAGGCTGAAGGCGATGGGCACCCCCAGCATCATGAGGAAAAGCAAGGCCAGGCCCGCCAACAGGAGTATCCAGTACCATTCCATGGCTAGCCCTTTCCAGAGGAGGCCAGGAGCTTGATGCGCCGCACCAGCTTGCGCACCAGGATCAGGCAGAGCAGCAAGGCGCCGATGGGCACCAGCACCTGGGAGGGAAACAGCGGCCAGGCCATGGCCTCGGAAGAGCGGGCGTCCAGTTCCCAGGACTCCCAGGCCAGGCGCCAGCCCTGCCAGCCCAGCATGCCGCTCCAGAGCAGGCCCACGCAGTAAATGAAGACATCTACCCAGGCCCGCAGGCGCGGGGTGAAGCGGTCGTAGATGAAGTCGATGCGTATGTTGCCCTCGCTCAGCTCGGTGTAGGGCGCGCCTATGTAGGCCAGGGCCACCAGCAGGTACTCGCTCAGCTCCAGGGACCAGTCCGAGGGCGAGTGGAAGAAATAGCGGCCCACCACCTCGCGCACGATGGCCACCATCATGACCAGGGTGACCCCGCCGGCCAGCCAGCCGGTGGCGGCGCCGACTTTGGCTATCTTGTCCTGCGGCTCTTGTGCGGGCGGCTGAAAGGACATGCTACCCTCCCCGCGCGGGATCGGCGGGCGGCCGGGTCCGCGGCCAGCGCGGACCCCGCCGCCGGACGGTTACTCAGCCAGGAATCTCTTCTTGATCAGGGCGCGGATCTTCTTGGCCTCGGCCTCCGCGCCTTGCTTGGCGCAGGTCTTTACATAAAGGTCCCAGACCGACTCGGTGGCGTCCCACATCTTTTTCTGCTCGGGCTTGGGCAGCACGTAGAACTGCACACCCTTTTCCTGGGCCAGCTTGGTTATGCGCTCGTCGTCGGTGGTGATGTGCTTGATCCAGGAGGGGGACAGCTTCTTGGCCGAGTCGATGAGCACCTTCTGCAGCTCGGGGCCCATCTTGTTCCACCGGCGCAGGCCCATGTAGACCAGCACGAAGCAGTTGTTCATGATGGGCGGGTTGACCACCTGGTCGGCCACCTCCCACATCTTGTAGGTCTCCAGGGAGTAGGTGGCCATGAGCCCCGCGTCGATGGTGCCGCGCTGCATGGCGGTGTAGTACTCGCCGCTGTGGGTGAACACCGGCGAGGCGCCGATGGCCTTGACCGTGGCCATGAGCATGCCACCGCCGGCCCGGATCTTCATGCCCTTGAAGTCGGCGAAGTTGCGCACCTTCTTGGCCTTCTTGGATACCTGGAAGTTCTCGGGCGCAAATATCACCGGGAACAGCACCTTGACCCCGGCCCGCTTCTGATAGACCTTGTCCACCAGCTGGCCCAGGCCGCCGTTGAACCACAGGTCGTAGACATCCTGGGGATTCTTGAAGTTCTGGGGCATGGCGCAGATGTCGGCGATGGCCACCTTGCCCGAGTAGTAGGGAGGGAAGGCGCACAGGCCGTCGATCACGCCCTTGGACAGACCGTCCAGGGCCTCCTTGGCCGGCAGCGGTTCGCCGGCCCAGTGCCGCTCGAACTTGATCTTGCCCTTGCTGGCCTTCTCCACCTCGTCCAGCCAGGCGCCCACGATCTTGACGCCCAGGCGGGAATGTTTGGTGGGGTAGTTGTTCTGGAACACCAACTTGATGGTTTCAGCCGCCTGGGCCGGCCCAGGGGTCCAGGCCAAGACCAGGAACGCAGCCAGCGCGATCATCAGCGCGCCGTAAAGCTTCCTTCCCATGTCTCCCTCCTCTTTAGAATGGACAGCTTCTATAACTTACTCGGCGTGGGGCTGGCCGAAGCGGTCTCCCCTTGCCGGCGCATAAAATTTCATAATCCGGAATAATATTTCAAAATATGCTAAATTGCCGGCGAGCCGGGTGTCAAGCCCAAAATTGGTCGTCGAGGCCAGGCCGCGGCGCCCGTTGGAGCTATCGTGGGATTGTTAAGTAATTATGGCGTGTTGCCTGGACAGGGCAGGGCGGCCCGGCCGCCAGCGGGCGGCAGACGGCCGGGAACGCGCCTCGGGCCGGGGCCTAGCTGCCGGCCGGGAGGCCCGTCCGAGTCCTGAGGGTCCCGGCCTCCGGGGGATAGAGATCAGTGGCGGCGTCTGTGGTGGAGGGGGCGGGCGGCGTTATGGGGGAGCCAAGGCGAACCAGCCTGAGTTTCTGCCTGGCGCCAAGCAAGACCGGCCGTTGATTTGCCGCAACGCCCCCTGATCTGATGGCTAGGTTTTCCCGTCGCCCCAGATATCGGCGCGGCCCTCCTCCTCGTCCGCCGGTGGCAGATAGCGCGGCAGGTAAACGCCCAGCAGCACGATCATGGCCGCGATGAAGGCCGAGAGGCAGGCTATGGTGTAGGCCAGATTCTGGCCCTGGAACAAGCCTTTCACCCAGGCCATGGTCTTGAAAAAGATCACGTTGGCCTTGCCGCCGTAGAGCTGCAGGTCGTGCAGGAATCTCTTGTCGTCCTGTGGCTGTATTACGTAGACCGAACCATGGGCGTCCTTGTAGCCCAATTGGCCGGAATCATCGCCCGCGCCGAGATAGACGCCAATGGCGCTGATCAGCCCCGCCAGCAGGATCAGGCCGCTGAGCAGGTAGAGGCGGGCGTCCTTGTCCAGCGCGCTTAATTTCATCGCGGCCCCAGGGTTCGGTGGCTGAGGCCTAATTATACTCCCGGATTATCGCCTTGGCGGGAGGGCGGCAGGGCCGAGGGGCGGAGGGGCCGCAAACGCCGACGCGCCGCCGGCCAATGCCGGTAAGGACCTCACTTTACGTGTTGACACCCTGATGGGGTTTTGCTAGGTAAAGGCTGCATGTATTGCTGACTTGAAGCCAGCCTTACAATTTAGCTGAGCGATATATCAGTCAAGCCATTGGGAGGCCCTAGACGCCAGAAGGCGAGGGGTAGGCCCGGTGGCTTTTTAGTTTTTTACTGCCAAAACCGAACCATATCTCCGGACAAATGTCTGCCCACACAAGGGAGGAGAGCCCGGAGACCGGCTGGCCGAGAGAGGGAGGTGCAGACAAAACAGGAAAGCGAAGCTTATTGATTTTTTGAATCAAGACCGGATTGGAAGAAAGAGGAGGCGGCCGCCACATGCTTGCGGCTGAAGACGGCCGCCCCCTCCCGCGGCATAGGGCCAGAGGCCCCTGCGCGTCTTTATTTTCAGACGCCCCTGCCGCCTTGTCAATCGCAACGGATTAGCGGGAGGAGTCGTTCCCATGCATTGGTCGAGGATTTTTACACAGACCGCGGCGGCAGGCCTGGTGCTTTGCCTGGCGGGGATGTTGGCCGCCGGGGCCGGCCTGGCGGCGGAAGACAAGGCACCGACCCCGGCTGCCAAGGCCGAGGCGGAGCAGAAAAAGGCCAAGGACCAACAGAGCGTCAAGATGGGTGAGGTGGTGGTGAGCGACCGCCCCGCCTCCCAGGTGGTGGGCGAGACCTTCACCGGCATCGACGCCACCAGCGGCAGCATCCTGAGCAACGCGCTCATCACCGACCGCGTCTACGTCACGCCCCTGGACATACTCAAGCTGGTGCCGGGGGTGAACGTCCTGAACTTCAAGTCGGGCGGCCTGCCCATGGGCGCGCAGATGCGCGGCTTCCCCTGGGTCTCTCACAGCAGCGACGCGGCCATCTACCTGGACGGCGTGGACCTCTACGACGTGGGCGCCGACACCAACCCGATCATCCCCGAGGAGGTGGAGCGGGTGGAGGTCATCAAGGGGCCGGCCTCGGCCCTCTACGGCAACCATGCCAGCGCCGGCTCCATTCATTTCCACACCTATCAGTCGGGCGACTTCACCCGCTTGAAGCTGCGCTATGGCAGCTACAACACCATGGACGGCGTGGCCGTGGTGGCCCGCAAGGACGGCAAGCTGGATCAGGTCTATGCGGGCGAGGCATACCACAGCGATAACTACCGGCAGAACTCCAAATGGGACAAGCAGATCGGGGCGGCGCGCTGGACCTATCACGCCACGGACCGCCTGACCGCTTCCTTCGGGGCCCGGGCCTATAACAGCACCTGGGACGAACCGGGCAGCATTCCCGAGGCTTGGTACAAAAGCGATCCTCAGCGGGCCCTCAACGACGTTAACGGCGGCTGGAGGAGACGGGGTCAGGTCCAGGGCGCCCTGGAGTACAAGCTGGGCGAGCATTCCAAGCTGAAGTGGCTGGCCTTCGGCAATAACCAGGAGTACGGGCGCTGGGTCCAGCCCTATAACTCCAAGGTCCTCAAACCCGGCGACACCAACGGCTACACCTACCTGTACGACACTCAGGCCGTGGGCTCCACCCTGACCTACAGCTACCTGGGCAAGCTCTGGGGGCGCGAGACCCGCCTGGTGCTGGGCGTGGACTGGCGGCGCGACCACCAGCACATCGAGAACTGGTACCTGATGGAGGGCTACGGCCGGACCAAGGGCAAGCAGTACAAAGACGACCGCCTGTACTTCTTCACCACCTCGGCCTATGGGGAGCTGAATTACCAGATTCTCAAGCAAGTGCGCCTGGTGCTGGGCAGCCGCTACGACATGTTCAGCGGCTCCCTGGACCAAATAGACGGCAAGAGCTACGACAACGACGGGCCGCGCATCTACAGCCCCAAGCTGGGCCTGATCTACAGTCCCTTCAGTTTCATGGACCTCTACGCCAACTACGGCAAGGGCTTCGCCCTGCCTTCCATGGCGGACTACTCGGTCCGCTCCTATCTGGAGCCGGCCATCCGCACCCAGTACGAGGTGGGTCTGCGCTACCGGCCCACCAGTTGGAGCGATCTGTCCCTGGCCTTCTGGCGCCTGGACACCACCGACGACTTCCAGACCTCCATGAGCGACCCCAACATACAGGTAAACGCCGGCGAGACCCGGCGGCAAGGCATCGAACTGCAGGCCAACGCCCAGCTCTGGCGCCATCTCAAGCTGCGCCTGGACTACGCCTACACTACCACCGAATATCTGAGCTTCTACTCGGGCGGAGTCAGCTACGACGGCAACGAGCTGCGCTACACGCCGCACCACATCGTCAACGCCGAGGTGTCCTGGCAGCCGCCGAAGGGCTGGGGGGCGCGGCTCACCTTCCGCTACCAGTCCAGCGCCTACATTGACTACGCCACCACCATGGAGATGGACGGCTTCAGCCTGTTCGATCTCCAGGTTTCCTACCGCTTCAACAAGCGCTATCGGCTGGCCCTGGACATCATCAACCTGTTGGACACCAAGTACGCCGAATACGTGGGATACACCAGCGGCAGCAAGGTCTACTCGCCCGGCGATCCCCTTTCGGCCTACCTAACCCTGAGCATCGATTGGTGATAACAAGGAGGATGCAGATGAAAAAGACGGCTTGTTCGCTGTTGTTCCTGGCGGCCCTGGTCTTGGCCGCCACCCCGGCCCTGGCCCATTACCCCTGGCTCACGCTGTCCAGCTACGACCTGAAGCCGGGCCAGAAGATCAAGGTGATGATCGGCTGGGGGCACCGCTTTCCGGTGGAGGATCTGCTCAAGGCCAGCGAGATTAGCGGCGTGACCATCTATGACCCCCAGGGCAAGGCCATCGCCGCCCCGGCCATCAACGAGTTCATGTTCCAGGGCCCGGCCCTGAGCCAGCCCGGGGTCTACCTGGTGACCGCGGCCAAGAAGCCCGGCTTCTACACCAAGCTGGCCAAGGGCTTCAGCCGCAAGCCCAAGACCGGCCTCCAGGGAGTCAAGAGCTGCACCCACTCCCTGGCCTTTCTCAAGGCGGTGGTCAACCTGGGCCAGGGCGGCGGCGAGGTGAGCCGGGTGGCGGGCCAGGCGCTGGAGCTGGTGCCCCTGAAGAACCCGGCAATGCTCAAGGTGGGCGACTACCTGCCCATCCGGGTCCTGTTCCAGGGCAAGCCGGTGCAGGGCTATCCCTTGGTGCTGGCCACCTACGCCGGCTTTCCCAGCAGCCTGGCCTATGCCCACGCCAGCCACGCGGGAGGCGACGGCGTGGCCAAGCTGCGCATCCTGCATCCGGGCCTGTGGCTGGTATACGTGAACCTAAAAAAGCATTACCCCAACCCCAAGGAGTGCGACCAGACCAGCTACACCAGCGTGTTGACTTTCCAGATCGATTAGTCCCTGGCGCAACCAGGCTTGCGGCCGGCGGCGCGGCCGGCCGCAAGCCAAGTTTTTCGGTCAAGATGACACGGGAGCAGGTGGCGATGAGCGGGGCGCGACTAGCATGCATAGCGGTGGCAGTCTTTTGCTTTGGCGTTCTGGCCTTGGCCGGCCCGGCCCAGGCGCACCGGATAGACGTTTACGCCTACTTCAACGGGGCCCAGTTGCAGGGCGAGGGGGCCTACAGCGACGGCAGCCCGGCCGACGGGGCCGACATCACGGTCCTGGGCGCCGACGGCAAGGTGTTGGGCCGCACCAAGAGTACACCGGAGGGGAGCTTTTCCCTGACTCCGGCCCAGGGCCGGCCTCCCCTGAAGGTGGTGATAAACGACGGCGGCGGACACAGGGCCGAGTTTGTGTTGGAGGGGGCGCCGCCAAAGGCGGCCGCTGCCCCGGCCGACCCGGTTGCGCCCCAACCAGCGAAGGCCACGGCCCCGGCCTCCTTTAGCCAGGAAGAGTTGGCCCTGCTTCTGCGTCGGGAGCTGGGCCCCATCAAGGCCGAGCTGGTCCGCCTGGCCAACCGCCAGCGGGTCAGCCCCGGCGAGGTGGTGGGGGGGCTGGGCTGGATCGTGGGCTTGGCAGGGTTGATCCTGTGGCTGCGGGGAAGAAAGAGCGCGCCCCCCGGCCGCTAGCCCGGATATTTCATGAGGGCCGGGCGTCCGGCTTCGCCAGCCACCGGGATACTGCGTTGCCGGCTGCGCTCGGGCCTTGACGTAGCTTTGGCTACGCCTACGGCCCTCACTTGCCGGTCGCCTTGTCTGCCGGTGGCTGGCTGTGCCGGAGGCGGGTACAAACCGTCCCTTAGCAATGTCGGCATCTTTTTCATAGCGGCCCCATGAAGACTAGTTCGTTGTTTAATGCCACCCAACCCTCATGAAATATCCGGGCTAGGGGACCGCAGCGCGGCGCAGCTTTGCCCAGGCTATTTGGTCTTGCCGGCGCCCTGGCCCATGGCGTTGCCTATCTGCGTGAGTATCCACAGATAGAAGTTCATGGGTTCGCCGCGGATGCGGGTGCGGGCGTCCTGGCCCCAGTCCTCTAAGCGCATCTGGGTCTCGGAGGTGTCCAGGCTGACCAGGCCCAGGGGCGGCACCGCCTGGCTCACCACCGCGCTGAAGGGCCGGCCCTGGGCGCCCTGGCCGCTGACCTGGTAGGCGGCCAGGGCGCGGCCCTTGACCCTGACGTTCAGGCTCCGGCTGGCGGTGGGACGGAAGCGCTTGACCTCGCCGGCCTCGCCGCCCTGATCGGCCAGGAGGCTGTCGGGCACGGTGAAGGGGTCGTAGCCCTGAGGCTGCACCACCACCTCATAGACCTTGCCCGGGCCCTGGGGCGTGTCCTGGGCCAGGATGCGGGTCACCACCGGATCGCCGGTCTGGGGCTGCACCTCCAGCTCCAGGACCATGGCCGGCTGGCCGCGGTGATCAGTCTTGGCCAGGGTGGCGATGTAGAGGCGGGAGGTCTCCTGCTTGACCAGGTCCCGCACCTGATACACGGCCCAGGCGCCGGGCTGCAGCCGGAAGGCGCCGTCCACCACCATCACCGGGCGCTGGCCCTGCACCTTGGGGTCTTCGGCCCCGGCCGGCCCGGCCGCGGCCAGCCAGAAGGCGGCCGCCAGCCAGACCAGCAGGGCCGGTCTTGAGGCCCGAGGCCTCAGTTAAACAACCATACGGCCACCACGAACCCGCGGCGGACCCTCTGTCCGGGGCCCGGATTCTGCCGGGCCACCCGGCCCACCAGGCTGCGGTTGCTGGCGGGTATGCGCTGCTGCTCCACGCGCAGGGAAAGCTTGGCGTGGCGCAGGGCGTCGGCGGCCTGCTGCGGGAGCAGGTTAGTCAGGTTGGGCACCACGGCCTGGGCCGGGGCGGGGCCGTACAGCCACACCGTGACCGTGCTTCCCTGGGACACCCTCTGCCCAGGGGCCGGGCTCTGGCGGGCGACCCAGTTGATCTTGCTGCGGTCGCCGGTGGGCACGCGTTGGGCGGCGGTGGTCACGCTCAGGCCGGCCTTGCGTATGGCCTCCGTGGCCTGAGAGGGCGACATGTTCACCAGGTTGGGCACCGTTGGCACGTAGCCGTACAGCCACACCGTCACCCTGCTTCCCTGGGTCACCCTCTGCCCGGCGGCCGGGCTCTGGCGGGCGATCCGGTTGATCTTGCCGCGGTCGCCGGTGGGCACGCGTTGGGCGGCG
>JBFMFU010000093.1:0-7430 GCA_040751985.1 Thermodesulfobacteriota bacterium | reverse complement strand
ACCCTGCTTCCCTGGGTCACCCTCTGCCCGGCGGCCGGGCTCTGGCGGGCGATCCGGTTGATCTTGCCGCGGTCGCCGGTGGGCACGCGTTGGGCGGCGGTGGTCACGCTCAGGCCGGCCTTGCGTAAGGCCTCCGTGGCCTGAGAGGGCGACATGTTCACCAGGTTAGGCATCACCACCCGCGCGGGGGTGTAATGGTACAGCCACAGAGTGACGAACTGGCCGCCCTGGCTCTTGGTCCCGGCGGCCGGGTTCTGGCGGGCGATGCGCTGATGCTTGAGCCGGTCGGCGGTGGGGATACGCGTCGGGTCCAGTTTGGCCTTGAGGTAGCGCTGGCTGAGGACCTTGAGGCCGTCCTGGTAGGGCAGGCCCTGCACCGGCGGCACCACCACGGCGGCACGCATGCTCAGGGTGTAGTAGTGCAGCATGACCACTGTGTTGCGCGGCACCCGCTGGCCCGGGGCCGGCGACTGCCGAAAGACCTTGTTGCTCAGGTTGCGGTCGGCCGTGGGGTACTTGGTGCGGCTGTAGCGCAGGCCACCCCGGGCCAGTTGATCCATGGCCTTGAGGTAGCTCTGACCCACCAGGTTGGGCACCACCACCGTGGCCGGCGGCGGGGTGGAGTTCCAGTACTGCACCATGGTCACTTTGGAGCCGGCCGGCAGCATGGTGCCCGGCGCCGGGCTCTGCCTGGCGATGGTGGCGTGCAGCTTGGGATTGGTGGTGGGCTGGTTGGAGTAGGCATAGGTCAGGCCCAGGGACCTTATGAGTTGGGCCGCCTTATAGCCGTTCATGCCCACCAGGTTGGGCATGCGCACCGCCTGTTGCGCCTCGGCCGGCGGGGCCGGAGCCAACAGAGTCGCCAAAAGCGCCAGGGCAAACCCCAGAACTACGACCGCGCCCAGGGGACGCCAGAAAGCCTTTTTCATTATCTTCGATCCTCCCTAAGATAGGGACCCGGCCGCGCCGCCAGGGCGCTTTTCTTTGGTTGGATGGGATCGGCCAGGGAAAACAGGGCCCGGCGCGCGCCGCCAGCTAAGGCGCGCCGCCCCTGGTTGCGGGCGGCGACAGCCCGCTGGGGATGCAGCCCTCGCTCCAGAGGACGGGGGGCAGGGTTGACAGGACCATGGACCGACTCAAGCTTGAGGTTGCTCAGCGCCGGCGGCAGTGGCCAAGGGCGGGCCCGCCCCGGCTCCTGTCAGGTGAATATAGCATTTTGAGGCGCCGATAAGGCTTATTTTCGGCTGGGTCCCGGCTGGGGACCGCGCGCGATTTTGCGGTTGCTCTGGCGCCGGGACCCGACGTTAAATAAACTTAGGCTGCAAGCCGTCCAACCACGCCCAGGGGCGCCGTCGGGGCGCCGCAACCGCATGCATCTGGGGAAAGGGATAAGGTCATGACCGTGCTGGTGGTTATTCTGCTGGCCCTGGCCCTGGCCGTGGGCCTGTGGCTGGTGGTCACCTACAACGGCCTGGTGCGCAAGCGCAACCTGGTGCGGGAGGGCTGGAGCGGCGTGGACGTGCAACTCAAGCGCCGCGCGGACCTGATACCCAACCTCATCGAGACGGTGAAGGGCTACGCCAGCCACGAGAAGGGCCTGTTCCAGCAGGTGGCCGATCTGCGCGCCCAGAGCCTGCGCGCCCAGGCCCCGGCCGAGAAGGCGGCGGTGGAAGGGCAGCTCTCCCAGGCCCTGGGCCGGCTCTTCGCCCTGGCCGAGAACTACCCCGAGCTCAAGGCCAGCCAGAACTTCCTGGAGCTGCAAAAGGCCTTGGCCGACGCCGAGGAGCAGCTCCAGTTCGCCCGCCGCTACTACAACGGCGCGGTGCGCGACCTGAACATCGCCGTGGAGTCGTTCCCGGCCAACCTGGTGGCCGCGCCCTTCGGGTTCAAGCAGGCCGAGTTCTTCGAGCTGGAGGACACGGCCGAGCGGGCCCTGCCCCGCGTCAGCTTCTCCTGAGCCGGGGCCGGCCATGCCTCGCATCCTGCCCCGCCTAGCGGCCCTGTGTCTGGTCGTCCTCTTCCTGGCCGGCGGCTCGGCCGCGGCCGATGAGCGCATCCTGGACTTCGCCAGCCAGGTGGTCATCCGCCCGGACGCCAGCCTGCTGGTGACCGAGACCATCCAGGTGCGCAGCGAGGGCCGCGAGATCAAGCGCGGCATCGTGCGCGATTTCCCCACTACCTACCGCGACCGCCGGGGCCGTGAGGTGAAGGTGGGCTTCAACCTGCAAAAGGTGGAGCGCGACGGCCGCAGCGAGTCTTATCACACCCAGAAGGCTTCCAACGGGGTGCGCATCTACATCGGCCGCAAGGACCGCCTGCTCAGTCCCGGCGTGTACACCTATCGCCTGACCTACCGCACCGACCGCCAGCTGGGCTTCTTCGACCGCTACGACGAGCTGTACTGGAACGCGACCGGCAACGGCTGGACCCTGCCCATAAACCGGGCGCGGGCCGTGGTGACCCTGCCGGCCGGCGCGCGGGTCTTGCAGCAGGCGGCCTACACCGGGCCCAGCGGGGCCCAGGGCCGCGACTATAGCTACGGCCTGGACCCCCAGGGCCGGCCGCAGTGGATCACCACCCGGCCCCTGGGCCCGCGCCAGGGACTGACCATCGCCGTGGCCTGGCCCAAGGGCCTGGTCAAGCCGCCCCCGCCGGCCAAGGACGGCCGCTGGCTGCCCGCGGGCTCCGGGTCCTACGTGGGCCTGGCCGGTCTGGCGGCGCTGCTGCTGTACTATTTGCTGGCCTGGCTGCGGGTGGGGCGCGACCCCCAGAAGGGCGCCATCATCCCCATCTTCACCCCGCCGGCCGGGCTGTCGCCAGCCGCGGTGCGCTTCCTGCGCCGCATGGGATTTGACCACAAGGCCTTTGCCGCGGCGGTGGTGGACATGGCGGTCAAGGGCTACCTGACCATCGTGGAGGAGAAGGACCAGAGCTACCTGCTCAAGCGCACCGGCACCACCCCGGACAACCTCTCGGCCGGCGAGCGCCGCCTGGGGCCGGCGCTTTTCAAGAAGGGCAAGTCGCTGTCGCTCAAGCCCGGCTCCCACCGTACGGTCTCGGCGGCCATCAAGGACCTGCGCGACGCCCTGCGCGGCGAGTACGAAAAGGCCAACTTCCGCCTCAACCGGCTGTACCTGCTGCCCGGCGTCTTGATCACCCTGCTGGCCCTGGTGGCGCTGGTGCTCACCGCCAGGGAGCCGGAGGCGGCCATCGGACTGGGCCTGTGGCTGGCGGTCTGGAGCGGGGGTTGCTACTTCCTGTCGGCGCGGGTGCTGCGGGCCTGGCGGGGGGCGCGGGGGGTGGGCGGCCACGTCGCCGCCCTGGGCGCCACCCTGTTCGCCGCGCCCTTCATCGCCGGCGCCCTGGTGGGGCTGTTCGCCTTCGGCCACCTGACCGGCCCCTCGGCGGCGCCCATCTACCTGGCCCTGCTGGGCCTGACCCCGGTCTTCGCCCACCTGCTCAAGGCCCCCACCGTGGGCGGCCGCCGGCTCATGGACCAGATCGAGGGCTTCCGGCTCTACCTGTCGGTGGCCGAGAAGGAGCGCCTGGGCCTGCTGCACCCGCCGGAGCGCACCCCGGAGCTGTTCGAGCGCTATTTGCCCTACGCCCTGGCCCTGGACGTGGAGCAGCAGTGGGCCGAGCAGTTCGACCAGGTGCTGGCCGCCGCCGCGGAGCAGGGCTATCAGCCGGTCTGGTACTCGGGAACCAGCTTCAGCGCGCGGGGGGTGTCCGGCCTGGCCGGCAGCCTGGGCGGGGCCCTGACCGGGGCCATCTCCTCCTCGTCCTCGGCGCCGGGCAGCAGCTCGGGCAGCGGCGGCGGCGGCTCCTCGGGCGGCGGCGGCGGAGGAGGCGGCGGCAGCGGCTGGTAGACCCTGGCCGGACTCAGCGGCCGGTCCGGCTCAGCCAGGGACCGAGCTGCCCTGCCCAAAGGCGGTAGGCCCGCGCGTTGAGGTGCACGCCGTCGCCCACGTGCAGATCCGGGGGCAGGAAGCCGTCTCTGGTCAGCACGGGCCGCAGGTCCAGCCAGCCCAGGCCCTCCTGGGCGGCCAGGGCCGCCAGGCGCTGGTTCAGCTCGGCCACCTGGGCGTTGATCCGCCGGGCCGCGCCCATCTCCGCCCCCACCGGCAGGGTGGACTGCAACAGCACCTGCACCCCGGCCCGCCGGGCCTGGTCCGCGACGCGGCGCAGATTGTCGTAGGCCTGATCCACGCTGAGCCCGGTGAAGATGTCGTTGATGCCCCCCATCAGGCAGAGCAGCCTGGGCTGGGAGTCCAGGGCCGCGGGCAGGCGGGCCAGCATGCCCGCGGTGCGGTCGCCGTCCAGGCCCAGGTTGCGCGCGCCCTGGCCGGGCAGCAGGCGCTCCCAGTCACCGCGAGAGGTGATAGAGTCGCCCAGCAGCACCACCGCGCCCGGCGCGGCCGCCTTGTCCGGGGCCTCGGAGCCGCAGGCCGCCAGGGCCAGCAGCGCCGCAAAGAGCACCAGGGCAATTTTGAATCTCATGCCCGCCTCCCCGGGACGCTCAGATGGACAGATAGACCATGGCCAGCGACAGCAGGCTGAGGGCCACGATGATGACCCAGCCCACCAGGTTGGCCAGGGGGCCGTTGACCTGATCGCCCATGACCATGGGGTCGTTGAGCAGCCGGAGCATGAAGTACAGGATGGCCGGCAGCACCAGACCGTTGAGCACCTGGGAGAAGTACATGATGGCGATCAGGGGCAGGTCCGGCCACATCACGGCCAGGGCCCCCATCAGGATCATCAGGGAGTAGAGGATGTAAAACTGAGGGGCCTCAGTGAACTTGCGGTTGAGCGAGTCCTCCCAGCCGAAGGCCTCGCAGACGGTGTAGGCCGTGGACAGGGGCAGGATGCAGGCCGCGAACAGGGAGGCGTTGAGCAGGCCGAAGGCGAACAGGGCCGCGGCGTAGCGGCCGGCCAGAGGCTTGAGGGCGATGGCCGCCTGTTCGGCGCTCTCGATCTTGATGCCCTGGGCGTTGAGGGTGACCGCGCAGACCAGGATGATGAAAAAGGCCACCACCGACACCGCCACCGAGCCCACGATCACGTCCCAGCGCACGATGCGGTAGTCCTTGGCGGTCAGGCCCTTGTCCACCACCGCCGCCTGCAGATAGAACTGCATCCAGGGGGCGATGGTGGTGCCCACCAGGCCCACCACCATGGTCAGGGAGGCCGGGGTCCACTCCAGGCTGGGCCGGGCCATGGCCAGCCAGACCCCGCCCCAGTCCGGGCCGGCCAGGAAGCCGGAGATGATGTAGGCCACGTAGAACAGGCAGGCCCAGAGGAACACCTTCTCCACGGCCTTGTAGGAGGCCTTGACCACCAGGAACCAGACCAGCACCGCGGCCAGGGGCACCGCGATGCGGGCCTCCACCCCGAACACGCCCATGGCCGCGGCCACGCCGGCGAACTCGGCGATGGTGTTGGCCAGGTTGGTGAGCACCAGCCCGATCATCAGGTAGAAGGTCACCGCGGCCCCGAAGCGCTCGCGGATCAGGGCGGCCAGGCCCTTGCCCGACACGGCGCCCATGCGGGCGCTCATGTCCTGCACCAGGATCAGCACCACGGTGATGGGGGCCAGGGTCCAGAGTAGGCGCAGGCCGAAATCGGCGCCGGCCAGGGAGTAGGTGGTGATGCCGCCGGCGTCGTTGTCCACGTTGGAGGTGATGATGCCGGGGCCCACCACGGCCAGGATCAGGGCCAGCCGCCGCCAAAGGCTGCGGCGCAGCTCCGGCTGGCCGCCTGGGTTGAGGGTCTCGGCCATGGGGTTAGCGCCCCAGGTGCGGGGCCACCGCCGCCAGCAGGGCCTTGAAGCGGATAACGCCGTGCAGCCGCCCCATCTGGTCCACCACCGGCAGGGCCCGGAAGCCGTACTTGGCGAACAGCTCGGCCACGTCATCCGGGTCGGCCTCCAGGTCCACGGCCACCAGGCGGGTGAACATCAGGGCGCCCAGGGTGGCACCGGGGTCGGCGCTCAAGAGTTCGCGCAGGTTCACCACCCCCAGCAGCTTGCCGGCCTCGTCCTCCACGTAGATGTAGTAGAACACGTCCAGTTCCGGGGCCTTCTTTTGCAGTATCTGCAGGGCCCGGCCGGCCGTCTCCTGGGGGGGCAGGGCCAAGAAGGCCGTGGTCATCAGGCCGCCGGCGGTTTCCTCGTCGTGGTCCAGCAGGCAGCGCACCGTGTTGGCCTGCTCGTACTCCATCTCCCTGAGCAGCTTTTCGGCCCGCCGCTGGTCCAGGCTCTGCAGCACGTCGGCGGCCTCATCCGGGGACATCTGCTCCAGGATGTCGCCGGCCTCGGCGGTGGACAGGTCCTTGATCAGGGCCACCTGCACCTTGGGCTCGGTCTCCTCCAGGATGTCGGCGGCCATCTCCTTGCCCAGGGCGTGGAAGACGCGGCTGCGGGTGGAGGGGTCCAGGTCCTCCAGGATGTCGGCCAGCTCGGCCGGGTGCAGGCTGGCCAGGCGGGCCTGGGAGAGCTTCAGGCGCAGGATGTGCTCCGAGCCCACGGTCTGCACCCGGTGCCATTTGATCACGTTTTCGCCCAGGTCGTAGCTGAAGACCCAGCGCAGCAGGGCCTCGGTGACCCCCTGCAGGCCCACCCGGCGCATGAGCCCGCGCAGGCCCACGTCCACCCCGCTGAGGAGCAGCTGGCCGCCCCGCTGCATCAGCTTGAGGTCGTTGACCCGCACCACCTTGGCGCCGGCGGTGTCCACGATCTGCTTGTCCATCAACTGCTCGCGCAGCAGCAGCTCGCCGGGGTTGACCACCACCGGCCCCAGGGCGGAGCCGGCGGCCGCCTCCACCAGGATGGCTTTGCCCTTGATCTCCCGCACCTGGGACCAGGGCAGCAGGCGGCGCTGGCGGTTCGGGCCAGCCACCACCAGGCCAATGATGGGCGGCAGGGCCTGGCGGGCGTCGGCCACCAGATCCTGCAGGCGCCCCAGGATGCGCCCCTGGGACGCGTCCACCACCCGCCGCTTGAGCAGGTCGCTCAGGAACCGGGTGGCATCCGTGGTCGCCTTGGCCGCCTGCTGCATGGGCTCCTCCTCCTGGGTTCTGCTGCATCTTACTCCCAGGCGGGCCGCGCCACCAAATGCCAAAGCAGGCCCCCGCTCGCGGCCCGGAGGCGGGCGGGTGGTCCCCAGCCGCAGCCCAAGCGGCGACAACGGAGAGGGCGGGCCCCGGCCGAGCTTGGTATTGATAACTAATTGAAACTAAATATTAAATACTGTTAAGCCCCGGGCCGGAAACCCTGTTTTACCTTGGTTTGTGCAAACAAAATTGGTTCTTCGTCGTTAGCTGTGGAATTTAATTAGTTCTCCCAGCGGCGCGGCGATGAAATAGATCATGGTGATGAAGGTAAAGGAGTTGCGGTACCCACGGGCTCTTGCCCTGGCGGCCTGGAAGAT
>JBFMFU010000092.1:0-113457 GCA_040751985.1 Thermodesulfobacteriota bacterium | reverse complement strand
CGGCGCCATGCACTATCTGGCCGGGCCCGGCCCCGTGGCCGCGGCCCTGATCTACGCGGCGGCCCTGGCCGGCCTGGCCCTCAAGGGCCTCTGGCGCTGGGCCCTGGCCGGCTCCCTGGCCGCGGCGGCGCTGGTGGCGGCGCTCATCGCGGCGGCGCCGCCGGCGGCCGACGGCCGCCTCACGGCCTGGGTGCTGGACGTGGGCCAGGGCTCGGCCGCGGTGGTGCGCCTGCCCCAGGGCCAGGTGCTGGTCATCGACGGCGGCGGCTGGCCGGGCAGCGACTTCGACTTCGGCCGGGGGGTGGTGGCGCCCTTCATCTGGCGCCTGGGGCTGCCCCGGCCCAGCCTGGTGGTCTGCTCCCACGCCGACGCGGACCATGCCGGCGGCCTGGGCTTCGTGGTGCGCTGGCTGCGGCCAAGGGCCCTGTGGACCAACGGCTCGCCGCCGGCCGGCGGCTGGTACGGCCGCCTGCTGGCCGCGGCCCGGGAGCGGCGGGTGCCGGTCTTCACCCCGGCCACGCTCCCGGCGGAGCAGGAGCTGGGCGGGGCGCGGCTGCGCCTGGTCTGGCCCCGGCGGGGCGATGACCTGAGCGGCCGCAGCCAGAACGACCGCTCCCTGTGGCTGGGCCTGGGCCTGGGCGACACCTGGCTCTGGCTGCCCGGCGACGCGGGGCCCGCGGTGCAGCGCCTGGTGGCCCCGTCCCTGCCCGCCGGCGGTCGGCAGGTGCTCTTGGCCCCGCACCACGGCGGCACGGGCTCCTGCGACCCGGAGGTGCTGGCCCGGCTGCGGCCCTGCGCGGTGGTGTTCTCGGCCGGCTGCGGCGGACGCTACGCCACCCCCCGGCCCGAGGTGCTGGCCAGGGCGCTGGCCAGCGGGGCCAGGGTCTACAGCACTGCGGCGGGCGGCTGCCTGACCCTGGTCAGCGACGGCCGCAGCTGGCGGGTCAGGCCCTACCTGGACCCGCCGCGGACCTGCGGCGCGGCCCTGCTGCAAGCGGCAAAATAAAAACCCACAGCCGCGCGGCTCCGGGCGGGGAAGACGGGTTGCGCCAGGGTCAGCGGCCGGTGAGGCCGTCCACCAGGGCCAGGGTGCGGCTCTGTATCTCGCGCAGGCGGCTTACCTGCTCCTCCAGGGTGGCCACCTGGGCCTTGAGCGCGGCCACCTCGGCCTTGAGGGCGGCCAGATCTTGGGGCGCGGCGGCCGCGGCCGAGGCCTCGTTGCCCAAGGCCTGGCGGGCCTGGCGCAGGCTGAGCCCCTGCTCCTTGAGCAGCCGCCGCAGCTCCAGCAGCTTGTCCACGGCCTGGGGGCTGAACAGCCGCCGTCGCCCCGCCCCGCGGCTGACCCCTAGGTACTCCTCGAACTGCTGGTCGTAGTAGCGGATGGTGGCGGCGGGTAGGCCGGTGGCGGCCACCACCTGCTTGATGGTCATAAGGCGGCTCTGGGGCTCGGGCGGGATGCTCATGTAAACCTTCTCCCTGGAAGGGGCTGACTCTTCCTATAGCACGCTCCCAGGCCGGGGGACAAGATTGCGCGCCTATGCTATATTCGAAGCCTACCGAGGAACGTCCGTGGACAGCGCCAGCCATGCCCTAAGCCCCGTGAAATTCGCCCGCTGGGAGCGGTGGGTGCTGGCGCTGCTTTTAGCGGTCAGTCTGTTGTTGGCCGTGTACGGCAAGCTGCGCCGGGAGCCGGAGCCGGTGCTGTTGTTCCTGGACCGGGCCGAGCGCATCGAGGCGGCCCTGGAGCGCTTTGCGGCCGACCACCACGGCGCCTTCCCGCCCGACGCCTTCAGCGTGAAGCGGCCCTACGGCCTGGAGGACCGCTACATCAAATGGCGCGAATCCTGGCTGATCGACTACGAGGTGCACCCCAACGGTCGTGGCGGCGAGTACGTCTGCCTGGAGTTCGTGGGGCCGCGGGGCAAGCGGGAGTACCTGGGCCTGTGCGACAATCCCGAGATACGCCGGCGCTACGGCCGCGGCCAGGCCATCCCCCGCTGTGACAACCGCATCTGGGTGATCCGCGAGCAGGCGCGCATTATGCCCCTTCCGCCCCGGCCGGGGCGCTGAGTGGACGCCGCCCGCCTGGCCGGCCGCCTGAATCTGTTGGGCCCCTGGCTGCGGCGGGCCTTTGCCGGGCCGGTGGTCAAGATTGGCCTGGACGCCGGCCTGGGCTGCCCCCATCGCCAGGGCGGCCGGGGCGAGGGCGGCTGCGCCTTCTGCCCGCCGGGCGGCGCCGGCCGGGGAGCGGGGCAGCCCGCGGCGGCCGAGCAGTTGGCCCGCGGCCTGGAGCGCCTGCATAAGCGCGCCCAGGAGCAGGGCCGGCCCGCGCCCCAGGCCCTGGCCTACTTTCAGGCCTACAGCTCCACGCACGGACCTACGGAGCGCCTGCGGGAGCTGTACGAACAGGCCCTGGCCGCGCCGGGGGTGGCCGGGCTGATCGTCTCCACCCGGCCCGACTGCCTGGACGGCCCGCGCTGGGACCTACTCAGCGAACTGGCGAGCCGGGCTAGCCTGTGGCTGGAGCTGGGGCTGCAGTCGGCCCACGACCAGACGCTCAAGGCCATGGGCCGGGGGCACGACGTGGCCTGCTTCGACGCGGCCGCGGTCGAGGCCCGGCGGCGGGGCCTGCGGGTGGTGGCCCACGTGGTGCTGGGCCTGCCCGGCGAGGACGAGGGGCACACCAACGCCACCGCCCGGCATCTGGCCGGCCTGGGGGTATGGGGGGTGAAGCTGCACAACCTGATGATCCTGGAAGGGTCGCGTCTGGCCCAGGACTGGCGGGCCGGCCGCCTGCGGCCCTGGCCCCGGAAGCGCTACGCGGCGGCCGCGGGCCAGTTCCTGGCCCGTCTGCCCGCGGACACCCTGGTCCACCGCCTGGCCGCCGATCCCGGTCCGGACCGGCTCTGGGCGCCGGAGTGGGCCGCGGACAAGGCCCGCACCCTGGCGGCCCTGGCCGACTATCTGGAAGAGCACGAGATCAAGCAAGGGAGTCTGACATGAAGCAGATCAAGGTCTTCAGCCTGGACACCCCCATCGGCGCGGTGCAGGCGGCCTGCGGGCCGGCGGGGCTGGTGGCCCTGTCCATCCGCGGGGACCAGGGGCACTTCGGCCGCCTGGTGGCCCGGCGGGCGCCGGGCGCGGAGCTGCGCCAGGTCTCGCCGCGCTCGCAGCCGGCCGGCCGGCAGCTGGCGGCCTACTTCGCGGGCCGGGCCCCGGTGCTGGACGCGGCGGTGGACCTGAGCGGCCTCACACCCTTCACCCAGAAGGTGCTCCTGGCCTGCCGGGCCATACCCTACGGCCAGACCGCCACCTACGGCGCGCTGGCCCGCCGGGCCGGCAGCCCCCGGGCGGCCCGGGCCGTGGGCCAGGTGATGCACAACAACCCGGTGCCCATCTTCATCCCCTGCCACCGGGTGCTGGGCTCCGACGGCTCGCTCACCGGCTTCGGCGGCGGCCTGCCCTTGAAGGAGTATCTGCTGGCCCTGGAGGCCGGCCGCAAGTAGCCGGCGGCGCAGCAGTCGGCGGCCTGTTTTCAAAAGCCAGGCCCCGGAGTTATGATTAGAGGCATGATCGAGCCCAGCTTCCCCTTTGGCCCCAACTCGGGCCTGGTCCTGGAGCGGCGCTACCTGGCCCGCGACGCCGAGGGCCGGGTGAGCGAGACCCCGACCCAGCTCCTGGAGCGGGTGGCCCAGGCCGTGGCCCAGGCCGAGGAGACCTGGGGAGGGGCGGCCGAGGCCAAGGCCATGTACAAGGCCTTCCTGCGCCTGATGGCCGACGGCCTGTTCCTGCCCAACTCGCCCACCCTGATGAACGCCGGCCGCGAGCTGGGCCAGCTCTCGGCCTGCTTCGTGATCCCGGTGGCCGACAGCCTGGAGGACATCTTCGAGGCGGTCAAGGAGACGGCCCTGATCCACAAGTCCGGCGGCGGCACCGGCTTCTCCTTCTCGCGCCTGCGCCCCTCGGGCGACGTGGTGGCCTCCACCCACGGGGTCAGCTCCGGGCCGGTGAGCTTCATGCAGGTCTTCGACGTGGCCACCGAGGCGGTCAAGCAGGGCGGCACCCGCCGGGGGGCCAACATGGGCATGCTGGCCGTGAGCCACCCGGACATCGAGACCTTTATCCAGGCCAAGAGCCGGCCCGGCTTCCTGGAGAACTTCAACGTCTCGGTGATGGTCACCGACGTCTTCATGGCCGCCGCGGCCGCGGGCGCTGACTGGCCCCTGGTCAACCCCCGCAACGGCCAGACCGTGCGCAAGGTGCCGGCCGCGGAGCTGCTCAGCCTGATCGTGGCCTCGGCCCACGCCAGCGGCGAGCCGGGCCTGGCCTTTTACGACGCCATCAACCGGGCCAACCCCACGCCCCAGTTGGGCGACATGGAGGCCACCAACCCCTGCGGCGAGCAGCCGCTGCTGCCGCACGAGTCCTGCAACCTGGGCTCCCTGGTGCTGCCGCGCTTCATAAAAAACGGCCAGCCGGACTACGCGGCCCTGGAAGAGGCGGCGTTTCTGGCCGTGCGCTTTTTGGACGACGTGGTGCAGATCAACCACTTCCCCCTGCCCGCGGTGACCAAGGCCACGGCCCAGACCCGCAAGATCGGCCTGGGGGTGATGGGCCTGGCCGACCTGTTGGTGGACCTGGGCCTGCCCTACGCCTCGCCCCAGGCCGTGGAGCTGGGCGGGGAGATCATGCGCCGGCTGCACCAGGCCGCCCGGGCGGCCAGCGCCGAGCTGGGCCGGGTGCGCGGCGACTTCCCGGCCTTTGCGGGCAGCCGCCTGCAGCCCGACTACCCGCACATGCGCAACGCCACCGTCACCACCGTGGCCCCCACCGGCACCCTGTCGCTGCTCATGGGCTGCTCCTCGGGCATCGAGCCCTACTTCGCCCTGGCCTACACCCGCCGGGTGCTGGAGGGCCAGGAGCTGGTGGAGCTGAACCCGCGCTTCCTGGCCCGCCTGCAGCGCCTGGGCCTGGCCAGCGAGGACAACCGCCGGGCCCTGGTCAGTAGCGGCCGGGCCGGCGAGGTGCCCGGCCTGCCCGCGGACATGGCCCAGATGTTCGCCACCGCCCACGAGATCGCCCCCGAGCGCCACCTGGCCATGCAGGCCGCCTTCCAGGCCCACACCGACAACGGCGTGAGCAAGACCATCAACCTGGCCGCCGAGGCCGGGCCCGAGCAGGTGCGCGCCGCCTTCCTGGAGGCCCACCGCCTGGGGCTCAAGGGCGTGACCGTGTTCCGCCACGGCTCCCGCGGCCGCCAGGTGTTGGAGCTTTTGCCCCTGCCCGGCCAGACGCCGCCGCCCAGGGTGAGCGCGCCGGGCCACTGCCCCCGCTGCGGCGGCCTGTTGACCACGGACGGCTCCTGCCTGTCCTGCTCCTGGTGCGGGGCCTCGGGCTGCGAGTAGCCCCGCGGCCGCGCTTGCGCCGCCTGGTCAAAGGCGTATCATTTTTTAGGGGATCAGCAGGCAACGGCCCTGCGGGGCCGCGGTGTGGGAGGTGCGGTCATGCCCACGGTGAGAGAGCTGAGGGAAAGGGCCAGGGAGCTTTCCGTGCCCGGCTACGGCAAGCTGCGCAAGTCGGACCTGATCCGGGCCATCCAGCAGGCCGAGGGCAACTCGCCCTGCTACGAGCACATCTACGACTGCCGGCAGTACGACTGCCTGTTCTTCCACGAGTGCCAGCTACGCCTGGAGGCCTAGCTCCCGCCGCAGCCAGACCTTGAGTGGCTCGTCCAGGGCCACCTGGCCCCGGGGCATATCCGTGCCCGCGGCCCGCGCGGCCAGGGCCGCCACCAGTTCGGCCGGCGCCGGGGCCTCGGCCATGGTCTCGCTCTCGGTGTAGCCCCGCCGCACCAACAGCACCCGGTTCTCGCCCCGCCAGGTGCTCAGGTAAAAGTAGTAGACCGGGCCCAGGTCGCGCTGCTGCCAGGCTCCGGGCGACTTGATCTGGTAGGCCGCGAAGGCCTGGGCCGGCGTGATCTGCCAGTCGATGGCCCGGATGATCTCCGGGCGCCGTTTCAGTTCATCCCAGGTGAGCATGAGGGCTCCGGCTATTTGCCGCCGGGCGCGGCCTTCTGGGCGGGCCAGTAGGCAATGAATTCCTTTTCCAACAACAGGCAGTTCTTGTAATGGATTTGCAGCTTCCACTTGCCGGGCAGCAGGTCCTTGATCTTATCTATCCAGCCTTCGCGGAAGGCCCATAAAAAGGTGCGGCCCTCGGTCCCCTCCAAAAGCGTAAATTCCTCGCCCAGGGACGTGGTGTGGCCAAAGGATTCCTTGACCCCCGGCGGGGGGAAGTTGGTCGTGAAGACGAAGCCTTCCAGGTCCCGGCCCTTGGGCTTTTTGACCACATCAAAGGCAATGTAGATGGCGTTTCCCTTGCGCAAGGGGATGCGGGAGGTGTTCTCTTTGACAAAGCGGAGGTCTGTCACCGAGAGGTTGAATATCTTGCAGGTGGCCAGGCCATAACCGGTCAGCTTGAGGGTGACTCCGTGGCAGGTGCCGCTGGTCTTGTCGGCCGAGGCCGGGAGCGGCGAAAGCAACATAAGACCCAGCCCTAAGGCCAGGCCCGGCAGCCAACACCAAAGGCAGATCGACCGCTTGTTTCGCATATTATTCTCCCGGCGTGGGATGCACTATCCGCGTCTGGAATCATGCGGAGCCGCAGAACAGCAAGAGCTTCGCATATTGGCCTGGGCAGGGTCAAACGGGACTGGGGCGCAGGCAGGCGGCAAACAAAAAGGCCGCCCGAAGCGGGCGGCCTAGCTCATCTGTTTTGGTGGCGATGCAGGGACTTGAACCCCGGACACTGCGGATATGAGCCGCATGCTCTCACCAACTGAGCTACATCGCCACGGAAGCTAATATTTAGTGCCCAGGACCGATTGTGTCAAGCCCCGGCTACACGTTGAAGCGCACGTGCATGACCTCGCCGTCGGACACGGCGTAGTCCTTGCCCACCAGCTTCATGAGCCCGGCCTTTTTCACCGCCGCCTCGGAGCCGTGCTCCATGAGATCGGCGTAGGTCATGACCTCGGCGCGGATGAAGCCCTTCTCCAGGTCCGAGTGGATCACGCCCGCGGCCTGCTGGGCCAGGGTGCCCTGGGTGATGGTCCAGGCGCGCACCTCGTCCTCGCCCACGGTGAAGAAGCTGATCAGGCGGCAGGCCCGGTAGGCGGCGGTGATGAGCCGGTCCAGGGCGCTCTCGGCGATGCCCAGCTCGGCCATGAACTCGGCCCGCTCCTCATCGCCCAGCTCGGCCAGCTCGGCCTCGATGGAGGCGCGCACCACCACCGGCGGCTCGCTGCCCAACTCTGGCGGCGCGGGGTCGTCCTCGGCGTTGTTGGCCACCACCACCCGCGGCTTGGCCGTGAGCAGGCCAAAGCCCCGCAGCCGGGGATGGCCCGGTATCTCCGGGTCGTCCAGGAGCAGCCTTTCCTCGCCCAGCAGCACCTGGGCCCGCTCCAAGAGGGCCACCTCCTCGGCGCTGACCTCGCGGCCGCGCTGGCGCTCGGCCGCGATGCGCTCCAGGCGCCGCTCCACGATGATCAGGTCGTGCAGGAGCATTTCCTCCACAAAGGCCCGGTAGTCGGCCGCAGGGTCCGGCGCGCCCAGGCCGGCGTCGAAGTTGCGCACCACCTGCACCAGGCCCTCGCACTGGCCCATCTCCACGGGCAGGCGCGCGGCCGGGTCCTCGGGCTTGGCCGGCGGCGGCGGCGGGTCCACAAAGCTGATCTGGGCGTAGGTGGTCTTCTTGGGCCGGAACATGGCCGACAGCCGGTCCACCCGTTCATCGGGCACGTTTAAGAGCGCCAAGTTGGCCTCGGCCCGGCCGCCGGCTGTGGTGCGGCGGCCGGCCAGGGCCGCGAACAGGGTGGACTTGCCGCAGGCGGGCAGACCGCAAAAGGCCAGTCTCATGCCCGGCCCCCCAAGACCTTGGCCGCGTCCAGGGCGAAGTAGGTGAGGATGAAGTCCGCGCCGGCCCGCTTGATGGCCGTCAGGCTCTCCAGCATCACGCGCCCTTCATCCACCCAGCCCATCTGGCCCGCGGCCTTGATCATGGCGTACTCGCCGCTCACCTGGTAGGCGGCCAGGGGATGGTCGTACTCGGCGCGCACCGCGGCCAGCACGTCCAGGTACGGGAGCGCCGGCTTGACCATGAGCATGTCCGCGCCCTCCTCCACGTCCAGGGCCACCTCGCGCATGGCCTCGCGGAAGTTGGGCGGGTCCATCTGATAACCCTTGCGGTCGCCTTCCTGGGGCGCGCTGTCGGCCGCCTCGCGGAAGGGGCCGTAGAAGGCGCTGGCGTACTTGGCCGCGTAAGAGAGTATAGGCGTGTCCTCCAGGCCGGCCTCGTCCAGGGCCTCGCGGATCTCGATCACCCGGCCGTCCATCATGTCGCTGGGCGCCACGATGTCGCAGCCGGCCTTGGCATAGGTCACCGCGGCCTTGGCCAACAGCTCCAGGGTGGCGTCGTTGTGCACCTGTCCCTTGTCCAGCACGCCGCAGTGGCCATGGCTGGTGTACTCGCACAGGCACACGTCGCAGATGACGATGAGCTTAGGCAAAGCCTTTTTCACCGCGCGCACCGCCTTGGCGATGATGCCGTTTGGGCTGTAGCCTTCGGTGCCCAGGGCGTCTTTCTTTTCCGGCAGGCCGAACAGGATGATCCCCGGCACGCCCAGGGCGGCCACCTGGCGGCACTCCTCCACCAACAGGTCGATGCTGTAGCGGTTCACGCCGGGCATGGAGCCGATGGGCTGGCGCACCTTCTGGCCTGGGCACACGAACATGGGGTAGATGAAGTCGCCGGGGTCGAGCACCGTCTCGGCCACCAGCCGGCGCAGGGCCTCGGTCTTGCGCAGACGGCGCATGCGCACCAGGGGGAAGGTCATGGGACGCCTCCGGGGAGGGGTTAAGTGACTGTGGGGACAGTATTACCGGAGAAGGGAGGGGGGGTCAATGGGGAGGGGAAGACTCTTGCTAAGATTTGTAACCAATTGGTATTCTTAAAAGGGATAAATGAACGAGGACAAACCATCAGGATGACGGTGACCTAATAAAAACAAAGCGAGAAGTAATGATAACTGACCTGTGGTTAAAACAGCTGCAGCCTTGGCTCGATAAAATATGGGAAGATGCAGGGATATGGAGGGTCATTGTTCTCCTTTTTATTTTATTGGGGATAATTGTCTTCAAATACAGGAAGAAATTATGTAACGTTTTAAATGGGTCAGACATCAAGGAGCACGACAAAAAAATTTTTAGAGAGATCTCTGCTCAGTTGCCTGAAGAAGACATGATGGGTTTCCTGGGAGGGCTTGATGCTGACCACTCTATGTGGGCAGATGACAGGAAAAAGATAGGGAGGTTTTTAATAGAAATTCAGAGGGAAGACAATAGGTATTTAACAAAGGATTTAAGGAGGCAAGCAGATGAATTAAAAAAATGTCTACAAAGTTTATTGGACTTCATTGCGGAAAGTTTTTTTGTGGTTGATAGTGTTAAATCCCCCAGAGGATTCTATTATAGGATGTATCCTGAAATGAGGAAATTGAGGTTAGAAGTAGACGTTAAAACGCAGCAAAAGAACTACCTTGCATATTCAAAACAGTTATATGATGCTGCTGATGGTGTCAGAATGGCATACGTAAAATATAGAAGATGTGCTAAAGATAAATTGCATATTTAGTAATAAGCTATGTTAAGCAATTTGTAGTTAGTCGCGCTATGGCATCCATTTCTAAAATCGAGTGGACCGACTCCTCCTGGAACCCGGTCACCGGCTGCACCAAGATCAGCGAGGGCTGCCGCTACTGCTACGCCGAGCGCCTGGCCAAGCGCCTCAAGGCCATGGGCAACCCCAACTACGCCCGCGGGTTTGAGGTCACTCTGCACCCACGCATGCTCAACCTCCCCCTGGGCTGGCAAAGGCCCAAGATGGTCTTTGTCAATTCCATGAGCGATCTCTTCCATGAAGACGTGCCCTTGGATTTCATCCAAAAGGTGTTCAAGGTCATGGAGGTCGCGGAGCAGCACCGCTTCCAGGTGCTTACCAAGCGAGCGTCCCGCTTGGCCGAAGTGGCTGGCCGGCTGCCTTGGCCAGAGCATGTTTGGATGGGCGTGACCGTGGAAAACCAGGGTCACCTGGACCGCATTGACCACTTACGAAGCACGCTGGCCAAGGTCAAGTTTCTGTCCCTGGAGCCGTTGCTGGGCCCCTTGCCGGACCTGAATATTAGTGGCATTGACTGGGTTATCGTGGGCGGCGAATCTGGCCCCAAAGCCCGGCCCATGCGGCAGGAGTGGGTCCGGCAAATCAGGGCGCGGTGCCTGGCCGAAAGGGTGCCCTTCTTTTTCAAGCAGTGGGGCGGCGTTAATAAAAAGAAGTCTGGCCGCGAGTTAGACGGCCGTACCTGGGATGCCATGCCCGCCCCGGCCGCCCCCTCGCCCCCGCCTAAACACCGCAAATCACCCTCTGTCACTGTCAATTCACTTGCAATTCACATATATCTGTGCGGTAACATAATTAGTTATGTATATTGGCGCATAAGCGCACCCGGGGGGCCAACCCGATCCTGAGGAGGGGTGTCATGCAAAGACCCGGTATAGGATGGCTGGGCCTGCTCCTGGGCGCGGCGATCATCGCCGCCGGCCAGTACGTGGGCCGGTACGTGGAGGCCGCGGCCACGGCTGGCGGCCCGGAGGCCTGGCAAGCGGGGCTGAGCGGCCTGCTGTTCCTGTTCTACAGGGCCAGCGTGCCCTTGGGCCTGGGCGTGGCCGCGGTGTGCACGGCCTTTGCCGCGCGCGTGGGCTGGCGGGTGATCCTGGTCATCGTGGCCGCCACGGCCGCGGTGTGGTACCTCACGCCCTGGACTTATTTGCCGCCGTTCGAACCCACGGCCCTGATGTACGGCCTGGCCGGCGCGGCCATCGCCCTGATGCTGCTCCTGTCCTTCTGGTTCTATGCCCGCGCCCGCTCGGGCCTCAGCGGCCTGGCCGGCTGGGCCGCGGACCTGCGGCTGCTGGGCCTGATCTTCCTGGGCGGCGGCATCTGGCTGCTCTGCGGCCTGGCCTCGTTCCCGGCCTACAGCCTGCAGCCGGACAAGGCGGCCATGTACAAGACCCTGCCCATGGCCAAAGAGATGTTCATGGACCTGACGGCCTATCTGCTGCTGGGCTTCTTCTTCAGCATGCTGGGGCAGATCGCCGGGCACCGGGCAGCCAAGGCCGCGGCCGCGCAGCCGGTCAAGAAGCCGGCCCAAAAGCCTGTGGAGACCAAGCCCGCGGAGCCGCCCAAGAAGCCGGTGGAGCCGCCCAAGCCCGCGGTCGAGGCCAAGCCGGTCAGCCCGGTCAAGCCCGCCGAGCCGCCCAAGCCGGCGCCGGCCCCGCCCAAGCCCCCGGAGGCCAAGCCCGGGCCGGAGGCCAAGTCCGTGAGCGGGGTGATGCCTGGGGCGGCGCCCAAGACCGAGGTGGTGGAGGTCAAGAGCGGCCCGTCCTTGGCCAAGCCGGCCATGGTGGTGGAGAAGAAGGCCGAGGAGGCGCTGGAGGCCGCCAAGGACAAGGCGGGCCTTACTGGGGCCGAGAAATCTCCGAATCCGTGAGATAGCAGGCCGGGTCCGGGGCCCAGAGGTCGCCGGTGGCGGCCTCGGCGCGCACCCGGAAGTTCCCCCCGCAGATATCCAGCCAGCGGCAAGCGGCGCAGCGTCCGGTGACGTGCGGCCGCTTGTCTTTTAGCTTGCCCAGCACCGGGTGGCTGGTGTCGGACCATATCTGGCTGAAGGGCCGCTCCAGGACATTGCCCAGGCTCAGGTGCCGCCAGAACTGGTCCGGGTGCACGGCCCCGTCCCAGGACACGCAGCCGATGCCCCGCCCCGAGGAGTTGCCCTCGTTCCAGTTGAGCAGCTCCAGCACCTGGGCGGCGCGCGCCGGGTCCTCGCGCAGCAGGCGCAGGTACAGGTAGGGCCCGTCGGCGTGGTTGTCCACGGTCAGGACCTCGGGGCAGATTCCCTTGCGGAACAAGGCCTTGCTCCGGTCCATGATCAAGTCCAACAGATCGCGGGTGCCCTGGTGGCTCAGGTCCTCGTCGGCCAGGCGCGAGCCGCGGCCGGCGTAGACCAGATGGTAGAAGCAGACCCGGGGGATGCCCTCGCGCTCGATGAGGTCGAACAGGGCCGGCACCTCGGCAGCGTTCTTGGCGTAGACCGTGAACCTGAGCCCCACCTTCAGCCCAACGGCCATACAGTTGCGGATGCCGGCCAGGGCCTGGTCAAAGGCCCCGGCCACGCCCCGGAAGCGGTCGTGCACTGGCTGCATGCCGTCCAGGCTCACGCCCACGTAGCTCAGGCCTATGTCCTTGAGCTCCTTGGCCTTATTCGCGCTGATCAGGGTGCCGTTGGTGCTGATGACCGCGCGCAGGCCCTGGGCAATGGCGTAGCGGGCCAGCTCGCTCAGGTCCGGCCGCATCAGGGGCTCGCCGCCGGAGAACAGGATCACCGGCGCGCCGTACTCGGCCAGGTCGTCGATCATGGCCTTGGCCTGGGCGGTGCTCAGCTCCTGGGGAGCGGGGCCGGCCGTGGCCTGGGCGTAGCAGTGCAGGCACTTCAGGTTGCAGGCCTTGGTCATGTTCCAGACCACCACCGGCTTCTTGTCGGCCGAGAATTGCAGCAGATGGCTGGGCAGGTCCTTGGAATGGCGGCCGTAGCGCAGCGCGTCGCTGGGCTCCACCGTGCCGCAATACAGCTTGCTGATGCCGATCATGGACCCTCGCGGGACAAAGGGGCCTCCCCGGCCAAGGGGAGGCCCTGGGGATGTATTGCCTCTGGCTTAGGCCCGCGCCGGCCCGCCCAGGGTTTGGGTGTAGTGGGCCTGGAACAGGCCGTGCAGGTAGGCTTCGGTGTCCAGCACCGCCTCCTCGGGCAGCAGATACTCCTCGCGGCCGGTGCGGTCGCGGGCCAGGCGCAGGCCCGGCTCCAGGACCTGGCTCAGGCGCTGGCAATAGGTCTGCACGCCGCAGCCTTCGGCCGCGGCCCCGGCCAGGATGGCCACCTCGGCCGCCTCGCCGAAGCGTATCTTTATACCATAGCGGTCCAGGAAGGCGACCTCGAAGTCGCGCACCTGCTGCAGGCGCTCGATAACGTTGTCAAAGGCCGCGCCCAGGCTCATGCCGGCCCGGTAGTACTCGTCGGCGATCAGGTCCATGCGCGCCGGGGTCAGAGGGCTCTCCAGGCGCTCGGCGTACAGGGCCTCGCGCCGGGCGATCATCTTAAGCAGCTCCATGCGCTCGGCGCGGCCGGCCTCCTCGAAGCGGCGGGCGCGCTCGGCCTCGGCCGGGTCGGCCAGCACCTGGGCCAGCATTGCCTCGGGGTCGCGCACCAGCTCCGGGGTGACCAGTATCTCTTGGATGTCGGTGCTGGGCAGCCGGCGCTCAAAGGGCAGCAGGGCCTGCTCCACCACCGAGACCAGGGCCCGGGCCCCGGTTTTCATCTCCGCCGCCCGCTCGGCCAGGAGCTTCAGGGCCTGGTCCTCCAGGCGCAGGTCAATGGCGTAAGCGGCGAAGTCCCTCTTTTTGCTGATGATAACCGGGTTGTTGGGGTTCTTGAGTATCTGGTAGAGGTCGTCGGCGCTCAGCTCGTCCAGCACCACGGTGACCGGCAGCCGGCCCACGAACTCGGTCTCGAAGCCGTACTCCACCAGGTCCTGGGGCCGCACCTCATAGAGGTACTCCTGGTCCTGGCCCGGATCGATCACCTTGGCCCCGAAGCCCAGCTCCTTCTTGTTCAGGCGCCGCTTGATGACCTCGGGCAGGTCGCCAAAGGCCCCGGACATCACGAACAGAATGTGCCGGGTGTTGACGGTGCGCTTCTCGCGCTTGCCAGTCTTGCGGTAGTTCTCGATGGCCTGGATCTGGCTGATGGGGTCGTGGGCCACCTTGAGGTCCACCTCGGTCTCTTCCATGGGCTTGAGCAACGCCCGCTGCACGCCGGTGCGGCTCACGTCCGGTCCGATGAGGTTGCGGCTGGAGGCGATCTTGTCCACCTCGTCCACGTAGACGATGCCGTACTGGGCCAGCTCTATGTCCTCGCCCGCCTCATGCACCAGGTCGCGGATCAAATCCTCAACGTCGCCGCCCACATAGCCCGTCTCGCTGAACTTGGTGGCGTCGCCCTTGACAAAGGGCACCCCCAGCTTGGCGGCGATGAGCTTGACCATATAGGTCTTGCCCACGCCGGTGGGCCCGATTAACAGCACGTTGTTCTTGATCAGGCCCACGCCGTCCGCGGGGTCCTTGCTGCTGTGTTTGCTCAGGTATTTCGCGCGGTTGAAGTGGGTGCATATCTTGGTGGCCAGCACGGCCTTGGCCTGGTCCTGGCGCACGATGTACTGGTCCAGATAGGCCACCAGCTCCTCGGGGCGCATGTCGAAGTTGATGCGCGCCCAGACGCCGCCCTCACTGTCCTCGCCGTCCAGGTCCGGCAGGGGGCAGAAGCCGGGCCGGGCCTGCTTGGCCTTTTGGGAGTATTTCTTGGACAGATAGTCGCTCAGCTGCCGCTCCATCTGCTTCTGGTTCGGCGCGCCGCGCTCGACGTTGTCCTTGTCGTGCACAGAGTCGCTCAAATCGCACCTGCCTTAGCTCAAAGTTGTGGCCCCACCCCCCTGACCGCCGGGGGGTTGCCGGGGCCCGCTACTTCCAATATAAGGGTGTGGGTTGCCCGGTGCAAGCCGGCGCGGATGGGGCCGGGAGCTGGTTTTAGCCCTTGCCGCGGTGCGTATTAACTGTCATAATTTGGCGGTTAGCCACCCCTCCGGGCAGGAAGGCGCGGCGTAGTGCGTTTATAGCTGTTGCCGAGTTGGGAAGGGTGGGGTATATATTTGCGCACTTCAGGCTGGCGTAGCTCAACTGGCAGAGCATCTGATTTGTAATCAGAAGGTTGCGGGTTCAAGTCCCATCGCCAGCTCCAGCCAAAGGGAGCGGCAAGAGGGGCGGCACAAAGGGTCGGCTCCAGCAAAGTCGCTTATAGGCCGCGGAGGCCGCCAGCAGGGCCGGGCGGGCCCTGGCCCGCGAGGGGCCTTTGCCGGCTTTTGGATGCGCAAAACGGGCACGAGGGCGGCCGCCGCAGGCCGGTGGCCAAGAAAATAAGTCAGGGTGAGGTTCCCGAGTGGCCAAAGGGAGCAGACTGTAAATCTGCCGGCAATGCCTTCGGAGGTTCGAATCCTCCCCTCACCACCAAAGAACCAGCGTCCGGCCCAGGGCCGGGCAGGCGATAAAGAGGAAGCGCACGCCCACGTAGCTCAGCATGGTAGAGCACTTCCTTGGTAAGGAAGAGGTTCACCGGTTCAAGCCCGGTCGTGGGCTCCAACAATTTGGTTTACATGGGCGGGGAGCCGAGGACTCCCGCCCAGGAACCCTAACTCCCCAAGGAGTGTCGTCATGGCCAAGGCAAAGTTTGAGCGGACGAAGCCGCACTGTAACGTTGGAACGATTGGTCACATAGACCATGGCAAGACGACGTTGACGGCCGCGATCACCAAGTGTCTTGCCTCTCGAGGCACGGCGCAGTTTGTGGCCTTTGACGAGATCGACAAGGCGCCGGAGGAGCGGGAGCGGGGCATCACCATAGCCACGGCGCACGTGGAGTACGAGACGGCGAAGCGTCACTACGCGCACGTGGACTGCCCTGGTCACGCGGACTACATCAAGAACATGATCACGGGCGCGGCGCAGATGGACGGGGCGATCCTGGTGGTGGGTGCGGACGACGGCCCCATGCCGCAGACGCGGGAGCACATTTTGCTGGCGCGCCAGGTGGGGGTGCCGGCGATCGTGGTGTTTTTGAACAAAGTGGACATGGTCGACGACGAGGAGTTGATCGAGCTGGTGGAGCTGGAGCTGCGGGAGCTTTTGGACAAGTACGAGTTCCCTGGCGACGACACGCCGATCATCCGGGGGAGCGCGCTGAAGGCTCTGAATTGCGGCTGCGGCAAGGACGAGTGTCCGGACTGCAAGCCGATTTTCGAGCTGATGGACGCGGTGGACAGCTTCATTCCGCAGCCCAAGCGCGACATCGAGCTTCCCTTCCTGATGCCCATCGAGGACGTGTTCAGCATCTCGGGCCGCGGCACGGTGGTGACGGGGCGCGTGGAGCGCGGTCAGGTGAAGGTGGGCGAAGAGGTGGAGATCGTGGGGATCAAGCCCACGGTGAAGACGGTGTGCACGGGCGTGGAGATGTTCCGCAAGATTTTGGACAGCGGTCAGGCGGGTGACAACATCGGGGCCTTGCTGCGTGGGATCAAGCGTGACGAGGTGGAGCGCGGTCAGGTGCTGGCGGCTCCGGGTTCGATCACGCCGCACACGAAGTTCAAGGCCGAGGTGTACGTTCTGAACAAGGAGGAGGGCGGCCGTCACACGCCGTTCTTCAATGGCTACCGGCCGCAGTTTTATTTTAGGACCACGGACGTGACGGGAGTGGTGACGCTTCCGGAGGGCGTGGAGATGGTGATGCCTGGGGACAACGTGTCCATCGAGGCGTCGTTGATCACGCCCATCGCCATGGAGAAGGAGCTTCGCTTCGCCATCCGCGAGGGCGGGCGCACCGTGGGCGCCGGCGTGGTCGCCGAAATCATCGAGTAAGAGAACACTGCCGGTTCGGGCGTGAGGACAGAGCAAGGGCGGGAGTTGGCGCCATGATCCAGAATCAGAAGATACGCATCAGGCTCAAGGCCTACGATCATAAGCTGCTGGACCAGTCTGCGGCCGAGATCGTGGAGACCGCGCGCCGGACCGGGGCCAAGGTAGCCGGACCCATCCCGCTGCCCACGGTCATCAACAAGTTCTGTGTGCTGCGCTCGCCTCACATCGACAAGAAGAGTCGCGAGCAGTTCGAGATCCGCACCCACAAGCGCCTCCTGGACATCCTGGAGCCCACCCAGCAGACGGTGGACGCCTTGATGAAGCTGGATTTGAGCGCGGGCGTGGACGTTGAAATCAAGCTCTAGGCATCGGTAGGCGGCTCATGCTTAAGGGACTGATAGGTAAGAAGGTCGGGATGACCCGCCTGTATCTGGGCGAGGGTCGCGCAGTGCCGGTGACGGTGCTGCAGGTGGGCCCCTGCACGGTGGTGCAGGTCAAAAACGGCGAAAAAGAGACCTACAACGCCTTGCAGCTCGGCTTCGGCCCCAAGAAGGCCAAGGCCTTGAACAAGCCCCAGACCGGCCACTTTACCAAGGCCGGCGTGGAGCCCAAGGCGGTGCTGCGGGAGTTCCGGGTGGGCGACCCGGCCGAGTACAAGGTGGGCCAAGAAATAACCGCCGAGATGTTCAAGCCCGGCGAGAAGGTGCACGTGACCGGCCGCAGCAAGGGCCGCGGCTTCACGGGCGTGGTCAAGCGCCACGGCTTCAGCGGCGGCAAGGCCACCCACGGCTGCACCACCCACGACAAGCCCGGTTCCATCGGCGCCAGCGCCGACCCCTCCCGCGTGCTGCCCGGCAAACGCATGCCCGGCCGCATGGGCTATGTGCGCACCCAGGCGCGCAACCTGCAGGTGGTGGACGTGCGCCCCGAGCACAACCTGGTGCTGGTCAAGGGAGCGGTTCCCGGAGCCAACGGCGGCATCATCATTATAGAAAAGGCCAAGTAGCGGCCGCGGGTGATTGAGATGCCTACGGTAGACATACTAGACGCGCAGAACCAAAAGGTCGGCCAGATCGAGCTGTCCGCGGCCGTCTTCGAGGCCGAGGTCAAGCCCTATCTGCTGCACGAGGTGGTGCGGTGGCAACTGGCCGGACGGCGCAAGGGCACCGCCAGCGCCAAGACCCGGGTGGAGGTTGCCGGCGGCGGCAAGAAGCCCTGGCGGCAGAAGGGCACCGGCCGCGCCCGTTCGGGCAGCCGGCGCAGCCCTCTCTGGCGGGGCGGCGGCATCATCTTCCCGCCCAAGCCGCGGGACTACAGCTACACCCTGCCCCGCAAGGTGAAGAAGGCCGCCCTGCGCTCGGCCCTCAGCGACAAGCTGGGCGAGGGCAAGCTGATGGTGCTCAGGGGCTTTGACCTGACCCAGATCAAGACCAAGGCCTTCGTGGAGGTCCTGGGCCGGCTGCAGGCCAGCGACGCCCTGGTGGTCACCCCCGGCGCGGACGAGGTGCTGGAGAAGAGCTCGCGCAACGTGCCCAAAGTCAAGGTGCTGCGGGCCCGTGGGCTCAACGTCTACGACATTCTCAAGCACGACCGCTTGGTGCTCCTGGAAGAGGCGGTGGCGGGCATAGAGGAGGCGCTGTCGTGAAAGACCTAAGACGTGTCATCCGCCGGCCCCTGGTCACCGAGAAGAGCACTACCGCCAAGGAGACCCAGAATCAGCTGGTCTTCGAGGTGGACCGCCGCTCGGGCAAGGTGGAGATCCGCCAGGCCGTGGAAGAGATGTTCAACGTGAAGGTGCTCAAGGTGCGCACCGTCAACTTCCAGGGCAAGACCAAGCGCATGGGCCGCACCCTGGGCCGGCGCAGCGACTGGAAGAAGGCCTACGTCACCCTGGCCCCCGGCCACAGCGTGGAGTTCTTCGAGGGGGCCTAGGCCCTCCGGCGGCTTGACAGAAGAGGACAAGCGACATGGCCATCAAAAAATACAAGCCAACCTCGCCGGGGCGGCGCTTCGCCACCTACCTGGAGCGCGAGGAGATTACCCGGCGCGAGCCGGAGAAGAGCCTGCTGGAGCCCCTGAACAAGAAGGGCGGCCGCAACAGCTACGGCCGGGTGACGGCCCGGCACCGGGGCGGCGGCCACAAGCGGCGCTACCGCCGCATCGACTTCCGGCGGGACAAACTGGGCATCCCGGCCACCGTGGCCAGCATCGAGTACGATCCCAACCGCTCGTCCAACATCGCGCTACTCAACTACGCCGACGGCGAGAAGCGCTATATCCTGGCCCCCAAGGGCCTGACCGTGGGCGCCACCCTGATCAGCGCCGACAAGGCTGACATCATCCCGGGCAACGCCATGCCCCTGGAGGCGATTCCCCTGGGCAGCCACGTGCACAACGTGGAGCTGAAGATCGGCGGCGGCGGCCAGATCGTGCGCTCGGCTGGCGGCTACGCGCAGCTCATGGCCAAGGAGGCCGGCTACGCCACCCTGAAGCTGCCCTCCGGCGAGATGCGGCGGGTGAACCTCAAGTGCCGGGCCACCATCGGCCAGGTGGGCAACGAGCAGCACGAGAACGTGTCCCTGGGCAAGGCGGGCCGCACCCGCTGGCTGGGCAAGCGGCCCCACGTGCGCGGCGTGGCCATGAACCCGGTGGACCATCCCATGGGCGGCGGCGAGGGCCGCAGCAGCGGCGGTCGCCATCCCTGCAGCCCCTGGGGCTGGCCCACCAAGGGCTACCGCACCCGCAAGAAGAAGCCTTCGGACAACTTCATCGTCCGGCGGCGGTACCAGAGCTAGGAGCGAGGCATGCCGCGCAGTCTGAAAAAAGGTCCCTTCGTGGACGAGCACCTCAACCAGAAGGTGGACGAGGCCGTGGCCACCAACAGCCGCAAGGTCATCAAGACCTGGAGCCGCCGCTCCACCATCATGCCCAGCTTCGTGGGCCTGACCTTCGCGGTGCACAACGGCAAGAAATTCATCCCCGTGTTCGTGACCGAGAACATGGTGGGGCATAAGCTGGGCGAGTTCTCGCCCACCCGCACCTTCTACAGCCACGCCGGCGACAAGAAGGGCAAGAAGAGGTAGGGCCCATGGAAGCGGTGGCCAAGGCCAAATTTATTCGCATCTCCCCCCGCAAGGCCCGCCTGGTGGCCGACGCGGTCCGGGGCATGAAGGTGGGCGAGGCCCTGAACCGGCTGCGGTTCACGCCCAAGAAGGCGGCCCGCCTGTTGACCAAGGTGCTCAACTCGGCGGTGGCCAACGCCTCCCAGCGGCCGGAGGTGGACGTGGACAAGCTCTACGTCAAGGCGGCCTTCGTGGACGGCGGCCCCACACTCAAGCGTTGGCGGGCGCGGGCCATGGGCCGGGCTTACGTAATCCGCAAGCGCACCGCGCACATCACGGTTGTGGTGGACGAGCGTTAGGCAAGGAGAGGGGCTTTGGGTCAGAAGGTACATCCGGTGGGATTCAGGCTGGGGATTAACCGCACCTGGGATTCCGTCTGGTTCGCGAGCAAGGATTACGCGGCGCTGGTCCACGAGGACTACCGCATCCGCCAGTTCATCAAGGAGAAGCTGGCTCACGCCGGCATCGCCAAGGTGGAGATGGAGCGGGCGGCGGACAAGGCCAAGATCCGCATCCACACCGCGCGGCCGGGCATCGTGATCGGCAAAAAGGGCGCCGAGATCGAGTCGGTCAAGAAGGAGCTGGAGAAGCTGATCAAGCGCGACGTGATGCTGGACATCCACGAGGTGCGCAAGCCCGAGGTGGACGCCCAGCTGGTGGCCGAGAACGTGGCCGGCCAGCTGCTGCGGCGCATCGCCTTCCGCCGGGCCATGAAGCGGGCGGTGGGCAGCGCCATGAAGTTCGGCGCCCAGGGCATCCGCATCCAGTGCGCCGGCCGCCTGGGCGGCGCCGAGATGGCCCGCCGGGAGTGGTACCGCGAGGGCCGCGTGCCCCTGCACACCCTGCGCGCGGACATCGACGTGGGCTTCGCCGAGGCCAAGACCACCTACGGCATCATCGGCGTGCAGGTGCTTATTTTCAAGGGCGAGATTCTGGACGAGTCCCGGCCGGAGGCGACGGCCTGATCAGGGCCGCTGACTAGTTAGGCGAGAAGGCGTAAGAGCCATGCTGGCACCCAAAAGAGTAAAACATCGCAAGGTGCGCAAGGGCCGCATGCGCGGCAAGGCCACCCGGGGCACCACCATAACCTTCGGGCAGTTCGGCCTGCAGGCCCTGGGCGCGGGCTGGATGAGCAATCACCAGATCGAGGCCGGGCGCATCGCCATTACCCGCCACATCAAGCGCGGCGGGCAGGTGTTCATCCGGGTATTCCCGGACAAGCCCTTCACCAAGAAGCCGGCCGAGACCCGCATGGGCAAAGGCAAGGGCGCTCCCGAGGGCTGGGTGGCTGTGGTCAAGCCCGGCCGCATGATCTACGAGGTGGATGGGGTGGGCCGCGAGGTGGCCATGGAGGCCCTGCGCCTGGCCAGCCACAAGCTGCCCTTCCGCTGCCGGCTGGTGGAGAGGAGCTGAGCCCATGAAGGCCGCCGAGCTTAGAGATCTTTCCCCCGAGGAGCTGGCCCAGAAGCTGGCCGCGCTGCGCCAGGAGCTGTTCAACCTGAAGTTCCAGAACGCCACCGGCCAGCTGGAAAACCCCATGCGCGTCCGCGAAACCAGAAAGGACATCGCCCGGGTGCTTACCCTGCTCAACGAGCAGGCCGCGGCCTCCGCCGGCAGTTAGGTAAGGGTCACATGGCCAACAAAGAGCGCGGAAACGTAAAAGACCTGACCGGCGTGGTGGTCAGCGACAAGATGGACAAGACGGTGGTGGTGCAGGTAGAGCGCCTGATCAAGCACCCCGTGTACAAGAAGTACGTGCGGCGCCGGGCCAAGTTCATGGCTCACGACGAGCGCAACGATTGCCACGTGGGCGACACGGTGCTCATCCGCCAGAGCCGGCCGCTGAGCCGGCGCAAGCGCTGGCGGGTCAGCAAGGTGTTGGAGCGGGTGGCCTAAGGGGCCTGGAGCAAGGAGCAGCGAGCCATGATCCAGCCGGAGACCAACCTCCTGGCCGCCGACAACTCGGGCGCCAAGAGACTGTACTGTATAAAGGTGTTGGGCGGTTCCAAGCGCCGCTACGCCTCCCTGGGCGACATCATCGTGGTATCGGTCAAGGAGGCCTTGCCCAACAGCAAGGTGAAGAAGGGCGACGTGATGAAGGCCGTGGTGGTGCGCACCACCAAAGAGGTGCCGCGCCCGGACGGAACCTACATCAAGTTCGACGACAACTCGGCGGTGCTGATCAACCAGGCCAGCGAGCCCATCGGCACCCGCATCTTCGGACCGGTGGCCCGCGAGCTTCGGGCCAAGAACTTCATGAAGATCGTCTCCCTGGCCCCCGAGGTGTTGTAGGTGAAGCCATGAAGACCAAGCTCAACATACGCAAGGACGACCGGGTCCTGGTGACCACCGGCAAGGAAAAAGGCAAGGTGGGCAAGGTCCTCAAGGTGGACCCCGCCAAGGGCCGGGCCATCGTGGAGAAGGTGAACCTGGTCAAGCGCCACTCCCGGCCCACCAAGGGCAACCAGGGCGGGGTGGTGGAAAAAGAAGGCGCCCTGAGCCTGAGCAATCTGATGCTGCTGTGCCCCAAGTGCAACGAGCCGGTGCGGGTGGCGCGGCGGCCGCTGGGCGAGGGCAAGAGCGCCCGGTTCTGCAAAAAGTGCGAAGAGTTCATGGATAGCTGAGGCGGCGCATCGGCGTCCGCCCGGCCCCTGGGACGAGCCGGCGGCGACTGGCTTCAACAGGTGGAGAGAAAATGAGCGAGAAACCCAGACTGTTAGAGTTTTACGAAAAAGAGTGCGTGCCCCAGCTTATGGAGGAGTTCAGCTACGCCAACCCCATGCAGGTGCCCCGCCTGGTCAAGACGGTGCTCAACATGGGCGTGGGCGAGGCCATCCAGAACATAAAGGTGCTGGAGAACGCCCGCGACGAGCTGACCCAGATCGCGGGGCAGAAGGCCCTGATCAACCGGGCCAAGCGCTCCATCGCCTCCTTCAAGCTCCGGGAAGGCATGCCGGTGGGTACCTCGGTGATCCTGCGCGCCGAGCGCATGTGGTACTTCCTGGACAAGCTGATGCACATTGCCCTGCCCCGCGTGCGCGACTTCCGCGGCGTGAGCAGCAAGGCCTTCGACGGGCGGGGCAACTACACCCTGGGCATCAAGGAGCACATCATCTTCCCGGAGATCGAGTACGACAAGATCGACAAGGTCAAGGGGATGAACATAACCATCGTCACCACGGCCAAGACCGACGAAGAGGGCCGCGCCCTGCTTCGGTTGCTGGGCATGCCCTTTAGGGCGTAAGGAAGCGGGAGGCAAGCAAAGTTGGCCAAGAAGGCTCTGAGAAACAAGGCACGCCAGGCGCCCAAGTTCAAGGTGCGCGCCTACAACCGTTGCCCCATCTGCGGGCGGCCGCGGGCCTTTATTCGCAAGTTTGGCATCTGCCGCATCTGCTTCCGCAACATGTCCTTGCGGGGCGAGATACCCGGCGTGATCAAGTCGAGCTGGTAGGAGGGTAGCCATGTCCATGCAAGATCCCATGGCCGATATGCTCACCCGCCTGCGCAACGCCCTGCTGGCCCGGCACGACCAGGTGGACATCCCCTCCTCGGCCTTGAAGGTGGCCGTGGCCAAGGTGCTGAGGGACGAGGGCTACATCACCGACCTGGAGGTCACCCCCGACGACAAGCAGGGGGTGCTGCGCCTGACGCTGAAGTATATCTCCGGCCGGTCGGTGATCGAAGGCATTCAGCGGGTCAGCAAACCCAGCCGCCGGGTGTACGTGGGGCACCAGGACATCCCCAAGGTGCGCAGCGGCCTGGGCATAAGCATTCTATCCACCCCCCAGGGGGTCGTCAGCGACAGCACCGCCCGCAAGCAGAAGGTGGGTGGCGAGGTCCTCTGCGCGGTGTGGTAGGGGCCGGGAGCGTTCAACATGTCTCGTGTAGGAAAATTGCCCGTCAAGCTGCCCTCCGGCGTGGAGGTCAAGATCGACGGACAACAACTGCGTATCAAGGGCCCCAAGGGCAGCCTGCAGCGCGACATCAACCCCCTGGTGTCGGTGACGCTGGAGAACGGCCAGATCGTGGTCAAGCCCCTGGACGACTCACTTAAGGCCCGCGGCATGTGGGGCCTGTACCGGACCCTGCTCCGGAACATGGTTACGGGCGTCAGCCAGGGCTTTAAGCGGGTGCTGGAGATCAACGGCGTGGGCTACCGCGCCGAGGCCACCGGCAAGGCGCTCAAGCTGACCCTGGGCTTCTCCCATCCGGTGGAGTTTCCGCTGCCCGAGGGCGTGAGCGCCGCGGTGGAGAAGAACACGGTCATCACCCTCACCGGCATCGACAACGAGCTGCTGGGGCAGACCGCGGCCACCATCCGGGCCTTCCGGCCCCCGGAGCCGTACAAGGGCAAGGGCATCAAATACGCCGAAGAGACCATCCGCCGCAAGGTGGGCAAGGCCGGCGTTAAGTAATAGGGGTTTTTTGCTATGGGCAAGACCACCAAGAGCAAGCTGGCCTGGCAAAAGCGCCAGGTCCGGGTGCGCCAGAAGGTGCGCGGCACCGCCCAGCGGCCCCGGCTGTGCGTCTACCGCTCGTTGAACAACATCTACGCCCAGATCATCGACGACGGCGCGGGCGCGACCCTGGTCGAGGCCAGCAGCCGCAGTCAGGAGATCAGGGCGCTGCCGGGGCACAAGGGCAATGTGGCCGCCGCCAAAGAGGTGGGCAAGGTCATCGCCCAGCGGGCCAAGACCAAGGGCATCAAGCAGGTGGTCTTCGACCGCAACGGCTTTTTGTATCACGGCCGGGTTAAGGCCCTGGCCGAGGCGGCCCGCGAAGAGGGCCTAGAATTCTAAGCAAGAAGGAAAAGGCCTTGCTGGATAGACGCAGAAGAAGAGACTTTGGCGAGGATGAGCTTCAGCTCATAGACAAGGTGGTGCACATCAACCGCGTGGCCAAGGTGGTCAAGGGCGGGCGCCGCTTTTCCTTCGCCGCGGTGGTGGTGGTCGGCGACGGCCAGGGCAGCGTGGGCTTCGGCCTGGGCAAGGCCAACGAGGTGCCCGAGGCCATCCGCAAGGGCGTGGAAAAGGCCAAGCGGGACATGAAGCCCGTGCCTCTGATCGACGGCACCATTCCCCACGAGGTGGTGGGCGAGTTCGGCGCCGGCCGCGTGCTCCTAAAGCCCGCCCGTCCGGGCACCGGCGTCATCGCCGGCGGCGCGGTGCGCGCGGTGCTGGAGGCGGCGGGTTTCACCGACATTCTCACCAAGGTCCTGGGCACCCACAACCCGCACAACGCCATCAAGGCCACCCTGGAGGGGCTGCGGCGCCTCAAGAGCGTGGACGAAGTGGCCAAGCAGCGGGGCATGGCGGTCAAGGAGCTGGTCTCCTAGAGGGCCCGCGGGCTCTCGGGAGCAAGGTTGCGTCATGGCACAGGGCAAGGCAAATACCTTTCGCGTAAAGCTGGTCAAGAGCGGCTACGGCCACCTGCCCCGGCACCGGCAGACCCTGCGGGGCCTGGGGCTGACCAGAATGAACAAGGTCGTGACCCTCAATGACACCCCGGCCATCCGGGGCATGGTCAAGAAGGTGGAGCATCTGGTGCAGGTGCTGCCGGACGAGGATTAGGTGCTGGCATGAAGCTGAACGAACTGCAACCAGCGCCCGGCTCGCGCAGGAACCGCAAGCGCATCGGCCGCGGGCAGGGCTCGGGCACCGGCGGCACCGCCGGCAAGGGCCACAAGGGTCAGAACTCGCGCAGCGGCGGCGGCGCCGCCCCCGGTTTCGAGGGCGGCCAGATGCCCCTGCAGCGCCGTCTGCCCAAGCGCGGCTTCTACAACAAGTTCGCGGCCAAGGTGGCGGAGGTGAACCTCAGGGACCTGAACGGGTTTGCGGCCGGCAGCGTGGTGGACGCCCAGGCCCTGGCCGAGGCCGGGCTGATCAAGGGCGCCTTTGACGCCATCAAGCTGTTGGGCCAGGGCGAGCTCAAGGTGGCCCTGACCGTCAAGGTGGACCGCATTAGCGCCGGCGCCAAGGCCAAAATCGAGGCCGCCGGCGGGACTGTGGAGCTGGTGTAAGGTGGCGGTGGCGGGCGTCGGCAATATGCTCAAGATTCCGGAGCTGAAGCGCCGGATATTCTTTACCCTGACCATGCTGGCCGTGTACCGGGTGGGCTGCGCCATCCCCACGCCCGGCATCAACTCCGACGCTCTAGCCGCCTTCTTCGCCCGCTACCAGGGCACCCTGCTGGGCCTGTTCGACATGTTCAGCGGCGGCGCCCTGGAGCGCATGAGCATCTTCGCCCTGGGCATCATGCCCTACATCAGCGCCAGCATCATCCTGGAGCTGCTGACGGTGGTCATCCCCCACCTGGCCCAGCTGAAGAAAGAGGGCCAGGAGGGCCGCAAGAAGATCACCCAGTACGCCCGCTACGGCACCGTGGTGCTGGCCCTGGTGCAGGGCCTGGGCATCGCCATCGGCCTGGAGTCCATGCAGAGCCCCGGCGGCGCCATGGTGGTGCCCAACCCGGGCTGGGCCTTCCGGCTGATGACCATGATCACCCTGGCCGCGGGCACCGCCTTCATCATGTGGCTGGGGGAGCAGATCACCGAGCGGGGCATCGGCAACGGCATCAGCCTGATCATCTTCGCCGGCATCGTGGCCCGCATGCCCAGCGCCATCTACAGCACTTTCCAGATGGTGAACCTGGGCGAGATGAGCATCTTCATGCTGGCCCTGCTGGTGATCATGATGGTGGTGGTGATCGCGGTGATCTGCTTCGTGGAGCAGGGGCAGCGGAGGCTACCGGTGCAGTACGCCAAGCGGGTGGTGGGCCGGCGCATGTACGGCGGGCAGACCACCCACCTGCCGCTGAAGATAAACACCTCGGGCGTCATCCCGCCTATCTTCGCCAGCTCCATTATCATGTTCCCGGCTACCATCGCCCAGTTCATCCAGATCGACTGGGTGCAGAAGGCGGCCCAGGCCATGACTCCGGGCGGGTGGATGTACAGCCTGCTGTACGTGATCCTGATCTTCTTCTTCTGCTACTTCTACACGGCCGTGACCTTCAACCCCGAGGACGTGGCCGACAACATGAAGAAGTTCGGCGGCTTCATCCCGGGCATCCGGCCCGGCAAGCGCACCGCCGACTACATCGACCGCGTGCTGACCCGCATCACTCTGGGCGGCGCGGTGTACGTCAGCGCGGTGTGCGTGTTGCCCACCATCCTGATCAGCCAGTTCAACGTGCCCTTCTACTTCGGCGGCACGGCCCTGTTGATCGTGGTGGGCGTGGCCATGGACACCATGGCCCAGATCGAAAGCCACCTGCTGCAGCGCCACTACGAAGGCTTCATGAAAAAGGGCATGGTGCGCGGCAGGTAGGGAGCTTGGGGGGCTTCTCCGGCTGGAGAAGACCTGGGCGCGGATTTTAGGAGCAAGACAGGGAGCTGAGCGATGAACCTGATTCTGTTGGGCCCTCCGGGGGCGGGCAAGGGCACCCAGGCCAAGATGCTCATCGAGGCCTACGGCATTCCCCAGATCTCCACCGGCGACATGCTGCGCGCGGCGGTGCGCAACCAGACCGCCCTGGGCCTGGAGGCCAAGAAGTTCATGGACGCCGGCCAGCTGGTGCCCGACCAGGTGGTGATCGGCCTGGCCAAGGACCGCATCGCCGAGCCCGACTGCGCCAAGGGCTTCATGCTCGACGGCTTCCCGCGCACGGTGCCCCAGGCCGAGGCCCTGGACAAGGTGCTGGCCGGCATGAATAAGAAGATCGACCACGTGATCAGCATCGAGGTGGCCAACGACGAGCTGATGGGCCGCCTCACCGGCCGGCGCACCTGCAAGGCCTGCGGCCAGGGCTTCCACGTGATGTTCGACCCGCCCAAGGCCCAGGGCAAGTGCGACAAGTGCGGCGGCGAGCTGTATCAGCGCGACGACGACAACGAGGCCACGGTGAGCAACCGGCTGAAGGTCTACAACGACCAGACCGCCCCGCTCATCGACTACTACCAGAAGAAGGGGCTGCTCCGGCCCATCGACGGCGTGGGCAGCATTAACGATATCCAGGAGCGCATCAAGGCGGTCCTGGGCTAGAAACGGGAGCAACGCGGGCGGTAGCCCATGATCGTGGTCAAGAGCCCGGCCGAGCTGGACGCCATGCGCGAGGCCAACCGAGTGGTGGCCCGGGTGCTGGAGGCGGTCAAGGCCGAGGTGAGACCAGGCATCGCCACCATCCGGCTGGACGCCATGGCCGAGGAGCTTTGCCGCTCCCTGGGCGCGCGGCCGGGGTTCAAGGGCTACCACGGCTACCCTTACAGCCTGTGTTGCTCGCCCAACGAGCAGGTGGTGCACGGCTTCCCCAGCGCCACGCCTCTGGCCGAGGGCGACATATTGTCCATGGACTTCGGGGCGGTGCTGGATGGATTTTACGGCGACGCCGCCACCACCGTGGCTGTGGGCCGGATAAGCGAGGCGGCCCGCCGCCTGCTGGAGGCCACCGAGGCGGCCCTGGCCGCGGGCATTGAGCAGTGCCGGGCCGAGCGCCGCCTGGGCGATGTCTCGGCGGCGGTGCAGAGGGTGGCCGAGGGGGCGGGGTTCTCGGTGGTGCGCCAGTTCGTGGGCCACGGCATCGGGCGCAACCTGCACGAGGAGCCCCAGGTGCCCAACTTCGGGGCCGCGGGGCGCGGCGTGACCCTCAAACCGGGCATGGTGCTGGCCATCGAGCCCATGGTCAACGCGGGGGACTACGCGGTGGAGATACTGGACGACGGCTGGACGGCGGTGACGGCCGACGGTAAACTTTCGGCTCATTTCGAGCACACGGTGGCCATCACTGAGGACGGACCGCGCATATTGAGCCTGCCCTGAGGGGCGGGGAGAGGGCCGCGGGGACAGCCCGCAAGGATGAGCGCAGCCGGCGCGGCCCAGAGCAAAAGAGAGACGATTCGATGAAGGTACGGGCATCGGTCAAACGCATGTGCAAGGATTGCAAGATCATCAAGCGCAAGGGCGTGGTGCGGGTGATCTGCAAGAAGAACCCCCGCCACAAGCAGCGCCAGGGTTAGGGAGGCGGTCGTGGCCAGAATCTCGGGCATAGACCTACCGCGCAACAAGCGCATTGAGATTGCGCTGACCTACATCTTCGGCATCGGCCGCACCTCCTCGACCAAGATCCTGGGCGAGGCCGGCGTGGACCCGGGCACCAAGGCCGGCGAGCTGACCGACGAAGAGGTGAACCGCATCCGCCAGGTCATCGACCGCGCCTACAAGGTGGAGGGCGATCTGCGGCGCGAGGTGTCCATGAACATCAAGCGCCTGATGGACCTGGGCTGCCACCGCGGCCTGCGCCACCGGCGCGGCCTGCCGGTGCGCGGCCAGCGCACCCGCACTAACGCCCGCACCCGCAAGGGCCCGCGCCGCTCGGTGATGGGCAAGAGGAAGAAGTAAATGGCCAAGGCGGTGAAAAAGGGCGGCCGCAAGCGCCGCGAGAAGAAGAACGTGCCCAACGGCGTGGTGCACATCCAGTCCACCTTCAACAACACCGTGGTCACCATCACCGACCCGGCGGGCAACACCGTGGCCTGGTCCTCTAGCGGCGTGCAGGGCTTCAAGGGCTCGCGCAAGTCCACGCCCTTCGCGGCCCAGCTGGCCGCCGAGGACGCGGCCAAGAAGGCCATGGAGCACGGCATGCGCACCGTGGAGGTGAACGTGAAGGGTCCCGGCTCCGGCCGCGAGGCGGCGCTCCGGGCCCTGAACAACGCCGGCTTCAACGTCACCGTCATCCGCGACGTAACCCCCGTGCCCCACAACGGCTGCCGCCCGCCCAAGCGGCGCCGGGTGTAAGGCGGCCGGGGTGCATAGATAAACACTGGGAGGATACAGACTTGGCCAGATACCGAGGTTCCGTCTGCCGGCTCTGCCGCCGCGAAACCCAAAAGCTATACCTCAAGGGCGACCGTTGCTACGGCGATAAGTGCGCGGTGGAGCGCCGCGCTTTCCCGCCTGGCCAGCACGGTCAGCGCCGCGGCAAGACCAGCGACTACGGCCTGCAGCTCCGCGAGAAGCAGAAGGTCAAGCGCATGTACGGCCTGGCCGAGAAGCAGTTCCGGCTGACCTACCAGCGGGCGTCACGCATGCGCGGGGTGACCGGCCACAACCTGCTGATGCTCTTGGAGCTGCGGCTGGACAACGTGGCCTACCGCCTGGGCTTCGCGGGCAGCCGGGCCCAGGCCCGCCACTGGGTGCGCCACGGACACCTGACCATCAACGGCAAGCGGGTGGACGTGCCCTCGGCGCGGGTCAAGGTGGGCGACGTGGTGGCCGTGCACGAGAAGAGCCAGAAGATATCCCAGCTCCGCGAGGCCATGGAGGCGGTGGCCCGCCGCACCATCCCGGCCTGGCTGGAGCTGGAGCAGGATCAATTCCGGGGCAAGGTCAAGGCCCTACCCACCCGCGAGGAGTTGACCATCCCCATGCAGGAGCAGCTCATCGTGGAGTTGTACTCCCGCTAAAGTCTGAGAGAGGCCATGGAGAGAAACTGGAGAGAGCTAATCCGGCCGTCGCGTCTGGAGGTGGAGGACGAGAGCCACAGCCAGTACTTCGGCAAGTTCTCCTGCGAGCCGCTGGAGCGGGGCTTCGGCCACACCATCGGCAACGCCCTGCGTCGCATCTTGATCTCTTCCCTGCAAGGGGCGGCCATCACCAATGTGCGCATGGATGGGGTGCTGCACGAGTTTTCCACCATCCCCGGGGTGCTGGAGGACGTCAGCGACATCATCCTCAACCTCAAGGGAGTGCGCCTGAAGTACCTGGGGCACGACCCGGCCCTGATGACCATCGAGGCCCAGGGCGAGGGCGTGGTCAAGGCCGGCGACATCGTGGCCCCGCCGGACGTGGAGATACTCAACCCCGAGCACCACATCGCCACCCTGGGGCCCGAGGGCCGGCTCAACGCCGAGCTGACGGTCAAGACCGGCAAGGGCTACGTCACCGCCGAGCGCAACAAGAGCGAGGATGACCCCATCGGTTTTGTGGCCCTGGATTCGGCCTTCAGCCCCATCGTGAAGGTGAACTACGTGGTGACCCAGGCGCGCGTGGGCCAGATCACCGACTATGACAAGCTGACCCTGGAGGTGCACACCAACGGCGCGGTCAAGCCCGAGGACGCGGTGGCCTACGCTGCCAAGATCCTCAAGGAGCAGCTGAGCCTGTTCATCAACTTCCAGGAGGAGCCCGAGCCCAGCGGCGAGGTGCGCGAAGAAGAGCCCTCGCTCAACGAGAACCTGTTCCGCACCGTGGACGAGCTGGAGCTTTCGGTGCGCAGCGCCAACTGCCTGAAGAACGCAGACATCAAGTTCATCGGCGAGCTGGTGCAGAAGACCGAAGCCGAGATGCTCAAGACCAAGAACTTCGGCCGCAAGTCCTTGAACGAGATCAAGGAGATGCTGGTGGAGATGGGCCTGGGCCTGGGCATGAGTCTGGAAAACTTCCCCAGCCGCGAAGAGCTGGAAACGAGGATGAAAGAGAAATGAGGCACCGTAGGCAGAGCCGCCGGCTGTCGCGCGACACAGCCCACCGCAAGGCCATGCTGCGCAATATGGTCACCAGCCTGTTCGAGCACGACCAGATCGAGACCACTCAGGCCAAGGCCAAGGAGCTGCAGCGGGTGGCCGAGAAGATGATTACCCTGGCCAAGCGGGGCGACTTGCACGCGCGCCGCCAGGCAGAGTCCTACATCCGCTCGCACCAGGTCTGCCAGAAGCTCTTTGAAGAGGCGCCCCAGCGCTACGGCCAGCGCAGCGGCGGCTGCGTGCGCGTGCTGCCCAGCCGGATGCGCCACGGCGACGCGGCGCCCATGGCCATCGTGGAGCTGGTGGCGGCGGCGGCCGAGAAGTAGGCTTACCTAGATAACGCGCCAGCCGGCGCGATCAGGCGAGGCCCCCCGCGGGGGCCTCGGCTTTTTGGGGGCTAGTACACGAACACGCGCTTGAGCACCAACGTCACCGGCGGCCGGCCGGGCGGGTTGCGGTAGATGTAGCGCAGGCGCACGCTCTGCAGGCGGTCGATGGTACGGCCCAGGTACAGGCCGCTGTAGTAGTCGTGGCCCCGGAAGGCCTCGCCCTTGGCGGTGTAGACCAGCCAGGTGGAGGCCAGGCGGGCGGGGCGGTGTTGGGCCAGAGTGGCCATGCTCCGCCGCTGCAAGTCCCACTCGGCGCTGTCTATGCCGGCGCGCAGCAGGAAGATGTGCGGCAGACCCTGGTCGTCGGTGGCGATGAGCTGGGCCACGCTCTGGCCCTGCTGCACCTGGGCGGCGTTATCCAGCAGGCTGACCACGAAGATGCGGGTCAGCCCGCTGAGCCAGGTGGGGGTGCGCAGCTCGATCTCCGGGTTGTTGGGCCCCAGGGGCACCGGCTCCTCTAAGAGCACCGCCCGGCTGCGCTCGCTGAACATCTTGGGCAGGCGGGGGTTGCTGGGCGGGCCCAGGAGCAGGAAGGGGGCCAGCATGGCCAGCAGGGCCAGGCAGGAGCAGAAGACGCCGGCCACCTTCTGGTCTGGCCCCAGGTCGAAGACGCGGCTGCGGCCCATCAGGGGCAGGGAGTACTCGGCCAGCACGCCCCCGCAGATCACCAGGAACACACCCAGCCCCACCGCCCGCAGCCAGTCCACGCTGGTGAACATGGCGTCCACCCGCGGGTACCACCAGGCCACGGCCAGGGTCACCGCGGCCCCCACCCCCCACCAGGCCAGCATCAGGGTCCGGAGCAGCCAGTAGAAGGCCAGGGGCGGGACCTGCTCCGGGTCCGGCTGGGCGCGGCGCTCCTGGCGCCGCAGCAGGTTCAGGGAGGCCAGGCCGGCCAGGATCAGCAGGGCCAGGGCCATGGGCAGCAGCGGGAACCAGCTCACGGCCAGGGCCGGCCCTGGCCCCAGGCCCACGGCCAAATAGACGAACCAGGCCATGCGCCGCCGGTCGGCCAGCAGGCGCATCACCAGCAGGGTCAAGCCCGAGACGCCGCCCCACAGCAGGGCGGCCAGTAGCGGCGCGGCCAGCGCCGCGGCCGGGGGCGGCCACTGCGCAGCCAGGTCCGGTCGCACCCAGGGCAGGATCAGCAGGCAGGCGGCTGAGGAGATGCCCGCGGCCACTAGGGCGGTCAAGAGGCTCCGGCGGGGCCGGCTGGCCAGGTGGCTTTTCAGACGCAGGGTCAGGCTGGCCAGGCTGAGGGTGATGCCGCCCAGGTAGGTCAGGCCCAGCCAGAGCTTGTAGTTGCCCAGCCCGGCGCCGCCCAGCAGCAGGATCACGAATAAAAAGCCCAGCAGCAGGGAGCCGGCCGAGCAGGTGCCGGCGCGCAGGAGCTGGTGAGCCGGGTCGTAGGTGGGCTGGGGCCACAAGGCCCGGGCCGCGGCGGGCACGGCCAGGGCGATGAACCAGCCCAGGCTGAACCAGACCTGCTCCTGGCCCAGGCGGGGCAGGGACAGGCGGGGCCAGAGCCACAGCACCATCAGCGACAGCATGAGGGCCAGGGCCGTCTCCAGGGCCCAACCCAGCACGCGGTTGCTCAGTTGCTCAGAGCGCAGCGGCCACCTCCTCGTACAGGGCGTGGGTTCGCTCGGCGGTGCGTCGCCAGGAAAACTCCGCCGCCCGTTTTAGCCCCCGGACGCGCAACTCGGCGGTCAGTTCGGGCCGGCGCAGCACCTCGGCCATGGCCGAGGCCAGGGCGGCCGGGTCATTGGGCGGCACCAGGATGCCGGCCTGGCCCACAACCTCCGGCACCGCCGCGGCCCGGGCCGCGATCACCGGTGCGCCGCAGGCCATGGCCTCCAGGGGCGGCAGGCCGAAACCCTCGTAGAGCGAGGGAAAGACAAAGGCCGCGGCGGCCGAGTACAGGGCCGGCAGGTCGGCCTCGGCCACGAAGCCCAGCAGCCGCACCCGCGAGCCCAGGCCCCGGCACGCAATGCCCTGCTGGAAGGCCGGGAAGTGCTTGTCCTCTTCTAGGGGCCCGGCCACGGCCAGCAGGGGCGACGCCTTCTCTAATGATAGCAAGGCCTCCAGGAGAATGGAGAGCCCTTTGCGCGGATCCAGGCCGCCCAGGTACAGGAAGAAGGGCGTGCCGGGCTCCAGGCCGTAGCGGGCCAGGATCGCGGCGCGGGCGGCCGGGTCCTCCACCGGCGCCAGGCCAGGGTCGGCGGCCTCGGGGATGACCACTATGCGTTCGGGCGGGACGTTGTACAGCTCGCGCAGGTCGGTGGCGGTGCACTGGCTCACGGCGATGATGCGCGCGGCCTGGGGCAGGGCCCGGGTCTCCAGCCAGCGCTTGAGCCGGAAGGCCAGGCGGCTCTGGCTGGCGGCGTAGAGCTCGGGCAGGCGCTGAAAGATCAGGTCGTGGCAGGTGAGCACCGTGCCCGGCCCGATGCGAAAGGGTGCGTCCACGTGGCTCAGGAAGTGCGCCACCGGGCCCTGGCTCCACAGCGGGGCCAGCTGGCGCCGGGCCAGCAGGTGGTGCCCCACCACCTTTTTGCCGGCGGGCAGCCAGGCCGGGGCGTAGCTGATGGGCCAGCGCCGGGCCTCGGGGGCCAGGTCGGGGTCGGGCAGGTCGCGGCGCACGATCAGGGTGAGCTGATCCTCATCCAGCAGGGGCAGCAGGGCGCCCAGCAGGTTGCGGGCGTAGCGGCCGATGCCCCGCTGCAGGTGCTGCTTGAAGCCCGGCTGCAGGGCCCGGGCGTCCAGGACCAGGGGCCGCCTCATGCCTTCAGCTCCAGGCTCAGGCGCTGGGTGAGCACCGCGCGCAGGTCCGCCTCCACCCGCTGCGGCTGGAAGCGTTCCAGGCGGGCCCGGGCCGCCGCAGATAGGCGCTGTTTCAGGTCGGGGTCTGTGAGGACGCGGGCCGCTGCCTCGGCCACCTGGTGGGGCTCCTTGTCCGGCAGCAGCAGACCGCCGTCGCCCAGGGTACCGGGCACGCCCGCGGCGGCATAGGCCAGGATGGGGATGCCGAAGTGCATGGACTCCACCAGGGGCACGCAGAAGCCCTCGTGCTCGGACAGGCAGAGGTACAGGCTGGCCAGGCGGTAGTAGGCCGTGAGCCCGGACAGGGAGATGTGGCCGGCGAAGTGCACGTCGGGCACGGCCAGGCGCCGCACCAGCTCGCGCAGACCCTCGGCGTAGGACTCGCAGCCCACCTCGCTGCCCACCACCAGCAGACGCACGCCGGGCACCAGGCGGCTGAGCCAGTACTGGGTCTTGATCAGGTCCTGGATGGCCTTGTTGGGGGCCAGGCGGCCCACGTGCAGCACCGCCGGCCGGCCGTCGCCGTAGAGGTAGTCCACGAACTGGTCCGGCGGTGCGGCCAAGAGGCCCAGGTCCAGCATGATGGGCACCGTGACCGTGGCCGGGCAACCGGCCTCGGTAAGCTCGGCGCAGTTGTAGCCGCTGACCCCGATGCCCAGCTCCACGGCCTGGGCCACCCGCGGCAGTTGCTCGCGGCCCTGGCGGGCGCGGGCCGCGCCCTCGGGGTTGCAGCGCTCCAGGAAGTGGGCCGGGGTGATGTTGTGGTACCTGAGCAGGCGGCGGCCGGGCATCTCGGGCAGGCGGTCGGCCAGGGCGTGGCCGGTGGAGAAGTGGAACAGGAGCAGGTCCTGGGGCCGGGCCGCCTTGTAGTACTCCTCGATGGGCCGGGCCCGGTCGGCCAGGCGCGGGTGCACGAAGTAGCCGAAGATGTCCGAGACCAGGCCCCAGGAGCGAAAAAGCTTTTGCAGGGCCAGGGCCTCGTTGCCGATGGCGTCGCCGAAGCTGAAGTCCGGCACCATCTGGTGCACGGCCGGGGCGCGAGAGGCCGGCCGCGGCGCGGGCGAAAGCACGCTGGCCGCGGTGGTGGGCACCGAGGGCGGTTCACTGTACAGGCGCTCGATCAGGCGCAGGTAGTTGCCGGTGACCACCGGCCAGGAGAAGTTGGCCAGCACGTAGTCGCGTCCGGCCCGGGCCATGGCCGCGCGCAGCTCGGGCCGGGCCAGGAGATAGTCCAGGCCCTCGGCGAAGTGCAGGTAGTCGGCGAAGGGCAGGCCGCCGCCGCTGGCCAGCACGTGCTCACGGGTAACGGCGCAGTTCTGGTGCACCATCACCGGCGTGCCGGCCAGCCAGGCCTCCATGATCACCCGCGAGAAGCTCTCCATGAGCGAGGGCTGCACGAAGACCTCGGCGGCGGCGTAGGCGTCGTACTTCTGCTGCACGCGCACAAATCCCAGGTCCAGCACGTGCTCGCGGCCCTCGGGGGGGATGTCCGCGGGCAGGTTGCCGACGAGGACCAGCTTCAGTCCGGCTGGCCCGCGCCCCTCGCGCTTGTACTGCAAGAAGTAGCTGATCAAGAGCGGCGTATTCTTGCCCGCGTCCTTGCGGCCGGCGTAGAGGATGAAGGGCTCTTGGAGGCCGAAGTCGGCCCGGAAGCGGGCGGCGTCGGCGCCCCAGTCGGTGTCCATGCCCTCGCCCACGATCAGGGGCTCGGTGAGACCCAGGTCGTAGAGCGAGGCGGCCAGGTCGCGCTCGGCCGGCACATGGAAGCACACCGCCCGGCAGGTCTCGAAGGCCTTCTTCACCGCTGACAGGCGGGCGTAGCCTTCGTCGTGCAGACAGGGGATGAGCAGGCTCTTGGTGGGGTGCAGCAGGGGGCCCCACACCGAGGAGGTGAACAAATAGGGGATGTAGAAGAAGGGGCCTTCCTCGGGGTGGGCGGCGATGTGCTCCAGCAGCTTGGGGCTGTAGACCATGTTGCGGAAGAAGTCCCGCTCTTCCTTGGGCGTCAGCAGGCCGCCGGCCACCACCCGGATGTTCAGGCCGTTGAAGCGGCCGCCGTCGCGGGGGGCCACCGGGAAGCGGCGCACCAAGACGCCGTTCTCCTCGCGCAGGCCGGCGGGCATGGTGCCGTGGTCCCAGTCGCTGCCCAGCCCGGCCAGGCAGGTGGTGAGCACCTGCACCTCCACCCCGGCCTGGGCCAGGTTCTCGGCGGTGTGGCGGGCCTCGGCCTCGGCCCCGCCCGGCACCTGCTCGCCGTACCAGGGCAGCACGAAGGTGGCCCGCAGGCGGCCGCGCTGGTCCGGGGCGGGCATGGCCTACCTGCGCCCCACCACCGCGTAGTCCTGGGGGCCGTAGAGCAGGTCGTTGAGGCGCTTGACGTTGTGGTTGAAGGCCTCCACCAGGGGTCCCTCGCCGGGCAGCTTCCGGAGCAGGTAGTCGTCGGGGTAGGGCGAGAGCAGGAGGATATCCACGTCCTTCAGGCCGGCCCACTGCCACAGAAAGCGGGCCGCCTCGGAGTGGATGGGTTTGGTGTGGCTCAGGTCCAGGTAGAAGGCGCCGGAGAAGGTGGTCAGGCAGGCGGGGTTGACCGTCTCGGCGATGAGCCAGCCGCCGGGCTTGAGCTTGGCCGCGGCCAGGCTGATCAGCTCGCTCAGCTCGTCGTGGGTCAGGTGCTCGATGAGCTGGGCCATGAGCACACCGCCCAGGGTGGCGTCTTCCAGGCCGCGCAGGTACTCCAGGGCCTCGGCCTGCACCACCTCCAGGCCCTGCTTGCGGCACAGCTCCACCATCTGCGGGTTCAGCTCCACGCCCTTGGCGGCCAGGCCGGCCTCGCGGGCCGCCTCCAGGAACTCGCCGCGGCCGCAGCCCAGGTCCACCAGGGGCGCGCCGGGGCTGACGCTCTCTACGAAGTAGGGCAGGTACACCGCCTGGCGCTGCTTGATCATCTCGCGGGCGCCGCGGTGGGCGTTCTCGAAGCGCAGGTAGGCGTCGCCGCGGCTCTGGAAGCGCAGGCGGGCCACCTCGCGGGCCGTGGCCTCCACGGCCGGGGCGGCCTCGGCCTGGCGCTCCACCAGGCGGGTCATCTGGGCCAGCACCGACTCGAAGCGCGGGGACATGCGGGCCAGCTCCTGCTCCAGGGCGTCCACGTCGTCCAGGCGCTTCTCCACCCGGGGCATGCGGCTGCGCAGGTTGTTGATCACCGGCAGGAGCACCTTGACCAGCTTGACCACCTCGTCGTTGAAGCTGCTCTGGCGGGCGAACCAGACGCTGCGCGGGAAGGCGCTGAGCTTGAAGATGATCTTCTTGAGCCAGAGGATCAAGCGGGCCGCGACGCCGGCGCGGTGGGTGGTCACGCCCCAGAGCAGGGGGTCCCACAGCTCCACCAGCTTGGCCTGGTGCATCTTCATCAGGGCGGCGGGCTCGTCCTCCACGTAGTTGAAGGCCACCGCCGCCTCTTCCACCCGCCGCACCTCGGCCGGGTCGTAGAGGCCCTGGGCCTTCTTGACCTCCAGGGAGGCCTCCACCTCGGCCAGGATGGCCGGCAGGTCCACCGCGGGGGCGGGACTCTTTTCCTCGCTCATGCGCTCTCTCCCCGGGGCCGCAGGCTCCAGTCATGGGGCGGGCGGTAGATGCCCACGTCGCCGTCGCTGCCGCCGCGCACTGCAAAGGAAGCCACCTGCACCAGGTAGTCGTAGTCGCGTCCCTCGGGGGAGGTGACGGCTACGTCCAGCAGGTAGCTGCCCGGCACCAGGTCCAGGCGCTGGGCCGCGAAGCGCACCGTGCCCTCATTGGGCAGCGGCCCCAGGCTGGCCTGGTCCACGTGGGTGTTGCAGCCGTAGCAGATCACCCCGGCTGAGTTCTTCAGGCCGATGCCGAAGGCCGGCGCCTGCACCGGCTGGTTGATCTTGTAGTCCATCTCAATGAACAGGGGTCCGCCCGAGGCGAACACCGCATGCTGCTGGCCATCGGCGTCCAGCAGACGCACGGCGGTGATCTCCACCTCGCCCTCGCCCCAGCGGTCGGCGGTGGGCAGCTCACCCCGGGAGATGGCTCGGCGGCCCACCTCGTCCTCGCGCTTGGCCACCACCTGGCGGTAGGCGTCGATGACCCGGGCCGGCTCGCCGCGGGCGGCCACCACCCCGCCGTCCAACCAGACCACCTCGTCGGCGAACTTCTTGACCGCGTTCAGGTCGTGGGAGACCAGGCAGATGGTCTTGCCGGCCCGCTTGAACTCGTTGAGCTTGTCCTCGCACTTGTGGCTGAAGGCCTCGTCGCCCACGGCCAGCACCTCGTCCACCAACAGCACGTCCGGGTCCACGTTCACCGCCACCGAAAATCCCAGGCGCACGTACATGCCCGAGCTGTAGGTCCTGACCGGGGCCTCGATGAACTGACCCAGGCCGGCGTACTCCACGATCTGCTCGAAGCGGCGGTTGATTTCCTTCTTGCTCAGGCCCAGGATGGTGCCGTTGAGGAAGACGTTCTCCCGGCCCGAGAACTCGGGATGGAAGCCGGCCCCCAGCTCGATGAGGCTGCTCACCCGGCCGCGCACGCTCACCTGGCCCGCGTCGGGCTTGTAGATGCCGGCCAGGATCTTGAGCAGGGTGGACTTGCCCGAGCCGTTCTCGCCGATGATGGCCAGGGTGCGGCCGGGCCCCACGGCCAGGTCCACGCCGTCGAGCACCGTGAGCAGGTCCGCGGCGCGGTCGCGGCGGAAGGGACGCAGCAAGAGCGATTTCCAGGTGGTGTAGTCGCTCTTAAGAAGCTCGCGGCGGAAGCGTTTTACCAGGCCCGCCACCTCTATGGCCAGAGGTTCGCTCATATCTTCTCGGCGAAGTACTCCTTGTAGTGCTCGAAGATTACCACGGCCATCAGCAGCAGGACCAGCGAGCCCAGGGCCAAGAGCCCCAGAATGTCCCAGCGCGGCCAGCGCCCCCAGAAGAACAGGTCCTGGTAGCTCAGGGCGAAGATGGCCGCCGGGTTCAGGTAGAGCAGGCCGCGCCACTTCTCGGGCACCTGGCTCAGGGGGTAGAGGATGGGCGTGACGAAGAACCACAGGGTGAGGAAGTTGGCCAGGATGTGGCGGGTGTCGCGCATGAAGACGTTGGCGGTGCTCAGCAAGAGAGCCAGGGCGTAGGTGAACAGGATGTGCACCGCCGCCACCGGGAAGAAGGCGATCAGCTTGGGGGTGATGGCCACGCCCCAGCCCAGCAGGAAGGCGAAGAGGATGGGCAGGCTGAGCAGGTAGTTCACGAAGGCGGCCAGCACCTTGACCGCCGGCAGTATCTGCAGGGGGAAGAGCACCTTGGTCACCAGGCTGCCGCCGTCGGTGATGGCGCCGGCGCCGTCGTTGAGCGAGCCGGAGAAGAAGACCCAGGGCAAGAGCCCGCAGAACATGAACACCGCGTAGTTGTCCATCTGGATGCGGAAGTACACCGAGAACACCAGGGCGTAGACGCACAGCAGGAGCAGGGGGTTCAGGAAGGTCCACAGGAAGCCCAGCACCGAGCCCCGGTAGCGGCCCTTGAGTTCGCGGCTGACCAGGGCCGTGAGCAGGGCGCGGTGCTTGGCCAGTTCGGCCATGTGGCGTTGCAGCAGCATGGGCCTCCCTAATACTCCCTAATAGGCGTGGGGGTGGATCAGGCCCCGGAAGGGCGTGAGCAGCATGATCTTCAGGTCCAGGCCCAGGGACCAGTTCTCAATATAGTACAGGTCGTGCTCGATGCGCTTGGTCAGGTCGGTGTTGCCCCGCCAGCCGTTGATCTGGGCCCAGCCGGTGATGCCGGCCTTCATCATGTGCCGCAGCATGTAGCCCGGCACCTGGCGGCGGAACTCGGTGATCAGCTCCGGCCGCTCGGGCCGGGGCCCCACCAGGCTCATCTCGCCGTGCAGCACGTTGACCAGCTGGGGCAGCTCGTCCAGGCTGCTGCGCCGCAGAAGGGCCCCCAACCGGGTGCGGCGGGGGTCGTCGGCCGAGGCCCACACCGGCCCGGTCTGGGCCTCGGCGTCCTGGCGCATGGTGCGGAACTTGAGCATGTCGAACACTCGGCCGTCCAGGCCCATGCGCGGCTGGCGGTAGAGCACCGGCCCAGGCGAGGACAGCTTCACCGCCACGGCGATGAGCGCCAAGAGCGGCGAAAGCACCACCAGGCCCAGGGCGGCGCCGGCCACGTCCATGATGCGCTTGAGCACCCGCGGCCAGCCCTCCAGGGGCCGCGAACGCAGACCGATAATGGGCATGCCCTCGAACTCCTCCACCGTGGCCCGCAGGCTCATGAAGCGGTAGAGGTCGGGCACGATGCGCACGTCCACCATCTCCTCGTCCAGGCTGACCAGAATCTCGGGCAGGCGCTCGTGGGCGTCCAGGGGCAGGGCGATGAGCACCACCTGCACCTGCTGGGCGGCCAGCACCTGGTTTATCTGGCCGAAGTGGCCCAGCACCGGCACGCCCTCCAGGCTGGCGCCCACCTTTTCCGGGTCGCCGGCCAGGAAGCCCACCAGGTTCAGGCCCAGCAGGGGGCTCTTCTGAATGTTGGCCGCCACCTGCCGGCCCAGCCCCTGGGCCCCCACGATCAACACCCGCTCGCCGGCGCTCTGGCGGTAGATGCGCCGCCAGATCAGGCGCAGCAGGGGCCGGTAGGCCAGCAGGGCCAGAGAGAGCAGCACGTAGAAGTGCAGGAACACCAGGCGCGAGAAGTCGTAGGGCCGCAGGAACCAGGTGAAGGTGACCGCCACCACCACGCCGATGGTGGCCGCCCGCAGCACCGGCCACCAGGACAGGCGGGTGGCGGCCCAGGGGCGGCGGTACAGGCCGCTGACCGGCAGCACCACCGCGAACACGGCCAGCACCAACAGGAACATACCCAGGTAGAGGGTCAGGGGCGGGATGCCCTTGGTCACCGGCAGGATGGGTAGATAAAAGCGCAATGCGTAGGCGGCGAACCAGCACAGAGCCACCAGCACCAGGTCGCCCATGTACAGGAGGGAGCGAAAAAACTTGAGGCGTTGCTGGAACATGCCTAGAGCCGCCCGCCCTCGCTGAGGGCCACCCCCTTAAGGCCGGCCGGACAGGTCAAGTGCGCCAGACTAGAGACCGCGGGCCTTCTCGTTGGCCTCTTGGCGTTTTTTGCACTCGATGCAAAGCGTGGTGACGGGCCGGGCCTTGAGGCGCTTTTCACTGATATCCTCGCCGCACGACTCGCAGATGCCGTAGGTGCCGTCCTCGATGCGATCCATGGCCTCGCGGATCTTGCTGATGAGCTTGCGCTCCCGGTCGCGGATGCGCAACAAGAAGTTGCGGTCCGACTCCATGGCCGCCCGGTCGGTGGGGTCGGGAAAGTTTTCCTTGCTATCGGTCATGCCCGCCACGGTGCGCTCGGCTTCCTTGGCTAGGTCGTCCAGCTTCTCCTGCAGGAGCTTGCGGAAGAATTCGAGCCTTTTCTCGTCCATGCTTGTCTCTCCTGATCGCGGGCGGTGCGATAGCGGATAAATCTAGCATGTAGGCCGCGTTGTGTAAAGGGCCAATTCCCTTAATCTTCTTTCCTGTAATGGCCGCTGCGGCCCCCGCTTTTCTCCTCCAGCCACACCCCGCTGATGGCCGCGCCGCGCTCCACGCCCTTGATCATGTCGTACAGGGCCAGGGCGGCCACCGCCGCCGCGGTGAGCGCCTCCATCTCCACGCCGGTGGGGGCGGTGGTGGCCACGCGGGCCTCGATGAGCACGCTGGCCTCCTCGGGGGTCAGCTCCACCTGCACCGAGCTGAGGGGCAGGGGGTGGCAGAGGGGGATCAAGGCCGGGGTCTGCTTGGCGGCCATGATGCCGGCCAGGCGGGCCACGGCAAAGGCGTCGCCCTTGGGCAGGCCGCCACTGGCCAGCAGCTCCAGGGTGGCCGGCGAGAGGCTGACGCGGGCCCGGGCCCGGGCCTGGCGCCGGGTGGCGGGCTTGTCGCCCACGTCCACCATGCGGGCGCTCCCCTTGTCATCCAGATGGCTCAGGCCCATGGCCGCTCCTCAGTTGCGCTGGAAGAGCTTTTTCTTCTTTTTTTTGCCGCTTTCAGGCGCGGCCTGGGGCAAGGCCGCGGGCTCGCTGAGGGCCTCCAGCTGCTCCAAGAGCTCCCGCTGCGCCTTGTTCAGTTTGTCCGGGGTGCGCACCTGCAGCTGCACGTACAGGTCGCCGCGCCGCTCGCCGCGCAGGCGGGGCATGCCCAGGCCCTTGAGGCGGACCACGTCGCCGGTCTGGCTGCCGGCGGGCAGCTCCAGGGACTGCTCGCCGTCCACCAGGCTCTGCACGGCCACCGTGCGGCCCAGGGCGGCCTGGATCATGCCCACCTCCAGGCGGCGGTAGAGGTCGTCGTTCTGGCGCTCGAACACCTCGTGCGGCTGCTGGTGCACCACCACGTACAAATCGCCGGGCGGGCCGCCGGCGTAGCCGCCCTCGCCCTCGCCGCGCATGCGCAGGCGCTGGCCGTGGGCAATGCCCGCCGGCACCTGCACGCTCAGCTCCCGCCTGGCGTAGGCCCGGCCGCGGCCCTGGCAGGCCCGGCAGGGGTCGCTGATCACCCGGCCCTCGCCGCGGCAGTGCGGGCAGGTGGTCACCACCCGGAACAGGCCCTGGGCCCGGGCCACCTGGCCCTGGCCGCCGCAGGTGCTGCACACCTGGGGCATGGCGCCGTCCTTCTGGCCGGTGCCGCCGCAGGCCTCGCAGCTCACCTCGCGGCTTATCTCTATGCTGGCGGTGTGGCCCTGGGCCATCTGCTCCAGGGTCAGCTCCAGGTCGTAGCGCAGGTCGCGGCCCGGCCGCGGGCCCTTACTGGCCCCCGGCCCGCCGCCGAAACCGAACAGGCCCTCGAAGATGTCGGAGAAGGCGCTGAAGATGTCGCCCATGCCCGCGAAGCCGCGGAAGCCAGAGGAGGACAAGCCCTCGAAGCCGTAGAGGTCGTAGAGGCGGCGCTTCTCCGGGTCGCGCAGCACCTCGTAGGCCTCGGCCGCCTCCTTGAAGCGGGCTTCTGCCTCGGCGTCGTCCGGGTTGCGGTCGGGATGGTAGCGCAGGGCCATCCGGCGGTAGGCCTTCTTGATGGTCTCGCCGTCGGCGTGGCGCTCAACCTCGAGTATTTCGTAGTAGCAGCGTTTCATGGTCAAGGTTGGGCCGAGTCCCGCCTTCAGGACTCGTCGTTGTCCTCGTCCTCGGCGTCGTCCTCGTCCTTGGACCCGCCCGCGGCGGCCTCGGCCTGGGCGGCCTGGGCCGCTTCCAGGGCCTGCTGGGCCTGGGCCAGGCGCTCGCGCTCGCGGGCCTCGGCCTCGGCGCGCTCCTGGGCCGCCTCTTCGGCGCTCACCGGATACACGTGGCCCGCGGCGATCTCGCGCAGGGAGACCACCACCTCCTTGTTCTTGCTGGCGAGGTGGGGCGGAGCGCCCTCGCGGAGCTGGCGCACGCGCTTGGCGGCCAAGTGGACCAGGGTAAAGCGGTTGGGCACCTGCCGGAGGCAGTCTTCCACGGTTACTCGGGCCATGCTATTTATCCTTCTTTTTGCCGTCAGGGGTCTTGCCCGGCGCCGCCGGCGCCGAGGGCAGGTCCTTGAGTAGGTCGGTCTTGACGCCGTAAACTTGCTCGTCGCCGCCGACCTGCACCGCCAGCAGGCGGCTGGCCGGGTCCACCTGGCCCAGCTTGATCACCACCTGCTTGGGTTTGGCCGGCGGCTTCTTGCCCGCGGCCTGTATGGTCAAGGTAATCACCGCCTGGGGTTTGTCCAGCCCCAACTGCGCGTTCTTACCCAAAATTTTCTGCCACTTGAGTTCGCTGAGGGCCCAGACCAGGCCGTAGACGCCCTCGCCGCTGCGAACGTCGCCGGCGGGCTTGGTTCGCAGCCAGACGCCCTTTGGCTTGCCGAACTCCAGGGTCTGAGCGCCCCGCTGCAGGGTCAGGGCGGTAGCCTGGTCCCGCTTGAAGCGCAGCAGGCGGCGCTGCTGGAGCTGGAAGGCGGTGACCGTGCGCAGGGGCGCCAGGGCGGCGCTCTTGAGCACCAGCACCGGCCCGCCGGATTGGCGGCGCAGGTAGGTCTCGTCGCGGCCGGCGACCTTGCCGCCCAGCAGCAGGCCCTTGGGCCCGCCGCCGGCGATGCCCAGGACCACCTTGCCGGCCGGCGGCTCCAGGCCCATGCGCCGGGGGATGATGCCCTCGTCCAGGATGTCCACCGCGCGCAGGGCGTGCAGCTTGAGCAGCAGGTCCTCCACCTCCTCGCTGTCGGCCTCGCTGCCGTCGGCCAGCTTCCAGAGGGGGTCGGCCCCGCCGCGCACCCGCTTGAGGGAAAGCTGGGTCTTGCCCGCGCTCAGCTCCAGGCTCTCCACCTGAGACAGCACGAAGTCCAGGGCCGACTTGTCGCGCAGGTCCAGCACCGTGCGATTGACCGCGGCGAGCACGGCCGGGCTAAGCATCCAGACCTGGTTGACCCCGGGGGCGCTGGCGTAGACGAACTCCTGGTTGGGGCTGCGCTCGCCCAGCCAGAGCACCGCCTTGCTGCCGCTGCGGTCGCTCAAGACCAGCTTGAGGATCGGCGGCTGCAGGCCGAACTGCTTGAGGTTGCCCGGGTCGTTCAACCGGCGCTGGATCTTGCCCTCCACTACCGCGCTGAGCAGCTGGCCCACCACCACGCCGTCGGCCGGGCAGCGCACCGGGGTGAGCATCTCCCAACCGTGCTGCTTTTCCCGGCGCTCGATGCGTATGGTCTTGGGCGTGGCCACGCCGCTCAGCTCCAAGCTCTGCACGTTCAGGGGATCGCTGAGGGTGACCAGGCGGTCGCGCTGGGTCTGGGTCTTCGCGGCCCGATTGTCCAGGGCGTCGCTCATGAAGTACAGGGAAACGGCCGCGGCCAGAAAGATCAGCCAGACTATGAGACGGCGCGCGGTCATAGCGGACGACGCCTCCGGATGACCACCACCGCCCCCAGCACCGCCAGGATCAGGGGCCAGACCACCACCGGCAGCCAGAAGGCCAGGGCGGCCTGGGTGGGCTGCAGCATCAAGGGCTGGCTGGTGCGCTGGCGGGCGCGGATGGACACCAGGTCCTCCTCCTCGGCCAGCCAGGAGACGCTGTTCAGGGCCAGGTCCCGGTTGCCCATCAGGTCCAGGAAGGAGTTGTTGACGAACTCCGTGTTGCCGTAGACCACCAGGCGGCCCTTGACCTCGGGCTTGTCGGCCGCAGCGCCCTTTTGAGGCGGCACCGGCAGGTTCACCACCACCCCCAGGCTCAGGGGGCCGCGCTTGTCCTGGGCCAAGGGCTTGAGTTCCATGCTCTGGCGCTGGCCGGTCTGCTTTTCCCGCTGGGCCAGCTCCTCATACCGCTTGATGAAGGCCTTGTAGTCCGTGGACCAGGAGGCGGTGCTGGTCTTGACCAGCTCCACGCCGGTGACGCCCGGGGGCAGCTTGGCCACCAGGGACACGGTGCGGGCCTCGGGGAAGAAGCAGAGCACGCCCTCCAGGGGTTGGGTGATCTGGTGGAAGCCGTACTGCACGGCCACCGGCACCATGGGGCTCATGTTGGCCAGGGTGGCGGCGTTGTCCAGCACCAGGTCCTCGGCCAGCACCACCCCGCGCTGGGCCAGCCAGTCCTTGAGCCCGGCGTCCTGGTCCGGGCTGAGGAGCACCAGCAGGCCGCCGCCCTTGGCCAGGTAGGCGCTCAGGCGCTCCTTCTCGGTGTCCAGCAGCGGCTTGCGCGGCCCGGCGATGATTACCAGGGTGGCGTCCGGCGGCACCTGGCTGCTGGTGGCCAACAAGAGGCTCTTGACCTGGTAGTTGTTCTGCGCGATGGCCTTCTTGAACTGGCTCAGGTCTTGTTTGCCGGCCCCGTCCAGGGAGGGCTCGCCGTGGCCGCTCAGGAAGTAGACGGTCTTGACCCCCTGGCGGGTGAGGCGGATCAGGGCGTTGGTCAGGGCCTGCTCCTCAGGCAGCTGCACCCGCTCTTCTTTCTTGCCCGCCACCAGCACCACGGTGCCGTAGGAGCGCACCTCGAAGCGCTTGGCCATGCCCGGCTCGCGGTCCGGGTCCACGAACTGGTAGGTGAAGTTGCGGCTGGCGTAGGCATACTGGGCCAACTGGTCGTCGGCCTCGCGGCGGCCGGCCTGGGTCTCGCGGAAGAAGGCGTAGGCCTTCACCGGCGTCTTGAGCTCCTTGAGCACCTTCACGGTCTGGGGGGCCAGGGTGTGCTGACGGCCCTGGCTCAGGTCCCAGCGCAGGTGGTGCCGCCCGCTCAGGGCCCCCAGGAAGATCACCAGGGCCAGCACGGCCACGATGGCCGCGCCGCTGCCCAGGCCCAGGCGGGCCGAGCGCCGGGAGAAGAACTCGCTCAGCTCCCGCCGCCCCAGGACCGCGGCGGCCAGCAAGAGCAGCAGGCCGGCGGCCACCACCACCAGGCCCCACTTGTCATGGAGCAGGCTCACCGCGTAGTACAGGCCGCCGACGGCCATGATCAACAGGCCGACGAGGGCCAGGAACTTGGCTGCGGCCTTGTGTTTTACGCCTTCCACCGCTTGGCCTCCAAGGTCCGGATGCTCAAGAACAGGAAAAAGCCTATGAACAGGACAAAGTAGGCCAGATCGGCCGTGTCGATCAGGCCCTTGGGGAAGTTCTCGAAGTGGGTGCCCAGACTGAGCTTGTTCAGCAGGGGGCCCACCGAAGGCCCGGCCACGCTGGCCGACCAGCCCATGGCCCAGGCCAGCAAGAGGGCCACGAAGCCGGCCACCGCGGCCACGATCTGGTTTTCGGTCAGGGCGCTGGCCCACAGGCCCAGGGAGACGAAGGCCCCGCCCATGAGCAACAGCCCCAGGTAGCCCACGGCCAGGGGCACCCAGGCCAGCTTGGCCATGGTGGCCAGCAGCAGGATGTGCACCCAGGAGGCGGCCACCATCAGGGCGAAGAAGGTCCAGGCGGCCAGGAACTTGCCCAGCACCACGCTGGTGTCGCCCAGGGGGTAGGAGAGCAAGAGCTCCAGGGTGCCGGTGCGCTTCTCGTCGGCCAGCAGGCGCATGGTCAACAGGGGGGTGATGAGCATCAGCACCACGGTGGTGTTCATCAGTAGCGGCGCCAGCAGATGGTCCTGCAGGGTCATCTGCATCATCATGGGGTTCTGCATCATCTGCAGGCTGGCCAGGACGTAGAAGGCCAGGCTGGAGTAGAAGAAGTAGCCGGTCAGGGCCAGGAAGCCCACCAGCAGCACGTAGGCGATGGGCGAGTGGAAGTAGGCGGTCAACTCGCGCAGGTAGATGGTTTTGAGCGCCTTCATGCCGCCGCCTCCTCCGCCTTCTCTTCGGTGGTCAGCTTCATGAACACCTCCTCCAAGCTGGCCGAGACCGGGGTCATCTCCAGCAGGCCGTGGCCGGCACCCACCACCGCCTGGGCCACCCGGGCCGCCACCGCGGGCCCGCCGCCGGTCTCCAGGGTGAAGTAGCAGGTGTCCTCGCCCGGAGCCGGCGGCTCCTGGCACAGCACCGACTCCACGCCGGGCACCTGGCTCAGGAGTTGGGTCAGCTCCTTTTCCGGACCCTGCACGTTCAGGCGCAGGCTGGTGGCCCCGCCCTGGCCGGCCCGCAGCAGGGCCGGCGGGCCCTCGGCCACCAGGCGGCCCTGGTTGATGATCACCACCTTGGAGCAGGTGGCGGCCACCTCGGGCAGGATGTGGCTGGAGAGCACCACGGTCTTGCTGCCGGCGAAGCCCTTGATGAGGCTCCTGATCTCCACGATCTGCCCAGGGTCCAGGCCGATGGTGGGCTCGTCCAGGACCAGCACCGGCGGGTCGCCCAAGAGGGCCTGGGCCAGACCCACGCGCTGGCGGTAGCCCTTGGAGAGCTGCTTGATGAGCTGGCCGGAGCGGGCCTCCAGGCCCACGGCGGCCATCACCCGGCTCACCTCGCTCTTGGTGCCGGCGGCGTCCAGGCCCTTGACCCCGGCCACGAAGCGCAGGTATTCCCGGATGCGCATGTCGCTGTAAAGAGGCACATTTTCCGGCATGTACCCCACCAGGCGGCGGGCGGCCATGGCCTGCTCCACCACGTCGTAGCTGCCGATGGTGGCCCGGCCGCTGCTGGGCGGGAAGAAGCCGGTGAGCACTCGCATGGTGGTGGTCTTGCCGGCGCCGTTGGGGCCCAGGAAGCCCAGTATCTCGCCGCGCTCCACCTTGAAGCTCAGCCGGTCCACGGCCACCGTGGCTCCGAAGCGCTTGGTCAGCTCCTTAACCTCGATCATAGGCGCAACCCCCGGGGTGTGAGGGTGAGACAAAAACGGGCGCCGGACGGCGGGCCGAGCCCCTCCCTGCTCCGGCAAATCATATTTTCTACCACTGCGGCAGTTGGGTGTAAAGGCCTGTTTCCCGATGAACAAGGCCGGCTCAGACCGGCCTCAGCGCAGGGCAGTCCGGGTGGGGCCGCAGGAGACCACGTACAGGGGCTGGCCCTGGGGGGGCAGGCTGGCCACGGCAGCCACCTCCTGGTCGTAGAAGGCGCCCACCCCGCAGCAGCCCAGGCCCAGGGCCCGGGCCGCCAGGTACAGGCGCTGGCCCGCACGGCCGGCGGCCAGCAGGGCCTGGCGGTAGGCGCGGGGGCCGGCCGCGGCCTCCAGGCTGGCCAAGTCGGCCCAGAGCACCAGGCTCAGGGAGGCCGAGCCCACCCAGAGCTGGTCCAGGCAGGCCGCGCCCAACTGGGAGCGCCGGTCTGCGGGCTCCAGCGAGGCCAGGGCCCGCCGGCGGGGTTGGTACTGGTACAGGCCGGCGGGCAGCTCCGGGCCCGGCCCCAACAGCACTCGGGCCTGGCAGGGCCCCTCGGCGGGCAGGGCCGCGGCCAAGAGCAGGGCCACCTGGCCCGGCTCCAGGTCCCGGAGCAGGAAGTTGCGCTGGGAGCGGCGCTTCAGGACCATCAGGGCCAGGCCGGGGTCTTCCTGTGGGGGCCGGGGCGAGAGCAGGCGGGCCTCGGCCGGGACCGGGTGGGCGGGCCAGTCCGGTTCGGGTCGCGAGGCCGGCAGGTCCCCGGCCCGGCAGGCGGCCAGGATGGCCGGGTCGGTGGTTTCGTGCCGGCTCAGCGGCTCAGTCCGGGGCGGCTGCCAGGCCGGCAGGGCCGCGGGCTCGGCCGCCGCCGCGGGTCCGGCCAGCATCCCGGCCAGGGGGGCCTCGCGGTCGAGGTCCAGGCCCAGCAGCCGGGCCAGGTCCTGGTCGGCGAACTCCAGGTACAGGCGCGGCTGCAGGCCGGCGGCGGCGCAGGCCAGCTCCAGGTTGGCCAGCATGTGGCCGGCATCCAGCAGGCAGTAGCGCCAGGCGCGGGCGCCGTACTTCCACTGGCTGCGCCAGAACAGGCTGCTGATGACCATGCCCAGGCCGCGCGAGACCCCGCCCAGGGCCGCGGCCAGGGGCCCGGCCAGGGGGCCGGAGCGCAGGGGATAGAGGCCCAGGTCCAGGGGCGCGAAGTGCCATAGGCCGTCGTCCAGGCAGCCCTGCCCCTGGCTGCACAGGTACAGCTCGGCCGGGTACAGGGCGCCGGCGCTGGCTGGGGCCCGCAGGTGCAGCCCCTGGCCGGCCTGGGCCGTGAGCCCGGCGCTCAGCCAGAGCAGGGCGGCCAGCCCGGCCCGGTCCAGGGCCGGGGCCTGGGGCCAGGGCCGCGGCGACCAGGAGAGCACCAGGGGCCAGAAGGGCGCCTGGCTCAGGTCGGGCTGGGGCAGGATGAGCGGGGTCAGGTCGGGGTAGACCTTGAAGCGCCGGGGCTGGTTTTCCCAGTTCAGTTCGCGGCCGCCCAGGCCGCCGCGCTCATAAACCGTCTGCAGGTGGTAGCTGAGCAATATTGCGCTCCCCTATCTGGGCAGGCGGGTCCCGGCCGCCATATGCCGCCTTGCCTGGTTTAGGATATTATACAGAAGGCCGCGCGTCCGGGCCGGGGGGAGGCGCCGCCCAAGGGGAGAAAATGAGCCGCTACGTCTGCATCCATGGGCACTTCTACCAGCCGCCCCGGGAGAACCCCTGGCTGGAGGTGGTGGAGGTGCAGGACTCGGCCGCGCCCTACCACGACTGGAACCAGCGCATCACCGCCGAGTGCTACGCGCCCAACGCCGCCGCCCGCCGCCTGGGCCACAAGGGCACCATCGAGCGCATCGTAAGTAATTACGAGAAGATATCCTTCGACTTCGGGCCCACCCTGCTCTATTGGCTGGCCGGGGCCTCGCCGGAGGTGATGCAGGCCCTGGTGCAGGCCGACCGGCTCAGCGCCGCCCGCTGGGGCCAGGGCAACGCCCTGGCCCAGGTGTACAACCACCTGATCATGCCCCTGGCCAACCGCCGCGACAAACTCACCCAGATCCGCTGGGGTCTGATGGACTTCGCCCACCGCTTCGGCCGGCCGGCCCAAGGCATGTGGCTGGCCGAGACCGCGGTGGACAGCGAGACCCTGGAGTTGATGGCCGCCGAAGGGGTCAAGTTCACCGTCCTGGCCCCCCGCCAGGCCCAGGCGGTGCGGCCCGGTCCGGATGCCCCCTGGCAGCGGATCACCCCCGGCGAGATCGACGTAACCAAGCCCTACAACGTGCCCCTGCCCGGCGGCGGGCGCATCGCGGTGTTCTTCTACCACCGCGGCCTGGCCCAGGGGGTGGCCTTCGAGAACCTGCTGGGCGACGGGGCCCAGTTCGCCCGGCGCATCAAGGAGAGCCTGCCGCCGGCCGAGAACGGGGCCAGCCTGCTCTCCCTGGCCACCGACGGCGAGTCCTACGGCCACCACCACCACTACGGCGAGATGGCCCTGGCCTACGCCCTGGAGCAGCTGGAGCAGGACCCCAGCGTGGAGCTGACCAACTACGCCTCCTTCCTGGCCGCCAATCCGCCGCAGTGGGAGGCGCAGATCGTGGAGAACTCCTCCTGGTCCTGCGTGCACGGGGTGGAGCGCTGGCGGGCCAACTGCGGCTGCGCCGTGGAGCCCCAACGGGGCTGGCAGCAGGCCTGGCGCCGGCCTTTGCGCCAGGGCCTGGACCGCCTGCGCGACCGCCTGACCAAGTTGTTCGAAAGCCGCGGCGCCGAGCTGCTCAAAGACCCCTGGGCGGCCCGCGACCAGTACCTGGCCCTGATCCTGGACGAGTCCTCCGGCCGGCGGCGGGAGTTCCTGGCCCAGCACCAGGCCAAGGAACTGAACCCCGCCGAGCAGGTGCAGGCCCTGAAGCTACTGGAGTGCCAGCGCTGGGGCCAGAGCATGTTCACCTCCTGCGGCTGGTTCTTCGACGACATCGCCGGGCTGGAGGCGGTGCAAAACCTGCGCTGCGCGGCTCGGGCCCTGCAGCTGGCCAGCGAGCTGGACGGCGAGGGCTGGGAGGAGGACCTGGTGGCGGTGCTGGCCCAGGCCCAGAGCAACCAGCCGGCCGAGGGCAGCGGCGAGGACATCTGGCGGCGGCGGGTGGACCCGGCCAAGGTGGGGCCGCGGCGGGTGGCGGCCCACGCGGCCATCAGCGGGGTGCTGGGCGAGGAGCCGCCGCCCAACCGGCTGTTCATTTACAGCCTGGAAGGCAGCGGCCACCACCACCGCTCGGGCCTGGGCCTGGACCTGTCCTGGGGCTCCTTGACCGTGACCCACCGCCGCCTGGGCGACCCCTGGCGCCTGGTCTATGCGGCCCTGCACCCCGGCGGCCACGAGTTTAGGGCCTGGGTGGGGCCGCAGCCGGCCGACTGGGACCCCGAGTCCCTGGAGGGGCCCCTGGAGCCGCTGCTGCGGCTGCTGGATTTGGGGGCCATCAAGGACCTGCTGCAAAAGCGGCTGGGCGGCAAGGAGTACACCCTGGGCGACCTGTTCCTGGAGGGGCGGCGCAGCCTGGCCCTGGCCGTGCTGGAGCGCACCCTGGTGCGGGAGTGGGACCGGGCGCGCAACCTCTTCGAGACCCACCGCGAGAGCATGCTGTTCCTTAAGAAGATCAGCGTGCCCCTGCCCACGGTGTTCGAGGCCCTGGCCCGGGCGGTGCTGGCCGGAGAGCTGATGCAGGGCCTGGCCGCCGGCCTGGAAGGGCCCGGACCCGAGCGCCTGGGCGAGCTGGTGCGCACGGCCCGCGCCCTGGAGGTGCACCTGGTGGGGCCCCGCCTACTGCGTTCCCTGGAGGAGGCGCTCAAGCAGGCCCTGGAGGGCCTGGCCGCCAAACCCGGCGACGGAGCCTGGCTGAGCCAGGCCTTGAACATCCTGGACCTGGCCGCGGCCCTGGAGGCCGAACCCAACCTGTGGGCGGCCCAGAACCTCTACTACCGGCTGCTGCAGCGGCGCAAGAACGAGGCCCTGGACCCCGGCCTGGCCGAACTGGGCCGGCGCCTGAGCTTCGCGGTGTAGAAAGGCGGCCCCCTTGCCCGAGCCCTCCGCGCGCATGACCCTGCTGTTGGTCCTGCACGCCCACCAGCCGGTGGGCAACTTCGACCGCGTGTTCGCCCAGGCCATGGCCGAGTGCTACCGGCCGGTGGTGCAGGCCCTGGCCGCCTACCCGGAGATTCGCTGCGGCCTGCACTTCTCCGGCCCGCTGCTGCAGTGGATGCAGAAGCGGGAGCCGGAGCTGCGGGAGCTCATCGCCTCCCTGTGCCAGCGGGGCCAGGTGGAGATGCTGGGCGGCGGTTACTACGAGCCCCTGCTGGCCTCGGTGCCGGCCCGGGACGCCCTGGCCCAGGTGCAGATGCAGACCCAGGCCACGGAGCGCCTGTTCGGCCAGCGGCCCAGCGGCTTCTGGCTGGCCGAGCGCATCTGGGAGCCGGCCCTGCCGGCCAAGCTGGCCCCGGCCGGCCTGCGCTACACCATCGTGGACGACACCCACCTCTACTACGCCGGCCTGCAGCCCAGGGACATGTTCGGCTATCACCTGACCGAGCGCGAAGGCCACGCCCTGGCCCTGTTCCCCACCCACAAGGACCTGCGCTACACCATCCCCTTCCGGGAGCCGGAGGAGACCGTCGCCTTTTTGCGCCAGGCCTTCGACCAGTACGGCCCCACCTGCGCCACCTACGGCGACGACATGGAGAAGTTCGGGCTCTGGCCCCAGACCTGGGAGTGGGTGTTCGGTCAGGGCTGGCTGCTCAGGTTCTTCGAGGCCCTGCTGGCCGAGCAGGCCTGGCTGGCCACCGGCCTGCCCGGCAGCTTCATGGCCGAGCACCCGCCCGCGGGCCGGGTGTATCCGCCCACCGCCTCCTACGAGGAGATGCTCACCTGGGCCCTGCCCGCCGAGGCCAGCCAGGCCCTGGAGGAGCTGATCCACGAGCTGGAGGAGGAGGGGCGCTACGAGCAGGTGCGGCGCTTTCTGCGCGGGGGCATGTGGGACAACTTCCTGGTCAAGTACCGGGAGTCCAACCTCATGCACAAGCGCATGCTCTGGGTGAGCGACAAACTGGCCCAGCGCGGCCTGGAGGGCCAGGCCCGGGACCACCTGCTGGCCGCCCAGTGCAACTGCGCCTACTGGCACGGCCTGTTCGGCGGCCTGTACCTGGGCCATCTCAGGCAGGCGGTGCACAGCAACCTCATCGCGGCCGAGGCCCTGGCCGACCAGGCGGTGCTGGGGACCGGGCCCTGGGCCAGCTGCACGCTCACGGACCTGGACCGGGACGGCTGGGAGGAGGCGGTGCTGGCCGCGCCGGAGATGGACACGGTGCTGCACCCAGGCTACGGCGGCTCCCTGAGCGTCTTGAACCTGCGGGCGGCGCGCTGCAACCTGGCCGACACCCTCACCCGGCGGCGGGAGGCCTACCACCGCCTGCTGGAGGAACCGCCCAAACCCGCGGCTACGTCCGCGCCAGCCGCGGGCCAGGAAAAGGTGGCCTCCATCCATGAGATCGTGGCCTTCAAGGAGGAGCACCTGGACCGGCTGCTGGTCTACGACTGGTATCAGCGGGCCTGCTTCCAGGACCACCTGCTGGCGCCGGGCGCGGACCTGCACAAGTTCCAGGCCCCGGACTACGGCGAGTGGGGCGACCTGATCACCAGCCCCTTCACGGTCCGCGACCACGGCGCCGAGGGCGGCGAGGTCTGGTGCAGCCTGCGCCGGCAGAGCTTCATCTTCGCGCCGGGCGGGCCCTTCCCCCTGAGCGTGGACAAGGACTTCCGCCTGCAGGCCGGCGGCCGGCTGTCCTGCGCCTACGTCCTGGCCACCACCCGGCCGGACACTCCGGCCTGCCGCCTGGCCGTGGAGCTGAACCTGACCCTGCTGGCCGCCGACGATCCGGGCAAGCGCCTGGAGGCAGGCGGCCGGGCCTATGAGCTGGGCCACGTCTTCGCCGTGGAAGGGGCCAGGGAGCTGCGTCTGGTCAACCAGCCCGGCGGATTTTCCCTGCGCATCCTTCCCAGCCAGCCGGCTACGGTCTGGCACTACCCGGTGGAGACGGTGAGCAACTCCGAGTCCGGCCTGGAGCGCACCTATCAGGGCAGCTCCCTGAGCCTGGTCTGGCCGCTGCCCGGCGGCGTCGCCCAGACCCGCCTGGAGTTGGCCCTGGAGCTGGCGTGAGCGGCCGCGGCCTGGCCGGGGTCTGCTTGGACTTCCCCGCGCCCCTCATGGCCGGCCGCCTGCGGCGGCGCTACAAGCGCTTCCTGGCCGAGGTGGAGCTGGAAGACGGACAGCGGGTCACGGCCCACTGCCCCAACTCCGGCTCCATGCTGGGCTGCCTGGAGGAGGGCGCGCCGGTGATGCTCAGCCGGGCGGCCAACCCGGCGCGGCGCACCCCCTACACCTGGGAGATGATCCACATCAACGGCGGCTGGGTGGGCATCAATACCCTGCTGCCCAACCGGCTGGTGGCCCTGGCCGCCCAGCGCCGGGCCCTGGGCCTCTTCCGCGGCGCGGCCCAGGTGCGCCGGGAGGTGCCGGTGGGGGCGCACACCCGCCTGGACCTGCTGGTGCAGCGGCCGGCCGGGCCCCTGTACCTGGAAGTGAAGAACGTGACCCTGGTGCAGGAAGGGGTGGCCCGCTTCCCGGACGCGGTGACCGCGCGGGGGGCCAAGCACCTGGAGACGCTCATGGCCCTCACCGCCCAGGGCGCGGACACGGCCATGGCCTACCTGGTGCAGCGCGGCGACGCGGGCTCTTTCGCCCCCGCCTCGGACATAGACCCTTGCTACGCCGAGCTGTGGCGCCGGGCCAAGGCGGCCGGGGTGGCCATGGTGGTGCTAGCGGCCGCGGTCTCGCCCCAGCGGGTGTGCCTATGGCGGCGCCTGCCCCTGCTGCGGGGCTGGTAGCCCGGATGGGGGGCCAGACCTATTTAGTCAGGGGCTGATGGGGGAGAAAAAATTATAAAATATTCCAATAAAGCGAAATGGCTGGAATAAAAATTAACGCATAAATTCTACATATTATAGGATTTACCTAGGGTATCTCCGGCGGTTTTTCGCGCCGGGGATCATCCGCAGAAAATGTAGGTAAAATAAGTAGATAGGGCTTGACAGACCGCCGGGCCAACCTTACCATAGCTATGATCGTATTAGTAGTACGCCGGCTGTCCGCGCCCCTGTGGTCAGCATGGTTTTCAACTGAAGCAACCGCTGCCAAACCCAGTGGGGGGAGGTGATAGCTGCGCCATGGATAAGCTGTATGAGTTTCTGAGCGGGCCCGGCCTTTGGATAGCCTTCATCGTCTTCGGCCTGGGCCTGATCATCCGCCTGACCGTGCTGCTGTCCATCAGCCGCGAGAAGGACAAGCCCTTCTGGGACCACCGCGAGGCCGGCTGGGCCCTGCGCTCCATCTTCCACTGGCTGGTGCCCTGGGCCAGCGCCTCCACCCGCAGCCAGCCCTTTTTCGCGGCGGTGGTGTTCATCTTCCACCTCTGTTGGATAGGGGTTCCCCTGTTGTTGCAGGCGCACAACATGCTCTTCGAGGAGGCCTTCGGCTGGAGCCTGCCCACCCTGCCCGAGGGCCTGGCCGAGATCCTGACCCTGGTGGTGATCGGCTGCGGGGTGTTCTTCATCGTGCGGCGGCTGGTGCGGGCCGAGGTGCGCATCCTCACCAGCGCCTGGGACTGGTTCCTGCTGCTACTGGCCCTGTCGCCCTTCGTTACCGGCTGGCTGGCCTTCCGGCAGTACGGCCCCTACGACCTGATGCTCAACCTGCACATACTGCTCAGCGAGGTGCTTCTGGTGATCATCCCCTTCTCCAAGCTGGCCCACGTGGTGCTGTTCTTCTTCAGCCGCACGGCCATCGGCTTTGAATTCGGAACCAGGCGGGGGGCCCGCGCCTGGTAAGGTTTTGACGCCACTAACCAAGCTTTAGCGGAGTGATATTCATGTCCGAAGCCGCTGAAAAAACCGCCCCGGAGCAGGCGCCCGCCCCGCCCAAGCCGGTGGACGCAAAGAAGATACAGTCCATCCTGCAGGCCAACGACGGCGCGCGCATGCGCACCTGGCTGTCCATCTGCTCCCGCTGCGGCCTGTGCGCCGAGAGCTGCTTTTTCTACCTGGCCAAGAACAACGACCCCAAGGTGAGCCCGGCCTACAAGGCCAAGGTCAGCCTGGGGGTGATAGAGCGCAAGAAGGGCCGGGTCAGCCGCCAGTTCCTGGAAAGCCTGGTGGACATCATCTGGGGCCAGTGCACCACCTGCCGCCGCTGCTCCATGTACTGCCCCTTCGGCATCGACATCGCGGCCCTGATCGCCGTGGCCCGTGCGGTGTGCAACTCCCAGGGCGTAGGCCCCGAGCGCCTGCTGGAGGTCACCGAGAACATCCGCAAGACCGGCAACCAGATGGCCATGGCCAGCGAGGACTTCGTGGAGACCTGCGACTGGATGGCCGAGGAATACGGCGAGACGGTGGCCGGCCTGGAGATTCCGGTGGACAAGAAGGGCGCGGACTACATGTACACGGTCAATCCGCGCGAGCCCATGTACTATCCCCAGGACGTGGGCATGGCCGCCCAGATCTTCCACGTGGCCGGGCTGAACTGGACCATGCCCAGCACTGGCTGGGACAGCACCAACCTGGCCATGTTCGCCGGCAACAAGGCCGTGGCCACCATGCCGGTCAAGGCCATGTACGACAAGGCCCTGGAGCTGGGGGCCAAGGCCATCCTCATCACCGAGTGCGGCCACGCCTACCGCTCGGCCAAGTACGAGGGCCCCTACTGGGTGGGCGCGCCGGGCGGGTTGCCGCCGGTGCCGGTGATCCACTCGGTGGAGCTGTTCCGCAACCTGCTGCGCGACGGCAAAATAAAGATCAAGCACAAGTTTGAGCACCCGGTGACCTACCAGGACCCCTGCAACGTCTCGCGCAACGGCGGCCTGTGGGACGTGGGCCGCGAGCTGGTGAACATGTTGTGCAGCGACTTTCGGGACATGAGCCCCAACCGCGAGCACAACCACTGCTGCGGGGGCGGCGGCGGCTACATCCCCATGGGCGCGCCCTTCAAGAAGCGGCGCATGGAGAGCGGCCGCGTCAAGGCCGAGCAGATCAAGGCCACCGGCGCCAAGTACGTCATCGTGCCCTGCCACAACTGCTTCGACCAGATCAACGACCTGAACAAGGAATATGAGCTGGGGGTGAAGGTGGTCTCCTTCAAGGAGATCATCACCGAGCTGATGATCATCCCCGAGCAGTTCCAGCCCGCGGAAGAGGAGGAGGCCGAGGCCCCGCTGGAGGCCGCCGAAGAGGCCAAGCCAGGGGCCGGCGAGGCCCAGGACAGCTAGGCCGGGCCGCGGAGCCTTCAAAAGAGGGGAGAACCTGAATGCGATACATTGCGGGACTGCTGGCCCTGACGGTGCTCTGCGCGCTGGCCGTCACCGGGGCCCGGGGCCAGGACGAGGTGATGACGCTGGGCACGGCCGGCAAGGGCAAGAACCAGCGGCCGCCGGTGGTGTTCAGCCACGGCAAGCACTCCAAGACCTACGCCTGCCTGAACTGCCACCACGAGTACGACAAGAACTTCAGCAAAACCGGCACCGAGGGCGGCATCTGCGCCGACTGTCACCAGCCCCGGGCCACGGCCGACAACGCGGTGCCCCTGAACCTGGCCTTTCACCGGCAGTGCAAGGCCTGTCACCTGCGCCTGCTGGAGGCCAAGCGCAAGACCGGCCCGGTGATGTGCGGCGACTGCCACCAGCGCAAGAAATAGCCGCGCTCTCGTTTGATCAGCGCCTCCGCCTTCAGGGCGGGGGCGCTTTTCTATGCTGCGGCGGCCGGGGCTTGCCGCGGCCGGCCGGCTGGCCTAAGCTGGGCTAGAACCTCGCCCAAGCCGCCCCAGGCCCGCGGGGCTACCTGGCACGTTGGAGAGAACCAGGCCATGTCTGAGAACCTGCCCAGCCACATTGGCCCGCCGCCGTTCATCACCCCCGAGCTGCCGGGCATCGGCGGGCGCCTCAAGCTGGAGCCGGCCCATTTCGTGGTGGAGGAGCTGCCCCTGTATCTGCCCCAGGGCAGCGGCCCGCACCTGTACCTGCGCCTGCGCCGGGAGGGCATGACCACCCGGGTGCTGGCCGACCGCCTGGCCGATCTCTTCGGCCTGGGGCGCGGTGAAGTGGGCTTCGCCGGGCTCAAGGACAAGCAGGCCCGGGCCGTGCAGAGCTTCTCGCTGTACCTGCCCGGCGTGGACCCGGACCAGGCCGCCCAGCGGGTGCAGGAGGCCCTGCCGGTGGAGGTGCTGGAGGCGGCCTGGCACCAGAACAAGCTCAAGACCGGCCACCTGCTGGGCAACCGCTTCACCATCCTGGTCAGCGGCGTGGAGCCGGGGGCCGCCCAGCGGGCCGCGGCGGTGGCGGCGGCCCTGGCCCAGCGCGGCCTGCCCAACTACTACGGCGCCCAGCGCTTCGGCCGCGAGGGGGACAACGCGGCCCAGGGCCGCCGGGCCCTGATGGGGGCCGGCCCGCGGGACAAGTGGCTGCGCAAGCTGCTCTTAAGCGCCTGGCAGGCGGCCCTGTTCAACGCCTGGCTGGCCGCGCGCATGGGCCGGGGGGACTTCGGCCGGCTCATCGACGGCGACCTGGCCAAGAAGACCGACACCGGCGGCCTGTTCGACGTGGAAAGCGCGGAGGTTGAGCAGCCGCGCCTGGAGACCGGGGCCATCACCTACACCGGGCCCATCTACGGCAAGAAGATGCGCTGGCCCGGCGGCCTGGCCGCGGATTACGAGCGGGAGCTGCTGGCCGCCGAGGGCGTGGACGAGGCCCAGCTCAAGCGGGCCGGCCTGGAGGGCAGCCGGCGGCTGGCGCGGCTGCTGGTGCCGGGGCTGGAGATACGGCCCCGGGCCCAGAGCCTGGTCTTCTCCTTTGCCCTGCCCAAGGGCTCCTACGCCACGGTGCTGCTGCGGGAGTTCATGAAGAGCGAGGCCGCCCTGCCAGAGTAAACGCTAATCATCTTGCAGGCGGGCGGCGGTGACCTTGAGGGCGCGCTGCACCCCCAGGCTGGGCAGCAGCCCGCAGCCTGGGGCCGGCCGCAGCAGGTGGCCGCCCTGGTCGGGCAGCACCTCCAGATAGAAGGCCTGCTCCAGGCCCTCCTCCAGCACCACCATGCGCAGCAGGGCACGGCCCCGGACCGGGTCGTAGAGCACGTCCTTGCACAGCACGCCCACCTCGCCCCAGTCCTCGAAGGAGGCCAGGCGGGCAGGATCGAATCGCGGCAAACGGGGGTAGCGCAACTTGGGCTCCTTGGGATTGGGCCAGTCCAGGTGCTCGGTTTTGGCCAGGGTCAGCTCGTGGAACTCCTCTTGGCCCTGGCCCATCCATTTGCGTTCGTATTTGCTGTCCAGGCCCGGCGGCACCCGGCGCGCCGCTGCCCGGAAGCCGCTGCCCGCGGCCTGCTCCAGCACCCAGGCGGCGTAATCATGGGCGTCGGTGAGCACCCGCAACGAACCGCCGGGCGCCAGGCGGCTGCCCAGCAGGCGCAGGAAGCGGGTGCTGAGCAGGCGGCGGCCCGCGTCCCGGGGCCGGGGCCAGGGCCGCGGAAAGAAGCAGGCGGCCCGGCTCAGACTGGCCGAGGCGAACAGCCGCTCCAGGGCCAGGCCGGCCTCAGTCTGCAGCAGGCGCACATTGGCCGCGCCGGCCAGGTTGATGCGTCTGAGTCCCCGCCGCACCGAGGACCAGTCCTCATCCAGGCCAACGAGGTTTAGCTCCGGGTGGGCCAATGCCCGGCGCACCAGCACCTCGCCGTTGCCGCAGCCTATCTCCAGCTCCAGGGGCGCCTCGCGGCCGAACAGGGCCGGCCAGTCCAGGGGCCGCGGCAGGCTGCGCCAGGCCACCAGCGGGGCCAGCGAGATATACGGTGCGGTCACGGCCGGGCTAGAAGGCGGCGATAAAGGCCTTCATGAAGGCCGGCAGGTCGTCGGGTTTGCGGCTGGTGACCAGGTTGCCGTCCACCACCACCTCGGCGTCGCGCCAGAGAGCCCCGGCGTTGATCATGTCGTCCTTGATGGCGAAGAAACTGGTGCACTTCTTGCCCGTGAGAATGCCGGCCGAGATGAGCATCCAGCCGGCGTGGCAGATGGCGCCCACCGGCTTGCCCTGGTTGAAGATGCCCTTGACCAGCTTGACCATGAACTCGTCGCGCCGCATGATGTCCGGCGCGTAGCCGCCGGGGATGACCAGGCCGTGGTAGTCGTCGGGGCTGACGTCCTTGGCCGCCGCCTCGGAGGTGGCGGTCAGGCCCAGCTTGCTGTGATAGGTGACTGGCGCGCTGGCCCCCACCACCTGCACCTTGGCCCCGGCCTCCTGCAGGCGGTAAAAGGGATAGACGAACTCATAGTCATTGAACAAGTCGTCGGCCATGATGGCAATCTTCTTGCCCTTTAGCTCCATGGCGTCCTCCTTAGGCTTGAGAATATAAAGACTACTAACTAATACATGGCACAAACCGCGGCCAAGTCAACCAGGGGGCGGAAGCAGAATATTTTTGGGCGGCGGCTAGGCGCGGGGGCCAGACGAGACTTATTATTAGGAAATAGGCCGTGCAAAGAGCAACCCCTGGCAGGGAGATGGCAGATGCAGGCGTATTCGGAGCTGGTGAAGGATCATTTCATGCACCCGCGCAACGTGGGGGAGATCGCCGAGCCCGACGGCAAGGGCGAGGTGGGCAACCCCGTCTGCGGCGACATGATGACCGTGTACATCAAGGTCAAGGACCAGGCCATAGAGGACATCAAGTTCAAGACCTTCGGCTGCGGCGCGGCCATCGCGGTCAGCTCCATGGTCACCGAGATGGCCAAGGGCAAACCCCTGGACCAGGCCATGAAGATCAGCAACAGGGACGTGGCCCAGGCCCTGGGCGGCCTGCCCAAGAACAAGCTGCACTGCTCCAACCTGGGCGCGGACGCCCTGCATATGGCCATCCAGGACTACCTGGACCGCAAGGCCGGCAAGCCGCCCAAGCCCAAGAGCGCCGCCGAGGAGCTGGCCGGCATGCACGTCGAGCCCGGCCACGCCCACGCCCACGGCAAGGGCGAGAAGTGCTACTGCCCCTACTGCGACCTAGAGGTGCCCAGCGAGGCGCCGTTCTGCACCAACTGCGGGCAAGAGATCCCGCACGAGCACTAGGGGGAAGACGTGGCGCCCATATACTTCGACAGCCTGGCCGGCACCCCGCTCTTGCCCGGGGTGCAGCAGGCCATGAGCGACTACCTGGCCCGGAACTGGGGCAATCCCTCCAGCCAGCACCAGGTGGGCGATGCGGCCGGCGCGGCCCTGGAAAAGGCCCGCGAGCAGGTGGCGGCCCTGATCGGGGCCGAGCCCCGGGAGATCGTGTTCTGCTCCGGTGGCACCGAAAGCATCAACCACGCCATCAAGGGCGTGGCCTGGGCCCAAGCCAAGAAGGGCCGGCACATCATCACCAGCAACATCGAGCACAACGCGGTGCTGCGCACCCTGCGCGCGCTAAAGCTGCAGGACTGGCGCGTCACCTCCCTGGACGTGGACCAGTACGGCCGGCTGGACCCGGCCCAGGTGGCCAAGGCCATCACCGACCAGACGGTCTTGATCACGGTGATGCTGGCCAACAACGAGATCGGCACCCTGGAGCCCGTGGCCGAGATCGCTCGTCTCGCCGCCTCGCACAAGATACCGATGCACACCGACGCGGTGGCCGCGGTGGGGGTGATGCCGGTGAACGTCAAGGAGCTGGGGGTGAACCTGCTCTCCCTGGCCGCCAACCAGTTCCACGGCCCGGCCGGGGCCGGCGCCCTGTACGTCAAGCGGGGCACGCCCCTGTGGCCTCTGGTGGACGGCGGCGTGCAGGAGCACAACAAACGCGCCGGCAGCCAGAACATGGTGGGCATCGTGGGCATGGGCCAGGCCGCGGAGCTGGCCCTGTCGTCCATGAGCCAGCGCGTGGCCCACACCCGGGCCCTCAAGGACCTGGCCACCGCCGGCCTCAAGGAGCGCATCGGCCACATCACCATCAATGGCCACCCCGAGCACTGCCTGCCCCATCTGGTCTCGGTGTCGGTGGGCTACATCGAGGGCGAGTCCATGATGATCATGCTGGACGAGGAGGGCATCTGCGTGGCCACGCGCAGTGCCTGCGCGGCCGGGGCCCTGCAGGCCTCCCACGTGCTCATCTCCATCGGCCTGGACTTCGCCGACGCCCAGGGCACCCTGGTGCTGTCCTTCAACCACCTCAACACCAAAGAAGAGGTGCAGCTCTTCCTGGACAAGCTGCCGCCCATCGTGGAGCGGCTGCGCTCCATGAGCCCGCTCTGGAAGGGTTAGCGCCCGTTTGCTACCATGAAAGGAGCCGCCGCGGTCGGCCGTCCGGCCGGGAAGAGGCGGCCTGGGCAAAGAAAGGGCGGGCAGGCCTATGCAGCGCGAAAGCCTCAATATCATGATCGGCGGCGAGGCCGGCCAGGGCCTGGTCACCATCGGCCAGGTGCTGGCCAAGGCCCTGGTGCGCAGCGGCTACTGGATCGTGGTGAGCCAGAGCTACATGTCCCGGGTGCGCGGCGGGCACAACACCTTCACCATCCGGGCCAGCGCCCAGCCCCTGCTGGGGCCGCGCGAGGGCGTGGACCTCTTGGTGGCCCTGAACCAGGAAACGCTGGACCTGCACCAGCACGAGCTGGCCCCGGGCAGCCGGGTGCTGGCCGATACGGGCCTGTCCTGCGCGGCCGCGCCCTGCCTGAACGTGCCTTACGCCGAGCTGGCCGAGGAGCGCTACCTGAACACGGTGGCCGTGGGCGTGGCCGGCGGCCTGCTGGGGCTAAAGCCGGCGCTGCTGCAGGAGCTCTTGTCGGCCCAGCTGCACAAGCTCAGCGACGAGGTGGTGGAGGACAACCAGCAGGCCCTGCAGGCGGCCCTGGACTGGCTGAACAAGCAGGCGCACGACTTCACGCCCCTGCCGCCGGCCGCGGAGCAGGGCCGGCGGTTGATGCTGAACGGCAACGAGGCCATGGCCCTGGGGGCCCTAGCCGGCGGGCTGAAGTTCCTGGCCTTCTACCCCATGACCCCCTCCACCTCCATCGCCCTGAACGTCATCGCCCAGGCCCATAAGCTTGGCGTGGTGACCGAACAGGCCGAGGACGAGCTGGCGGCCGTCAACATGGCCCTGGGCGCCTCCTATGCCGGCGCGCCGGCCATGGTCTGCACCAGCGGCGGCGGCTACGCCCTGATGACCGAGGGCCTGAGCCTGGCCGGCATGAGCGAGACGCCGCTGGTGATCGCCCTGGCCATGCGCCCCGGCCCGGCCACGGGCCTGCCCACGCGCAGCGAACAGGGCGACCTGAACTTCGCCCTGCACGGCGGCCACGGTGAGTTCCCCCGGGCGGTACTCACGCCGGGCACGGTGGAGGAATGCTTCGCGGCCGGGGCCCAGGCCCTGCGCCTGGCCGAGGAGTTCCAGACGCCGGTGTTCATTCTCACGGACCAGTTTCTGGCCGACAGCTACCGGGCGGTGCAGCCCTTCGACCTGGCAGCGATTGAGCCGGTGCGTGCCGGCTCCGTGGAGCCCGGCCCGGACTACCAGCGCTACGCCGTCACCGACAGCGGGGTCTCGCCCCGAGCCCTGCCCGGCTTCGGGCCGGGGCTGGTGGTGGCCGACAGCGACGAGCACGACCAGGACGGCCACATCACCGAGGACCTGGAGCTGCGGGTGGTGATGCAGGACAAGCGGCTGCGCAAGCACCAGGGGCTCCAGGCCGTGGCCTGGCCGCCGGTGTTCAGCGGACCCGAGGAACCCGAGCTGCTCCTGGTGAGCTGGGGCAGCAGCCAAGGGCCGGTGGCCGAGGCCGCCCAGCGCCTGAATGCGCAGGGCCGGCGGGTGGCCACCTGCCACTTCGGCCAGGTCTGGCCCCTGGAGCCGGCCCAGTTCCGGGAGCGCTTCCAGAAGGCTGGGCAGGTGGTGGTGATCGAGGGCAATGCCGACGGCCAGTTCGCCGGCCTGCTGCGCCTCGAGACCGGACTGGCGGCCCAGCGTCTGATCACCCGCTACGACGGACTCAACTTCACCCCGGAGTACATCCTCCGGCGTTTGGCAGAGTAGGGGGCGGCCATGGTGACCAGCGAGGACTACGGCCAGTTCGAGACCGCCTGGTGCCCGGGCTGCGGCAACTTCGGCATACTCAAGGCCCTCAAGCAGGCCCTGGCCGGTAGCGGGCTGGAGCCGCAGCAGGTGCTCCTGGTCAGCGGCATCGGCCAGGCGGCCAAGACGCCGCACTACCTGCGCTGCAACTGTTTCAACGGCCTGCACGGCCGCTCCCTGCCCGCGGCCACCGGCGCGGCCCTGGCCAACCCGGAGCTGAAGGTGGTGGTGGTGAGCGGCGACGGCTGCCACTACGGCGAGGGCGGCAACCACTTCCTGGCCGCCCTGCGCCGCAACGTGGACCTGACGGTGCTGGTGCACGACAACCAGATCTACGGCCTGACCAAGGGCCAGGCCAGCCCCACCAGCCTGGAGGGCATGCGCACCAAGGCCCAGCCCGACGGCGTGTACTCCTATCCCTTCAACCCAGTGGCCGTGGCCATCAGCTGCCACGCCGGGCTGGTGGCCAGGGGCTACGCCGGCGAGGTGGAGCACTTGGCGGGCCTGATCCAGCGCGGCCTGGCCCACCGCGGCCTGGCGGTGATAGACATCCTGCAGCCCTGCGTCTCCTTCAACAAGCTCAACACCTATCAGTGGTACAAGCAGCGGGTGTACAAGCTGGGCGACGAGCACGACCCCGGCAACTGGGACGCGGCCATCAGGCTCAGCTATGAGTTCGGCGAGCGCATCCCCATCGGCGTGATCTACCAGAACCAGCGAGCGGCCTTCCAGGATCACTACCCAATGCTGCAAAAGGGGCCCCTGGCCAGGCAGGCGGTGGATTATGATATTCTGGCGCAGGTGATGGATAACTTCGTTTAGAGGGGGTTCGCCATGAAATGGCTATTTGGGTTGACCGCCTTGCTGGCGGTAGTCATGGTCGCCGCCTGTGGCTTGGATGAGCAAGACCCCCTGGGCCGGCAGGAGCGGGCCTGGGTCAAGGAGCACGGCCCCGTCAAGGTGGGCGTGCACCAAAACTATCCGCCCTTCAGCTTCCTGGAGCAGGACGGCAAGCCGGCCGGCATCTGCATTGACCTGTGGCGCTTCATGGCCGACAAGCTGAAGTTTAAGGTCCAGTTCTTCCCCCTGGACATGCAGCAGCAGCAGGACGACCTGCAGGCCGGGCGCCTGGACTCCCTGGGCGGCATCTTCCCCCTGGCCTCGCGCAAGGCCACCATGGATTTCAGCGCGCCCTACTACGCGGTGTCCACCAGCATCTTCGTCAACATCCAGACCAAGAATGTAAGCAAGTTGGCAGACCTGGCGGCGCTCAAGGTGGGGGCGGTGCAGGGCGACTCCGGCCAGACCATCTGCGCCGCGGGCGGCATCAAGCCCCAGCTCTTCACCGGCTACGGGGACGCGGTGCTGGCCCTGGGGCAGGGACGCCTGCAGGCCATCGTCATGGACGAGCCGGTGGTGCTCTATTACCGCCGCAAGCTGGGCCTGCTGGACAAGGTGGAGTGGGCCACCGGCCGTCCGGTGGTGGACCGCAACGACCTGGCCCTGCCGGTTAAAAAGGGCAACGCCGTGCTGCTGCGCATCCTCAACAAGGGCCTGGCCGCGGCCGGCGGCTCGGAGATGCAGCGCATCCGCGAGCGCTGGGTCCAGTAGACCGGGGCAGGGGACGGCCCGTGAAAAGCTACCGCCAGGGGCTTTGGTTCAACCTCCCCAGCCGCCGGGGGTTCATCAACATCGCCCCCCCAGGTGCACCAGGCCCTGGAGGCCAGCGGCGTACGCGAAGGCCGGGCGCTGGTCGAGGCCGGGCAGACATAGTTTTCGGGCCGCGGCGTCCCCGCCGGCCAGACTGCGCTGGATGGTTCTGCGCGGCCCCTGCCGGAGGTCGCAACGCATTCTGACCCTCGGGGCAACCACGTCTGCCTCATGCCCAAAGCTTTGCCAGGAGGAATCTTCCTCAGTTAGCAAAATCCCCACCGACCAGGTGCAAAAAACCTATCTCCAGGGTTTGCACGCCAAACAAGTGGTTGTTTGGTACCAGAATTAGAGTAAATTATTCCATAGAATTGATTCCATACTGCCCGTCTCCGAAGCAAATCCTATTCATCAGCCGGGGGTGAAATGGATTGCGCGAGCCGCCCTGCTAAGCCATGTAGATTACTCTATTACTTTCCCATAATTCACTCCCCTAGCGACATGGGGGGGCTTGCAAAAGCCGTTCGCTGGCATTCTGTCCGACATAGCGGCCAGAAGGGCTGGCAGCGCAAAAATGAAGCTATCCATCAGATGTGGCTGGAGATTGAACAGGCCCTCGAGGCCCTGGCCTTGCCTTACGCCAGGGTCAAGCTATACCAGGATGGCTTGCCTATCTGCGGGAAAGAACTGAACATTGTGCGGGATATGGCCGAATTGGGCAGCCCCAACCACCGCCTGGTCTTAAAGCTGGTGCAGCGCGGCGCCCGCCTGATGGGCACTGAGTTTGCTGAACTGCTGGTGCGGGAATACGAGGTAATGAAGCAAGGGCTTGACGATAATTATCATTCTGAATCAGCCCCCAGGGCGGAGCGGCCCCAGGAGATATTGGAGACGATCTTGACCGAGCGTGATGAATTCATTGCCCGCCGGATAAACGATACCCTGGAGCCCGGAGACACAGGGATCATTTTTCTGGGCATGCTGCACTACCTCAGCCCCTGGCTGGCCAAGGACATCGAAGTCGTCTATCCCCTTTATTTTCCCCGGCACCAGAAAGTCCGTGATCATGTCTGAGGAAAAACCTCTCATATTGATCGTGGATGACGACGACTTGGTATGTGAAATGCTTTCGCACATCATCCACAGGGAAGGCTTCACGTCCCTGACGGCTTCCACCGGAGAAGCGGCGCTTAAGAAAGTGGCTTCGGAAAAACCGGACCTGATGCTGGTGGACTTCAAGATGCCCGGAATGAACGGAATGGAGGTCATGACCAAGGCCAAGGCCCTGGACCCCGACCTCCCGGTGGTCATGATCACCGCCTATGCGGACATCGAGGGTGCGGTGGAGGCCATACGGGCCGGTTTTTATGATTATCTGGCCAAGCCCTTTGACAACCAGGACGTGATCCGGGTCATACACCGCGCCCTGTCCGAGGTGCGCTTGAAGCGCAAGCTCCGGCGCCTCACCGGGCGCCTGCAGGCCAACGAGTTCCTGCGCGAACTGATGGGGCCCAGCGACGCGGTGACCCGGCTGATCACCGAGGTCAACAGCGTGGCCGACACCGATTTCAGCGTGCTCATCATGGGGGAAACCGGCTCCGGCAAGGAGCTGGTGAGCCAGGCCTTGCACCGTTGCAGCCAGCGCTCGGACGCCCCCTTCATAGCCATTGACTGCGGGGCCATACCGGAATCTCTCTTCGAAAGCGAGTTGTTCGGGCACGAAAAAGGAGCCTACACCGGGGCCGAGCAACAGAAGCCCGGCAAGCTGGAGATGGCCCACGGCGGCACCTTTTTTCTGGACGAGATATCCAACATGCCCATGGGCTCCCAGTCCAAGCTGCTGCGGGCCCTGCAAGACAAGAAAATCTACCGGGTGGGCGGCACCAAGCCTCGCGAAATTGACGTCAGGCTGCTGGCGGCCAGCAACCTGGACCTGGAGGCGCTGGCCGTGGAGGGGGACTTCCGGAACGACCTTTTCTACCGCCTGAACGAGTTCACCATAAGGGTGCCCCCCCTGCGCGAGCGCAAGGAGGACATCTTGTATCTGGCCAAGCGGTTCCTGGACCAGACCAGCAAGGAGCTGGATAAGCCGGTGAAAGGCCTGAGCGAAAACGCGGTGCGGGCCTTGGTGTCCCACGTCTGGCCGGGCAATGTGCGCCAGCTCAAGGCCACCATCCGGCGGGCCGTGTTGCTGGCCCAGGGGGTGGTCAGGGAAAAGCATCTGGATTTGAAAGGCGGCGCTGCCGGCGCCGCCGCGCCGCTAGCCAAGGTCAACGAAGTCCCCTGGCAGGGGGAGCCCTTGCGCGAGATCGTGCGCCGTTCCATGGCCATGGTCGAGCGGCGGGTGATAGAGCAGGTGCTGCACAAAACCGGCGGCAACAAGGCCAAAGCGGCACGCCTGTTGCAGATGGATTATAAGACTCTGCACACCAAGGTGAAGACTCTGGGGCTCAAGGACCCGGATGGCGAGAAGGGGTGGCAATGATGGGTAACAGACGGACCGGCGAGGGCCTGGGGGGAGTGCTCAAGGGCCTGGGCGAGTTGGTGGAGCGGCTGGGTGAGCTGGCCGAAAAAGGCGAAGGCCTTTCCCGCACCGGCGAGATTGATCTTGAGCGCCAGGGCAAGGGCGTGAAGGGTTTTTACGGTTTCTCGGTCAAGATGGGGCTGGGCGACCAGGAGATAAAGGTGGAGCCTTTCGGCAATATCCGCAAGGACGAAAAAACCGGCGAGTCGGCGATCCACGAGGTGCGCGAGCCCATGGTGGACATCTTTGAGGAGGAGGAGCACACCTTGGTGGTGGCCGAGATGCCCGGCATCAGCGCCGAGGACATCCGCCTGGAGGTGAGCGACGACCTGCTGACCATTCAGGCCGAAAGCGGCGACAAGAAATATCAGAAGGAGGTGCTGCTGCCCCGGGCCTACGCCAGGGATCGGCTGCAGGTCTCCTGCAACAACGGCATCCTGGAAATCAAGTGCATGAACTAGGTCTTGTTCGAGCCCATGGTCCGGGAGGGGCCGCATGCCCGCAAGCGACGCCAAACCCATCAAGCTGCGCGTGACCGAGGCCCTGGCCAAGGACATGGGGCGGGCCTTCGCCCGCATGGGCCCCGAGGACATGGACCGCCTCCAGGTGAACATCGGCGATATCGTGGAGGTGGAGGGCGCCCGCCGCACCTTTTGCAAGGCTATGCCGGCCTACAAGGAGCTAAGAGGCCAGGCCAGGGTGCAGTTGGACGGCCTGAGCCGGGACAACGCAGGGGTAGGAGTGGACGAGACGGTCCTGGTGCGCAAAGGCGCCTGTCTCCCGGCCGAGCAGGTGGTCTTGGGGCCCACCAACATTCGGCCGGCCCCGCGGGACCTGCCCTACATCGGCGGGCTTTTGGACGGGCTGCCCGTGGTGGAGGGCGACCGCATACGGGCCAACCTCTTCGGCAGCCGCTCGGCCAGCTTCAAGGTGGAGCGGACCGTGCCCAAGGGGCCGGTGCTGATAAATCCCACCACCCTGCTGACCGTGGGCAAGCCCCAGCAGGAGGAGCGGGGCGGCGAGCTGTCCTACGAGGACATCGGCGGGCTGGGCCCCCAATTACAGCGCATCCGCGAGATGATCGAGCTTCCCCTGCGCTACCCCGAGGTCTTCGAGCGCCTGGGCATAGACGCGCCCAAGGGGGTGCTCCTGCACGGCCCGCCCGGCTGCGGCAAAACCCTCATCGCCCGGGCCATCGCCCATGAAACCGAGGCCCGGTTCTTCTCGGTGAGCGGTCCGGAGGTGATCCACAAGTTCTACGGCGAGAGCGAGGCCCACCTGCGCAAGATCTTCCAGGAGGCGGCCGCTAAGGGCCCCAGCATAGTCTTCCTGGACGAGATAGACGCCATCGCCCCCAAAAGGGAGAATGTGGTGGGCGAGGTGGAGAAGCGAGTGGTGGCCCAGCTCCTGGCCCTGATGGACGGACTGAACCGCCGGCAGAACCTCATCGTAATCGCGGCCACCAACCTGCCCCAGGCCCTGGACCCTGCCCTGCGCCGGCCGGGCCGCTTCGACCGCGAGATAGCCATCCCCATCCCGGACCGCAATGCCCGCCAGGAAATCCTGGAAATCCACAGCCGGGGCATGCCCCTGGCCGAGGATGTGGAGCTGGAGCGCCTGGCGGCCATCACCCATGGCTTCGTGGGCGCCGACCTGGAGGCCTTGTGCCGGGAGGCGGCCATGAGCTGTCTGCGGCGCATCATGGCCGACATAGATTTCTCCCAGGCCAGCATTCCCTATGAACAATTGTCGCGTCTGGAGGTGCAGGCGGACGACTTCCTCGCGGCCCTCAAGGGGGTGGAGCCCTCGGCCATCCGGGAGGTCTTCGTGGAGGTGCCCGACGTGGGCTGGGACGACGTGGGGGGGCTGTCGGAGGTGAAGGAGCGCCTGCGCAGGGCGGTGGAGTGGCCCCTGCAGTACGCCTCCCTCTATCGCCGGGCCGGAGTGAACCCGCCCAAGGGCATCCTGCTGGCCGGCCCGCCCGGCTGCGGCAAAACCTTGTTGGCCAAGGCCGTGGCCAACCAGAGCCAGGTAAACTTCATCTCGGTCAAGGGGCCGGCCCTGCTGTCCAAGTACGTGGGGGAATCCGAGCGGGGCCTGCGCGAGGTCTTCCGCACCGCCCGCCAGGCCGCCCCCTGCATCTTGTTCTTTGATGAGATAGACGCCCTGCTGCCGGCCCGGGGCGGGGACGCCTCCGACTCCCACGTTTCCGATCGGGTGCTCAGCCAGTTTCTGGTGGAGATGGACGGGGTGGAGGAGCTCAAGGGCGTGGTGGTGCTGGGGGCCACCAATCGGCCCGACATGCTGGACTCCGCCGTGCTGCGGCCCGGCCGCTTCGACGAGGTGGTGGAGATGGGCCGGCCTGACGCCAAGGACCGGGAGGCCATATTCACCATACATCTGGCCCACAAGCCCTTGGCCCCGGGCATAAGCGTCCGGCGCCTGGCCGCCCAGAGCGGGGAGCTGAGCGGGGCCGAGATCGCCTCGGTCTGCAACCTGGCCGCCCTGGGCAGCGTCAGCCGGGCGGTGGCCGCGGCCGGGTCTGCCGCCGGGGAGGAGACCAAGGTCGAGGTGACCGCCGAGGACCTGCGTCAGGCCGTGGCCACGGTGACGGCGAGAAAATGAGACGGGCGCTTTACGTATTTTGCCTGACCAAGGATGGGTTGGCGCATTCTTTGGCCGGCCCGGGCCTGGAGGAGGGGCATCCGCTGCGCCTGCACGGCCTGGGAGGCCTGGCCGCGGTGGCCTGCCCGGTCTCCCTGGCTGATTTCAGCGGCGCGGAGGCCGAGGCCAGGCTCAGGGACACGGCCTGGCTGCTGCCGCGGCTCTGCCGCCACGAGGAGGTGGTGGAACGGGCCATGAGCCTGTCGCCGGTGCTGCCCCTGCGCTTCGGGACCATCTTCTCCTCGCCGGAGGCCCTGGCACGGCGGGTGCGGCCGCACCAGGGGGCCATCGCGGAATTTCTGGCCAAGGCGGCCGGCCGGGAGGAATGGGCGGTAAAGGGCTACTGGAACAAGGCCCAGGCCCTGGAGCGGCTGTGCCAGGAAAAAAGGCAACTGGAGGCGGGGCGCCTGGCGGCCCTGGGCCCCGGCCAGCGCTATTTTGAGGAGAAGAAGCTGGCCGCGGCGGCCCAGGAGGAGCTGGGCCGGCGGCTGCGGCGGAGCTGCGAGGCCACGGGCCAGGCCTTGGCGCGGCAGGCGGCGGAGTTCCTCCCGCGCAACCTGCTGAGCGCGGACTCCGGCGGCGATGGGCACGAGATGGTGGTCAACTGGGCCTTCTGGGTGCCCCGCGGGAAGTTAGAAGACTTCCAGGCCCTGCTGCGCCGGGAACAGGCGGCCAACTCCGCGCAGGGGTTGTTATGGGAGTGCTCGGGGCCCTGGCCGCCCTACAGCTTCGCCCCTTGTCTGGAAGACCGGGAGGCCTGATGCCCTGCCTGCTCTATTGCCTGTTCGCCGGCCAAGCCCCCCCGCCCCGCCAGACCCCGCCCGGGGTGGGAGGGGGCAAGGTGGAGGTGATGGGCCGCGACGGCCTGGGTGCCGCGTTTTCCTGGGTGGACCGGCCCCGCTCCGCGCCCCTGGTGGAGGACTTGTGGGCCTACAGCAAGGTGGTGGAGGCGTTCCATGCCCAGCGCACGGTGATTCCCCTGCGCTATGGTTGCCTGTGCCAGGACCAGGCCCAGGCGGCCGCCCTGCTGACGGCCGGCCGCAGCCTTTCCCGGCCGCTCCTGGCCGAGCTGGCGGGATGCGTGGAAATGGGCATCCGGGCCCTGTTGCCCGCCGGAGCCAAGAGTGAGGCGACCGGCCGGCGGCCGGCCCCGCCCTCGCGCCTGGCCTGCGCGGCCCAGGCCCAGTCCGCGGAGCGTCCGGGCCTGGCCTATCTCCTCGCCCGGCGCGATAGCCACCTACAGGAGACCCAGCGGGAGCGGGCGGAGGGCGATTGGCCCGCCAGGTGCCAGGCCGCCCTGGCCGGCTTGTTTACCCGCTCCCTGGGCCAGGGGCCGGTGCCAGCCCCCGGAGAGGGAGAGGACGACTGCCTGCTGCTGTGGTTGTATTTCCTGGTTCCCCGCTTCAAAGTGCGGGCCTTCCGCCTGGCCTACGCAGCGTTTGCGCGACTGGAGAACACCAAGATGCTGCTCAGCGGACCCTGGCCTCCCTATAGCTTTGCGGCTCCTGCGCAAGGTTAGAGGCAATGAAAAGGGAGTGGCCGGCGCCCAGCGACCTCCACGGCCCCAAGCCCCAGGAAACGGAAAGCTACTATGAGATGCTTTACCACATGCTCCTGGAGGCCATACCTTCTTCGGTCCTTTTAATCGACCGCGGCCTGCGGGTTATCTCGGCCAACCGCAACTTCCTGGAAAAGAGCCGGCGCTCCGCCGAAGCAACCATCGGCCGCCGGCTGGAGGAGATATTCCCCGCCGTAATCTTGGACAACCTGGACATAACCAGCCGCATTCAACAGGTCTTGGAAAGCAACCAACCCAGCGACGGCGAGCGCCTAACCTACCGGGTTCCAGGCGTGCCCATGCGGTACTACTATTATCGCATTCTGCCCTTTTCCCGCGCGGAAGTGGTGTGCAACGTTATGTTCCTCATGGAGGACATCACGGAGCAGGTCCGGCTGAGCGAGGAGGTGCGCCGGGTGGAGCGGCACCTCTCCAGCGTGGTGGAGAGCGCCAGCGACATCGTTCTGTCCATGGATATAGAAGGCAGGATTCTGACCTGGAACACCGCCGCCGAGAAGGTCTCCGGCTATTCCTTCCGGGAGATCCAAGGCCAGCCTTTCGCCCGCTACTGCGCGCCCGATATCAGGGAAGAGGTGGCCCGCGGCCTGGACATGCAAAAGAACGGCGGCAGCTACCACATGGCGGAATGGGACCTGCTCACCAAACAGGGGACCGGGGTCTCGGTCTCCTGGGTGCTTTCCCCCATGCGGGACGCCTTGTCCAAGGTGGTGGGGGTGGTGGCCGTGGGCCGGGACTTAAGCGAGCGCCGCAGGTTCGAGATGCAGATCCTGCAATCCCAGAAGCTGGCCGCCTTGGGGGTCATGGCCGGCGGCATCGCCCACGAGATAAGAAACCCCTTGGCGGTTTGCTCCTCCGCCGCTCAGTTCCTCATGGAGGATGATCTGGAGCCCGCCTTTCGCCGGGAGTGCTCCGAAAAGATCTACCGGGGCATCCGCAAGGCTTCCGAGATAATCGAAAACCTGCTCCGGTTCGCGCGGCCCCAGGAAAAGGCGGCCGTGGAGCTGGTGGACCTGGTGGCCACCATTAAGGAAACCCTGTCCCTGGTGGCCAACCAGGCCCGCCTGCAAAAGGTGACCACCGTCACCGATTTTCCCCAGGAGCAGATATTGGTCAGCGGCGTGGGCAGCCTTTTGCAGCAGGTGTTCATGAACCTGTTCCTGAACGCCATCAACGCTATGCCCACCGGAGGGGTGATGGAGGTCTTGGTGGAGAGCCTGGGAAAGCGGGAGGTGCGGGTTGGCGTGACCGACACCGGCAAGGGCATATCCCCGAATGAGATCGACAAAATTTTCGATCCCTTTTACACCACCTCGCCAGTAGGTCAGGGCACCGGCCTGGGCCTGTCCATTTCCTACAGCATCATCAAGCAGCACTTCGGCTCCATCGAGGTGGAAAGTACGCCGGGACAGGGAAGCTCCTTTTGGGTGCGACTGCCAATGCTCATGTCCGGCCAGGAGAGGCGCTCGGCCGGATTGTGAACCGACTCTGGTTGCGCGGCGTGCGCCCGGCCGGCCCAGCGGGGCGCCGGGGCCGCGCCCGCTGGAGGTTGAGGCCATGGGAAAGGATGATCGTTTGATTCTCATCGTGGACGATGAACCGGAGATGTGTTGGGCGCTGGATCATATCCTGCGCAAAACCGGCCGGCGGGTCATCAAGGCCTTGAGCGGCCAGGAGGCCCTTTGCCTGGCCGAGGCCCACCACCCGGTCATGGCCTTCGTGGACGCCAAGCTGCCGGACATGGAAGGCCTGGAACTGGCCCGCCGCCTGCACGAGCTGGCTTCGGACCTGCGCATCGTGATGGTTTCGGGCTACTTCTACAAAGACGACGACGGGGTGCAAAAGGCCCTGTCTGAGAAGATAATCGCAGACTTCATCGGCAAGCCTTTTAAGAACGAGGACATCCTGAGGTCCTTGCCCTAGGCGGGCTCCCCTGGCGATCCCAGAGGGGTTTTAGGTTGAGGGGATGATTACCTAACTATGGCACGGCTTCCATAGGAGTAGAGGCAGCTTACCTAGGCTTGCGGCTCCCGCTCATCGCCCCCGGACACGTCCCAATCAACATTTCCCAATTATAACAATTAGATAACATTGATTGCCGGCCAATGGTCCGGTTGGCACGTCTTTGGCAATGCCTAGGGACATCCCGAAAACCAGCGCTGGTTAAAGGTAAAACCGAAAGGAAGGAGGTAGTTCATGGCAAAGGTGCAGAAGACCACCGACTCGTCCAGCCTGGCGGAGGTGGTGGATCGCATTCTGGACAAGGGCATCGTTGTGGACGCCTGGGCCAAGGTGGCCCTGGTGGGCATCGAGCTTCTGTCCGTGGAGGCCAGGGTGGTGATCGCTTCGGTGGAGACCTACCTGAAGTACGCCGAGGCCATCGGCCTGACCGCAACCGCTGCCGCCCCGGCCTAGGTCAAAGGCGGTGGGTTTTGATTGAGCTCCGTGGGGGGCCTTTCTGCCATGGCTCCCCGCGGAAGCTCAATCCCCATCATGGTCGAGCCGGCGCGACTGGCCGACGCCGAGAAGATGGGCGCAAGTCAAAGGAGAAGGCACATGGGTCGGATGACCGATGATATGGCCCGGTTATGCGATGAAATAATGGCTGGGCGGGGAACGCGGGCAAATTTCTTGGCAGGGGTGAAAGACGCTGTGGAGAACCTGCGGGATATGACCGGGGACATGCAGGCCGGCTTCAGGGAGGCCCATGCAGACATGGCCGCGGACCTGAAGCTCACCCTGGAAGACACGGTGGAAAAAATCAAGCACCGGGTAGTGGAGCTGAAAGAGCAGAGCGCAGACATGCAGCAGGCTATGCGCCAGGCCCACCAGGAGATGGCCCGCGAGCAGAGGACCGAGCGCAACGCCTTCATAAGCGACCTGGCGAACTCGGTGACCACCGTACTGGACGGCTTTTTGGCTGCCCGGACCGGCATGGCCGCGGAGGCCCGGGCTGAGCTGAGCGACTTTTGCGACGGGCTCAAGCGCGATTCCGCTGCCCTGCAGGAAGAGAGCGAGGATTTATTGGCGGCTATACGCAAGGCCCAGGCCAAGGCCGCCCGCAGCTCGCGCAAGGAGCGGCTTTCCTTTTTGGCCGACCAGGTGGCCTTTGTGAATCAATTCATGGAGCAGGTGGCGGACATGATAGCCGGCATCCGGCGGGACCAAGAGAAGACGGCCGCCGAAGATCGCGGCTCCCGCCAGCGGTTCGTCTCCGAGTTGAGGATCGCGGTGACCGGCCAGCAAGCCCGGTTCGCCCGGGACCGCCGCCGCATGGCCCAGGAGCTAATGGATCAGCTCAGGCCCTTCGAGGAAGACATCCGGCGCTACGTGAGGGATCTGAAGGCTGCGGTGGGGACCATGCGGCGCGAATTCTGCGCTGACCTGGCGGGCGCGCGAGCGGCCTGGCAGGGCCGCAAGGCCGCGGCCCGGCCAGTGGCCCCGGCCAAGCCGAAGCCGGAGCCGGCGCCTAAAGGGGAAGAGCCCCAGGCCGGGGAGCCCCGCCTGGACCAGCTAACGGCGATCAAGGGCATCGGGCCTCGCCTGCAGAGCAAGCTCTACCTGGCCGGCATCGTCACCTACGCCAAGCTGGCCAAAAGCGACCCCGCGAAGCTGCGCAAAATCCTGGGCCAGGCGGGCAGAACCGCCAATGTAGCCGATTGGATCGAGCAGGCCAAGAAGCTTGTCTGATTGCTTCGCGCAGGGCCGGCAGGGAGCCAGATGATTCGCGGCCGGGCAAAGCCAGCCTTTCCCCAGATCCCGCGGCTCCCAGGGGGCTCCATGGCGCCCTTGCCGACAAAAGGATGAGGAGACATGAGCGAAAATGCGGGTTTGAAAACCGTCTCGCACGCCACCGTGCGGGCCGACATCCCCGGCGACAGCGTTCAGCCCGAGGCCAGCGACGAGTTCGTCACCAGCCCCTACGTGGATGACATCACCCAAAGGGCGTTGGCTTATCTGAAGGTCGGCTATCCGGTCCATTTCGCCGGGCCGGCGGGCACCGGCAAAACCACCCTGGCTTTCCACGTGGCCGCCCAATTGGGCCGGCCCGTGGTGCTCATACACGGGGACGACGAGTTCGCCAGCTCCGACCTGGTGGGGCGCGACTCCGGCTACCGCAAGTCCAGGCTGGTGGACAACTACATCCACTCGGTTCTGCGGACCGAGGAAAGCATGCACACCATTTGGGAGGACAACCGCCTCACCACGGCCTGCAGCGAAGGCTACACCCTGATCTATGATGAGTTCACCCGCTCCCGCCCCGAGGCCAACAACGCCCTGTTGAGCGTCCTGGAGGAGAAGATCCTCAATCTGCCCAAGCTGCGCCGGGCCGGGGAGGGATATTTGCAGGTCCATCCCGACTTCCGGGCCGTGTTCACATCCAATCCCGAGGAATACGCCGGCGTGCACAAGACCCAGGACGCCCTGCAGGACCGACTCATCACCATCACCTTGGGCCACTTCGACCGGGAAACGGAGGTGGCGGTGGCCATGCGCAAATCCGGCATACCTCGCCATGACGCCGAGGTGATAGTGGACCTGGTGCGGGAGCTCAGGGGGGTGGGGGTGCGCAACCACCGCCCCACCATCCGCGCCACCATCGCCATAGCCCGCATCATGTCCCACCTGGAGGTAAGGGCTACCCTGGCTGATCCTCGCTTCGCCTGGGTCTGCCGCGATGTGCTCAACACCGACACCGCCAAGGTGACCCGGGGAGGCCTTTCCCTGATGACCGAGAAGGTCGACGAGGCGTTGCAAAGCGTCTGCGGGCAGAAACCAGAGAAAGCCGGCCAGACGGTGAAACATCACTAAACGAAAGGCGTACGGCCATGGCCAAACTCAAGACCAGCCTGCGGGGTCTGCAGGACATCAGAACCCACACCGGGCGGATCAACTCCCTGGCCGAGCCCTACCGGGCCTTCATGCGCATCTCCTGCCTGGAGATGGAAAAGGCGCGCAAGGGCAAGGAGCGGGACAGCGCCCTGCACCGGGTGGCGCTGATCGAGCAGCGATTCAGGGAGATCGAGGCCGAGAAGGCCGAGCTCATGGCCGCCCACGGGCATGCGGCCTCCACGGCCGCCAGCAGGCGAGGGCCCGAACGGCCGCAAAGCGGGGCATCGCCCGGGGGGGCCGCGGATAGGGCCCCGGCCTTCAAGGTGAGGTACTGAGCGGCTCGAAGGATTCCACAACCAACGCCAGCCAGGCGGCCTCGGGCCAGGCCGCAAGGAGGCGGAGCTTGTTGCGGGTCAAGACAGCGGATCACATCCGCCGGTGCCACAACCTCAAGGGATGCGCTTCTCTGCTGCCCGGCGCGGGCCTGGGGGGCTCTCTCCGCGACCGGGCCCGCCGGGAGCTGGCCGACCGGCAACTGGCCCGGCGGCGAATGAAAAGGCTGGTCGGCCTGGGCAAGGCCTTCCGGCTTCCCCTGGGGATGAGGGCCTTGTCCCTGCGCCGGCCTTTCTGCCGGGGAGGCGCCCCCGGGTGCGCCCAGCCACCCCGCTCAGGACCAGGAAGGATTGAGGCCCATGAACTTTAGATCCTCAGAAAACGACGGATGCTACCTCTACGCCATAGTGACCGATGCCGGGGACCGGGATTTGGGCCCCATCGGCATAGGCGGTGGCCGGGTCTATTGCCTGGGCGACGGCAAGGTCTCCGCCGTGGTCAGCGACCTGGACAACGGGAAAATCCGGCCGGAAAGGCGGAACCTGGCGGCCCACCAGGCGGTGCTCAAGGCGCTGATGGCCGACACCACGCCGCTGCCCATGGCCTTCGGCATAATCGCCGACGGTCGCGGGGCCATCGCCGAAATCCTCTCCGGGAACCAGAAGGTCTTTCTGCAAGAGCTGCGGCGCGTGGCCGGCAAGGTGGAGATGGGGGTGCGGGTTGCCTGGGACGTATCCAACATTTTCGAATTTTTCGTCAACACCCACACTGAGCTGAGGAGGGTGCGCGACCGCTACTTCGGAACCAACCGCGAACCCAGCCAGGAAGACATGATCGAGGTGGGGCGCACCTTCGACCGCATCCTCAACGAGGACCGCAAAGAGCACACCGACGCCATCTTGGAGATGCTGAGTCCCTATTGCCACGAAACCAAGGTCAACAACCCGCGCGACGAGCGGGTGGTGGCCAACCTGGCCTGCCTGGTGGGACGCGGGGACCAGCCCGAGTTCGAAAAGGGGCTGTTCAAGGCGGCCGGCGCCTTCGACAATAACTACTCCTTTGACTACAACGGACCCTGGGCCCCGCATAATTTCGTGGACGTTGACCTGGATCTGTAGTGAACCAGGACAGAGGGTGTTAGTCATGCTGCTGATTGATGACCTCCTGACGGCCCCCTTCCACGGCCTGTTGTGGATCTTCCGCGAGATACACAAGGCGGCCGAGCAGGAGATGGCCAACCAGGCCGAGAGGCTGACCGCCCAGTTGAGCGAGCTGTACATGCTGTTGGAGAGCGGGAGCATAAGCGATGAGGAGTTCGATCAAAAGGAGGCGGAGATACTCAACCGCCTGGAGGAGATAAACCAACGCCAAGGCAACGGGGGGGATGAGGAGCCGCCGGAGGAAGATTAGCCGGCGTGGGCCGGGCTAGATGGGCCGGCCGGGCCGGCCGACCGCCGAGACGACCCAAGGGAGCCAAACTGGTCTTTGCGACATGAGCGAATCAGTCTATTGCGAACAAGAGCATCTATCCTTGTGCGAGGCCCTGGACCGTGTCTTGCACAAGGGAGCCGTTATCATGGGCGAAGTCACCATCTCCGTCGCGGAGGTGGACCTTATCTACCTTGGCCTGCAGCTTATCGTCTGTTCGCTGGATACGGCCATGCGGCCGGCGCCTGAGGCCAAGATCAGCTTGGGAGCCAAGTTATGAGCCTGGACCGCGAGCCGGCAATTTGCACGCAAAACATGGGTGACTTTCTCAGGGTCATGGCTGCGCCAGGGCCGGAGGGGCGGGGAGCCGCCGCCGTCCCGGGCCTGCCGGGGCCCCGCCTGGACCTGGAGCCCGCGGACCTCAAGAACGGCCTGGGAAAGCTGGTGCTGACCCTGGTGAAGCTGTTGCATGAACTCATGGAGCGCCAGGCCATCCGCCGGCTGGAGGCGGGCTCCCTGAGCGAAGAGCAGACGGAGAAAATCGGCGCCACCTTGCTGCGGCAGGCCGAGGAGATAGACCGCCTGCGCCGGGAGTTCAACTTAGAGGAAGAGGACCTGAACTTGGACCTGGGCCCCCTGGGCCGCTTGTTCTAAGGTCAGGGCAGGGGAGGATGATGCCAATTCAACGCGCCACGGCGCATTCGGTGGAAAGCGCCAACCTGGCTGATTTGCTTGAACGCGTCCTGGACAAGGGCGTGGTGATCGCGGGCGATATAAAGATCAAGCTGGTGGAGGTCGAGCTGCTCACCCTGCAAATCCGCCTGGTGGTCTGTTCCGTGGACAAGGCCAGGGAGATGGGCATTGACTGGTGGGTGAACGACCCTGCCTTCAAGGCGCAGGTCGAACCGCCGGCCTCCGCTGAGGCGTTGCTGCGGATGGAGCAGAGGCTGAACAAGCTGGAGGCCCGCCTGCCTGATTCAGTCGAAGGATGACCCGCGGCCGTGAACCAGGAAGCATCGTGGGCGGGCAGGGGGAGCCATTTGACCTCAGGGGCATTAACCGTATAACCTTTATATTAACCAGGGGGGTCTTGCCAATGCCATCAGGAGCCTCTGCCCGCCTCTCCGGTTCAGGACTATATCGTGCCACGCCGACGGGATGAGCAGGGGCGTTTTTTGTGCCATGATGCCTCCTCCGGCGGCGCCAACCCGCGAGGCAAGCGAACTGCGATGGCCGCAAGAGGAAAATCGCCAACCCGACCCAAGCCCGTTGACGGGCGGCAAGCACGGCCAAAGGTCGCGGAGCTTTCCCGCCACAACCAGCGGCTCAGCCAGGAGATAGCCGAGCTACGCGTTCTCCAGGAAAATCTCCTTCGCGCCAAGCTGGAATGGGAACGCACCTTCGACGCCGTTCCGGACCTCATAGCCATAATTGATCAGGATTACCGGCTGCAGAGGATAAACTTGGCCCTGGCTCGGCGTCTGGGCATGGATTTCCGGGAAGCCCTCGGCCGACCCTGCTACCGACTGATCTGCGGGCAGGAGCAGCCTCCTCCGTATTGCCCATACGTCAAATGCCTGGCCAACGGCGGCGGACAGATCGTGGGCATTGAAGCCAGCATCCTGGGTGGGGATTTCTCGCTTACCTTTGCTCCCACCATGGATCAGCAGGGGCAGATAAAAGGGGGCGTACACATCTTCCACGACATCAAGGAGCGCAAGGACCACGAAAAGAAAATCCAGGAAACCCAGGAGAGACTGAGACGGATCATCAGCAGCATGCCGGTGATGCTGCACGCCTACGATGGCCAAGGCAATCTGGTTTTCTGGAACCAGGAATGCCAGCGGGTCACCGGCTACTCGGCCGAGGAGATGGTGGGCAACCCGGCGGCCCTGCAACTACTGTGCTCCGACCCCAGGCAAAACCGGCAGATCGGCAATCTGCTGAAAAATGAGCGCCGCGAGTTCAGGAACCTGGAACTCGAACTCACCAGCAAGGACGGCACCAAGAAGATCGTCTCCTGCTCGAATATCTCGGAACAGTGTCCCATTCCGGACTGGGCCAGCTGGGCGGTGGGGTTGGATGTCACTGAGCAAAGACGGGCCGAGGAGGAAGCCAAACGGCTGGAGAAAAGCCTGCGCATGGCCCAGAAGATGGAAGCGCTCGGCACCTTTGCCAGTAAAATCACCCACGACTTCAACAACTATCTGTCCGTGATCCTGGGCTGCCTCCAGTTGGCCATCAAGGACACCCCCGCCAGCGATGAATGCCGTTCCTACTTGGAGTTGGCCCATAAAGCATCAAACAACGCCCAGGACCTGGTGCGGCAAATACTCAGCTTCAGCCGCCAGTCCAAGGTCGACAACTCGCCTGTGCGCCTGGACGCCTTGCTCAGGGAAGGCCTCAAGTTCCTGAGGGCCTCCCTGCCCCCCATCATAGAGATCTCCAGCGACATCCCCGATGAGCCTGGATTCGTGCTGGCCGATTCAAGCCAGGTACAGCAAATGATAATCAACCTGGGAACCAACGCGGCGCACGCTATGAAGGACAAGGGCGGCTGCTTGAGCATCTCCCTGGACCGGGTGAAGGTCGGCGGAAATGGCGAACCCAGGTTCGTGGACCTGCCCCCGGGCCCCTATCACTTGATCACCGTCGCCGACAACGGCGTGGGCATGGAGCCCATGATCTTGGAGCGAATATTCGAGCCGTTCTTCACCACCAAAAAACCCGGCGAAGGCACGGGCATGGGCTTGGCCGTGGTTCACGGCATCGTAAAGAGTTGCGGAGGAGAGATTTCCGTGGCATCCCGGCTGGGCCACGGCACTACTTTCCACATCTATTTCCCCTTGATCCCGGCCAGCGGTCAACAAGACAGCGAAGCGGGCTGAGGCGGATGCAGCCTGGCCGGCCGCCCTGGCAGGGCCGATTTGTCGGTGCGGGCCACGGCAATCAGACCGCCTCCTGATTTCTCCTCCGCATCCTCGCCTCGGCCGAGGGCAGATCCCCTGTAAAAGTCTCCCCCGGTGTATGCTTCCGGCTGCACGCGGCCTCCCTTATTCGCCATGGCGGCCCCGCCGGCGGTGCCGGGCTGGCAAAAAAGCCCTGATTGTTCCATAATGCCTCCAGGGAATCGTTTCGTTTCTCGCGCCCGGTTGCCGGGCCGGCGTGCGGGCGGCGGGCGGCAGGTGATGGTCAGGGGGCAAGAAATCACCAGAACCCTTAATTGGTTGCGCGCTTTGCCCCTCTGGCGGGACCCCTGGCTGTGGGCCGGGGGCCTGCTGGTGGTCGCGCTGCCCTGGCTGCAGCGCTGGCTCTACTGGTACCCGGAGGCCTCCAGCCGCCTGTACTGGACCGGCGACTTCGTGGAACTGAACGCCCACCGGGGCTGGTTCTACCACCAGCTCCTGCAGGGCAAGCTGGCCCTGTGGGACCCCCTGATGGCCACCGGCCAGCCGGTTCTTTCCTACCTTTTCGATCTGTTCAGCCCCTTGGCCATGGTCAGCGTCTTCTTTTTGGAAGACGGCCAGCTGCGCAGCGACTTCGCCCAGATCATGCTGATCGTGCACTGCTCCCTGGCCGGGCTGGGCGCCTTCCTGCTGGGCCTGCAGCTCAGGCTGGGGCGCGCGGCGGCTACCATCATGGGCGTGGTGATGGGCTGTATGGGTGTGATGGTGGGCCACACCATCCACGCCACCATGATCAGCACCTTCGCCTGGGTGCCCTACGTGTTCCTGTTCCTGCAGCGGGCCCGGGAGGAATCGCCGCTCATGAACGGCGGCTGGGCCGGGGTGTTCTTCGGCCTGTGCTTCACCGGCGGCATGCCCCAGGTTTTCTACTACGTGATGCTGGCCCTGGCTCTGTACGGGGTGTTCTGGGCCGTGCTGGACTGGCAGCAGGGCGGCTGGGCCCAGGTCTGGCGCCAGGCCTGGCCGGCCTACCTGGGCCTGGGCTTGGGCTCCCTGCTCATGGGTCTGCCCAACCTGCTGCACGAGTTCATGTCCGCTCTGGGCGACCCCACCCTGGTGCACGACGGGACGGCCCTGGCCGGCAAGGGCCGCCTGTTCTTCACTCAGGAGAACTCGGGACAGTTGGGGCTGTTGGCCTACTTCCTGCTGCCCTACTACATGCTGCCCTACGACGAGGCGCTCATGTACGTGGGCATCCTGCCCCTGGCGCTGGCCCTGGTGGCCGTGTTCTGGGCGCGGCGGGACGGGGCGGGGTATTGGAAGCTGCTCTGCCTGGCCGGGGCGATCCTGATGCTGGGCGGGCAGGCGGGCCTGCACAAGGTGCTGATGAACCTGATGCCCGGCTACGGCCTGTTCCGGGCGCCCATGCGCTGGGTGTTCCTGCTGCACCTGGGGCTATTGGTGTTGGCCGGCTACGGCCTGGCCTGGCTGCTGGGCCGGGCCAACGCCGAGGAGCTGAGGCCTCTGCGCCGGGTGCTGGCCGTGGTCTGCGCGCTGCTGCTGGCGCTGGCGCTGGCGCTCTTGATCATGGGCAACCTGGGCGTGCCGGGCCACAACCTCCACAACATGCTGCCCATGCTGGGGCAGGTTCTCTGGCTGCTCTTGATGACGGCGGCCTTGTGGTGGGCGGTGGCCCGCCTGGCCCAAGGCGGGGGGCGCAAGCTGCCGGCCCTGCTGCTGGTGTTTTTGGCGGCCCTGGACCTGGGTTTTTACTACGCGCCTTTCAGCTCCAACGCCCCCCGCGCCTTTGGCCACGACCCCTCCCATCTCAGCGCAGAGATGTACCAGCAGGCGGCCCTCTGGGGCCGCCTGAGCCACCAGCCCCCGTTGCCCACCCGCATCCTGATCAGCCGCTCCAACGAAGACACCCGCTACCAGAGCGACTTCTACATTTACCGGGTCAACCTGGCCAATCCGCCGGGCGGGTTCATGGACCGCCGGCTGCCCCTGGGCTACTGGCAGATCTGGTGGCAGCGGCAGGCCAGCCCCCGCTTCATGGACCTGTTGGCCGCGGGCCTGGTGGACAACAGCAGCACCTTGCGCAAGGTGCTGCGCGACCACTGGTCCCTGGTGGGCTACAGCCAGTCCGCGGTGCCCCTGGCCGGCGCGGGGCCGGTGGGCGGCCTGGAGATAAAGGCAAAGGCCCTGTTCGCCCAGAAGCTGGCTCCTGGCAGCACCCTGGCCCAGGTGGCCTTGCTGCAACGCGGCGCGGTGAAGGCCTCCTGGCCGTTACGCCTGGGCCAAGAGCTGGCCGGGGGGCAGCCCATCCGCCTAGCCCTGCCCCGGCCCCTGGCGGCCGATGAGGTGCTGCTGGCCTCCACGCACCCCACGGCCCTGGTGCAGGTGCAGAGGCTTTCGGCCGACGGCCGGCGGCTGAGCGACGGCATGGTCCTGGAGCCCCTGGGCCACGGCTTCAGCCGCAACCAGCGCGCCCTGCCCATGGTCTATTTCGTTTCCCGAGCGGCGGTGATCGAGCCGGAGTGGGAGTATCTGCGCGCCCTGGCCTCCGTGGACCCCTCCCGCGGCCTCATCTTCCGCCGCGCGCCGGCCGGCTGGCGGCCGCCGCAGGGCCCCACTCCGGACGCCGGCGGCCGGGTGCAGGTGCTGTCCTGGAGCGACCAGGAGGCCCGGCTCAAGGTCTCGGCCCAGCGCGACGGCTACCTGGTGATGAGCCAGAGCGCCTTCCAGGGCTGGCGGGCCTACCGGGACGGCCGGCGGACGCCGATCTACAAGGCCTACGGATTTTTGGTGGCGGTGCCGGTGCCGGCCGGCGAGCACCAGATGCGTCTGGTCTATGACGAGCCCCTGGTCAAGGCGGGTCTGGCCGGTCCGCCGCTGGTGCTGTTGGGCCTGGGCTTCTGGAGCCTGTGGGCCTGGCGCCGGCGGGCCCGCGGCCGGTCCGGCCAGGGGCGCTGACAGTGAGAGTTGAGCCGACCGCGGTTCGGCCCCGGAGCGCGGCATGCAGAAGGTAGCCCTGGTGATCCCCGTCTGCAACGAGGAGCGCAACCTGGCGCCCCTGGTGCAGAGCATCGGCCAGGCCATGGCCGCGGTGGATGACCTGGACTGGAGCCTGATCCTGGTGGACGACGGCAGCGGCGACGGCTCTTGGGGGGAGATAGAGCGCCTGGCCCAGGCCGACGGCCGCGTCCGCGGCCTGAGCCTGTCGCGCAACTTCGGCAAGGAGATGGCCCTCACCGCCGGCGTGGAGGCGGCCGGCCAGGCCGACGCGGTGATCTGCCTGGACGCCGACGGCGAACACCCGCCGGAGTTGATCCCGCGCTTCATCGCCGAGTGGCGGCGAGGGGCGGAGATCGTGGTGGGGGTGCGCATTGGCGCCCAGGGCTTCGGCCTCCTGAAGCGGCTGGGCTCCTGGCTGTTCAACGCCCTCTTGACCCGCTACTCGGACATCCCGGTGGTGGCGGGCAGCACCGACTTCCGCCTGCTGGATCGCCAGGTAGTGCAGGCCCTCAAGCGGTTCCCGGAGCGGGGCCGCATGTTCCGCGGGCTGATCGACTGGATGGGTTTTCACAAGGTCATGGTGGAGTTCGTCTCTCCGGCCCGGGGCAACGGCAGGCCCAGCTACAACCTGAGCAAGCTGTTCACCCTGGCCCTGAACAGCTTCACCTCCTTTTCCCTGCTGCCGCTGCACATCACCGGCGGGCTGGGGCTGTTGGTGGTGGTGTTCTCCATACTGCTGCTGGTGGTTATGGTGGTCACCGACGTGCTGGGCGTGTTGGACTATCAGACCAGGGCCTACTTCGTGGTTCTCATCCTGCTGCTGGTGGGGGTGGTGCTCTCGGCTCTGGGCCTGATCGCCCTATACATCGGCCACATCAACACCGAGGTGATGCGCCGGCCCCTGTACATCGTGCGCCGCCGCACCGATGGCCAGGAGCCGCCACCGGCCGGCGGGCCGCCACCGGCCGACCAATAAAACACAGCGGGGCGCCAGGCGGCGCCCCGCCGCTGTTGGTGGGCTGGCGGCCCTACTCCCAGTCCAGCAGCCGCTGGTTGCCCTCCAGCTTCTTGATGCCGGTCACGTCCTGGGACACCTCCAGCACGCCCTTGTATTGGCCCTTTTCATCGCGCACCGCGAAGTAGCGGATGTGGATGAAGCGGGGGCCCATCTGAATCCAGAACTCGGCGCTGTCTTTGCGGCCGGACTTGAAGGCCTCGATGATCTTATTGACCACGTGCAGGCTCTTGGGCGGGTGGCAGTTGCGCACCTGGCGGCCGATCACCGCCGGGCTGCGCGGGAAGATGCGCTCGGGCCCCTCGGAGTAGTAGGCCACCTGATCGTTTTCATCCACGAAGGTCAGGTCCACCGGCAGGTGGGTCAAGAGCAGGTTCACCTGCTCGGGGGTGAGGCGGCCGGTGCTCAGTTCCAGGGCCCCGGCGGCCGGCGCCGGGGCGGGGGCCGCGGCCGCGGCGGTTGGGCCGGGCCAGCCGGGCTCCGGCTGCACCCAGGCGTAGCCGATGGCCGCCTCGCCCTCTTTGACCTTTTGCCACTCGGCCTGGCTGAGCATCTCCAGGCTGGTGGGGTAGAGGATGTGCTCCTCCTTGTAGATCATGTCGCGCATGGCCTGCACGGCCTGACGCAGGTCATCGGCCAGGCCCGCGGCGTCGCCCTGGGCCAGCTCTTGGCGGGCGGCCTTGAGGCAGGCGCGGATGTCGTCGTGTATGGACCACATCACCTGGGAGGGGCCGCTGAAGTGGTGGGCCTCCAGCAGGGGGAAGAGCTGGTTCTCCTTGCGGGCGTAGTGGATGTCCACCTGGCCCAGCTCGGCCAGCAGGCGCTCCCCTTCGGCCATGCGGCTTTGCAGGGCCGCGGCCGCGGGCGGTCGGCCCAGCGCCTCCAGGAGCCGGTCGGCCCGGGCCATGATCTCCTCGGCGGCGCGGTTCTCCTTCATGAAGGTGTGCACCGGGTGGCCGGGCGGCGGCTGGGGCGGCTCCTGCTCCTCCAGGGCCTCCTTGAATATCTCCACGTGCACGTCGCAGAGGCGCTTGACCTCCTCGGCCGGCATGCCCTCGCTGATCAGGGCCTGCTCCATGGCGGCGATCTCCGGGGCGTCCACGTCGCGGATCAGGGTCCGGAAACGCTCCTTGAGCAGGTTCATATCCACCCCGGCGTGCAGGTCGCGGATGATGCCCTTGAGCGCCGCCTGGCGGGCGGCGGGGTCGCTGGCCGCAGCCTGGCCAGCATGGGCCTTGATCTCCGCGGCGATGCCGGCCAAGAGGTCTTCCACCTTCAACCCGGCGATGCCGGCGGCCTTGTTTAGGTCCGCCACCTTGCCCAGGGTTTTGCGCAGCATGGGGTTTTTCAGGCGTTCGAAGTGGGGCGACTGCCGGATGAGGTAGTCGATGATGAAGGGATGCTCCTCCACCAGGTCATAGACTTTGGTCTTGCCGCTGAGTTCCATGGCTTGCTCCTTGTTCAGGCCCGATGTCTACAATTCTGAAGCATGCCAGGGCTCCAGGCCACCCCTTGGCGGCCGCGGGCCCGGCTCAGCGCCGGTCGTGGGCCTTTTTGGGCTGGGGCTCGCTGAGGAAGCTGAGCAGGTAGCTCAGGTCCGGGGTGCTCAGCTCCAGGGCCAGCTCGGCAGGCTCCAGGCCCATGGCCAGGCCCAGGAGCTGGGGATAGAGCACCGTGCCCTGCACGTATTCGCGGCTGTCCTTGGGCTGCATCAGGTCGAAGGCCCAGTCGGCCTGCATCTGGGAGTAGGGGCAGTCCACCACCAGCACCTCGGCCCCGTCGGCGCGGCACTCGCCCAGGCGGTCGCGGATCATGGCCAGGGACAGCTCGTCGTCCTTGCCCCTCAGCGGCGCTCCGCAGCACTGCAGCTTGCCCTCCCAGGGCACGCTGACCGCGCCGGTGGTCTCCACCAAGCGGTCCACGATGACCGGGGCGTAGGGGTTGTCGAAGCCGGTGACCCGGCTGGGGCGCAGGGCGTGGCAGCCGTACATCACCGCCGCGTTGAGCCCCGCGAAGGGCCGCACCACTCGGGCCTTGATCGCCTGCAGGCCCACGTCGTGGTACAGCACCGTCTGCAGATGCTTGGCCTGGCAGAGGCCACTGTAGGCCAGGCCCTCGGCGGCCAGGGCCGCGGCCACCTCCTGCTGCAGGGCCGGCTTGTCCTTGAGCAGGAACTGGGCCCGCTTGAAGCTGCCGAAGCAGCACTTGCAGGGGGTGAGGATGTCCAGACCCTGGGCTTCGGCCAGGGCCAGGGCGCGGGCCGCGGCCAACAGATAGGAGGAGAAGTACAGGTGGCGGAAGGGGTAGCCGCAGCAGTTGAACTCCAGGTCCGCCAGATCCACGCCCAACTCGGCTAGCACCCGGCGGGTGGAGATCTCGTACTGGGGCACGAAGTAGGGGATCTTGCAGCCCAGGAACAGGGCGTAGCGCATCAGGCTTCCTCCCGCGTGGAGCCGCCGCCGGCGGTCAGGTTGCGCAGCTCGAACAATACGTCGGTCACCTTCACCCCCATGGGGCAGGCCTCCTGGCAGTGGTAGCAGGTCAGGCAGCGCCAGACCATGCGCGCGCCCATGGCCTCCTCTCTGAGGCCTAGGCCCAGCGAGTGCATGATCTGGTGGGGCAAGAGGTCCAGCTCCTCCTTAGGCTGCTGGAAGTGGAACACCACCGGGCAGACGTTGGTGCAGGTCTGGCAGCGGTAGCACTCGGAGAAGGTGCCGGCCTGGGCCGAGAGCTTAAGCTCGTGCTGGAAGCCCTCCTGGCGCACCCGCAGCAGGGACTGGCTCCGGCTGGGCTCGGCGGCCTGGTCCGCGGCCCGGGCGAAGTCCACGTAGGGCTCGCCCAGGCCGGCCTGGGCCAGCAGGTCGTCCTTCTGGGCGAACCAGAGGTCCTGCAGGTTGATGCCCGCGGTGCACAAGCGGGTGCAGCGGTAGCAGCTGCTGCAGATGTAGCAGCCCTCGCGGATCGTCTCCAGTTGGCGGCGCTCCTGGGCCCGGCCGCGGGCGGTGCGGTCCAGCGCGGCCAGTTTCTCCGAGGGCAAGAGGAGCAGGTTGGGCACGTGGCGCAGGGCCACGGCCACCGAGCAGTGGATGGAGCAGACCGCGCAGTGCATGCAGGCGTCCAGCTCCAGGGCCCGCACCGTGGCCCGGTTGGCCGGGTCCATCTTCTGGCGGTCGCTGACCGCGTTGATCATCAAGAGCAGGGGCGTGGTGAACAGGTGCAGGAACTTGCTGAAGGGCAGCAGGGCCAGGCCCAGCCAGCAGGCCAGGAAGTGTACGTAGTAAAGGACATTCAGCAGGCCCGGCGCAGCCAGGGCCGCGGCCGCCGGCTTGAACGCCCGCGAGAGCAGGTAGGAGCCCGCGGCCCACTGGGGGGCGGAGTGGCAGTTGGCGCAGTACTGCTGGTTGAGTTGGCGGCCCTGGGCCAGCAACTCGGCCGCGGGCGGCGCGGCCTGGCCAGGGAAGGCCACGCCGTACTCCTGGCCCCAGAAGGCCTGCAGGGCGCGCACCTCGGCCTGGTTGCCCGCGTCGGCCCACTCGCTGACCATCTGGCCGAAGACCTGCGGCGAGAGGATCTTGCCCGCCTCCAGCCAGAAGCCGGAGAGCATGATCACCGCCAGCAGGGCGATGGCCGCCCGGTCCACGCCCCGGGTGGTCAGGCGCAGGCCCGGCAGCTTCAGCCGGCGGTAGACCACCAGCGCCACCCCGGCCAGGAGCAGGAGCCCGGCCAGGTTGCGCAGGAACAGGTAGGGGTTGAGGGTGGGGTAGTACTCGGTCCAGCGCCCGATGATCAACCCACCCAGGGCATGGGCCACCAGTAGCAGCAGGAAGCCGGCGTAGATGAGCAGGTGCGCGGACCAGGCCAGCCGGCTGACCCGGAAAGAGCGCCGCTGCAGCAGGCCGTCCAGGGCCAGGGTCTTGAGCAGGGGCACTATCCGGGGGCTGAACAGGGCGCCGGCCATGCCCTTGAGAGCGGCGCGCACCCGCTGGCCGGGGGTGTAATCCGCCGAGCCTGGGCCGATGGAGGTGGTCAGCCAGGTCCAGACCTTGTAGGCCAGACCCAGCAGGCAGATCAAGAGGGCCGCGTACAGGCTGAGGCTAAAGAACATGGCTTGTTTCCCCTGGGTTCGGGCTGGGTTGGGGCGGGAAGAGGTGCAAGGCTGCGGCCTCCCTCGCTGGTCGCCGGGGGCCGGCGACCACAGACGCCAGGCCCGCCAAGGGCTGGATATCGGGACGCCCGGGCCTTGAGCCCAGGCGGCTAGTGCACTAGTTCAATAATACCTTCCTCTGCGCCTAGTGCAACGGTAGGATTTTACGGCCCCGTAGGCCGGCAAAAAGCCCGGCGGAGCGGGTGCGGGCGCATCCCTCCGCCGGGCCAATATGGGACAAAAGGTTGATCAGGATTCCTTGGCCTTGCCCCGGCCCTTCTTTTCGTCGATGTCGCCGGGGTACATCACGGCCTCGTGGCCGCGCTCGCCGGTGCGGATGCGCACCACTTCCTCCACTGGGTAGACGAAGATCAGTCCGTCGCCGGCGTCGCCGGTGCGGCCGGCCTCCATGATGGCCTTGATGGTCTCGTCCAGGTTCTGCTCGCTGAGGATGATGTTGACCTGCATCTTGGGCAGCATGTCCACCTGGTAGGTGCCCGAGCGCCCAGCCAGGGTGATGCCGCCTTGACGGCCGCGGCCGCGTATCTCCACCACGTTAAGGCCCTTGATGCCGATCTCATTCAGGGCGTCCTTTACGTCGCCCAGCTTGTCCTCGCGGATAATGGCCTCGATCTTCTTAAGCATGGTTAGCGCCTCCCGCCGGTCTAAGAATAGGCTCTTTCACCGTGGCCGCTGATGTCAAGCCCCACCTCTTCTTCCACCTGGCTGGCCCGCAGGCCGATGCTGGCATTGAGGGCCCGGGCGATGATGTAGGTGACGCCGAAGGAGAAGACCATGGTCACTATTGCCGCCAGGATCTGCACGGCCAACTGCTTGGGGTTGCCGTAGAACAGGCCGTAGGCCCCGGCCGGGTTGATGGCCTTGGTGGCGAACAGACCGGTGGCGATCATGCCCCAGGTGGAGGCCATGCCGTGGCAGGCGAAGACATCCAGGGACTCGTCCAGGCCCTTGCGCACCCGGTAGCGGATGGCGTAGTAGCTGATGGGCGCGGCCACCGCGCCGATGACCAGGGCCGCCAGGGGGGTGACGAAGCCCGAGGCCGGCGTCACCGCGGCCAGGCCCACGATCATGCCCGTGACCAGGCCCAGGGTGCTGGGCCGGCCGTCCAGCCAAGACAGGAGCATCCACACCAGGCCCGCCGCCGCGCCGGAGGTGTTGGTGGCCAAGAGGGCGCTGACCGCCACGCCGTTGGCGGCCAGGGCGCTGCCGGCGTTGAATCCGAACCAACCCACCCACAAGAGGCCCGCGCCCAGCACGGTGTAGGGAATGTTGTTGGGCTCCATGGGGGCCCGGCCGTAGCCCCGCCGCGGCCCGATGACCAGGGCGAAGGCCAGGGCGGAGAAACCGGCGGCGATGTGCACCACGGTGCCGCCGGCGAAGTCCAGCACGCCCATGGAGGCCAGCCAGCCGCCCGCGGCCCAGACCCAGTGGCACAGGGGGTCATAGACCAACGTGGCCCAGGCCAGACCGAAGAGCAGGAAGGACTTGAAGCGCACCCGCTCCACGAAACCGCCGGTGATCAGGGCCGGAGTAATCACCGCGAACATCATCTGGAAGGCGGCGAACAGGCCGTGGGGGATGGTGCCGCCGTAGTTGGGGTTAGGCGCCGGGCCCACGCCGATGAAGCCCACGTACTTCAGGCTGCCGATGAGCCCGCCGATGTCCGGGCCGAAGGACAGGCTGTAGCCGTAGAGCAGCCACTGCACCCCGATCAGGGCCATGAAGGTGTAGCTCAGGGTCAGGGTGGAGAGCACGTTTTTCTTGCGGACCATGCCGCCGTAGAAAAAGGCCAGGCCCGGGGTCATGAGCAGGACCAGCGCGCAGCAGACCAGGAGCCAGGCGGTGTCGCCGGTGTTCAGGTTAGCCATTAAAGCCCTCCCAATGGTTGTTGCAAACCCGCCCGCCGGCCCGGCGCAGGCCCCTCCTCCCACGGCCCGCCGGCGATCGCAGCCAATCAATCCCCCACCACCAGAGCAAGGGCCGTACCAGGCGAGGGCGGTGCTGGTAATAAGCTGAAAAAGTGGGGAAAATCATCGGCGGGTACAAAACATACCTTTGGGTAGGCTAAAAATTAATACCAATCGGTAGGATAGAGGCCCTGGGAGGGGCTTAAAGATACCAAACGGTAGGTGGGTGGTAACAATGAGCGGCTAGGGCTTGGTCGAGGTGGATTGCTTGAACAACAGGCAAAACGGTCTGCAAAAATAACCTTATAAAACAAATTGATATAAAAGAGAACTTGGTCGGGGTCCGACTGAGCATTGGCCGGATCGCCAGTGCTGACCGAGCGCATGATCACGCCATGGGGCAAAAATGGCCTACAAAAGGGAAAGACACTATTTTGTAGGCAGCATGCTTGGTTACAAATTGGTGGGTAGGGCAGGGCAGGCCGCCCGAGGCGGTGTCCCGCGGCCTTATGCCGCCGGGGCGCCTGTGGTAAAATGCCCCTGGTCGTCTTTAGCCGAGCAGGTCAACGCATGCCCAAGATCAAGCAGGACATAGACCACAACGCCATGGCCTCCGGCCCGGCCCGCCGGGGCCGCCAGGTCAAGGGACGCCTGTGGGTGGAGCAGGACGGCGAGACCTACCTGTCCTGGGGCCGGGTGGTGCTTCTGGAGCGCATCGCCGAAAAGGGCTCGGTGTCGGCGGCGGCCAAGTCCATGGGCATGAGCTTCAGTCACGCCTGGAAGCTGGTGGAGAGCATGAACCGCCTGTCCGAGCAGCCCCTGGTGGTCAAGCAGGCCGGCGGCAAGGGCGGCGGCGGCGCCTGGCTCAGCCCGGAGGGCCGGCGGGCGGTGAGCGAGTTCTGGGCTCTGGTGAAGCGCTTCCAGGGATGGGTGGAAAACCAGCGTCCTTGAGCACCGGGCATAGTTTTTCTTGACGTGATATGTTTAACATAATATAACGCAAGCTAACCCCCTCTCTCGGGGGCCTTGTTAGGCGGAGCGATATCTTATAAATAATATAACGAAACGGTTGATCGGCTGCGCGGCGGGGAAACTTTAAAATGCAGGCGGCGGTGTTCAGCGATTTTTCATTCTGGGTGTTTCTAGGCCTGGCGGTCCTGGGAGTCGCGGCCGCCGGCTGCGGCCGCGCAGCCTGGGCTCGCGCCGTAGGGCTGGCGGCGCTGCTGGCCGGCCTGGCCTTTACAGGCGGCGTCTGCGCGCAGACCGGCCGCCCGCCCCTCGGCGGGGCCCTGGAGTCGTTGGGCTACATGGCCCTGGTGCTGGCTACCTTGGCCTTTGGCTCCCAGTTCGGTCCCGGGGCCAACCGGCCGCTGGTGGCGCTGGCCTGGGGTGCCGTGGTCCTGCTCCTGTTCATCTTGGTCTGGGTTCCCCGCCGGGTGAACCCGGACTGGTTCATCTATCACTACACCTGGAACCGTGCCTTCTTCATGTGCCGGCTCCTGGCTATGCCTCTGTTGTTCTATTCCGCCCTAATCGCGTTGGCCTGGCCGGGTAGGGACGGAGATGGCGAGATGCGGCGCCTGCTGATCACCAGATCCCGCCGCTTTCTCCTGCTGGGCACGGCGGTATTCCTGCTGGGCGAGGTGTCCGGCTTTTACTGGTGTCTAAGTTGGCGCGGCGATTACTGGCTTTGGAACCGGAACTTTCTGGAGTCCACTATGATCTTTTTGCTGGCCAGCGCCGCCTTGCACCTGCCCCCCAAATTGGCCGCCAACCCCAGGGCCCTGCGCCTGGCCTACGGCCCGCCCGGTCTGTTGGGCATGGGTGCCTTCCTGGTGCACCAGGTGACGGAGTCCTTCCTATGAAACATCTGTCTTCGCTGGTATTGATGCTCTACGCCCTGGGCGGAGTGGTCTTTTGTCTGGCCGTGGGCATAGTCATGGCCCAGGTGCGGCCCTACAGTATGATCATGCCCAGCATGGACCACGGCCTGATACTGGATTGGCTGCTGGCCTCGCTGGGCGGCAAGTCCGGTTCGATGCTGTTGAGCGTATGGTTCCTGGCCCTGTGCGCGGCGGTGGGGGTCTTGGTACTAAACCTCTGCTGCTGCGCCTGGACCAAGCTACTGCCCCGCCTGCAGAACGGGACCCGAGTCCACTCCTGGCTTTTGTTGCTGGCCCACGTGCTTATGATCCTGATTCTGCTGGGCCACCTCTCCCAGATGACCCTGGGCTTCAAGCAGGAGGGCATCAAGCTGCTGCCCGGCCAGAGCCGGACCTTGCCCGGCGACCTGCGCATCGCGGTGGAGCAGGTCCATTACGTCAACGACCCCAAGTTGCTCAACCTTCCCTACCGCAGGGCCCGCCAGGTCCATACGGTGGCGGCCTTTGACCGCCAGAAGAACGTGGCGCGGGTGGCGGTATGGCAAGGCGCGCAGCGGGTGGAAACCGCCGAGTTGCGTATCCTGGAGCCGCTGGTGAAGAACGGCCTGCGCCTGACCCTGTCGGAGTTTTACCGCGACGACTCCCAAGGCCGCAGCCGGGTGGGGGCGGTGCTCACCGCCAGCCACAACCCCCTCACCGGCTTGTTTTTCGCGGCTTACCTGGCCTGGGTAGCGACTTACTTGTTGCTGACCGTGCAGGCCTTTGTACGTAAGCCACCTACGTTGGGCAATGGTTAGGAGTCAGATCATGTTGAGCAAGCGCTCTCTTGTCGTTGTCATGGTCTCCGTTCTGCTTTTGCTGAGTGGCAGCGCCGCCCCGGCGGCCCAGCCCTCCGGGGTGCTGGTGTTCGCCGCCGCCTCCACCACCAACGCCTTAGAGGAGGCGGGCCGGGCCTTCACCCGGCAGTACCAGGTGCCGGTGACCTACTCCTTCGCCTCCGCCAGCACCCTGGCCCGCCAGATCGCCCTGGGGGCCCCGGCCAACCTGTTCCTCTCGGCCAACCTCAAGTGGATGGACTACCTGGAGCAGCGCGGCGTGCTGGCCTCGGGCACGCGGGTGAACCTGCTGCGCAACCGTCTGGTGCTGGTGGTGCCCACGGCCAGCCGCCTGAGCGCGGTGAAGATCGCCCGCGGCATGAACCTCCTTGCCCTGTTGGGCGCCGGCGGCCGGCTGGCCATGGGCGACCCCAGCCACGTGCCGGCGGGCATCTACGGCCGCCAGGCCCTGACCAGCCTGGGCCTCTGGACCCAGGCCGAGCCCCGCCTGGCCGCGGCGGCCAGCGTGCGCGCGGCCCTGGCCCTGGTGGAGCGGGGCGAGGCCCCCCTGGGCGTGGTCTACGCCAGCGACGCCCTGATAACCAAGCGGGTCAAGGTGGTGGGCCGCTTCCCGCAGGAGAGCCACCCGCCCATCGTCTACCCGGCGGCAATGATCAAGGAGCACGCCAGCGGCTCGGCCCGGCTCTATCTGCGCTTCTTGCAGGGGCCCCAGGCGGCGGCCATCTTCAAGAAGTACGGCTTCCAGCCCTACTAGGCCGGGCGGTGCTCAGCGCCTATGAAATAGCGGCCCTGGGCCTCAGCCTGAAGGTGGCGGCCTGGGCGGTGGCGGGCAGCCTGCCCCTGGGCATCGCCGTGGCCTGGCTGCTGGCTCGGGGCCGCTTCGCGGGCAAGACGGTGCTGGACGGCCTGGTGCACCTGCCCCTGGTGCTGCCGCCGGTGGTCACCGGCTACTTGCTTCTCTTGCTGCTGGGCCGCCAGGGGCCCCTGGGGGCCTGGCTGTACAAGTACCTGGGGATCAGCGTGGCCTTCAACTGGAAGGGGGCGGCCCTGGCCGCGGCGGTGATGTCCTTCCCACTGCTGGTGCGGGCAATGCGCCTGGCGGCCGAGGGTCTGGACCCAGGCCTGGAGCAGGCGGCGCGCACTCTGGGGGCCGGCCGGCTGCGGGTGTTCTGCACGGTGTCCCTGCCCCTGATGCTGCCCGGCGTGCTCAGCGGGGCGGTGATGGCCTTCGCCCGCAGCCTGGGGGAGTTCGGGGCCACCATCACCTTCGTCTCCAACATCCCCGGCCAGACCCGCACCCTGCCCCTGGCCCTGTACTCGCTGGTGCAGACGCCGGGCGGCGAGCAAGGGGCCCTGCGCCTGTGCATCATCTCGGTGGTGGTGTCCCTGGCCGCGCTGGTGGCTTCGGAGCTCTTGGCCCGGCGCCTGGCCGCCCGGCTGCGGGGTTGAGCCATGCTGCAGGTGACGGCAAATAAGCAGGTGGGCGGTTTTAGGCTGGAGGCCGCCTTCCAGGCCCCGGCCCAGGGCGTCACCGCCCTGTTCGGCCCCTCGGGCGCGGGCAAGACCACCTTGGTGAACATCATCGCCGGGCTGGTGCGGCCGGACCAGGGCCGGGTGGCGCTGGGCCAGCGGGTGCTGTTCGACTCGGCCCAGGGGGTGAACCTGCCGCCCGAGCGGCGGCGGGTGGGCCTGGTGTTCCAGGACGGCCGGCTGTTCCCCCACCTGAGCGTGCGCAGCAACCTGACCTACGGCCTGCGCCTGCTGCCGCCGGAGCAACGGCGGCTGGAGCTGGAGGAGGTGGTGGAGCTGATGGGCATCGGCCACCTGCTGGCCCGCCGGCCGGCCACCCTATCCGGCGGCGAAAAGCAGCGTGTGGGCGTGGGCCGGGCCCTCCTGACCAGCCCGGAGCTGCTCTTGTTGGACGAGCCCCTGGCCTCCCTGGACCAGGGGCGCAAGGACGAGGTGCTGCCCTTCCTGGCCCGGCTGCCCCAGCGCCTGCAGGTGCCCATGATCTACGTGAGCCACTCCCGCCAGGAGATAGAGTTCCTTGAGGCCAAGGTGATTCACGTCGCCGGCGGCCGCATCCAGGCGGCGCCGGCAGCCTAACCTTTCTTTCTGGCCTTTTTCTTGGCCGGCAGCCCCGCGGCGTAGTCGTAGGACTTCTTGAGCCAGGCCTGCCAGGCGGCGCCGGCCTTTACGGCCCGGCCGGGAATGCTCACGTGCTCGCGCATGGGCCGGCCCGGAAAGGGCTTGAAGAGGTGGGCGCCGGGATAGGCGGCCATGAGCTGCTCCTGCTGGGGGCCGGGCGGCAGGCGCAGGTTTATCAGGTCGCCGAACACGCCGGCGAACATGCTCTCCCCCGCGAACCAGGCCGGACAGCCGAACATGGGGCGAAAGCTGGTCTTAAGGCCGGCCAGGGACTGCTCCATGAACTGGGTGAGCTGAGGGTCTGCCTTGGGAAAGGCCATGGGCCGCCTCCTCTGCCTGGGGTGGATTCTGGACCTATTGTGGCCCGCGGCTCGGCCCGGCGGCAAGGGGCCGGCCCTGACCGGGCGCGGTCGGCCGGGAGGTTGAAAAGACATGCAAGGCGGGCACAAAAGGGGTGGCTATACGCCGGTAAGCATGGGATGATTAAAAAAATCATCGGCGGCCCGCCCGCGGCAGCGCAGTGAAAAGGTGGGAGATCATGCAGGACGACCAGTTGGATAAGTGCAGACGCGCCAAGCTGGGCAAAGACATGCTCAAGGAGACGGTAAAGGCGCAATACCAAAACCAGCTAAATGAGAACCAGGCCCGGCAGTCCCTACGGCAGCCGGAAACCCTGGTGGATCGAAGGATAAAACAGGCCATGGCCGAGGGCCAGTTTAATGACCTGCCGGGCGCGGGGAGGCCCTTGGATTTGGACTCGTACTACGAGGCGCCCGAGCATCTGCGCACCGGGTATCACCTGCTCAAAAATGCGGGCTATGTTCCGGAAGAGGTTCGCTTGAAGAAAGAGATGGAGCTCATCAAGGATCGCCTGAAGCTTTGTGGCACCGAGCAGGAGCGGCGCGAACTCAACCGCCAGCTATGCGATGTATCGCAGAGGTTCCATTTTTACCTGGAATACAATCGCAAGTTCAAAAAGCCGCTTTATTGAGTCCCCCGCCTGCGCCTGACAACCTTCGCCTTCCTGTGCTATCGTGAATCCGCTGATCACAGGGAGGGGGCATGCCGGCCTATTATCTGCTCATACCCGCCGCGCTGCTTCTGCTAGGCCTCATCTGGGCCGAGCGCGGCCAGGAGCCCCGGCGGGTGCTCATCTTCAAGGCCCCGCTGTCGGCCCTGTTCGTGGCCGCGGCCCTGCTGCAGCCCCACCCCCTGCCCAGCTACTTCTGGCTGGTGCTGGTTGGCCTGGTGCTGGGCCTGGTGGGCGACGTGTGCCTGGCCCTCAAGGGCGAGGCCGCCTTCCGGGTCGGGCTGGCGGCCTTTTTGCTGGGCCACGTGGCCTACGTCATCGCCTTGGCCGGCCTCACGCCTCTTGCCAAGTGGATCAACCCCGGCCTGCTGGCCATCTGCGCCGTCAGCGCCCTGGTCTTCCTGCGCCTGCGGCCGCATCTGGGCAAAATGCGCCTGCCGGTGCTGGCCTACGTGGTGGTGATCACCCTGATGCTGCTGGGGGCTTGGGCGGCCATGTTCAACGGGGCCCTGCCCCGGACCGGAGCCTGGGTGGTGTTCCTGGGCGCGGCCGCGTTCTACGTCTCGGACCTGTGCGTGGCCAGGGACCGTTTCCTGCACCCCGGCTGGCCCAACCGCCTGGTGGGCCTGCCCCTGTACTACGGCGGCCAGTTCTTGCTGGCTCTGTCCGTGGGTCTGGTGGCCTGAGCCGCACTTGACAAAAGAGCGGCCCCTGTCAATATCCCAAGCAGGTACTGATTGCTTACGGCCACTGCCTCGGCCTGGAATTCTTGATGCACCTCAGCACGTTGCGCAACCCAATCCTGCCCACCCCCCCGGCCCCTGACAGCCCCCAGCCCAGCCGACGCCTTGGGCTCGCTTGGCCGCGGGGTCTGGCCCTGCTGGCCTGCCTGCTGGTCCTGGCCGGCCTGGCCTGGCCGGTGCCGGCCCAGGCCCTGCTCAGCATCTGGCCCTACCGGCAGTGGCTGCAGGGCGAGGCCCTGTTCGCCCAGCGCGCCGACCTGAACAAGGCCGGCCAGGCGGCCCAGCGCTATCGCCGGGTGCTGGCCGAGCAGCCGGGCAACCTGCGCGCCTCCCTGCGCCTGGTGCACACCCTGGTCTGGCTGGCGGCCCACCAGGAGGACGAGGGCAAGATGTCCCTACTGAAAGAGGCCGTGCAGGTGGCTGACCGGGCCGCCCGGCGCCATCCCCAGGACCTGGGCGTGCTCTACTGGCAGGGGGTGGCCGCCGGCCTGCTGGCCGACAACTCCGGGCCGGTCAAGGCCTATAAGCTGGTGCAGCGGGTGGAGCGCAACATGAAGCGGCTGCTGGCCCTGGACCCGGCCTTCGAGTACGGCGGGGCCTGCCGGGTGCTGGGCCGGCTGTACACCAAGCTGCCCTGGTTCATGGGCGGCGACCGGCGCAAGGCCGAGCTCTATTTGAAGCGGGCCGTCAAGCTGGGTCCGCGCTACTGGATCAACTACCTGTATCTGGCCGATCTGTACCGCCAGCAGGGCCGGGACGTGGAGGCCCGCCGCCTGCTGCGCCGGGTGGTGGCCGGCGGCCCGGCCCCGTCGGGCCAAGAGGCCGAGAGCCAGGCCTGGCAGGAGCTGGCCGCCGGCCTGCTGGCCCAGAAGCTCGCCCCGCCCCGGGACTGAGGCGGCCCGGCCCCGCGCCGGGGCCTGATCTGTGCTATTTTTATAGGTAGTGACCAAGTTCCCGGCGGCGCCCCGGCGCGCCCAGGAGTGAGGGCCATGCCCGACAAAGACGATTTCGAACAGTGCCTTCTGGAGGAGGCGGTAGTCAGCGGCCTGCAGCAGGAGCTGCCCAAGGTGGTGGCGGAGATGGTGGCCACCTGCCGCAGCAAGGAGTGCTTCGACCACGTCAGCCCGGTGCAGCTGCCCCGCCAGGAGGAGGTGGTGGGCATCATCAACCGGGCCCGGCGCATCCTCTTCCCCGGCTACTTCGACACCCACAAGCTGGAGGCGGTGAACCTGGAGTACCACCTGGGCATGGAGATCATGCAGCTCTACGAGCAGGTGGCCGACCAGATCACCTGGGCGGTGCGCCACGACTGCTTCCGCCACGGCCTGAGCTGCACCCATTGCCAGCAGCGGGGCCAGGAGGCGGCTCTGGAGTTCATCAAGGGCCTGCCCGAGATCAGGCGCCGCCTGACTCTGGACGTGATCGCGGCCCAGGAGGGCGATCCGGCCAGCGGTGGGGTAGACGAGGTCATCTTCTCCTACCCCGGCCTGTTCGCCACCACCGTCTACCGCCTGGCCCACCTGCTGCTGCACCTGGAGGTGCCGCTGCTGCCGCGCATGATGAGCGAGTACGCCCACAGCCGCACGGGCATAGACATCCACCCCGGGGCCGAGATCGGCCTGCACTTCTTCATCGACCACGGCACCGGCGTGGTGGTGGGCCAGACCACGGAGATCGGCGACAACGTGCGCCTGTACCAGGGGGTGACCCTGGGCGCCCTGTCGGTGCCCAAGGAGGAGGTGGAGGCGCTCAGGCACCAGAAGCGACACCCCACCATCGAGGACGGGGTGATCATATACTCTGGGGCCACCATCCTGGGCGGGGACACCGTGATCGGGGCCCGCTCGGTGATCGGCGGCAATGTCTGGCTCACCGAGTCCGTGCCGCCGGACACCAAGGTGTTCGTAAACAAGCCAGACCTGGTCTACATCGGCCGGCGCGCCGCGGGCGGCCAGCGGCGCAAGGCCAAGGGAGCAGCATGAGCACCAATATCAAATCCGACGTGATCCGCGTGGTCGGCAACACCCCCCTGGTGCTGCTAAGCGAGAGCTGCCTGAGCGGGGCCGTGGCCACGGTCCTGGCCAAGCTGGAGTATCAGAACCCCCTGGGCTCGGTGAAGGACCGCATCGCGGTGTCCATGATCGGCGCCGCCGAGGCCGAGGGACGCCTGGGGCCAGATTCCCTGATCGTGGAGCCCACCAGCGGCAACACCGGCATCGGCCTGGCCTTCGTCTGCGCGGTCAAGAAGTACCGCCTGCTGCTGACCATGCCCGAGTCCATGAGCCTGGAGCGGCGGCGGCTGCTCAAGCACCTGGGGGCCGAGCTGGTGCTCACCCCGGCGGCCCAGGGCATGAAGGGCGCGGTGGAAAAGGCCCAGCAGATCGCGGCCGAAAACAAGAACGCCTACCTGCCCAACCAGTTCGCCAACCCGGCCAACCCGGCCGTGCACCGGAACACCACCGGCCCGGAGATATGGGGCGACACCGGCGGGGCGGTAGACATCCTGGTCTCGGGCGTGGGCACCGGCGGCACCATCACCGGGGTAAGCGAGTACATCAAGCCGCTCAAGCCGGGCTTCAAGGCCATCGCCGTGGAGCCGGCCGACAGCCCGGTGCTCTCCGGCGGCAAGCCCGGCCCGCACAAGATCCAGGGCATCGGCGCCGGCTTCGTGCCCCAGGTGCTGAGGACCGAGCTGATCGACGAGGTGGTCACGGTGACCAACCAGCAGGCCTTTGAAACCGCCCGCCTGTTGGCCCGCCAGGAGGGGCTCTTGGCCGGCATCTCCTCGGGCGCGGCGGTGTACGCGGCCTGGCAGGTGGCCCGGCGGCCGGAGAACGTGGGCAAGACCATCGTCACCGTGCTGCCCAGCACCGGCGAGCGCTACCAAAGCACCGAGCTGTTCCAGGAATAAGTATCGATAACTCCTGGCTGCCCGCCCTTAAAGTCAAACCGCCCGGCTTCGCGGCCGGGCGGCGTTTTTTTGGGCCCGCGGCGCTTGACCTTGGCCGGCCGGGTATTAACTTAAAAGGCGTAAGACGCGGGTTCATTCCTTTCCTACCAAATAAAACTGAAGAAAGGAGGATGGAAGGATGACCTACCTGATCCCTTACAGTCAGTTTAGGGGCCTCAACCGCCTGCGCCGGGAGATGGACGACCTCTGGGGCCGGTTCTTTGACACCGGCGAGGCGCCGCTGACCGCCAGCGGCGACTTCGTGCCCTCGGTCAACGTGCGCGAGACCGAGAAGGCCTTTGAGGTGACCGCGGAGGTGCCGGGGCTCAAACCCGAGGACATCAAGGTGGAGTTCCACGAGGGCGTGCTCACCCTGAGCGGCGAGAAGAACGAGGAGGCCGAAAAACAGGAGGGCTCCTGGCACGTGATGGAGCGCCGCTTCGGCAGCTTCAGCCGCTCCATGCGCCTGCCCAGGGACATCGACATCGACAAGCTGGAGGCCACCCACAGGGACGGCGTGCTCAAGGTGGTGCTGCCCAAGAGCGCCAAGGCCGCCGGCAAAACCATCGAGGTCAAGGCCGGCTAGCGGCCCGCGCCGGTTCGCCGGAAACCCGCCCCGGGCCGGGGCGGGTTTTCTGGTGCCCGCGGCCGGGAAAAAATGCTACAAAGGGCGGGAACCACACCGGAGGCCCAGCATGAACCCGCGGCCCAAACTCCACCACCTGCGCCTGATCCTGTTGCAGATGTTCCTGGCCCTGCTGGCCGCCTGCGCCAGCGGCCCCAGCGCCACCGAGTACTACCGCGACTACTCCACGGAGATGATGGACCTGTATCCCCAGGCGCTGGTCACCTACGGCACCGGCCTTAATCAGTGGACCTACAACGACACGGACCTGAACATCCAGTTCACCATCGACAGCGGCCAGGAGTACGGCTTCTCCATGGTTCTGACCAACAACACCGATCAGCCGGTGAGGATCGGCTGGGGCGAGACCTTCTACGTCAACACGCTCGGCAAGCGCTATCACATGATCCACTACGGGGTGCCCTTCTGGAGCCCGGCCCAGTACAACAAGCCCACCAGCGTGGCCCCGGGCCAGACCATCAACGACCTGCTGCAGCCGGCCCGGCTGGTCAAGCGGGACGGGACTTGGCGCCTGGCCCCCCTGACCCGCCGCGAGCTGGACCAGGACAGCAACGCCAACACCCTGACCATTCTCATGCCCATGCGCGTGAAGGGGGTGGTGCGGGTGCACCGCTTCGACTTCGACCTGGCGGACGTGGAGCCCATCGACCAGCCGTACAACCCCTGGTATTACTAATCATCTGGAAGTAAGGGCAAAAAGCAGGCCCCGCGGCAAATAAGCCGGGGGCCTGCTCGGCGTTTAGTTGGCGGACGGGCTCAGCTTGGCCATGGAAGCGTAGGGCTGCACGCGGCCCATGGCCTTCTCTAGGTTGGCCCAGGCCTGGAAGTAGTCGTAGGTGGCCTGGACCAGGTTGTTCTGGGCCGCGGTGAGGGCCACCTGGGCGTCGGTGTACTCGATGGCGTTGCCCACGCCGGTGCGATAGCGGCCCTCGGCCAGGCGCATGTTCTCCTCGGCGTTGGCCAGGGCGGTGCGCGAGGTGGCGATGCGCTCGTCGGCCTGGCCCAGAGCCAAGTAGGCGCTTTGCACCTCCTGGGCGATCTGCAGCTCCAGGTCCTTGAGCCGGGCCTTCTGCTGCAGGATCAGGGCCCTAGCCTCGTTAACCTGGCCCTCGGTCAGAAAGCCGGAGAACAGGGCCCAGGTCAGGCCCACGCCGGCGGTCCAGTTGTTTTCCAGGGGGAACTCGTCGTTTTGGTAGTTATAGGCGCCGCTGGCGTCCAGGCTGGGCCAGTAGCCGCCCTGGGCCGCCTCCAGCTTGCCCTGGGCCGCCTTGATCAGGGCCTGCAGGGAGGCCACCTCGGGGCGCTGCATCTGGGCCTGGATCACCAGAGGGGTCAGTTTCCGCGGCCGAGCGGGCTGCTGCTTTTCCGGGGCCAGCTTGTAGGAGCCCTTGACCGGCGGCCCGCCCAGGATGCGCTCCAGGGCCACCCGGGAGTCGCGCTCGGCGTAGACCGTGTTGATCAGCGACAGGCGGGCGTTGGCCACGTCCACCTCGGCCCGGGTCACGTCGATCTTGGGGCGCAGGCCGCCCTTGTAAAAGGCCTGGGCCTGTTCCAGGTGCTTGAGCTGGGAGGCCAGGGTCTGCCGGGCCACCTCCACCAGGCCCTGGTTCTTGAGCACCTGATAGAAGGCGTTCTTCACCTGCTGCACCACGCCGGAAATGTTGGTGGTGTGGTCCGAGCGGGTGGAGGCCAGGGCCTGCCGGCTCTGCTCCACCAGGCCGCCGGTTTGGCCGAAGTCGTAGATCTTCTGGGACAGGGAAAGGCCGCTGCTGTAGTAATTGTAGTTGTCGCCGCCATAGTTGCTGGCCTGGCGCTGGGACTCGGTGTAGTTGCGGCTGTAGTCCAGGGTGCCGGTCACCTGGGGCCACCAGCGGGACTTGGTCTGGGTCAGACGGGAGGCGGCCTGGGCCACCACCTCGCGCGAGGCCTCCAAGGTGGGGTTGCGCTCCAGGGCGATCTTCACCACCTGGTCCACGGTGAGCACCTGCTCCGCGGCCGGGGCCGACCCGGCCAGGGCGCACACCAAGGCCGCCAGGGCGGCCAGCATCAAACACGCTTGCGCCTTGCGCATGATTCGCCTCCGCTACCGTCCCGCCGGCCAAAGGCCACCACGGGGCCGGGCAATGTTTGGCGGTCACTCCGCTACCTGAGGCTAATCCTTCCGGGCCGGTTGGTCAACGGCCACGAGAGACCCCCGTCACCTTAAAATCACCCCTCGGGTATTGTGCCGAGGGGCCATTCGAGCTAGACTGCGCCCAGGAATAAAAAACCCTCTGCTGGCGAGGGGTTCACCTGTGCAAACCTTTGGCGAGGCGATTTTTAGTTATGCGCCGGAACCTTCAGCGACGGTCCGCCAAAACATACCTGATCTTGTCGGCTCTGGCCTGCGGTCTGATCTTGGCCCCGGCCTGCTCCCAGGAAAAGGAGCATCCCCGGACCGCGGCCCAGCGGCCGCCGGTGCCGGTGGTGCTGGCCCAGGCCGTGGCCAAGGACATCCCCCTGGAGCTTAAGGCCATTGGCCGGGTGGAGCCCCTGGCCACGGTCTCGGTGACCGCCCGGGTGAGCGGCCAGCTCAACAAGGTGCACTTCGCTGAGGGCGACAACGTGGCCCAGGGGCAGGTGCTGTTCACCATCGACCCTCGGCCCTACCAAGCCGCCCTGGACCAGGCCAAGGCCAACCTGGCCCGGGACCAGGCCTACCTGGTGGAGGCCCAGCAGGACGTGGTGCGCTACGCGGCCATGCTCAAGGGCAACTTCGTCAGCCAGCAGCAGTACGACCAGGCCATAGCCAAGGCCCAGTCCCTCAAGGCCACGGTGGCCGCGGACGCGGCAGCCATCGAGACCGCGCGCCTGAACCTGGAGTTCTGCACCATCCGGGCGCCCCTGGCCGGCCGCACCGGCCAGCTGTTGGTCAACGCCGGCAACCAGGTGCAGGCCGGGGGCAGCCAGCCCCTGGTGGTGATCAACCAGGTACAGCCGGTGTACGTGGGCTTCTCGCTGCCCGAGCGGGACCTGCCCCTGGTGGTCAAGCACCGGGAGGACCCGGACCTGCTGGTGCGGGCCGAGCTGCCGCGGGCCAACGGCACCGCCCTGGTGGGCCGCCTGAGCTTCATCGACAACAAGGTGGACGCGGACACCGGCACCGTGCGCCTGCGCGGCAGCTTCAGCAATAAGAGCCTGAAGCTCTGGCCGGGGCTGTTCGTGGACGCCTACCTGCGCCTGACCGTGCAGAAGGGGGCGGTGGTGGTGCCCAGCCGGGCCGTGCAGCAGGGACCAGCCGGCCCGGTGGTGTTCGTGGTGGGCGCGGACAACAAGGTGCAGATGCAGCCGGTCACCGTGAGCCGCCACCTGGGCAGCGAGGCCATCATCGCCCAGGGCATCAAGGCCGGCCAGCGGGTGGTGGCCGACGGCCAGCTCCTGCTCTATCCCGGGGCCACGGCCATGGAACGCAAGATTCCCAGCGCCGCCCAGTCCCTGGCCGCCCAGGCCAGGGCCGCCCAGGGCGCCCCGGCGGGTAAGACCAAGGCCAAGGGCGCCGAGCAGGCCCCCAGCAAGCCCAAGTAGTAGCCATGCAGTTCACCGAGACCTTCATCCGCCGACCGGTGATGACCACCCTGGTCATGATCAGCCTGCTCTTGTTCGGGGTGATAGGCTACATCCTGCTGCCCACCTCGGACCTGCCGCCGGTGGACTATCCCACCATCCAGGTCAGGGCCTACCTGCCCGGGGCCAACCCCGAGACCATGGCCAGCGCCGTGGCCACGCCCCTGGAGAAGCAGTTCTCCGACATCCAGGGGCTGACCTTCATGAACTCCACCAACTTTCAGGGCAACACCAACATCAACCTGCAGTTCGACCTGAGCCGCAACGTAGACGCCGCCGCCCAGGACGTGCAGGCGGCCATCGCGGCCACGGTGCTGCCCTCGGCCATGCCCAACCAGCCCACCTATAGAAAGGTCAACGCCGCCCAGCAGCCCGTGCTCTATCTGGTGATGAGCTCCGACTTCCTGCCCATGACCGAGGTCACCTACTACGCCGAGACCTTCCTCAGCCGGCGCATCTCCACGGTGCAAGGCGTCTCCCAGGTGATCGTCTACGGCGAGAAGCTCTACGCGGCCCGGGTGCAGTTGGACCCCAAGGCCCTGGCCACCCGGGGCATCGGCATCGGCCAGGTGGCCGCGGCGGTGAGCGCGGCCAACCAGAACCAGGCCGCCGGGCTGGTGGAGGACGAGCACCAGGCCCTGACCCTGGAGCCCCAGGGCCAGCTCATGCGGGCCAAGCTGTTCAACCCGGTGATCGTGTCCTACCAAGCCGGCGGGCCGGTGCGCATCGCGGACCTGGGCCGGGCCATTGACGGCGTGGAGTGGAAGCGCGGCGGGGCCTGGTGGAAGGGCAAGCCCAGCATCATTCTGGCGATCAAGCGCCAGCCCGGGGCCAACACCGTGCAGGTGGTGGAAAGCATCCTGCACCTGCTGCCCACCGCCCGCCAGCAGATACCCCCGGCGGTGGATCTGGAGGTGATGTACGACCAGTCCATCACCATCAAGGAGTCGGTCAGCGATGTCAAGTTCACCTTGATGCTGGCCGTGGCCCTGGTGGTGCTGGTGGTGTTCCTGTTCCTGAAGAACCTGTCGGCCACGGTGATCACCTCCCTGGCCGTGCCCCTGAGCCTCATCGCCACCTTCGCGGTGATGTACGCCTGCAAGTTCAACCTGGACACCATATCCCTCATGGCCCTGACCCTGGCCGTGGGCTTTGTGGTGGACGACGCCATCGTCATGCTGGAGAACATCTTCCGGCACCTGGAGATGGGCAAGACGCGCCTGCAGGCGGCCCTGGACGGGGCCAGGGAGATCGGTTTCACCATCATCTCCATGACCCTGTCCCTGGCGGTGGTGTTCCTGCCGGTGGTGTTCATGTCCGGCATGGTGGGGCGCATCCTCAACGAGTTCGCGGTCACCATCACCATGGCTATCCTGGTCTCGGGCCTGGTCTCCCTGACCCTGACGCCCATGCTGGCCAGCCGGTTCCTGCGCGAGACCAAGGGCGACGCCGGCGGCGACCCCCTCAACGAGGGCGGCCGCCTCTGGCGGGGGCTGATGGCGGTCTACAACACCATGCTGCGCTGGTGCCTGCACCACCGCCTGATCACCATCATCATCTCCCTGGTGCTGCTGCTGGGCACGGTGCAGCTGTTCCGGGTGATCCCCAAGGGCTTCATCCCCAGCGAGGACCAGGACTACCTCATCGCCTTCACCCTGGCCAGCGAGGGCATCTCCTTTAAGGCCATGGAGCGCCACACCAACGCCCTGGCGGCCATCATGGCGGGCGACCCGGCCGTGGAGGGCGTGATGCCCGTGGTGGGAGTCACCTACTTCGGGGCCATGAACAACAGCGTGCTGATCATCAAGCTCAAGAACCGCGACAAGCGCACCGCCAGCGCCGACCAGGTGATGAACCGCCTGCGGCCACAGTTGTTCTCGGTGCCGGGCATCATGTGCTTCCTGCAGAACCCGCCGGCCATCCAGCTCAGCGTGCAGCAGACCAACGCGCCCTACCAGTTCACCCTGCAGTCGGCGGAGACCGAGGTGCTGTATAAGGTCTCGCAGCAACTGCTGGCCAAGCTGCAGGGACTGCCCCAGATCAGGGACGTGAACTCGGATTTGATGATCAACAGCCCGCAGCTTTCCATCGTCATGGACCGGGACCGGGCCTCCACCCTGGGCATCACCGCCGCCGACATTGAGGACTACCTCTACAGCGCCTTCGCCGACCGCCAGATCTCCTACATCTATGCCAGCAGCGACACCTACAAGGTGATCCTGGAGCTCTTGCCCCAGTACCAGCGGCAGGCCACGGACCTGAGCAGCCTGTATCTGGCCACCAAGGCCGGCAAGATGGTGCCCCTGACCGAGGTGGCCAGCCTGGAGCGCGTCCTGGGGCCGCTGCAGGTGAACCACGTGGGGCAGCTGCCCGCGGTGACCATCTCCTTCAACATCAGCCCCGGGGTCAGCCTGGGCACGGCCACCGACGCGGTGCGGCGCACGGCGGCCGAGATCCTGCCGCCCACGGTGAACGGCAGCTTCCGGGGCCAGGCCGAGGAGTTCGAGAAGTCCATGACCAGCCTGTACCTGCTGCTGGCCCTGGCCCTGGCGGTCATCTACCTGCTGCTGGGCGTGCTCTACGAGAGCTTCATCCACCCCATCACGGTGCTGGCCGGCCTGCCCTCGGCGGCCCTGGGGGCGCTCTTGACCCTGTGGCTGTTCGGCCAGGAGATGAACCTCTACGCCATGGTGGGCATCATCATGCTGATAGGCATCGTCAAGAAGAACGCCATCATGATGATCGACTTCGCCCTGGAGGCCGAGCGCAGCAAGGGCCTGTCCACCGCCGAGTCCATCTACCAGGGCGCCCTGATCCGCTGCCGGCCCATCATGATGACCAGCGTGGCCGCCTTCGCCGGCATCCTGCCCATCGCCATCGGCGTGGGCGCCGGCGGCGGCGCCCGCCAGGGCCTGGGCCTGGCCGTGTGCGGCGGCCTGGTGGTGAGCCAGCTGGTGACCCTGCTGATTACGCCGGTGATCTACACCTACCTGGACCAACTCCAGTCCTGGCTGGGCCGGCGCAAGAAACCGGCCCCGGCCGCGGGCCAGCCCAGCTAGCCGGCCGCCGGCCTAAAAGCGCAGGGCCGCCCCCAGGGGCGCGGCCCTGGCGTTTGTTGGGGGGCGCTTAGCTGATCTTCAGGAAACGGTCACCCTTGGCGTTGCAGACCGGGCAGCGGTCCGGGGCCTGGCCCTCGGCGGTGTAGCCGCAGACCGGGCAGACGAAGTAGGGGTAGTCGCCCAGGTTGCCGCCCAGGTTGTCCAGCAGCTTCTGGTACAGCTTGGCGTGGATCTTCTCCACGGCATTGGCGTACTCGAAGGAGCGCAGGGCCTCGGTCTGGTTCTCGGCCTTGGCGCCGGCGATCATCTCCGGGTACATGTGGGTGAACTCGTGGGTCTCGCCGGCCACGGCCGCCTTGAGGTTGTCGGCGGTATCGCCGATGCCCTTGAGGGCCCGCAGGTGGTTGTGGGCGTGCACGGTCTCGGCCTCGGCCGCGGCGCGGAACAGCCGGGCCACCTGGGGATAGCCCTGCTCATCGGCCTTCTTGGCAAAGGCCAGGTACTTGCGGTTGGCCTGGGACTCGCCGGCAAAGGCTTCCTTCAGGTAATCGGTGGTCTTGGACATCTTTCTCTTCCCTCCTGCTAACTGGTTTCTGAACTAGCCTTATCTGATAATGATAATTATTACTATATAGTCTCGGCCCAGAGGTGTCAACCCCACTATTTACAAAAGTCCGTTGACTGGGACCCCGGATGGCAGGCTCTCGGACCACAGCTATAATTTTATAATATACCTTAAACCACGGGCCGGGCGTGGCGGCCGGGGAGAGAGACATGAGCGAAAGAAAAGGCGCCGTGACCATGCACGGCAACCCCCTCACGCTGGTGGGCAGCGAGGTCCAGGTGGGCCAGCTGGCCCCTGAGGTGACGCTACTAAACAACGACCTGGCGCTGGTGAAGATCAGCGACTACAAGGGCAAGGTGCTGGTCATCTCCGCGGTGCCCTCCCTGGACACCCCCACCTGCGACCTGGAGACCCGGCGCTTCAACAGCGAGGCGGCCGGTCTGGGCGACCAGGTGGTGATCGTCACCGTGAGCATGGACCTGCCCTTTGCCCAGAAGCGCTGGTGCGGGGCGGCCGGCGTGGAGCGGGTGATCACCCTGTCGGATCACCGCCAGGCGGCCTTTGGCCAGGCCTACGGCCTGCTGATCAAGGAGTTGAGGCTCTTGGCCCGCTGCGTGCTGGTCTTGGACCGGGAGCAGAAAATCCGCTACATCCAGCTGGTCAAGGAGCTGTCCAAGGAGCCGGACTACGCCGCGGTGCTGGCGGCGGTGAAGAAGCTGATCTAGGCCAAGGGCAGGGGTAAAAAGAGGGCCGGCTATAGGGTCGCAAAATAATCAGGCCCCGCTTAGCCACTGCAGCGCCTGGGCCATTTGGCGAAAGACCCTGAATTCATACGGGCTCAGCCCGGCATAAGCGACGTATTGGCTCGCGATTCCGAAATCCAGGTCGCTGGGGGTGACGGCGGCCGTTTTGCCCTGCGGGCGGGCCTGCCTGAACCGGGAGGCCAAGGACAGCGAGAGCCTGGCAGAGTCAGCGACGGCCCCTTCCCAAAAATTCTCCAGCGAGCCCTCACGGCAATCCCAAAGCGTATTCTGGGTGGGATGGCCCTCGTAAAAGGATATGAGGGCCTTTTGGGCCTCAGACACCGAAACCGCGCCCTTCACCTTGAAAATGGTCAGCTGCTTGGCGCGGTCGATTTGCGTGTCAATGGGCACGGCGTTACCTGGTGTGTAGTGTCTCGATCTTCGCCTGCCAAGACAACAAATTCTTATTCCTTATATTAATCTTAATATTGGGTTGGAAGCAGTGTCAACGGTGGTCGGGAAAGCGGCCTCCCCGGCCGCGATGACGTGACGCTGTCAGCCTCTGCGGCAGCCGCCGCAGATTGCAAAGGGAGTCGGTACCATGCCGGCTCCCCTCGTTGACCTAGGCGCAACTCAGTCGATTTTCACCCGGCCCGGCTGCCTGCCGGGAATTCTGCGCATCGCCCTCCTCAGCGGGCCAGGCCCCGGGCCAGGGCGCGGCCCAGGCGCTCGCTCAGCTCCGGCGGGGTGTCCTGGCCCAGGCCCAGGGCCTGGCCCAGCCAGGCGTAGCCCGCGCCCAGGGACAAGAGGGCCAAAGCCAGCTCCGCGGACCGCTCCCCGGGCCAACCCAGGGCCTGGGCGGCCGGGGCCAGCTTGGCGGTCAGCATGGCCAGGTAGTCCCGCAGCCGGGCCCGCACCAGGGGCGAGGCCGGGCCGCCGCTGGGCAGGGCCAGGGCCTGCTGCAGCAGGGCCGCGGCCTGGGGGTTGCGCTGGAAGAAGCGCAGATGGGCCAAGGCCAGGTCGGCCAAGAGCGTCTCGGGCTCCACCGGGCCCAGGCCCAGGGGCCCCACCCGCCGGGCCAGCTCGGCCAACTGCTGCTCCAGCAAAAAGGCGGTGAAGGACTCCTTGGAGGGGAAGTGGGTGAAGAAGGTGCCCTTGCCCACGCCGGCGGCGGCGGTGATGTCGGCCACCGAGCAGCCGGCGATGCCGCGGTCGGCCATCAAGCGCAGGCCTTCCATGGCCAGACGGCGGGCGGCCTGGCGGCGGCGCTCCTGCCGGGGGCTGAGGCCGGCTCCGCGTGGGAACACTTCTTCTTGCATAGACACGATCATCGCCTGCCCGCGCGACCGCTGTCAACCGGTGCGCCGGCTTAACAGCCAGGGCGGATTGGGTTACAATGGGCCGCCGTCAACGCACCACACCCATCCTGGAGAAGCGGATGTCCGCGCCGAGCAAGGAAATCGACAAGCTGGATCAGGAGCAGCTGATCCGCTTCGTGCTGGAGACCTTTCACCGCAACCTGATCCACTACGGCCTGTGGTTTCGGGAGGTGGAGCACCAGAACGGCCTGGAGAGCGTGCTGCAGGCCGACGCCGAGGTGTTCGAATCCTGCCTGGCCTTTCAGATGGGCCGCCTGGGCAAGTTTCTGGGGTTCGAAGTGGACGAGAAGGGTGTGCCGCTGAAGCTCAAGCAGATAAGCCGGGAGGAGCTGGTGGAGCTGGCCCGCTCCTCGGCGGCCAACTGGCTGGCCACGGACGGGCTGTGGTTCCAGGCCGTGGAGCGGGCCCACGGCATGGAGGCGGCCAAGCGGGCCAACGACCTGTGCTGGAGCCGCCTGAGCCCCCACGAGGCCTTTTACATCAAGCGGGTGCTGGGCCTGGGCGAGCAGCCCGGCCTGGCCGGGCTGAAGGCCGCCCTGGGCCTGCGCAACTACGCCCTGCTCAACGTGCAGTCCATCCACGAGGTGGACGAGCACAGCTTCATCTTTCAGATGAACGACTGCCGGGTGCAGTCGGCCCGCAAGCGCCGGGGCCTGCCGGACTACCCCTGCCACTCGGTGGGCATGGTGGAGTACCCTGCCTTTGCCCGCAGCATCGACAGGCGCATCCGCACCGAATGCGTGGGCTGCCCGCCGGATCACCCCGCGGAGTGGTACTGCGCCTGGAAGTTCACCCTGGTGCCCTAGGGGCTAGGGCGTGTTAACACTAAGTTGCATTTAGGATCAAAATGCGCAATAATGTGCGCATGAAAATCAACCAAGAACAATTTTCGGCTATCGCGCACTGCTTCCCTCGTCAGCGAGGTAATGTCAGCCT
>JBFMFU010000091.1:0-7592 GCA_040751985.1 Thermodesulfobacteriota bacterium | reverse complement strand
CAAGCCGAGGCCCAGGGCCAAAAGATCGCCGGCATCCATGATGATCAACTCCCGCAACAGGCTCAAATGGATCGGCCAATCATGGCATCACAACTACACCAATTCCACTCGTAACGACGAAGAGGCACAAAATTTGGTTTGTGCAAACAAAATTCGGTCGGCGCCAGTCAGCGGTCCGTGCCTCTGCCCCCATCCGGACCCGCCGAGAGGCCGCCCGCGGGGTGGGGCGGCGCGGCCATGGGCGCGTCCGCCCGGGCGGCCCTGCTTTTTTGCGGCTGGCTTTGCACGCAGGGCGCGGAACTGCTATAGCCTAGTCTTCCGGCGCAGCCATCTGCCGGACCCAGGAGGGCTGAACCAGGACGCGAGGAGCATATGCCGCAGCACGGCCGCTACCGCTGGCTTTTGATCTGTGCCGCGGTGTGCGTCAAGATGGTGATCAGTATCTACCAGTACTCCTGGTTTCTGTTCGCCTTCAGCATCAACCAGCAGCAGGGCTGGCCCCTGGACCAACTGGGGCTGGTGTTCACCGTCTTCGTGGTGGCCGCCACCCTGATCCAGCCCTTTTCGGGCCTGAACGCCGACGCCTACGGGCCGCGGCGGGTGTCCCTGGTGGCGGCGATATTGGCCGGCGGCGGCCTGCTGCTGGCCGCCCAGGCCTCCAGCCTGGCGGCCCTGTGCCTGTACTACAGCCTGGGCGGGCTGGGGGTGGGGGCCCTCAACGGCATCTCCACCGCCACGGCCCTGAAGTGGTTCCCGGACCGCCGGGGCTTCACCACCGGCCTGGTGGAGTTCGGCTTCGGGGCCGGCACCCTGTTCTTCAACTTCTTCCTGCAGGGGGCACTGGGCCAGTACGGCTGGCGCACCACCTTCCTCTACCTGGCCCTGTTCATGTGGGCGGCGCTGCTGCCCCTGGTGCTGATCTACAAGTACCCGCCGGCGGACTGGGGTCTGCAGTTCCAGACGCCGGGCCGGCCCCAGGCCCAGGCCGCGGCCCCCTACCGGCCCAGCCAGATGATGGTCACCCGGCAGTGGCTGATCATCTACCTGGGCTTCACCCTGATCGTCTCGGTGGTGCTGATGTTCGCCTCCCACCTGAAGATGATCGCGGCCGAGTTTCACATCACCGGGCCCATGTTCAGCTTCCTGCTGGTGGCCTTCCCCCTGGGCAACGGCCTGAGCCGCATCGTGGCCGGCCTGGTCTCCGACGCCATGGGCCGCGAGCGCACCATGGCCCTGTTCTTCGGCCTGCTGGGCCTGTGCATGCTGCTGCTGGGCCTGTGGGGTGCCTCGCCCTGGCTGTTCGCGGTCACGGTGTTTCTGGCCGGCCTGTTGGGCGGCGGGCCCTTCGTGCTCTGCGCGGCCACGGTGGGGGACTACTTCGGGGCCCAGTACAGCACCGCCAACTGGGGCCTGACCATCACCGGCAAGGCCTGGGCCGGGCTGCTGGCCGGCTGGTTCAGCGGCTGGCTGGTCACCCTGTCGGGCACCTACCAGACGCCCCTGCTCACCCTGGCCGGCTGCTGCCTGGTGGCGGCCCTGCTCTGCAACCCCTGGGTGCTGCGGCCGCCGGCCCGGCCCCCTTCCGGCCACATCCCGCCCGGCTGATACGCTCTAAGGACCCGCGCCGCATTAAAGGCCCGTGCGCGGCCGGCGATTTTGCTAAGATGGGGCCGGTTGCCTAACCCTGGCCGGAGGGAGCCCCATGTGGAAGGAATTTAAAGAGTTCGCCATGCGCGGCAACGTGGTGGACATGGCGGTGGGCATCATCATCGGTGCTGCCTTCGGCACCATCGTCAAGTCGCTGGTCTCGGACGTGATCATGCCGCCCCTGGGCCTGATCCTGGGCAACGTGGACTTCTCCAGCTTCTACCTCCTGCTCAAGAGCGGCAGCCCGGCCGGGCCCTACGCCAGCCTGGCCGCGGCCCAAAAGGCCGGCGCGGTGGTCTTGGCCTACGGGGCCTTCATCAACACCGTCATCAGCTTCTTCATCGTGGCCTGGGCAGTGTTCATGCTCATCCGGGGCATGAACAAACTCACCCGCAAACAGAAGGCCGCTCCGGCCGCGCCCACCACCAAGGAGTGCCCCTACTGCCTGTCCATGGTGCCGCTGAAGGCCAGCAAGTGCGCCTTCTGCACCTCGCAACTGCCCAGCTAGGGCCGGAGGCAGCGGGCGGTTTATGGCAGAGCTTGCGGCCCCAGGCGGGGCCTGATGCCGGTGGGGGAAGGCGGGGCGCTCAGGCGCTGGCCAGGCGGACCTGGTTGCGGCCGCTGTTCTTGGCCAGGTACAGGGCCTGGTCGGCCCGGTTGTAGAGGCCATCCAGGCTCGTCGCCTCCGGCGAGGCGGTGGCCACCCCAAAGCTGGCCGTGACGCGCACCGCGCCCCTGCCCACGGCGATGATCTCCTCGGCGATGCCCTGGCGGATGCGCTCGGCAGCCTGCTGGGCCATCTGCAGGTCGGTCTCGGGCAAGAGCAGGGCGAACTCCTCGCCGCCCACCCGGGCCAGCAGGTCCACGGCCCGGATGCGCGCCAGACCGATCTGGGCCACCTTCTTCAGGGCCTGATCGCCGGCGTCGTGGCCGAGGGTGTCGTTGACCTCCTTGAAGTTGTCCAGGTCCATCAGCACCAGAGAAAAATGGGAGCCGTAGCGGGCGGCCCGTTGAAACTCCTTCTGGCCCATCTCCCAGAAGTAGCGCCGGTTGGCCAGCCCGGTCAGCTCGTCGGTCACCGACAGGGCCCGCAGCTGCTCCTGGCTCTCCTTGAGGGCCTGCTCGGCCTCTTTGCGGCGCTCGATCTCCTGCTGGGCCAGGGACAGCTCCTTTTTGATCTCGGCGAACTCCTTGAGGATGGCCAGCACCGGCCGCTGGGTCATCTCGGCGTGCCAGCGCCGGTTCTGCCAGGCCAGGTAGGCCCAGAGGATGGGCGCGGCAAAGCAGGAGACGATCAGCCGGCTGACGGCGGTGCCTTCCATGATGGCCAGGTAGGGCGGGGTGCCGGCGAAGGCGCCAGTGGCGAACAAGACCACGTCCAGCCACATCACCCCCAGCAGGGTGAAGAAGGCCCGGATGCCCAGGGGCACCCGCTGGAAGCGGTTGTTCATGTACTCCCAGGCGATGGCCAGGAAGATCAGGTCCATGAAGGTGGCGAAGAGCGAAGCGGAGTTGATGCGCAGGCTGGGGGTGGGCACGTAGCCCAGGGCCGGCGCGCCCGACAGGCTCATCTGCAGGTTCAGGGCCATGGCGATCAGGGGCACCATGATGGACACGCCCATGACCGTGGAGATGGCCACCCGGGTGGCCCGCGGACCGTCGAAGACGTAGACCACGAAAACGCCCAACAGCAGGGAGGTGTAGAAAACCGTGGAGCCCACCATGAAGGCGACGCCGCCCACCTGCACCGTGACCCCGGCGTCGGTCACCCAGGACATGATGGCGGTCAGGCCGCCGATCAGGGCGTAGTAGTGGGCCAGGCCGAAGCGGTGGCGCAGGGCGTGGGCGCCCAGGACCAGGAAATAGACGATCACCGCCTCGGAGATGAGTATGGTCAGCTCAAGGGTCACGCGAGGTCCTTTCGCCGCAGAAGAGGCCGGCGGCGGGGCTGTGCCGCACGGCCAGTTACGAGTTTATACTCTAAATTATTATGAGCCAACTCCGCTGGCCAAGTGGATGTCGTTTGCATTAAATCGCCCGCCCGGCCAGCGGTCCATTTGCACCCAGGCTAACTGCAACGCGAGCGCGGTTTCCAGGAAGCTGAATCCATAAAACGCCGCCGCTTGGCCAACGGAATGACAGCCGCTCGCTCCGGCGGGTTATGGCCTTGAAAGCACAGGCTTATTTGGCTTAGAGGCCGGCCGCGAGGAGGCCTTTGGCGGCCAAGTTTCACCTTGACGGGGGCCGGAAAGCGAAACTATCATCAGGCTAAATAGCGTAAGGTATTGGCCAGCAAACAGAAATGGGTTAGCGGGCCCGTATCGCAGCGCGGTCATCCTTCTTAGTAAAAGATAAAATTGTTTCCCGCGTGGCCATTGACGGCCCACATTCAGGAAGGCGCGCGGGGGCATATAAAGCAGGAGGATCAGAGATGGTCATGATCAGATGCAGCGCCAGCCAGCATTTTTACGACCCCGAAAAGCACGACTCTTGCCCCTATTGCCGGGGGGCCGGCGGCCTGGACAGCACCAGGGGCGTAGAGACGGTGGGGGCCCGGGGCGGCGAGGGACTGGGCGACGACGTGCTGCCCGGCGAGACCACCCCCACCGCGGGCCTGGGCGCCACGGCCAGCACCGCCCGCCTGAATGGCTCCACGGCGACCCAGATGTACCGGCCCGACCCAGCCGGGGAGACCGTGGGCATGTTCAAGAAGGTGAGCGGCTTCGAGCCGGTGGTGGGCTGGCTGGTGTGCACCGACGGCCCTCAGAAGGGCCGCGACTACCGCATCAAGCCAGGGGTCAACGAGCTGGGCCGCGACCCGCAGAACTCGCCCAGCGTCGCCCTGGGCGGCGACGACACCGCCATCAGCCGCCGCTGGCACGCGGTGATCGAGTACTACGACCAGGAGAACGAGTTTTACATCAACCGCAAGGACAACCCCGAGGTCTGGCTCAACGACAAGCGGGTGTTGAGCCTGACCCAGCTTAAGCCCTACGACCGCATCCAGTTGGGCAGCACGCGTTATATGTTCATTCCTCTCTGTACGGAGGACTTTAAGTGGGTGTTGGAAGAAAAGCCGTCCAGCTAGGCGCGGGGCTCTTCCTGTTGCTCTGGCTGGCCTGCGCCGCCCAGGCGGCGCCGGTCAAGTTCGAGCTGCCCCAGGTGGCGGTCTATCTGCCGCGCCTGACCATCTTCGCCCTGCTGCAGGACCAGGACGGCTCCCTGCTAACGCAGGTGAAGCCCGCCGAGCTCTCCCTGCGCCTGGACGGCAAGCCCCTGCCCCTCAAGCAGGTGCGGCCTTTCGCCCAGGCGGACATAGGCGTGGCCTACGTGGTGGCCCTGGACATCTCCAAGACCATGGCCGGGGCTCCCTTCCAGCGGGCTTCGGCCGGGCTGACCAAGTTCATCGATGGCCTGGGGCCCAAGGACCGCCTGGCCCTGATGACCTTCGGCGACCAGGTGACGGTGGCGGCGGACTTCGGCCAGGACAAGGACGCTCTGAAGGCCAAGCTGCAGGCCATCCGGCCGGACCGCGCCGAGACCCGCTTCTACTCCGCGGTCAAGGCGGCCATGGAGCTGAACCAGCGCTACGACGCCGACCTGCCGGTGCGCCGGGTCATCATCGTGGTCTCCGACGGCAAGGACGAGGGCAGCGGCATCACCCTGGAGGACCTGCTGCGGCTCAACCGCCAGATGGGCATACCCATCTACTCTCTGGGCTACACCCGCATCAAGCCGCGCTACCTGGACGTGCTCAAGCGCCTGTCGGAGCTCAACTCCGGCCAGTTCCTGCGCGACCAGCCGTCCAGTCAGGCGAGGGGCCCGTTCGAGCAGATCAAGAAGCACATCAGCGCCCAGCTGGTCATCGACGCCGAGTGGAATAAGGGCCGCGCCGACGGCTCCTGGCACCTGGTGCAGGTGATCTATCAGCAGGGGCCCACCACCGTGGCCGCGGAAAAGCGGGTCAGCTTCCTGCGCGAGAGCGCGCCCCCTGCGCCTCCCGCGGCCGCCCCCGCCACTCCCGGCGCCTCCACTGCCCCCGTCGCCCCCGCTGCGCCCGGCGCACCTGAGGCCGCCACTGCCCCCGCCGCCCCTGCTAGGCCGGGCGCGGCCCCGGCGGCGGCCCCGGCCGCGACGCCGACTCCGGCCGCCCCGGCCTCGCTGCTGGACCAGGCCTGCGCCTATGCCGTTAAGGTTCTGGCCTACCTGGGCCTGCCCACCGACCAGTACTGGCAGTGGGGGATCTTGGCCGCCGCGGGCCTGCTGGTGTTTGTCCTGCTGGCGCTGCTGCTCTGGCTGATCTTCCGGAAAAAAGGCTCAGCGCCGGCCACGGCCGCGGCCCCGGCGGCCTCGGCGGTCCCGACCGGGGGCGAGGGCCTGTCGGCTATGGGCGAGGCGGCCGGCATTGGCCCGGGCGGCGGCCTGGCCGACGCCGCGCCCACCGAGGCCGGGGGCACCGTCTTGGTCCCGCCGGCCAAGGAGGAGCCCAAGGCGGTCATCGAGCTGGCGGCGCTCCGGGGCCCGGCCCAGGGCACCCGCGCCCAGTACAGCGTGGGCAGCCAGGGCCTGGTCCTGGGCCGGCACAGCTCCCAGGTGACGGTGAACGATCCCCAGGTCTCCAAGCAGCATTGTAGCATAACCTGGAACGGACGCCGCCTGCTGCTGCAGGACCTGGGCTCCAGCAACGGCACCCTGCTCAACGGCGTGCCGGTGCACACCCCCGAGGCCCTGGAGGACGACAGCATCATCGAGCTGGGCAACAGCGCCTATCGCCTCAAGGTTGTCTCTCTACCCCCGGCCCGGTCCGCCGGGTAGGAGGCACCGCCGGGTCCAGATGGGGGGAGATAGCGACCGCTCCTGGCCGGCGGCCGGCCGGGCCGGGCGCGGATGGCCCGCATTTTGCGAGGTGACGTTTGACCAGCAGGGTGGATTTCGGTTGCTTTCAAAACCAGGGGGCCCGCCAGCGGCAGGAGGACTACTTCGCCACCAGCGACCCCTCCCCGGAGGTCATCGCCTCCCACCAGGGCTTTTTGATGGTGGTGGCCGACGGCATGGGGGGCCACAGCGACGGCTCCCTGGCCAGCCTGACCGCGGTGACCACCTTCCTGGAGGAGTACGGTCAGAAGCGGGAGGCGGAGGGCATACCCGAGGCCCTGCAGCGCTCATTGCTGCAGGCCAACCAGGCCCTGCTGGTGGCCATCCGCAAGATGGCCGACGAGAGCGACATGGGCACCACCCTGGTGGCGGCGGTGGTGCAGGGGGGCCTTCTCTACTGGGTGTCGGTGGGCGACAGCCGCCTGTACCGCTTCCGAAACGGCCGCCTGGAGATGATCAACGAGGAGCACTCCTTTGGGGCGGAGCTGGACGCCCAGCTTGCGGCCGGGCAGATATCGGCCGGCGAGGCCCAGGCCCAGGCCAACAAGCGGCACATGCTCACCAGCTACCTGGGCATACCCCGCATCCCCAAGATCAGCCTGTCGCGGGTGCCCCTGGACCTGCGCGCGGGCGACCAGATCCTGCTCTGCACCGATGGCCTTAACACCCTCAGCGAGGCGGAGATTCAGTACTGCCTGGGCCAGCCGGCCGCGGCCCAGGAAAAGTGCGATGCCATGGGGCAGATGGTCCTGGACAAGCGCAAGCGCCGGCAGGACAACGTGACCATCGTGCTGCTGGAGGCCGGCCCGGCCGCCCTGGCCGCGCAGAGCGGCCAGCGCAGCGGCCTGCCCCTGCCGCCCCTCTGGGGCTGGGGGGGCTGGGCGGCTCTGTCGCTGCTGGTGGTGGCCGCGGCGGCGGCGGCCTTTTTCTGGTGGCCGCGCGGCGCCCCCTCCCTCAAGGAGGCGCCCGCCCGCCTGGCCGCCGGCAGCGACCTGAAGGCCGCGGCCGGCAAGACCCAGCCGGCCCCCGCACCGCCCGCGCCCAAGGCCCAGCCGCAGGCCGCGGATCCG